>CAJWYF010000006.1 GCA_913049535.1 uncultured Synechococcus sp.
GAGCGATGGCCAGCTCGGGGCTGTGCTTCGCGGCTTCCATGAGGATGTCGCGGCTTTCCTTCTCGATCTCGCGGCCGGCATTGCGGGCCTTGACGCAGGCCTCAAGAGCCACGCGGTTGGCGGCGGCGCCAGCTGCGGAACCCCAGGGGTGACCGTGGGTACCACCACCGAACTGGAGCACGGAGTCGTCACCGAAGATCGCCACCAGTGCGGGCATGTGCCACACGTGGATACCGCCGGAAGCCACAGCGAAGACGCCGGGCATGGAGCCCCAGTCCTGATCGAAGAAGTTGCCGCGGGTGCGGTCTTCGGGAACGAAGGACTCACGCAGCTGGTCGATGTAGCCCAGGGTGGTCTGACGATCGCCCTCGAGCTTGCCCACCACGGTGCCGGTGTGGAGCTGGTCACCACCGGAGAGACGCAGGCACTTGGCCAGAACACGGAAGTGAATGCCGTGCTTGGGGTGACGGTCGATCACCGCGTGCATGGCGCGGTGGATGTGCAGCAACATGCCGTTCTTGCGGCACCACTTCGACAGACCGGTGTTGGCCGTGAAGCCACCGGTGATGAAGTCGTGCATGATGATCGGCATGCCGAGTTCCTTGGCGAACTCAGCGCGCTCATACATCTCCTCGGGAGTGTTGGCGGTCACGTTGAGGTAGTGACCCTTGCGCTCGCCGGTCTCCTGCTCGGACAGCTTGATGGCTTCCGCAACGAATTCGAAGCGGTTCTGCCAACGCTGGAAGGGCTGGGAGTTGATGTTCTCGTCGTCCTTGGTGAAGTCCAGACCGCCGCGCAGGCACTCATAGACCACACGGCCGTAGTTCTTACCGCTCAGGCCGAGCTTCGGCTTGATGGTGCAACCCAGCAGGGGACGGCCGTACTTGTTCATCCGGTCGCGCTCGACCTGGATGCCGTTCGGCGGGCCGTAGCAGCTCTTGATGAACGCCATCGGGAAGCGGATGTCTTCCAGACGGAGGTGGCGCAGGGCCTTGAAACCGAACACGTTGCCGACCAGGGAGGTCAGAACGTTGGTGATGGAACCCTCTTCGAACAGGTCGAGGGGGTAGGCGATGAAGGCATAGAACGACTCCTTGTCACCAGGGACGTCTTCGATGCGGTAGCAGCGGCCTTTGTAGAAGTCGAGGTCGGTGAGGAGCTCGGACCACACGGTGGACCAGGTACCGGTAGAGGATTCAGCAGCCACAGCAGCGGCAACCTCTTCCTTGGGCACGCCTTCTTGGCCAGTGCACTTGAAGCAGGCCAGCAGGTCGGAATCGAGGGGGACGTAATCAGGAGTCCAGTACGTGTCCCTGTACTCCTTGACCCCGGCGTCGTACTTCTTGCTCATGGGGGATAACTCCTATGGATTCAGATGAATGGATGAGATCAGCGTCCGATCAACGGATGGCTGGAATCTCAGTCCTTGGAACCCAGGAAGTTGCTGCTGCCGCCCAGAGCAGGCTCAACTTCGCGGTGGGGGCGGGCAATGATGTGGGCAGCCACCAGGCCGTCGCCCACGCGCTCGCAAGCATCAGCGCCGGCGCGCACAGCGGCGTTCACAGCACCGGTTTCGCCGCGCACCAGCACGGTCACATAGCCACCGCCGACGAATTCACGACCGATCAGGCGCACTTCGGCTGCCTTGGTCATGGCGTCAGCCGCTTCAATCGCGGGCACCAGACCGCGGGTTTCGATCATGCCGAGGGCAATGCCCATGGTTTCGCTTGCCATTGCCAACTCCTGAAAGAGGCGGAAGTTCGCGGCTAACAGTGCTTTGACAAGAGCGCATCCGTCAAGACGTCTGGGACCCCTGACCAATCAGCGTCCGCGGGGGGTTTGATAAGGAGCACTCATCATTTCAGTACCAATCGTTACAAAGTCTCAGCACGGTGAGAACGATGCGACGCTCTTTTCACTCCAGAGACGACAATGGGCGACCTCGTGATCGCCAGTCCCTTGGAGCCCAGCCCGGATCTGCTGATCATCGCCAGCGGCAACCCAGCCAAGGTGGCTGAAATCCGCTCCATGCTCGATGCCACCACCCTGCAGGTGCGGCAACAGCCCGATGGCACCGATATTGAGGAGACCGGCGCCACGTATTTGGAAAATGCACGTTTAAAAGCAGAGGCCGTGGCTCAGCTGACGGGGCACTGGGCACTGGCTGATGATTCAGGAATCGCCGTTGATGCCCTCGGCGGCGCCCCAGGCCTCTACTCCGCTCGCTATGGCACCAACGATGTCGAGCGGATCGAGCGGTTGCTGCGGGAACTCGGCGACACCCCTTATCGCAGTGCAAGTTTCAACAGCGCTGTCGCTGTAGCCGACCCCACAGGAGCGATCCAGCTTGAGGCCCTGGGCATCTGCCGCGGCGAAATCCTCACAACGCCCAGAGGCCATGGCGGCGGCTACGACAGCATTTTCTGGGTGCGGGAAGCGGGCTGCACCTACGCCGAGATGACCTCACACCAACGCAGCAAGCTGGGCAGCCGCGGCAAGGCTGTCAGGCAGATTGCCGCCCAGATGCGACGCCTGCTGCGGTTCTGATCAGGGGTTGATGCTGGCCACCGCCCGCATGGCGGCAGCGGCGGCCTCCTCCACATCTCCCTCGCGGCCGGCCAGGGTAAGGCGACCAAAGGCACCCACCGCTTTGACATCCACCACGGTGATGTTCGATGCCTTCTCAGCTTCATTGGCAGCAATCAGCACATATCCAGCCGGCTCGGTTTCCAGGATGAACATGCTCATCCCTGCCTGAATCATCGAACCACGGCGGTTTTGCCGGTTGATCAGCACTGCATGATCAGGGGTGATTGCCCGAATAATCTCGGTCCAGGTCACCTTGCAAGGGGAGCGTTGCTCCACCGTGCTGCCGATGGCCTCCAGCACCACCTGGCCCGAGTGGAGCACGGTGCTTTGGTCGCGGTGATAAAGCGCTAAGGAACCAAAAGCACGCTCAACGACCATCTGGCCAAGGCGAACCGTGCTGGCTTTGAGGGCGATGTCGGTGACGCGATGCACCGCCATGCCTGGCGACACCTCCAACCAGAGACAGGCATCCCCGGGGATGGGAAGGAACCCCTGAGAGACCGTGCCCATGTACGCCGCCAGCTGAGGCTGCAGCGAATCGAGGAACACATGGGTCCGCAGCTCAATCGTGCCGATGTCACTGCTTTGTCCAGCCAGTCGGTGGCCCTCGCTGTCGGTGGTTACCGTGACGCAACTGGGACCACTGGCACCTGGGTCCACCCGGGTGCCAGTGATCGCAACACTGGATCCAGCCAGGCGCAAACCTGTCCGGCGGTTCCGGATGGATCGATCGTCTGCCCGCTCCGCCAGGGGTTTCTGTCCCAAGGGTCGGGGGACTCTACCGGCAGAAGTTGCTGATTCTTTTCGTTCCAATCGATACAGCACAACCCCTGATCGCCCCTATCACCAGGAGTAATCAGACAAGGGGCATGCTCACACCAAGCACCCGACTGAAGCTGCAGGCCATCCTGCGCCGCATTGGCCACAACGAACCTGTCTCGCTCAGCGAGCGGATCTACGTGCAGAAATTCGCCGACCATGACGCCACCGTGGCCAGCTGGCTCAGGCGGGCGCGACGCATGCAGCGTCCGGTCACCAGCAGTGGCGTGGATCAACTTCTCAATGGTCTGGACCTTGGTGATGTCGATCCCGACCGTTCCCTGCAGCAAGAGCGCAACGACGATCTTGGTGACTGGTTCCGCGGAGCTCCAGATTGGTTACGGCGCAGCTGAGCGCCCCTTGCACCAGCGCAATGAGCCGGTACCTTCCGGCCAACCGCTGCACCACCATGGCCAAGGCCAACGGGCATGCCTCCGAAGCTCAGCCCATCGCCCCGACGGAAGCCAGTGGTGCCTACACCGCCTGGATCAACCAGGCCATGGCCGATGGGGTCAAGCCTGAGCAGGCGCTGGCCTTTGTTGGCCTCGGGCTGATGCAGCGCCTGGGCGACCCTGAAGGAGCTGATTTCACCACCATTGCCAGTGAAGCGGCAGAAGGCTGCGTTGATTTGCAGTCCCTGCGTCAGCGCTTGGAGCTCACGGACCTGGCCATCCGCACGGGTGCACCCTTAAGCACGGCGGAGGTCGCTGCACTGCTGGGGGCTCGACCCGGCACACCCGTGGTTGAACGCGGTGGGGTGGTGGCACGCCGCATCAGCCGCAATGTCTGGAAGCTCAACCGCAGTGGTGAGTCCAGCGACCGCGGTTACGGCGATGCATTCCGCCGCCGCCTCTGATCCGGAAGGAAACAGCGCCCGTGTGGCCACCAAGCGGGAACTGCGCCTAGTACAGAAGGTTGTTGCACGGCGGCGTTGGAGATTCTCAAAGAGAGCGGTCAGCGCGAGGTGTTCTGCGGACTCACCTCGATCGTCTGGTTGCACCGGCGCATGCCGGATGCCTTTTTCCTGGTGGTGGGATCACGCACCTGCGCCCATCTGATTCAGAGCGCTGCCGGGGTGATGATCTTTGCCGAGCCCCGCTTTGGCACAGCGATTCTTGGGGAAAGGGATCTGGCCGGGATGGCGGATGCCAACGAGGAACTCGATCGTGTGGTGACTGATCTGCTGGGCCGCCGCCCGGAGATCCGCACGCTCTTTCTTGTGGGCTCGTGCCCCAGTGAGGTGATCAAGCTGGATCTGGCCAAGGCTGCTGAGCGCCTCAACAACCAGCTGCAGGGCCGCGTGCGCGTCGTCAACTACAGCGGCAGCGGAATCGAAACCACCTTCACCCAGGGGGAGGACAACGCCCTGAGCGCCCTGGTCCCCCTGCTGCCCGCCACAGAAGCGCCCCAGCTGTTGCTGGTTGGAACCCTCGCCGATGGGGTGGAAGAACGCTTTTTGACCCTGTTCGAACGACTCGGCATCGGCCCTGTGGCCAGCTTGCCGCCGCGCCGCTCCACGGAGCTGCCTGCCGTTGGCGCCAACACCAAAGTGCTGCTGACGCAGCCCTTTCTTGGAACCACCGCCCGGGCGTTGCAAGCCCGCGGCGCAGAACTGCTCAGCAGTCCCTACCCCCTTGGTGTGGAAGGCAGCCGCCGCTGGTTTGAAGCCGCCGCCGCCGCATTCGGCGTCACACCGCTGCACTGCGCCTCGATCCTCAATCCCCTTGCCGAACGCGGCCGAGCGGCCGTGGAACCGCATCGCCGCGAACTGGAAGGAAAGCGACTCTTCCTTCTGCCCGATTCCCAGATGGAGCTGGCATTGGGCCGCTTCCTGCATCGCGAGTGCGGCATGGAGCTGGTGGAGGTGGGGACGCCCTACCTGGATCGCCAGCTGCAGGAGCAGGAGCTGGCCCTGCTGCCCGCTGATCTGCAGCTCAGTGAAGGCCAGCACGTGGAGCAGCAACTCGAGCGTGTCCGAGCAAGCCGGCCTGATCTGGTGGTCTGCGGCATGGGGTTAGCCAACCCCCTTGAAGCCGAGGGGATTGCCACCAAGTGGTCCATCGAATTGGTCTTCAGCCCCATCCATGGCTGCGATCAGGCCGGTGATCTGGCCGAACTGTTCGCGCGGCCCCTGCGGCGCCGCACCGCCCTCGCATTCGCTTAAGCCGATGGAACTGACGCTCTGGACCTATGAAGGCCCTCCCCACGTCGGGGCCATGCGCATCGCCGCATCCATGGAGGGGGTGCACTACGTGCTGCACGCGCCGCAAGGTGACACGTACGCCGATCTGCTGTTCACGATGATCGAGCGGCGCGACCAACGCCCTCCGGTCACCTACACCACCTTCCAGGCGCGCGACCTTGGCGGGGACACCGCCGAACTGGTGAAACGCTCGATTGCTGATGCCGTTGATCGCTTCCAGCCCCAGGCCCTGCTGGTGGGGGAAAGTTGCACCGCTGAGCTGATCCAGGATCAACCCGGGGCCCTGGCCCAGGGCATGGGACTGGAACTACCGGTGGTGAACCTGGAGCTGCCCGCGTACTCCAAAAAGGAGAACTGGGGTGCTGCTGAGACCCTGTATCAACTGATCCGCGGCCTTCTCAAGCACCAGATGCCAGAGGCCGGCAGCAGCAAAGCGGACCCAGCGCGCTGGCGCCAGGAGGGACGGCGTCCGCGGGTGAACCTGTTGGGGCCCAGCCTGCTGGGCTTCCGCTGCCGCGATGACATCCGCGAAGTCCGGCTGCTGCTTGAGGAGCTAGGCATCGACACCCATGTGGTGGCCCCTCTGGGCGCCACACCAGCAGATCTGCTGCGCATCCCTGAAGCTGACGCCAATGTCTGCCTCTACCCAGAGGTGGCCGAAAGCAGCTGCCGCTGGCTGGAGCGCCAGTTCGGCATGGCCATGGTGACCAGCGTTCCCATCGGCATCGCCGCCACCCAGCGCTTCCGCCAGGAATTGCAGCAGGTGCTCCAGCTTGATGCGATCCCCGAGGTTGCTGATGCCAGCCGCATGCCCTGGTACTCGCGATCGGTGGATTCGACCTATCTGACGGGCAAACGGGTGTTCATCTTTGCGGATGCAACCCACGCCATCGCCGCGGCGCGCATCGCCAGCGCCGAACTGGGTTTCAAGGTGGTGGGACTGGGCAGCTACAGCCGCGAGCAGGCCCGGGCCGTGCGTGCTGCAGCCCAGGAGCTCGGCCTGGAGGCCTTGATCAGCGACAACTACCTCGAAGTGGAAGCGGCCATGGCGGCGGCGGCACCGGAATTGGTGCTGGGCACCCAGATGGAACGCCACAGCGCCAAACGCCTCGGCATCCCCTGTGCGGTGATTTCAGCGCCGCTGCACGTTCAGGACGTGCCCGCCCGGTATGCACCGCAGATGGGATGGGAGGGGGCCAATGTGATCTTCGACAGCTGGGTGCATCCGTTGATGATGGGCCTTGAGGAGCATCTGATCGGGATGTTCCGTCACGACTTTGAGTTCGTGGAAGGGCACATGAGCCACAAAGGTGAGAAACCCCCTGCGCCAACAGACACCAACGAAGCCATCGAAGCGGCAGCCGCGGCCTCAGGGATTGCCGAGGCGGAGGTGCTCAGCTGGACGGATTCCGGCCGCGCTGAGCTGGGGCGGATTCCCTTTTTTGTGCGCGGCAAGGTGAAACGGAACACCGAAACCTATGCCCAGGAACGGGGCATCCATGCCATTACCGATGAAGTGCTCTACGAAGCCAAAGCTCACTTCTCAAGGTGAGCTTTATCTCAGTTAAGCGGTATCAACTTTTAAGCCGCAGGAGTTTTTAATCTGCTCCAGCTGCAGTTGGCTGGAGTGGGCTGCCCTGCGTTGTCCATCTCTGAACGGTTTTCACCATGACCACCACACTGACGCCACCCACCTCCCGCCGTGAAGACGGTGAGGGCAGTGTGCAGGTGCACCAGGACGACGCAACGAGAATCGAAGAAGGGGCGCTGGTGATTGCGGTCTACGGCAAGGGCGGCATCGGCAAATCCACCACCTCATCGAACCTCTCAGCAGCATTCTCCAAGCTGGGCAAACGGGTGCTGCAGATCGGCTGCGACCCCAAGCACGACAGCACCTTCACCCTGACCCACAAGATGGTGCCGACGGTGATCGACATCCTTGAAGAAGTGGACTTCCACAGTGAGGAGCTTCGTCCGGAAGATTTCGTCTTCACCGGCTTTAACGGTGTGCAGTGTGTCGAAAGCGGTGGTCCACCAGCAGGCACGGGCTGCGGGGGGTATGTCACCGGACAGACGGTCAAACTGCTGAAGGAGCATCACCTGCTGGAAGACACCGATGTGGTGATCTTCGATGTGCTCGGGGATGTGGTCTGCGGCGGCTTTGCTGCGCCCCTGCAGCACGCCAATTACTGCCTCATAGTCACCGCCAACGATTTCGATTCGATCTTTGCGATGAACCGGATCGTTCAGGCGATCCAGGCCAAGGCCAAAAACTACAAGGTGCGACTGGGTGGTGTTGTTGCCAACCGCTCGGCGGACACCGATCAAATCGACAAGTTCAACGAACGCACGGGCCTACGCACCATGGCTCACTTCAAGGACGTGGATGCCATTCGGCGCTCACGCCTGAAGAAATGCACGATCTTCGAAATGGACCCCAATGATGAGGGGGTGCAAGCCGTGCAAAGCGAATACCTGAAGCTGGCACAAAACATGCTCGAGAATGTGGAGCCCTTGGAAGCTGAGTCACTCAAAGATCGTGAGATCTTTGATCTATTGGGGTTTGACTAAGCCGCTTGATCGGTTAGGAACCGCCCACAGCAGCCGACGCAATTCGTAAGTTTCAACACAACAACCCAACAAAGCCAACGGCACGATCGGGGTACTTTTATTGACCCCGATGCATTCGCCAGCGCGGGTTGAATTCCTGCCGTTGAACTCCAGCCAGGCTGGTTCCACCCTGTTTTCATCCCCCCAACCCAGTGACGAAACCCTGATCGCCACGGTGGGCACCACCCCTGCCCACGAACTGTTCTGCCACCGCAAGCAAACCGATCAGCTCCTGCTGCTTCAAGGGGCGGTGGATCTGGTGGTACTGCACAACAAACAGCTGCACACCATTGCCATGCGCGTGGAGAACGCCTGCTGGGTGCGCATTCCCCCGGGGATTCCCCATGGCGCCATCAATCGCGGTGCATCACCGGCCTTGATGGTGAATGCCGTGCAGCGCCATGGAGAACCCGACGCCCGTGACTACCGGCCACTGCCCATCCCCATGAGCCTGCAGCAGGACTGGATCAGCTTGGTGAATGGGCCCGCCTAGAGCCGCTCGCCAAAGGCATGGAGTCCATCCAGCACGGGCAGGAGCTCCTGACCAAGGACCGTGAGGCCGTATTCCACCCTGGGGGGAACCTCCGGATGGACCGTTCGCATCACAACCCCATCTCTTTCCAACTCACGCAGCTGAGCAGTCAGAACCTTCTGACTGACGCTTTCAAGGGCACGTTGCAACTCTGAAAACCGGCGAGTGCCCTCCAGCAGCTCCCGCAGGATGTGGAGCTTCCAGCGTCCCTGGATGACCCGCATCGCCAGCTCGGCGCGACAATGGCTGTGCTCGTGGGTACTCGTGAATCCGCCTGGCTCAGTCATGGGTTACCGACACGTCACCAACTCACTTTGATGTGCCGTCTTGTGGGGACGCGCCCGGTTGCAGAGAATGAGCGCAACGTCCTCAACCCTTTCAACGATGAACAGCCCCACGGCCGTCGACGTGCTGGTCATCGCGGCGAGCAATGGTGAGAATCTCAAACTGGCTGAACGGTTTGCCGGTGCTGCGCGCCAGCTGGGGTCCAGCACTGACCTTCTCGATCTGACCACCATTGACCTGCCGCTCTACCGGCCCAAAGCGGAGAAAAATGGCAACCCAGCGGCCCTGGCACCCCTTCAGAACCGCCTGATGGCAGCGCAGCGCTGGGTGATCTGCGCGCCGGAATACAACGGATCGATTCCACCGGTGTTCACCAACGCCGTGGCCTGGTTATCGGTGCAGGGGGAAGACTTCAGGGCACTGTTCAACGGTCGCCCCGTGGCCATGGCCACCTTCTCCGGCGGAGGAGGCATGGAGCTGCTGCTTTCCCTGCGCATCCAACTCACCCACCTCGGCGCCCAGGTGGTGGGGCGTCAGCTTCTCTCCAACCACGCCAAACCAGCCAAGGACGACTCCATTCAGGATCTGCTCAAACGGCTGCTGCAATGCGCCCCTCTCCAGCTCTGAGCCCGGTCATGCAGCACCCTTCGATTGCACCCCAGAGCCTGAGGCTGCGGCCTGCCTCCGAGCGGTTTCAAAGCCGTCTGCCCTGGCTCGAGAGCTGGCACAGCTTCAGCTTCGCCAGCCACTACGACCCCGACTGGACCGGCCACGGGCCGCTGCGAGTGATCAATGACGACACCATCGCTCCAGGGCAGGGCTTCGGCATGCACCCCCATCACGACATGGAGATCGTCACGGTGATGCTGGACGGGGAGCTCACCCACGAGGACTCCATGGGCAACCGGGCGGTGATCCAAGCCGGCGAGGTGCAACGCATGAGTGCCGGGAGCGGCGTGGTCCACAGCGAGATGAATCACAGCACCAACCCATGCCGACTGCTGCAGATTTGGGTCACACCCCAGCGCGCCGGTGGTGAGCCGGCCTATGAGCAGAAGGCCTTCAGCGTCGGTCCTGGCTGGACACCGCTGTTGGATCCGCAACGCCTGGATGGGGCCATGGCGCTGCAGCAGCAGGTGCGGCTGTGGCGGGCCCGGCCTGAGATGGGCGATCGACTGAGCCTGCCCATGGGCTTCAACGGCCTGGGCTGGCTGCAACTGGTGGATGGGGCGGTGGCGATGGATGATCAGCTGCTGCAGCGCGGTGATGGCGTGGGCTTCAGCACAGGTGAGATTCGCGAACTGGTGGCCGCCGCCGGCGCCGATCTCCTGCTGTTCGAACTGCAATGAAGGGCTGGCAGCGCCAGTTGACTGTCCCTCAGTTCACGGTCATCAGCGGTCTGCTGGTGATCGTCAGCGGCACCCTGCTGCTGGCGACACCGCTGTGCTCACGCCCCAGCGTGGATCTGTGGGAGGCCCTGTTCACCGCCACCTCCGCCATCACGGTGACCGGGCTGTCGATCATCGATGTGGGCAGCGAGCTCACCTTGTTCGGTCAGATGGTGCTGGCGGCGCTGATCATCACCGGCGGCCTTGGACTGATGGCCATCAGCACCTTTTTGCAGGGGTTTGTGCAGGGGCGCTCGGGATTGCGCCAACGCATCGACCAGGGACGCACACTCGATGAATTCGGCGTCGGTGGGATCGGCTCGACGTTCCAGGCGATCCTGGCCTCGGCCACCGCGTTGATGCTGATCGGCACGGTGCTGCTCTACAGCTTTGGCTTCCGAGACATCAGCAACCGGGGCGAACGACTCTGGGCGGCGATGTTTCACAGCATCAGTGCCTTCAACAACGCGGGGTTCAGCCTCTGGTCCGACAGCCTGCTCAGTTACCAGGACAACGTTGTGGTCTGCGGCGTCATCGCCGCGCTGGTGCTGGCCGGTGGCATCGGCTGGCGGGTGCTGCAGGACCTCTGGACCAATCGGCGCGGGCCCCAGCACTGGCGGGGGCTCAGCCTGCATAGCCGCATTGTGCTGCGCAGCAGCGCCCTGCTGGTGGTGACGGGCACCCTGCTGCTGCTCTTCACCGAGCGGCTCGCGCCCAACGGCGTGATGGCAGATCTGCCACTGCTACGCAAAGCCGGTCTGAGCATGTTTCAGGTGATTTCGGCGCGCACGGCAGGCTTTGTCTCCGTGCCGCTCTCCCAGGAGACGGTCTCCCATGCAGGGCTGTTTCTGCTGATTCTGTTGATGTTCGTCGGCGCCAGCCCCGGCGGCACCGGAGGCGGCATCAAGACCACCACCTTTGCGGTGTTGCTCTGCACCACGCGCTCGACCCTGGAGGACCGCAATGAGGTGGTGATCAATCGCCGCCGCATTCCCGGCAAGCAGGTGCTGCGGGCCGTTGGGATCACCCTGGCTTCCGCCGGGGTGGTTGTGCTGATGACCCTGCTGCTTGGGCTGGGGCAGACCGGCGTCGGCCTGCTGGGTGAGGAGCGCTTCACGTTTCTCGAGAAGTTGTTCACCTGCGTGTCGGCCTTTGCATCGGTGGGTTTTGATCTCGGGATCACCGCACGGCTGGACCGCTGGGGGCAATTGGTACTGCTGGTGGGCATGTTTGTCGGGCGACTCGGCATCCTGTTGTTGTTGTCCGCCCTCTTTGGCCGCCGCCCCCCGAGTCGCGTGCGCTACCCCAAAGAGGAGATCATTCTCTAAAGCGAGCGCCTCACCATGGGCCAGTTCCCCTCCTACACCTCGATCTGGGCACCGCAGAGCAAACGCCGCGGCACAGCTGATGGCTATGCCGTGATCGGCCTGGGTCGCTTTGGGGTGGCGGTCTGTGAAGAGTTGGTCCGCTGGGGAGCGGAAGTGCTGGCCCTCGATGACAACGAGCGGGCCATTGATGATTTGCGGCAACTTGAGCCCTCCATCGAAGCCCGACTGGTGGACTGCACCGATGAGGAGGCGATGCGGGAAGCAGGCGTGTTGCAGGTGGACACCGTTGTTGTGGCCATCGCTGGGTCCATCGAGGCCAGCATCACCGCCACTTTGATCGCCAAGGACGCACCCGGGAGCCGAGTCAAACAGGTGATTGCCCGTGCCACCAGCGACATCCACATGAAGATGCTGCAACGCGTCGGTGCCGATCGCGTCGTCTATCCCCTCAAGATGCAGGGTCAGCGCCTTGGGGAGGAGTTGGTGCGACCCAACCTGCTCGAACGGCTGGAGCTGGACGCCGAACACAGCATCGAAGAAATCCTGGTGCCCTCCACCTTCGCCGGCCAGTCGCTGCGGCAGCTCAACCTGCGCCGCAACCATCACGTCACGGTGCTGGCCGCTGGTCCCCAGCACTCCTTCACAGTGAACCCGCCTGGCTCACAGGTGCTGCAGGAAGGCGAACGGCTCGTGGTGATGGGCAGCAAGGAGTCCCTGGCCGCCCTGCCGCAGGAGTGAGCTCAGGCCGGCAGGCCGACCAATTGGCTGGAGAGCTCCCACATCCGCAGCGCCGTGGCCGGATCGGTGGCTTTATCGGAGAGTTCCTGCTGAAACTCCTGCCCGTCCTTGCGCTGACGATTGCCCCAGCTCCAATGCGCCCCTGAGGCCATGAACTCCGCATCGGCCACCACCTGGGCCACCCGCTCACCAGCGAGGGGCTGGCTGACATAGCCACCGGTGAGGTTTTTCTGGAACCAGGGGAAGATCCGCTGGAACGCCGGCAGGCTGTTGCGAAACAGCGGACTATCGGCAACACAGCCTGGATACAGCGAGCTGAAGCAGATGCCTGTGGCGTGATGGAAGCGTCGGTGCAGCTCCAGGCTGGTAATCATGTTGCACAGCTTGCTGTCCTTGTAGGCCTTACCTGGCTTGAAGGGCTTGCCATTGGCCATGGAGATGGGGGTCTGGAACCCTGCGGCAAAGCCGGAGAGATCACCAAGGTCAGCAGGGGCTGGGATGGGAATCTTGCCGCCCAGCTCCTTGGAATTGGCGGTCACCGTGCCCAGGGTGATCAGGCGCTTGTCCTGATGGGGTGACGCCTGCAGATCCTCCAGCAGCAGCCTGGCCAACAGGAAATGGCCCAGGTGATTGGTGGCCATCGAAAGTTCATAGCCCTGGGCGCTGCGTTCCGGTTCCTTCAGCAGGGGCTTGTAGACCGCAGCATTGATGACCAGGGCGCTCAAGGGCCGGCCCAAGCCACGAAAGGCAGCCACAAAGGCCCTGACCGAATCGAGGTCCGCCAGATCAAGCGGAAGGATGATCGGCGCCGCCGCTGGGTTCAGCGCCAGTTCATCGAGAGCCCGCTGGGCTTTGGCCACATCACGGCACGCCATGACCACGGTCCAGCCGCGATCGATCAGGGACTTGGTGCACCACAGGCCAACCCCGGAGCTTGCGCCGGTGACGATGGCCAGCCGATCCGCAGCGGAAGTGGTGGCACTGGTCATGGGACGGACTACTGGATTGAAGGGGACGTGGTCTCTGGCGGCAGCCAGATGATGCGGCGGCGGTTCGGAGCGATCCACTGCTCCTCACGACGGAACAGGGTTTGATGACCGTCGCTGGAGAAGAGACGGTCGAGCTCATGCTTCTGGCGATCAAGACGATCGAGCTGGAGCTGCAGGACCGCCTTGATCTCGCCATGGCGCTCGAGCCGTTGCTGATGGGCTAAGGCGAGCTTGGTGAGGGTGATCAGGGCCAGCAGGAAACCCACGGTCTTCAGCGCAAGGCCCAGGCCTGCAAAGACCATCTCCTCACGGGCGATAGCGCCAGATGAGGCGAGCACGACGGGCGTCGTGTCCGGTGCCAGAGGGCGGAGATGGGAACCCTGCCGGCGCAGGGAAGCCGGATGGGCGGCCGCGGAACGCGCTGGTGGACGGGAGACCTGGCGCACTGCGGAGCACGATGACATCCGCTTGTAGCGCACGTCACCGCCACTGCCAAGGCGGAATGAGATCAGGCGCGATACAGGCTGATGCTCAGGCGCAGGGCGAGAACCGCTGCGTGGGCAGCCACCACCAGAGCAATGAAGATCTCGGTTTGGGACATGGATGAGCCAAAGCAACACTGCCCATTTTCTCTGCTCTCTTCCCCCTGGCGCTCGGCTGTCACAGGTCTTGATGGCTGATGCTTCGTAGCGTGTAGCCAGTGGATCAATGCCTGTGCTGCTCACCGCCTGGCGCCGTCTAGCTGGGGACCGCCGCGGCCTGGAGGCCGATCAGGATCCCATCAGCCATCTCAAACAGCAGCTGCTGCTGCTGGGCTCGATGGTGGAGGAATCCGCGGTGCTCGCCAGGGCCGTGCTGGCCGTCCCCGACATGGAGGCCGCCCCTCAGATCCGCCGAGGTGACGACCGCATTGACCTCCTCTACCGCCAGCTGGAGGAGCGCTGTGCCGTTCTGCTCACCGAGCGGATGCTCAGTTCAGGCGAGGTGCGGGAAGTGCTCAGTTACCTGCACTGCCTGCGCGATCTCGAGCGGTTCGGGGACTACTGCAAAGAGCTCGCCAGCCTTGGGGAGCAGCTGCTTCCAGCCCAGCCGGTCAGTCAGCGCGATGCGGTGCTGACCATGCTGGATCGCTGTCGATCCCTCCTGGCCCTGGCTTTGGACTGCGTCAGCGAAGAGGACAGCAGCGCCGGGGAGAAGCTCCAGGCCCTCGATGATTTGGTGGATCGCGACTACGAGCGCCTGGTGGAGCAGCTGCGCGACATTGGCGATGAGGCCCCCGAGTCGCAGGAACACCAACTGCTGATCGTGCTGGTGCTGCGCTGCATCGAGAGGATGGCCGACCATGCGGTCAACGTCAGCCAGCGGGTGGCCCGCCGCGAACCATGAGCGATGCCTTGCTGATCAAGATCAGTGCTGACCAGATCCGCAGCCTGGATCTGGCCCCCTTGACGGGGATGGCGGCAGCGGAGCCCAGCGGGCTGCTGCAGCTGGAGGATCGCCTCGAGCTGCAGCTGGACTGGCCCAGGGCAGCGGATGACCCCCGCGAACTCAGTGAGGTGAGTGAATGCCGCCTCTGGAGTCTGCGGGCCGATGCCTGCTACCCCTGGCTGCCGCTGGTGTTGCAGCGCAGCAGCGGACAGCTGGCCCGCCATGTGGCCATGGTGGTGCCGCATCGCTTCAGCCGCAGTGAGGGGCTGCGCTTTGACGACGATGCCCTCAGCCTCTGGATCAGCCACCGGCTCTTTGTGCTGGATGACTGGGGCCAGCAGCATCAGCTCCAGTTGCGCGGGCGCCTGGCGCAGATGGCCGCGGTGCTGGGCTTCAGTGTCGAGCCTGGTTTCTGGCCCGTCGCTTGAAGCAACGGGGATCAGCTTTGCAACAACAACGTGAGCGCCCGTCGGCTGCTGTCCACTGCCAGGGCCAGGGCGAGAAGACGCAGCAACCAGGCCAGTTTGCGCGGGCTGATGGCCTGCAATCGCGAGGCCGCCCAACGGGCCGAGACCGATGCCAAGCTGCCCAACAGCACCGCCGGCAGCAGCAGACCGCGCCCCTCGACAAGGAACAGGGTGCCGGCGCCGATGGAGGCGAGAAACACCGCCACCGTGCTGAGGCGAATGGCCAGATGAATCGGCAGCTGCAGCAGCCCCACCATCAACGGGACCATCACCAGGCCGCCGCCCAGGCCCAGCAGGCCACCAAAGAGGCCGGCCAGTGCCCCTAACAGCACCAGGGCGGTCAAAGGGATCGGAGGCACCAGCTCCTCAGCCGCTTCCCCCTGCTGCCGAGGCCTGATGCTGAAGGCCACGACTGCGTACATCGAGCCTTGCAGGGCCAGCAGCTCCCAGCCTGAGAGCAGGCGGCCCAAACCACCAAAGAGCGGCGCACTGATCAAAGCCGTCAGACCAATCGCAAGGCTCGGCTGCAGGGGCAAGCGCCCCTGACGCCAGTGGGCCCAGGCCCCACCGGCGGTGGTGAGCACGATGGCCAAGGTGCTGGTGGCAAGGGCTTGATGGGGCGGCAGGCCGATGGCAAGCAGCAGCGGTGAAAAGATCAGTCCACCGCCGATCCCCAGCAGGCCGGAGAGCAGACCGGCGAGGATGCCGAGAGGCAGCAGCACGAACAGCTGGAGCATCAAGGGGATCTGATATCGGCACCAGCTTCGTTGATGTCTGGCCAGCGGTGGGGTGTGCTGCCCAGCCTGCAAGCCGGCGGCGAGGAGCAAATGCAGCGTGACCGTTGGATGCTCGACCAACTCGCCCGGCCCGCTGGGGAGACCCCTATGGCCTTGTTGCGCTTCTACCGCTGGAGCGAGCCGACACTCTCCCTTGGCCATCACCAGAGCGCTCCTGATCGGGCTGCGACAGCGGATTTACCGATGGTGCGGCGCCCCAGCGGCGGTGCGGCAGTGCTGCACGGCGGTGACCTTTGCTATGCCGTTGCTCTGGCCCAGCCACCGCGCGGTGGCCGGAGGGCCTACCTGGATCTGAACCACTGGCTGCAGTGCGGTTTTGAGCGTCTCGGCGCGGTGCTGCGCGCTGGAGAAGAGCCCCAGCGCCGGCAGGAGCGCCACTGCTTTGCCAGTGCCACCGCCGCGGATCTGGTGGACCGCAGCGGCCGCAAACGCATCGGCAGCGCCCAGCTCTGGCGCCGAGGGCAGCTGCTGCAGCACGGCTCGATCCAACTGGATCCTGATCCAGCGCTATGGAAAGCCCTGTTTGAGGAAGCTCCACCACCACCTCTGGCCCAGGGCAGCGGCGTGATGCTCGAGCAGCAATTGCTGCTCGAGGCCAAGCGCTGGTTGTTCGGCTGCTCGCCTGATCAGTTGGCGTGGCCAGACCCCTGGCCGCCGGCGGCGGCGCGCACCTCAGGCAATGCGGCGACGGTCTCGGCGATGGGCCCCAGCGACAGCCCCAGCGGATAAGCGCCTTGGCGCCGCGCCTGCTCAAGCAAGGACTGGGGCAAGCGCACCGACAAGCGCCCCATCACGGCTTCTGAGAGCTCAGGCCGCTCAAGCGTGCCGACGGGCAGGCCGGCTGGATTGAGCACCAGCAAACGCGCCTGCGGAGCTTCTTCCAGGCTCAGCACGGCCTGCCACAACGGAGCGGTCTCCTTGATGGCGGGCAGATCGTTCAAGGGGCGCTGGTGCTCCGCAACGGTTTCAACATCCCAGCGCTGCACGGGCACCTGCTTGAGGGCACCGTCATCGACAAACCCTTTCCAGCGTCCCCCCTGACAGAGCAGGACCCAATCGGGACGGGGTTCATCGCTGGAAAGACGCATCTGACTGAGCTGCCGCAAGGAGGCTGTGGGCTCCAGCACCCGCAGCCGGCGACTGACCGCATCACGCACCTGCAGATGCTGCAGGGCCCGTTGCAGCGCCAGCAATTGCAGTTGGTTGCGGGAGGAGCCCAGAAAGAACCAACCGATCAGCACCAGCCAAAGGCCTCCAAATGAGCCGGTCTGCAGAAAGGCGTAAATGCCAAAAACGATGGCAAGCCATGCCAGCACCTGACCACTGCGGGTGGCGATGCGCACCCCTTTTTCGCGACTGCCGCTGGATCTCCACACCAGAGCTTTGAGAATCTGACCACCATCGAGTGGCAAACCGGGCAGCAGGTTGAACAGGGCCAAAAAGGCATTCAGGCTGGCCAGAAAGAACACCATCTGCCCCAGCTGAGGCTGGAGCTGGCCGAGGGGATGGACGGCAAGACCGAGACCAATGGCCAACAGAGCACTGACCGCTGGGCCTGCAGCGGCAACCAGCAAGGCGCCAACGGGTGTGGCGGGATCACGTTCCATCGTCGCCACACCACCGAGCATGAACAGGGTGATGCTGCGCACCTTGACTCCCACGCGCTGGGACATCAACGAGTGACCCAGTTCATGCAGGACGACCGAGAAAAACAGCAACAGGGCTGTCAGCAGACCGAGGAGCACGTTGCCCTCGAGCTGCCGCTGAAACAACACCGTGGTCAGCAGCAGTACAAACAGCCAACTGGGATGGATGTACAGCGGAATTCCCGCCAGTTTGAAGACCCGCCAACCCTGGCCACTTGGGGCGTTGCTCACTTCCTGCCCCCACTGATCTCAGCCCATCCTAGAAACGCCAGCATGGGAGCACAGCTCAAAATCTGCGGTCTGACCCAGCCGGAGCAGGCCAGCGCGGTTGCAGGGTTAGGCGTCAGCGCCATCGGCGTCATTGCCGTGGAGCGCTCAGCTCGGTTCCTGCCGCCGCCGCAGCGCCCATCCCTCTGGCAAGCCGTTGCCGCGAGCGATCCGACCGTGCAGCGCGTTCTGGTGCTGGTGAACCCAGGCGAAGACCAGCGCGATCAGCTGGAGCCGAGCTGCGGTCATCAGGTGCTGCAGCTGCATGGAGAAGAAAGCCCCGAGCGCTGCCTGCAACTGCGGCAGCAGCTTGATGTGGCGATCTGGAAGGCCTTGCGCATCCGTGGGCCTGAGGATCTTGAGCTGGCATCGCGCTACAGCGGCTGCGTCGATGCACTGCTGCTGGATGCCTGGAATGCCACCCAGCATGGAGGTACCGGCGAGAGGCTGCCGCTGGAGTGGCTGCAGCGCTTCTCACCGGATGTGCCGTGGTGGCTGGCCGGCGGGATCGGCCCAGACAATGCCAGGGAAGTTCTTGATGAGCTGGCCCGGGCCGGCGTAGCGCCCTTGGGCCTGGATGCCTCCAGCTCGGTGGAGCATGGGCCTGGGGACAAGGATCTTGCGGCGGTGGCCCGTCTTGTTGCGGCGCTGCACGGCTGAGCGAATCAGAATCCGAATAGCAACCGCCCTGCCATGCCTCTGCCGTTCTCGATGGCGCCCCTGCTGGCCCAGGGCATGCTGTTCGGCTGCCAACTGATCGGCGGCCAGCTTGAGTGCGTCCCGGGGATGAATCACCTCACCCCGCAACAGCAGATCAAGGTGCTCAAGCAGCAGACCGATGCGTCGATCCAGCAAGCGGATCGCATCCAATCCAGCATCAACAGGCTCGGCTCGCTGGTGCTGCAGGGCCAAGCCCTGGAGGGAGCGTTGATTCGGGCCCAGTGGCGCAACGCCAGCGAGGCGCCACTGGCGCCCAGCGCCGTGCATTGGTATCGATCCAGTGCCGATGGCTGGGTGCTGATCGCGGAGCGCCAGAGCGTGACCTACACGCCAGCAGAGCGCGATGTCGGACTGGAATTGATGGCGGTGGCCATCGTGGTCACACCAGAGGGGCACCGACGGGTGGCATCACCGGCCATCGGACCGGTGCAGAAGCGCTGAAGGCTCAGCCCAGCACGGACTCCTGCTGTTTCACCAGCTCGAAGAACTCGGCCTTGAGGTTGGGATCGATGCGGAAGTCACCGCGGACGACGGAATTCACCATGCTGGTTTGGGGCTCTTTCACGCCGCGCCACTTCATGCAGTAGTGCTGGGCCTTAATCAGGATGGCCAGACCCTGGGGCTCGCAAAGACGCTCAATCTCATCCGCCAGGATCATGACCGCTTCCTCCTGGATGTGGGGACGCGAGAACACCCAGTCAGCGACACGGGCGAACTTGCTCAAACCGATGACACGGTCACCCGGCTTGATGCCGATCCAGCAGTTGCCAAGGATGGGCACCAGGTGGTGGGAGCAGGCGGAGCGCACGCTGATGGGACCCACTGTGTAGATCTCATCGAGCTGCTTGACGTTGGGGAAGCTGGCGATCTTGGGCTGGCTGTGATAGCGGCCCTTGAACACCTCATGCAAGTACATCTTGGCGACCCGCTCAGCTGTCTCCTCGGTGTTGTGATCGCGATCGATGTCGATCAGAAGCGAGCGGAGCAGATCACGAACGCGATCGGCCACCTCCTTTTGCAGCAGATCCAGCTCGCCATCGAGCAGGTGTTCGGCCACGTTGTCATTGGCCAAGTAGGGCACTGAGGCCGCCTCCAGGCGCGCTCGGATCACACTGCTGATGCTGCGGGCTGCACTGCCATTGGAAGTGATGCGGCCGAGGCTGGAGCCGTTCAGCACCGGAGAGGCGCTGGCCTCTGCGGCGGTGGCGGGGCTGAGGTCGTCGAGTGAAGTCATGAAACTCAGAGCGCGCCGGCAGCGGGCATGAGGGTGAGGTCTTCCAGCAGGAGCTGGCGGGGCTGCTGCGCGATGTGCAGCAGGGTGTCGGCAACCTGGGCAACGGGGAGCATGGCACAACGATCGAAATCGGCCTGCACCGTTGGGGTGTCGTAGAGGGGCGTGTCCACCGAGCCCAACGTGAGGGTGGTGGCACGGATCCCGTGAGAGCGCTCTTCTTCTGCCAGACAGCGGGTGAAGGCCTCAAGAGCCGCCTTGGTGGTGCAGTACACCCCCCAGGTGGGAAAGGCATTGCGTGCGGCGTGGCTGCTGATGTTGATGATCAGACCACCCCCCTGGGCGCGCAGCCCAGGCAGGACCGCCTGGCAGACCTGAAAAACGCTGGTGACATTGAGCTGAAACAGCCATTGCCACTGCTCCAGAGGCACATCAGCCAAAGGGGCCGTCAGGGCAGCACCGGCGTTGTTGATCACAACACCAGGGCAGCCCCCCTGCTGCTGAAGATCAGCGATCGCGGCATGAACGGCCGTGGGATCGCTGAGATCAGCGCTGGTGGCGGACACCGTGACGCCTTTGGCGCGGCATTCGGCAGCGACAGCCTCCAGCTGCTCAGCATTGCGGGCGACCAGCTGGAGATCCCAACCGGCTGCAGCGAAGCGCAGGGCAGTGGCGGCGCCAATGCCGCGGGAGGCCCCGGTGATCAAGGCAGTAGAAGACAAGAACTCCTGGCGTTGATGCAAGGAGCCGGCGAACCAACTCCTTAAGAAATACTACAGCTTCCGTCAGGAAATCCCGATCAAGTCGATGAGATGGCAGCAACTTCGCCGCTTTCGAGAAACTGACCAATGCGACGGTACTTGGCGTAGCGCTGATCCATCAACTCCCGACTCGGCAGATTGCACAGGGCGCCAAGCTCCTCAGCAAGGGCGGCTTTCAACGTTTCAGCCGCCTCCAAGGGCGCCCAGTGGTTGCCGCCTGAGGGTTCAAACAACACCCGATCGACAATGCCGAGCTGGCTGAGATCGCGGGCGGTGATCTTGAGGGCCTCTGCAGCGGTGGCGGCTTTGGCCGCGTCACGCCAAAGGATGGAGGCACAGGCCTCGGGGCTGGCCACCGTGTAGACGGAGTGCTCAAACATCATCAATCGATCGGCCACCCCGATGCCCAGTGCACCACCGGAGCCCCCTTCACCGATGACGGTGGCCACCACCGGCACCTGCAACCCAAACATCTCGCGCAGGTTGACCGCGATGGCCTCCCCCTGGCCCAGTTCTTCGGCTTTCAAGCCCGCATAGGCACCGGGGGTATCGATGAAGCTGACCACAGGCAGCCCAAAACGCGCGGCATGCTGCATGAGCCTGAGCGCCTTGCGGTAGCCCCCCGGGGAAGCCATCCCGAAGTTGCGCGCCACGTTCTCCTTGGTGTCGCGCCCCTTCTGGTGGCCGAGAAAGAGCACCGGCCTGCCCTCGATCCGTCCGAGACCACCCACCAGGGCCATGTCATCGGAGCCGGCGCGGTCACCGTGCAACTCGATCCACTCATCACTGATGAGCTGGATGTAATCCAGGCAGCTGGGGCGCTGGGGATGGCGGGCCACCTGAATCTTCTGGGCCGGTGTCAGGGCGCCGAAGATCTCCTCGCGGCGGCGCGTGGCCAGGGTCTCGAGCTGGAGCAGCTGCTGGCTGACATCCACTTCTGAATCACGCGCCAGCTGACGGATCTGCTCGATCTGTTCCTCCAGATCCACCAGAGGCTTTTCAAAGTCCAGCAGGATGCGGCGTTGAGCCATGGAGGATCAGGCGGCGACGGGGGCGGCAGGCGAGGGAGAGGGCCCAAGGCCAAGGGCAGAGAACCCGTGCCGCAGCGAAGCAGCACCAATTTGTTCCATCGCCTCAAGGGTGATGTTGTTGCGGCCCCAACTGAAGTTGGTGTGCAAGCCCTCGAACTCAAGCAGCATGGCTTCAGCGAAGCAGGCGAAGAGCTGGCGGCGGGGATTGGCCATATCCGCCACGGCCATCATCTGCCAGCCGATGTCACGGGCGAACTCAACGATGCCCCCTTTGAGCACGGTGACGTGCTCGGCCACGACCTTGCTGTCGAGGTTCTTGGGGTAACCGCCATCAATCATCAGGCAGGGCTTGCGCAACGCCATGCCATCGAGGACCAGGGTCTGAGGCAGTGATGCCACCCAGACGACCACATCAGCTTCCGGCAATGCTTCCTCGAGGCTGAGGATGCGGCCACCACCGAGCTCTTGCTGCAACGCCTCCAGGCGCTGCTGCTGGCGCGCCACAAGCAGCAGCTCCCCCACACCGGTGCGATTGGCCATCCAGCGGCAGACAGCACTGCCAATATCCCCTGTGGCTCCCACCACCGCCACCTTGGCGGTGGTCAGGTCGATGTCAAGGCGTGGGGCGTTCTGTTCAACCTGACGACAGATCACCCAGGCGGTGTGGGTGTTGCCGGTGGTGAAGCGATCCCACTGCAGCAGGGTTGAGCGAATCTGCTGGAACTTGGCCAGGTTGAAATTCTCGAAAATGATCGAGGTGAAGCCCCCAAGGGCCGTGATGTTGATGCCCCGCTTCTGGGCCAACTCCATGGCGTTCTGCACCTTGCGGGTGGCCGTCTTGAAACGGCTGAGCATCTCCGGCACGAAGCAGGAGTCGATGTAGGTCCCCTCGATCACCTTGCCGGTGTTGCTGGTGACTTCAAAGGTCTCCACTAGCTGCGGCGGAGCGCTGCACCACAGGTCGAGCTCCCCATCGGCCAGGTCCTCGAATCCGAGGTCACGGGCCGTGATGCGTGCATCACGAAAACTGCTGGAGTGACCGATCAGACCGAACATGCCTTAAGCACTAGCCCGGGACCATCACCGGGAAAAACAGGATTGAAAGAGTGTCCCACGACACCGCGCAGGTCCCGTCAATCTCAGACCGCTAGCGCAGCTGCACTCATGCGGGCCAGATCGCGGGGGCCGAACCCGATTTCCATCAAAGCTTCCTGGTAAGCGATCAGGAAATCCTCGATCAGGCTCTCCTTCTCCATTTTCAGAACCGCGGCATCATCGGCCACCTCTTCGAGCATGCGGCGGATGATCGGCAGATTTTCGCGATTGGCCTGCTCGATCTCGTCGCGGGAAGCCTCGAAATTGGCTTTGAGCCACTCCTGGCCGTAGTTCAGGTGGGTGTACTCATCTTTGACGACACCCTCGGTGATCTTGCGAGCGAAAGGATCAGCCACGGGGATATAGATGTGATAGGCGGCGATCGCAAATGCTTCGATCATCAGCGCCTGAATTACCAGGCAGGTGACTACTTTGTTTTGATCCAGCGCTGTACGGAAATTGCCGTGCAGATCAGAGAAGAACGTCTTGGCGAAGGCCATGTCGGGCTCAACGCTGAGATTGCGGCCGCAGGCCTGGAAGCCCTTCATGTGCTTCATCTCCATGCGAGCCAGACCAGCGAGCTCATCGGCTTGCTCGGGGATCAGCGTGCCCAGGGAGATGTAGTTGTCATGGGCTTCCTGCTCGCCCTCGATCACGATGGCGTTGATGCGGCTGTAGGCCGACTTGTAAGCCTCCGTCGTGAAATCCGGTAGCTCCACCTCGAGGGCAGGGGTGCCGTCGACGCTGGTGTCCAGAACGGAGGAGGCCATTACAGCTGCGCAGCGGGTTATTGACGCTGCACTGTACCGATGCCGGACCGAGGGTGCGGCCAGTTGGACTGCACCAACGTCTGGAAGAGCTCACACCAGCCACCAACAAGACCATCCAACAGGACCTGTCCTTCCTCCGCGCTGGCCCCAGCAGGATCACCCACCACCCCGGTGCGACTGATGGATCGCGTGCGCCAGGCGCTGGGCACTGCCCCTTCCAGCGAGAGTCCTGCAGGGGGGTGCGGCAGTGGCTCCGGCAGCGGCAAGGGCCCCACCAGCTCCGGGTGCAGGGCCAGCATCAAGCTGGTCTCCAAGCGACCGGCGTGCAGGCCCTGGCTGCGTTCTGGTTCAGGAATCTGCTCAATCACCCCGGTTGGACCACTCCAGAGAAACCAGGGGAGCACCGCCAAGGCTGTGCAGCGTTGCTGCATCTGCCGCGCAGCCACCTGCAGCAGAGCAATCTGCCCCCCGTGACCGTTGAACAGCACCAGCCGTCGCACACCGGCCTCAGCCAGCGCCGAGCCCACGGACTCCAGCTGGGCCAGCAGCGTCTCCGCCGGGAGGGTGACTGTGCCGGGAAAGCCCAGGTGCTCAGGGGAAAAGCCGTAGCTCAGCACGGGCAGCCGTGCCAACGGCAGGTCCGCGGGCAGCCGCTCCAGCACGCGATCCAACACCGCTTCGGCAAAGAGATGGTCCGTGCCCAGGGGCAGATGGGGACCGTGCTGTTCCACGGCACCGATCGGCAGCACTGCCGTGGCTCCGGGCCGGGAGGCCCAGCGCTCCAGCGCCGGCCAGGACAGATGGTCAAGTCGCCTCGGGGACACCAATGATCAAAGCAGTGCTACCTACAGTGTGAGATCGCGTGAATCAGGTCATGAGCGGCCCCGGCAGCGACAGCCCCAAGAAGCCCTTTTCCCCGGGGTCACTGCAGAAGCCCCTTGCCATCCTGGCGATCAATAAAAAGGAGGAAGAGGAGCGCCGAGAGCGCGAAGCGGAGCAACGCCGGCAGGCCGAAGCAGCAGCGCAGCAGCAGGTGCAAGCACGCCTTGAAAGCCCTCAGCAGCCGGCCCGCCCGGGGGCTGGCGATGTCGATGCCGCCGATCCGATGGCTGGCATGACGATGGCTGATCTTCTCGGCCCCGCCGATCAGCAACGACGTCGTCAGGCTCCACCGCAGCAGCCACAAGCGCAGGAGCAGGCCAAGCCACGCGAGGTGGACGACTTCGACTTCGACGAGGAAGCCTTCCTGGCGGCTCTCGATGAGAACGAACCCATTGGGGCCACCGGTGATGTGGTCACCGGAAAGGTGATCGAACATGAAAGCGATGGCATCTATGTCGATATCGGCGGCAAGGCGCCTGGCTTCATGCCCAAGGGCGAATGCGGCCTCGGGGTGATCACCGACCTCAAGAACCGTTTCCCCAAGGGGATGGAGGTGCAGGTGCTGGTGACCCGGGAGCAGAACGCCGATGGCATGGTCACCATCAGCTGCCGCGCCCTCGCTCTGCGGCAAGCCTGGGAGCGGGTGCGTCAGCTGGAGAAGGACGGCAAGGTGGTTCAGGTCAAGATCAATGGCTTCAACCGCGGCGGCTGCACCTGCGATCTCGAAGGTCTGCGCGGCTTCATCCCACGCTCCCAGCTCAATGAAGGGGAGAACCATGAAGCCCTGGTGGGCAAGACCCTCGGGGCTGCCTTTCTCGAAGTCAATCCCGACACCCGCAAGCTGGTGCTCTCTGAGAAGAAAGCAGCCCTGGCGGCCCGCTTCTCGGAACTGGAAGTCGGCCAGCTGGTCAGCGGCCATGTGGCCAGCATCAAGCCCTATGGATTTTTCGTCGATCTCGGCGGTGTCAGCGGCCTGCTCCACCACAGCTGTGTCACCGGAGGCACCATGCGCGACCTGCGCGAAGTCTTCCAACAGGGGGATGAGGTGAAGGCACTGGTGACCGAACTGGACCCCGGTCGCGGCCGCATTGGGCTGAATACGGCGATGCTCGAAAATCAGCCTGGTGAGCTGCTTGTGAGCAAAGACGCCCTGATGGCAGAGGCACAGGATCGCGCCAACCGCGCCCGCAACATGATGCGCATCCAGGAACAGAACGCCGGATGAGCGGAGCCTCCGACATCTGGGAGCTGGATTACTTCTCCCGCCCCCTGCTGGATGAAGAGGGCAAGAAACGCTGGGAGTTGCTGATCAGCAACGGTGATGGCAGCTTCCGCTGGCAGCGCTTCTGCCCTGCCAGCAGCGTCAACTCCGTCTGGCTGAAACAGGCCCTGGCCGATGCCCTGAGCCAGGCCAGCGAAGACGGTGCTGCAACGCCAAGGCGGCTGCGCTGCTGGCGCAGCTCGATGCGCACCATGGTGCAGCGGGCCGCTGAGCCCATGGGCCTGGAGATGGTGCCGAGCCGGCGCTGTTACGCCCTGGTGGAGTGGTTGATGGAGCGCCAGGCCGAGGTTTATCCCGCCATGGATGGCCATATGAGCGGCCCGTTGGCACCCCCGCCGAGCCCCTTGCAACCCCCAGCCGTTCCCCTGCCGGAAGCGGTGCGCGGCGACAGCTGGGGCTGGGCCTCACTGCCGGCGGCCAGCCTCGTCGATGCAGGCGAGTGGCCCATGGACTTCAGCGGTCTGGTGCCCCTACCCGCCTGCGATGGCACAGCGATGGTGCCGGGCGTGCGCCTGTTCAGCAGCAGCCGTGCCCTGGCCCTGGCGGGCTGGCTCAGTGGTCTGGAACCTGTCCGCCTTGAGGTGAGCGGCCGGCAACTGGTGCTGGAAGCCGGCATGGAGGATCGCTGGCTGGTGAGTGACCTCAAGGGCGATGAGGCCAGCTCAGCGGTTCAAGCGCTGGAGACCGCGCGCCAGCAGGCCGGCGGTCTGCAGTTCCTGGCGGTGCAGAGCGACGCTGATGCCGAAGCCTTTGCGGGCTTCTGGCTCCTGCGCGATCTTCCCGATGTCTGAACGACTGCCGCCGCCCTTTGATCGGCCCGACAAGGGCTTTAACGATCTGGAGGGCTGGACCTGGGTGGGCACCTACGGGGGCTACTACCTGCAGTGCAATGCGCTGCAGAGCTTTGAGCACGGCTTCTTCACCCGGCAGTGGCAGGGCCGCGAGCCGGAGGAGCTGGTGGGGTATGTCAGTGCTGGGGTGAGCGTGCACCGGCTCAAGCAGGTGCACAGCGGCACGGTGCTCCAGGCGAGTGGCGCCGCGTCATCGCCTTGGCCAGAAGCCGATGGCCTGGCCAGTGATCAAGCCGGCCAGAGCCTCTGGGTGGCCGGGGCCGACTGCACCCCCGCCCTGATCGCTGATCCGGCCAGCGGCCGGGTGGCGGCCTGCCATGCCGGCTGGCGCGGCGTGGCGGCGCGCATTCTTGAAACAGCCATTGCTCAGCTGGAGGCCAGCGGCTGCCAGCGAGCGGATCTGCAGGTGGCCCTGGGACCTGCGGTGAGCGGGGCGAACTACCAGGTGGAACGCTGCGTCAGCGAACAGCTCGGCAGCATCGAGGCGCTGCAGGCGGCTGGGGCCCTGCAGGCTGACCCCCAGCCTGAACGGGATCGACTCGACATCCGCCTGGCTGCCCGTCAGCAGCTCATCGGCGCTGGCCTGAGGCGCGAGCAGATCCATCTCTGCCCTCTCTGCACCGTTGAGCAGGGCGAGCTGTTCCACTCCTGGCGCCGCGATCAGGTCAAGGCGGTGCAATGGAGCGGCATCGTCAGTCAGGCCGCCTGAAGACCACCGTCAGGTTGTTGGCCGGCATGGGCCAGCGCCCATCACCCACCAGATTGCAGCGACCAGCCAGCGCCGTGACCTCCTCGAGCCGGCGCAGCCCCCAGCGGGGATCGCGGCTGCGCAGGCTCGCATCAAACGCCTCATTGCTGGCGCTGGTGGGCACCGTGTCTTCCAGAAAAGGGCCGTAGATCACCAGGCGGCCGCCGGGCGGCAGTTGGGCTCCGGCCTCTGCCATCAAGCCTTCGCAGGCCTCCCAGGGCGCGATATGGATCATGTTGATGCAAAGCATCAGCGCTGGGCGGAGCAGGGGCCAGGGACGTTGGGTGGCATCCAACGCCAGCGGCTCTGCCATGGCGCTCAGCTGCAGGTGCGCCGCCCAGGCGGCGAGGCTGGCGCGATGGGTCTCGAGCGGATCGCTGCCCTGCCAGCGCAACTGGGGGTGGCTGGCGGCAAAGCGCTGCTGGAAATGGCAGAGATGCTCACCACTGCCACTGGCGATCTCCAGCACCAGACCGGCGTGGGGCAGCAAGGGGCCCAGCACCTCCGCCAGGGGTTCACGGTTGCGTTCGGTGGCTGGGAACCAGAGCCGCGCATCCATGGCAGCCTTAAAGCAGAGACGGTGGTCCCACCATGGCCCAGGGGTTCTGGTCGCTCAAACCCTGGTGGTGTCAGCCATGGACGATTCTGCTGAGCGGCAGCATCGCGATTGCAGGCAGCTGGCTGCTGCTGGAGCGCTGGTGGATCACAGCGCCCGTGGCACTGCTGGTGCTGGGTTGGTGGGGACTGTTTCTGGTGGTGGTGCCCTACACCACCCCAGTCAAGGAATCAGAAACGCTGGGAGCTGATCACCAGCAGCAGCAACACTGAGGCAAAGCCGGCAACAACAGGAAGACTGCTCATGGCGCGTGCTGCAAGTGGTTTTTGAACCTACCTGGAGCAAATGATCTGGTCATGAGTGCTTTTCCCCAATGGCCGAGTCCATGGCCACAGTGAAAGCGGGCAGCACGAGCCATGGCACCGGACCTGCTGGCGATCAGCACCTCAATAGCCTTTGAGGCGCCCCTGATCAGCCTTGAAAGCGCGTTATCAGCAAGCCTGCTGCAGAGCGGCCTCCGTCGTGAGGATTACCTGCGGCGGCTCATGGCCGATCTGCACCAGCCGCGCTTGCAACCACTGCTGTGGGTGCTGCCGCGCCGCTGGCGGCTTGCACCGGCCCAGTTGCCAACCCAGCTGCATGGTTTGGCCCAGCTGCTCGAGCAGGGGCTGCTGAGCCCCGCCCTGCTGGCCGTGCTCGGCGATGAGCTGGCTGCACTGGTGCCATCTGCCGCTCACGCCAGCGCCCTGGAGCGATGGCGCGGGGATGGGGGCACACCGGTGCCGTCCTGGCCTGAGCTGCTGGCCCTGGCGCAGCAGCAGCAGGCCCCGGAAACCATCGCCCCACCGGCAGAGACGCGCCAGCTGGCTCCGGGGCTGGCGTGGCAGAACGTGGGCCTGCACTACAGCCAAAACGCCAACCAACGCCAGGCCAATGCCGCATTGGCCCGAGCACTGAATCAAGCGGCAAGCAAGCTCGATGCCAGTGCCCCAGCAGGAACGGGCAGCCGCGCCTGGCTGGCTGAACTGATGGCCAGGGGCTGGCAGGCCCGGGCCCGATGCCGCGCCAGCATTGCCAGCTTCGGGTTAGGGGCCAGCCTGGAGGCCGGCGAAGGTGGCTGGCATCAGGTGCCGATTGCCCTGCCAATGCGGACCGGGCTGCTGGATCGCCATGGTCATGAGATCCGCGCCCTGCTGCCCCACAGCAGCATCGAGCTGGAGCTGCAGGGGGAGAACGCCCAACTGCTATTGCAGTTTTATCAAGGCACAGAAGGACTCTGCGGCTGGGAGGCGATGAACGATCTACGCCGCCCCTGGCAGAACGACCGCCATAACGGCACGGTTCGCTACCAGGGGGAGCCATGGCAAGGGGAAGCACTGCTGGAGCTGATGGACCTCACCGATGTCATGGGCTGGGTGCACAACACCGTGGCCAGCGAGCACCATCTGCAGCTGGGGGGTTACGGGACGTTGGGCTACTGCATCGACACCACCGCCCTGGTGCAGCAAGCCAGCTGGGGGCACTGCGAGCTCTTCCCGGTGGTGATCACCGGGCTGTGGCGCGAACGGCTGCGGCGCTGCGCCAATGCCCTGCGCCCACAGATGCCCGCGGGCCATGGCCCGGCCATCGCTCGATACCTCGAGGCCCTTGACGGCTTGCCCCTGGATCTCTCCCAGCACGGCGCCTCGGCCCAGCAGGCTTGGCTGCGCCTGAAAGCCTCTCAACCGTCCCTAAGTCCGTTGCTGCTGGTCCAGAACCTGCAGGATGCGCCCGATGACCTGACTGCGGTAGCGCTCTGAAAAAGGCCCGCGGGAGCCGTTATGGGTCATGCCATGGATCATGGAGCGTTGCACTAGACCGCGACGGCGCGCCTGATTCCACTTGGTGAACGGCAACAGGGCCAGACGTCCTGGATAGGCGATCTGGCCAAGCGCGGCCACCGGATCGACGCTGCCCAAGATCAGGGTCACCCGCTCGAGGTCCAACAACCACTGGTTGCCGCTGAACACACCGCAGAAGGTGATGATCTGGACGGGTACGCCGCAGATGCGGCGCAGGTAGTCAGCAACGCCCATGGCCATTTCGCCCCCACCGCTGTACCCCAGCAGCACCAACTCAGAGCCTTGGGCCGGATCAAAGCCCTCCTCCACCAGGCGCAGGGTGATTTTCAAGGCGAGCTCGTAGTTGAGGATCGGGCCATAACGCCGATCAGAAGAGATCCCCACCTTGATGACGTTGTTGGCCTGGACCAGCACGCTGGCCAGCAGAGCGATCAACGCGTTGGGGTGATGCTCCTGCAGGGCGAACAGACGGCGCCAGAACCAGGCACTGCCATGGTCATCAGCCAGTCCAACCTGCAACACCGTGTAGGTCTCCAGGCCCCGCACCAGGTGGTGGTCCTGCTGCAAACGGCTCTGAAGCTCCTCAAGAAACGTGCTCACCCGAGGGGGATGGTCCCGTTCGAGCTGATGAATGCCATCGAGGTAGATGACAAAGCGACGCACACCGGCTTGAGATTTGCTGCTGGGTCCAGCCAGCACCTCGGAAGGCTCTGGAATGCCCGCCAGCCATCCCTCCCAAAAGGCGAACTGATTGACGAGGGAATAAATGCCGGCGATCGGGATGATGAACAGCAGAGCCAGGAGCAGATCACGCAACAACCACAGCAGGTCATCAACGCCTTGATCAAACGGCTGCATCCAGGCGCGATGCAGCACCAGGATTACGGCGGTGATGAAGGTCACAACCACCATCAAGATGAGCCCGCGCAAGTTACGGCGCTGCTGCTTGGCAAGATCACGGACGGGGGCAGAAACAGCCATGGTTCAGCTCTTCAATGCTGAGGCCAGCCGTAGATAGCTGCGTCGCCAGCTTTGACGAAACACCAGAGCCACCATCACCAAGGTGAGGACATAGCCCGGAGCGGTGATCAGCAGCACCTGCTCATAGGGCAAGCCAAAACGCAGATGAATCAGGGTTACCACATTGAGATGCACCAACACCCAGATCACGATGGCAATGAGATCGCTGATGTAGGGCGCGGCGACCAAGACATAGAACAATCCCGGCGTCAATGCACCGCCCGTGGCATTGAAAAAGACATGGGGCTCGATCACCCGATTGGTGACAAGGGCAATCATCAACAAGTTCAGACAGCTGCCAATCAGCAACGCTGCTGCAAGAACCAGGGAATCAAGTATCACATGAACAAGAATCTGCCTTGGCTTGAGCCGATTGGCCATCAAGGAGAACACATGGGCCAGCGAGAAGGAAAAACCAACAGCGATGATCAACCCCAGACCCACACGGGCCTGAGGTATCGCTACAACAGAGCGTTCAACAAGAAACTCAAGATGTTGCTCTAGCATTCTTGAGTCGGGGACGGTTGATGATCCAGAGAATCATGATCGACAGCACGGCCGAGTAAAAACACCAAACCGAATTAAAGGCCCGGCTGTGGGTGAACCAGGTCAGGAAGATCGACACAAAGATCATGACACCAAAGGCACGCACAGCCTTATCTTTCAGCGCCACCAATGGCAGCACAATGAAGCCCCAGTAGACCAACTGACCCACAGGCTCAGTATTGATGAAGTTATGCCAGACAGTATCGACGCTGTAAACGATCCGTCCGGCTGTAATCGCTGGTTGAACCAGGTCTGGCTGGAAGAACACAGGGATGTAGAAACCAATCCCCAGCAGTGAAGCCACAATCCACACCCACCTCAAGCGCGTTTGCATCCCCTCCGTTTCCGTGGCTTGGCTAATGCGATAGGCGCAATAGGGGATCCAGATCATCCAGAAGCAATACGCAAAGAAGAGAAAGCCCCGTGCCGTGATCGTGCCGAGGGGCTCTATGCCACCGCCATCGATTGCGGTCCACTGCAACCCTTCAACAAACTGCTGAGTTCCAAAAAAGGCCGGTGTCATGGCCAGCGGCACATAGGCCTTCTGATCAGTACTGCGGGCAATGTGGGTGCCGTACAGACCGATCGGGACCAGCACAGCAGCCGCCGTGAAGCTGGCGGAGGCGGAGAAACACATGGAATTCGAATGTTCCGCCTCAAATTAGTAATGCCGACTACAACGAGCCATCGAATGAGATTTTCTTAAACCCAGCGCTCAGCCCACTTCAGAAGATGCTCCGCCACAGGCTGGAGCGCGCGAGGCGACTGAATCAATTGGCGATGATTCCAGACCGGTAACGCTTGCTTAGGACCAATCGGGAGCACCCCTGTCCAAGACGGAATCACCATCAAATCCCAAGGGCAATAGAAGCTCATGCAGTCAAGGCTCCCCAGGGTGGAGACGTCACGGTTGAGCTGCCGCAGCAAAGCACTACCGATCTTCATGTCGGCTACGCCGGCCAATAGAGCCCGGGGCCAGGGCTGGGCCACCAGCGTTCCGTGCTGCGGGCTGCCCAACGAGAGAAAGCAACGGGTGCGCTGATGCCCCCCCAGCAGTTGGATCCAGCTGCGCGAAATGATGGCGCCCATGGAAAATCCCAACAGGTCAATGGGCTGCTCAGGTCCAAAGCGCGCCTGTATCGCATCATCAAGGTCCTGCGCCAGGGTCAGCAGCGGAGTGGAGCCAAGGCGATGGGGCAGATGGGGCGCCATGATCTCGCCGGGTCTGGGCTCGAGATACTGCTGCAACCGCCGAAACACATGGGGCGTGTCCCACAGCCCATGCACCAGCACCAGAGGCCGCACGCCACTCATCGCCAGAGGCAGAAGTTCAGACCTTTAGTTTCGACCGGTGAACGGCACGGAGTTAGCGAACCATGGCAGAGAGTCCTTATTTGGTGTGCCTGGCGCTGATCGAGCAGAACGGCCGGCGTCGCCTGCCCATTGGTGGCGGCAGCCTGAGCGAACCGATCGCGGCAGGCGCCGACCCCGGTGAAAGCGGCCGTGCCATGGCACTGGATCTCTTGCTGCGTCTCTGGCAGCAGAGTGATGATGGCCCGCTAGCGCGCTGCGAGGGACTCCAGAGCCTGCTGCTCCTGGAGCTGCCGATGGACTGCTTCATCGAAGCGCTACCCAAACTCAAAGCCGAGTGGATCAACAGCGGTGACACGATCGCGCTGCTGCAGGGGCTGCGTGAGCTGGCCGGCAGGGGCTGGACTCTGCAGACGGCAAAGTATTCCCAACCCACCTTTTCAAGCTGGTAATGGTGCTGCTGCGTGGATTGATGGCTCTGCTGTTGATGCTGGGGATCTGGTCGGCGCCAGCCCATGCCGCCGCTGATGGGGCATCCCTCTTTGAGGCCCACTGCGTGGGCTGCCATCTCAATGGCGGCAACATCATCCGCCGCGGCAAAACCCTGCAACTCAAGGCCTTGGAGCGCAACGGCATCCAGGGCCCACTGGAGATCGCCATCATCGCCACCGAAGGCAGAGGCCAGATGAGCGGCTATGGCGAGGTACTCGGCGAGGGCGGCGCTGAAGCAGTTGCCGAATGGATCTGGCAGCAAGCTCAAAACGAATGGAGCAGCCCTGATTCCTAGACCTTCTTATGCGAGATAAAACCAAAAATAAGCACTAACAAATGACAGATCGACAAGACACAACATATTCATGACAATCTTCTAAAAATCTGTAGCATCTGACTGCAAGCAGAAGCCTCAGAGTCAACTTTTGCCATGTGGAATCAGAACAAAGCAGCCATTTCCATTGGAACCTTTATTTACTGCTTCACTGCTGCAGCGCCTGCAGTAAAAGCAATTGAAGTGGACCCGTATCCAGGAGATGGCAAGTGCTATTTCATTGAAAACGAAGTAGAGATTGACTACAAAAAAGGCAGCGAAAGCCTTGCAATTCTTAGCGCAAATCCGTGGTACGGAGACCAAGCAGTATCCGATCTTGCCGCTAAAAAATTCTACGACAATACCGATCCTCCAGAAAGCTGGAGATTTGCCTACAAAGCAACAGCTGGAAACACCAAAGGCAACAATAATGATCAACTTAATACATGGTATTACACAAGAAAAGAACACCAAGAGGGCTACTCTGGCGGCAAAGGAACAGAAATTTGGACATTTGCAACTGGATTTGAGTACGCCTGTGTCGGAGAAACACCCGGAGATGGCGCATTTGACAACCTAAACATTCCTGGACTAATTAATAAATTAAAGGGAGCTGACCGCAGAAAAATTGGGAAACTACTTAGCTCACTACTCTTCCCTCGCAACGTCGTTGCTGCTGGCGGCCTCGCCACCCAGGCTTACATCAACGATCTGGCTGACACCATCCTGGAGCGCCTTCCAACAAGGCAATTTCTGAAAACTCAGATCGAAGAACAAATCACAGACGTTGAGGTCGAGGAAACCATTACCGAGCCAGTGCGGGGCCTTTGGAAAACTTCCAGCTCAAGCGAAGTAGATATTGAAATCGCCAGCATCGAAATGAATGGCGATATTTATGTCGACAACCCCAAGCTGACCTCCATCTATACCGAGCCTTCTGGTACCCGCGCTTGGGTTCGTGGCTTTGGAGGTTCGATGAGCCCCTATGAAACCGGCGGCGCTTATGGCAAACGCGGCTTGGTCTTTTATCCCGATGTCTACAACGACTTCTATTCCACCCATGGTGGTCTCGTCGTTGGTGTCGACACCTCAGTTTCCGACAACATTCAACTCGGCATCTTTGGAAACTACGGCAACATCAACCTCCAGCAGTTCGCCACAAGCGACACCGGAGGTGGCTCCTGGACCCCCAATGGTTACGGCGGCGGTGTCATGGCGAGCTATTGGGACGACAACTTCTACGTGCAAGGTGCCTTCGGCGTTACTGCTTTTTCCGGCGACAACAAGCGTCAGGTCAAAGTCGCTGGCGTTCTTGACGAGACCTACACCGCCACCAAAGAGACCACTTCATACATGGGCACCGTCCGTGTTGGAGCGCCTTTTGCCTGGGGCGGTCTAATTCTCGAGCCGCAGGCAACAGCCATTTGGAACGGCAATGAAGACGCCTCTTACACCGAATCGGGCAAGTACCGCGCCTTTGCGATCAAGCTCAACTCCTACTCCGATAACTTCCTGCGCACAGCCCTTGGCGCCAAGCTCGCCTGGCCAATTAAGCCAAGCAATCGACAGCTAGTCGTTCCCAATATCAAAGTCGCCTGGCTTGCTGACTGGGACACCAACAACGGTGCTGTTTCCTTTCAACGCGCCTACTCCCGCCTAGCCAAAACAGCAAAAGGAGAGATTCCCTCCAACCAGGAAACCCAGTACGGCGTGCTCCTAGAGGGCGGCGTGGATTACGCCATCGCCCAAGGGCCCACCACCGCCTGGAAGCTCTATGCCAAAGGTGGCGCCAAGCTCTGGATGAACAAAGCCGCCGACTGGCGCACCTCAGGTGGCATCACCTTCCAGTTCTGATCAGAACGCCTGGATCCAGGGGTAGATCTCAACAGCTGTCCAGATGCCATTGAGCCAGTAGATGTCGCCCTTGACGAGGATTTCCACCTGCTCAAGGCTCTCGGCTTCATAAATGCCGAACACATGGGTGCTGCCCTCGGTGGGTCCCAGGGTCACCAGCACCCCATCATCTTTCTGCTGCTGCAGACCCGCCAGGTGCTTGTCGCGGTAGGGGGCGCGCTTCTCCAGCGCCTTCTCGCAGTAGGTGCCCCAGAGCACGAATCGCATGGGCTGTGCCGCAGATCAGCGGAGCCTACGGCTCAACTATCCAGGGCGCTGCGCAGCTCGGCGCAGAAGGCGCCGGCGGTGGCCACCGGGTCAGCGCCATCGGCCTTGGCGCTGGCCATGCGCTTCACCAGAGCACTGCCCACGATGGCGCCATCAGCGCCCCAATTGCGCACCTCAATGGCTTGCTTGGGCCCGGAAATCCCAAAGCCCACAGCCACCGGCGTGGGCCCTAACCCCTTGAGTTGGCCAACAAGGCCCGCCACCCGTGATTCCATCTGGGCCCGCTCACCGGTGACCCCCGTGACACTCACCAGGTAGGTGAAGCCGCGGCTGGCCGCAGCAATGCGGGCCATGCGCTCAGACGGCGTGGTGGGTGCCACCAGCAGCACCAGATCCAAACCCGCTGCAGCAGCGATGGGGGAGAGCTTTTCAGCTTCCTCGAACGGCAGATCGGGCACCACCAAACCCGCTGCCCCAGCAGCAGCGGCATTGGCACAGAACGCCTCCATGCCCACGTTGAGCAACGGATTGCTGTACGTGAACAGCACCACCGGCATCGTCAGCTGACCCTTGAGCCCGGCGAGCATCTCCAGCACCGCACCAGGGGTGGTGCCCCCATCGAGGGCGCGGCTGGCAGCAGCCTGAATCACCGGGCCATCAGCCAGCGGATCGCTGTAGGGGATGCCCAGCTCCACCAGATCAGCACCATTGGCCTGCAGGGCCATCAGGGCCGCTGATGTGGTGGCCAGATCAGGATCACCAGCCGTGAGGAACGGCATCAGCGCACAACGGCCGCGCTGCTTGAGCCCCTCAAAGCAGCGGGTGATCGCAGTCGAGCCGGAGGCCACGGTCATCGGAGCAGGCGCAGGTTGCTGCGCCGCAGCCTATGGCTCCAGCTGGCCCACCTCTTTGAGCAAGGCCTCCTGTTCTGCCGGGCTGAGGCTGTTGAACTTTTCACGCATCGCTTCTGTCTCCATGGCGTCGTAAGCGCTGCGGTAGCGGCGGCGTTGCTCCATGAAGGTCATTTTTCCCGTCACCACCCGCGTCAAATAAGTGGCCGTCCAGCCCACCACCACCACCAGAAGCACCACAGAAGCGGCGATACCAGCATCGAAATCCTCAAATCCAGCAGCGGCAAATCCCCAGTAGCCCGCTCCTCCAAGCAGAAAGACCGCCAGGGTGAGCAGCAGTGCCTTGGCCCTTGTCATCCGATCAAGCCTCGCCCTGCCCTGCCATCCGCAGGTTGATGAAGGGCGCAAAGAGAATCATCCCAGGAAAAAAGAGAAACACCAGTCCGTAGATCGCGGTTCGCTCGATCTTCCCCATCTGATGCCAACGGCGGTTCATCCACAGGATCAGCGCCAGGGGCATCACCAGCAGATAGGCACCGCCGAGCGCGCCATAGGCCAGCAGCACAGGCAGAGCCGGGCCGGTGAAAAAGGTCAGCAGGGAGTCCAGCAAGAGCGCGCGCGCGATGGTTCAGTGCCCGTGGCGGGATTCGAACCCGCACTGGAGCGATTTTAAGTCGCCTATCTCTGCCAATTGGATTACACGGGCAGGCACAACGCCATCATCGGTCAGATGCGTCACCCGCTCCCATGGCAGAAGAGCAGCTGCAGCGCTTTCTCCACAAAGTGGAGCAACTCAATGCCTTGGTGGCCTTGATCGACACCGATCCAGAGCTGCGGCAGCAACTGGCGCGCTGCGACACCCACCAGCAGGTGGTGGATCTGGCGTCGTCTCTGGGGCTGGAGATCGGCCGGCGCTGGGGCGAGAGCGATCCACCAGCACCAGGACGCACAGCCAACCTGCTGGCCAGTGCGGTTCCCTCGCCGGGCCAGGAGCGCACCGATGTGCTCTTGCAGCAGGGGCAGGTGCGACTCGAGCGGATCCATTCCTGCGCGGCCGCCACACCGCCAGGCCAGTGGTACGAGCAACGCCAGGGGGAGTGGGTGGCTCTGCTGCAAGGCAGCGCCCAGCTGCGGTTTGCCGATGAGGCGCACCCCCGTGCACTGCACGCCGGCGACTGGCTCTGGATTGAGCCGCGCCGCCGCCATCGGGTAGAGGCCACCGATGGCGGCAACGGCTGCCTTTGGTTGGCACTGTTTGTCGATGCCGACAGCCAGGCGCCTGGCCCGTAAGTTGTCAGCGCTTTGTGCCCCGCTGCATCCATGGCCCGCCTTGCCCTGCTGATGCTGCTGGTGGCGGCGGCTGCACAGGCCCAACCCGGCCGTCAGACGATGAAAGACGCGGCCAATGCCTTCAAGGTCTGCCGCCAGATCGCGAAGAGCGACCGGGATCAAACCGTTGGTCGCCAAGCAGCACAGGCCTGGCTGGACTCAGCCCCGACAGCAGCGCAAGAGGCCATGCCTCGCGATGCGCTGCTGCAGTCGATGGTGCGCGCCTACAGCAAGGAGATGCGCAAGCAGGGGCAGTTGATCGCCATGGGCTGCAGTCAGGGTGTGCTGGAGCGGGAATTACCCCGCAACTGGAGCAGCTTCCACCAGGGGGTGCGCAGCGTTCTGCTGCAGCAGGGCATGGGGGCATTGCTGGTCCCCGGCAAACCGTAAGCTGGGGTTAAGGAAAGCTGAAGAAATGCAGTGATCGGGTCCCTCTCGCTCAGCACCATCCGACGGGACATTGATGCGGAGCAGCGCTGCAACGGTTTGGAACTGCTGGGGCTGCGCTCCTTGCTGCAAGAAGGCCGCTGCAACCCTCCACTGCATCAACGGCTGGAACACCGCCGGCTGGATCTTGAATCCCGTCAGCGGGAACTTGAGCGCATCCGTGACCTGCTGCGCTGCACCAACCAGTAAGCCGCACTGAGGCTGACGCAACTCACCCCCAGGGCCAACACCAACAGCGGTTTGTCAGAGGCGGCCGTGGCCTCAGGCATCACGATGATCTTGCGTGCCAAGGCGGTAATGGCTGTCGCCAACACCAACTCCACCTGAATCTGATGGTCCTTGAGGTAGGCGGTGATGTTCTCCAGCACCTCGATGGCGATCAGCAGCTCGAGCACCTGGCCCAGCACGGTCTCGAGCTCATCGACCAGAAAAGGGAACTCGGCCGGTGACATCTCGTAGCCGATCACAATCAGCAGCTGCGCTGTGGCGGCAATGATGACCAGCACCATCGCCGCCGCCAGCACCTTGGCCAAGATGCGCTGAAAGCGCAGCAGTCCCTGCTGGAACAGGCCATCGTCATCGAGCAATCGCCGAAGTGGTGCCACAAGCAGGGGGAATCAGTTGGAGAACGGGTCGAACTGAGGCTTGGCTTTGGTGTCGGTGGGGGGATTCACCAGCTTGGTGTTGCAGGTGATCGAGCCATCAGCCGCGGTGACGCAGTTGTCCTCCTTGACTTCGCTGGCCTCGCCGACATTGGAACCGGGTCCGAGCATGTAGCTGCCCGACTGAGCCAGGGCCGGGATCTGCATCAGCGCTGCGGCTGCCAGGGCCAGAGGGAGCCGACGCACCATTTCAAGACCAAGAACTGGCGTCACTTTGCCCCAGACCAGCATCACGCGGCGTCGTTCTGGATGGATTTCAGCAGCAAATCCAGCTGGGACATGTCATCCACCGCGACCGGAGATCCAGCCTCGGGCTCCTCAACGCCACTGAGCCACTGGGCCTCAATGCCGCAGAGACGTTCAGCCAGAGCACTGACACCACCGCTGACCACCGTGCGTTGAAGCTCCTGCAACAGCACCGGCATGCGGATCGAGCCAGCCCGCAGGGCACGGCGCAGGTCCGATTGGGTACGGCCGCTGTGGCGCAGCCAATCCTTGAGAAAGCCCTCCAACTGCTCGAGCTGGTCGGGATTGAGACTGGTGCTGCTGCTGGAGGCCATGGTCCATGGAGTGCCCCGATGGCTTCCAGATTGCCATTCCGCAGCGATTCAGTGGTGTCAGCCCGCTTCCACCAGACCGGATTGGATGCCGGCGCGGCGCAGTTTGCGCAGGGAACGCTGCACCACCTGGCGGCAGTACTCCCTGCTGCAGCCCATTTGCCGCGCCACCTCAGCCAGGGTGCGCCACTCATTGGTGCCATCGAGCCCAAAGCGCAGCATCACCACGGTGCGCTCTTTGGGGGTGAGGTTGGCCTGATCCAGCAACTTCCAGACCGCCTGGGTGCGCTCATCCAATTCAGCCCGCTCCATCGGGGGCATCTCTTCACTGGGGAGGACATCCACCAATTCGGAGGGATCGGACTTGGACTTCACCACGCCCTGCAGGCTGACCGTGACGCTGCGCAGCTCGCAGCCCAGCAGATCCTCCACTTCATCGAGAGGCAGGTTGAGGGCATCGGCGAGCTCAGGGGCACCAGGCTGACGACCACTCTGCTGAAACAGACGCGCTTTGGCGGCACGCAGTTTGGTGAGTTTCTCATTGATGTTCACCGGAATGCGAATCGTGCGGCTCTGCGTTGAGAGCGCACGGTTCAATCCCTGACGGATCCACCAATAGGCATATGTGCTGAAACGGTGACCTCGAGTGGGATCAAATTTTTCAACAGCACGCGTGAGCCCAAGGGTGCCTTCCTGAATCAGATCGAGCAGTTCAAGCCCTTTTCCCTGGTAACGCTTGGCCAGATTGACCACCAAACGAAGGTTGGCCGTAATCATCTGATTTTTAGCCCGCTCGCCTTGGCGCAGCAGCTTTTTCTCTTCATCGGTCAACTCAGAAGCCTGCTTCTCCAACAGCGGAACCATGGCCTGCACCTTGCGGCCCAAGGTCAATTCCTGTTCAGGAGTAAGAAGCTTGTGGCGACCAATTTCCCCAAGAAATGCGCTCAATGAACTGGTTGTCATAACGCCTTCCGTGCGGTTGCATGTTTTGAAACTAGGGGACAAGTTTCCATTCCTGGCAGCTCTCATAAAGGCTTCCAAGTTTGTATTTGGTTAGCAGTTCACAGCGGCGTAACGATTGAACATTCCCTTTCGCTTTGTGCAACGAATCGGCAACACATTCAGTGTTAAACCTTTAGTTCTTCAATTGCTTTTCCCAGAGCATCCATAAGGGGGCATGCAGCGATGCCGCAGTCGACCACCGCTCCGGGGTACGGTCACGCTCTCTGCACCGCAGTGATGCCCCAGGAGATCCTCAGCCGGGCCGGCATGGCCTACGCCCACGAATTGAGCTTCATGGTCTGCTTTGCGGCCCTGACCGCCGAGCGGCTGATGATTCGCGCCAACCCCGATCAGGGCACAGCCACCAAACTGATCGTCACCGATGTGATCTACGGCCTGGCGGCCTTGACCCTGCTGGGCAGCGGCATCATGCGCGTTCTCTACTTCGGTCAAGGCAGCGAGTTCTACACGCAAAACCCGCTGTTCTGGTGGAAGGTGGGCCTGTATCTCGGCGCTGGGGCCCTGTCGCTGTACCCAACCATCACCTACATCCTCTGGGCCATTCCCCTGCGCAAGGGCGAGGCACCCAGCGTCAGTGAGGGCACCGCTGGGCGGATTGGCTGGATCATCAACATTGAACTGCTGGCCTTTGGCAGCCTGCCCTTCATGGCCAGCCTGATGACGCGCGGAGTCGGTTTACCCGGATGATCCCCTGTGCTCCGGTGCAGTGGCGGCAGCCAGCGCCGGAACCACCCCGTCAGGCGCCAGCACCGGCCCCAGCTGCAGCTCCCGGTTATGCCGCGCGTCTCAAACCCAGCCGCGCGGGGTGGATCACCCTGCCGCAGTGGTGCGTGTGGGTAGAACCTGGCAGTGATGACCGCTGGGACCGCCGCTGGAGGGAAGCGGTCGAAGCCGCCCTAGGGGAATGGGCTGATCACATCGAGCTCCAACGCGTCAGCGCTGCTGAGGATGCGCACCTGCGCCTCTGGCGCCGCCGTCCACCCTTGCGCGACGGGCGTGCGAGCAATGGCAGGGCCTATCTGAGGCTGCAGCAGGTCAAACGCCAGGGGATCAGCAGCCCCAGGCTCGAACCACAGGTGGAGGTGCTGTTGAGCCCCGGCCTGCGCAGGCAGGTGCTGCAATCCACAGCACTGCATGAGCTGGGCCATGGCTTTGGCCTCTGGGGTCACAGCGACGACAGCCGTGATGTCATGGCCGCCAGCCAAGGGGCCTCCCCACCACTGGAGCTCAGTGAGCGTGATCAGCGGACACTGCAGTGGCTGCTGAAGCAGCCGAGCGCGGTGCCAGCAGCACGGCCAGAACAAGCGTCAGAACAAACAGAAGCGCCTGCACCAGCACCACCATCGGCCCGGACGGCTGATTGAACGCTGCTGAACCCAACAGGCCCAGGACCGCCGAGAGGGCACCAAGCCCAGAGGCCAACAGCACGTAGGCGCTGAAACTACGGCTCAGCAATCGTGCCGTGCAGGCTGGAATCACGACAAAACCGCTGATCAACAGCACACCGACCGCCTTGATGGACACGGCCACCACCAAAGCCAGCAGGGCCAAAAGCGCCATGCGGTGGCTCTCCACCGCAACACCACGGGAGCGTGCCAACAGAGGGTCGACGCTGATCAGAATCTGGGCTCGCCGGCTGATCAGGCCATAGGCCAGCGTCACGATCAACAGCACCAGCATCGGCATCAGGTCGCTCCAGCCGATGCCGAGGATGTCGCCAAAGAGCAGCTGTTGCAGGCTTAAGCGTGCTCCCGGCAGCGCGCTCAGCAGCACCACGGAGAGGGCCAGGGCACTGGAGCACATCAGGCTCAGCAGGGCATCAGCGGAAAGAGCGCTGCGTTGGAGCAAGACCCTCAGGAGTGCTGCGAATCCCAAGGCAAAGAGGATCAGCAACAGCGGGGGGCTCAAGCTCAAGAGCAACGCGAGGCTGATGCCCAACAAGGAGGCCTGCCCCAGTGCTTCGGCAAAAAAGGACAACTGGCGCAGCACCGCCAGGCTGCCGACCCATCCACCCAGCACCCCGGTGATCAGCCCACCAAGCAAGGCGCGCTGCATGAAGGGCTCCTGCAGCAGGGCAAGGCTGGTGGTCCAATCCGCAGTCATTGGTGGTGATGGTGGCGATGCTCATAGAGCACCAAATCGGTGCCATACAGCCGCTCCAGCTCGGTGCGGCTGAGGGTCTGCAGAGGGGGGCCCTGGCAGCAGAGGCGGCGATTGAGGCAGAGCACCCAGTCGCAGCTGCGGCGAACCATCTGCAGATCATGGGTGATCTGCAGGATCGAAAGCCCCTGCTCAAGGCGCAGCTGCTGCAACACCTCCTGAAATTGCTCCGTGGCCTGGGGATCGAGGCCGGATCGGGGCTCATCAAAGACCAGTAGCCGCCTTGGGTGAACCGTGCAGAACGCCAGCAACACCCGCTGCAATTCGCCCCCGGAGAGTTCGCTGAGCAGGCGGCGGCTCAGATGATCCACATTCAGCCGCTGCAGAACAGCCGGCACGGCTTGGCGATGGTCGCAGCAGGGGCTGCAGCCCAGACGCACAAACTCTCGAACCGATAAAGGAAAGCGGCCATCGAGCTGCAGCTTTTGAGGCAGGTACGCGACCTGATCGCGGATGGCGGCAGGAACACGGCCACTGCGAGGCAGTGGATGGCCAAGCAGCTCGATGCTGCCCCCGTGGTGGGGCAACAGTCCCAGCAGCGCCAGCACCAGGCTGCTCTTGCCAGCACCGTTCGGTCCGATCAAGGCCGTGTCAGAGCTGGCGTGCAGCTCAAAGCTGACCCCGTCCACCACCAGGGCATCTCCGCGCCGAACACGCAGATCAGAGACAGCCAGCACAGGCCGGCTCAAGGCTGAAGCGTGCTGGTCACCGCCGCACCATTGCTCTGCATCACATTGATGTACAGCGAAGGGATGCGCTGCTGCTCAGCGGGCACCAACTCCATCGGATCAAACACGCTCAACGAGAGATCAAGGTCATTGGCGAGCGCCTGCAGGGCTGAGCTGCCCCCCCCAGGTTCGGTGAGAACCCCGTTGACGTTGGCTTGCTTGAGCGCAGCGCTGACGCGCTGGACATCAGCAGGTGTTGGCTGATCGCTGGGCAGTGTCACCAGGGCCTCAGCCTTCAAGTCGTAGCGACGCACGAAATAGCCCAACGCCTCGTGATAGCTCACCACCGTGCGACCACGGAAGGGCGCCAGCTGATTCGCTAAATCGTCATCCAGCCGCTTCAACTGACTCAGGTAGCTCTTAGCACGCTCGCGGTAGCCATCGGCGCAACCTGGATCGGCCTGGATCAACCCATCGCGGATCGTCTTCACCTGTTGGGCTGCCAGCTGAGGGTCGAGCCAGATATGAGGATCAACGGCCCCTTCGGCCTCGCTGTGACCATGGCTATGGCTATGGCCATGGTCGTGGCCGTGATCAGCTGACGGGTGGTCCTCGAGCTTGAGGGGGGTGATGCCCTGGCTGCTGTCGATCGTGATCAGGTCGGGATTATCAGCACTCTTCAACAGGGGCTCGATGAATGCCTCCAGACCAAGGCCATTGATCACCAGCACCTGGGCTTTGCCAAGCGTGGCAACGTCCTGGGGGCGGGCCTGGAAGGCATGGGTGTCAGCCCCTGCAGGCAATAACGGGATGACCGTGGCGCAATCGCCCGCCACCGCCTGCGTGAACAGATTGACGGGCAACACTGTGGTCACCACCTGCAGCGTCGTTCGAGGCTGCTGGCCATCGCCCTGATCCGAGCGATCTGCCGCCTGTTGGCTGCCCGAACCGCAGGCCACCGCCAACAGCAAAAGAGGGACAGATGCCAGAGTCCTGGCGATCCTGGTCACAATCTTCGCCACGCCAAATCAGCCTGAATGGGAACCATTCTCACGCTAGGGGTGATTGGGTCGTTTGGCCCTCAGCTGCAGACCGTCTGGGCCGTGTTCCAGGGGCTGCTGCTCGAGGCCATTCCTTTCCTCCTGATCGGTGTGGCGATCGCCACCATCGCCCGCGCCTGGGATCCCCGGGGCCGCCTGCTGCAGCGGTTGCCGCGACATCCACTGCTGGGCCCCCTCAGCGGTGCCGCCCTCGGCTTTGCCCTGCCCGCCTGCGAATGCGGCAATGTGCCGGTGGCCAGGCGCCTGATGGCCCAGGGGGCACCGATGGGGGCAGCCCTTGGATTCCTTTTTGCCGCCCCCGTCCTCAATCCCATCGTGCTGCTCAGCACCTGGGCCGCTTTTCCGGATCGTCCCTGGCTGCTGCTGCTGCGTCCCCTCGGCAGCGTGCTGATCGCCCTGGCCCTGACGGCCCTGCTGCAGCAGCTCAGTGAAGCTGCCCTTCTGGCGCCCGACCTGCTGGAGGAGCGGCGCATGGGCCAGCCCCTGGAGCGCGCCAGTTTGCTGGAGCGCCGCAGCGGCTTGATCGGCTCCATTCAGGCGGCGCCGCCACCGGCGGTGGTGGAGCCAGCGCGACCGTCTCTCGCCGTGCTGCTGGACCACGGACTGCGGGAATTTCTCGAGCTGGGAAGCCTGCTGCTGCTGGGCTGCGCCATTGCGGCAACGATTCAAACGCTCATCCCCAGAGATCTGTTCCTGACCGTGGGCCAGGCGCCCACCCTCTCGGTCATCAGCCTGATGGTGCTGGCGGTGGTGGTGAGCGTCTGCTCCAGCGTCGATGCCTTCCTTGCCCTGGGCTTTGCCGCCCTGGTGACACCAGGAGCCCTGCTCGCCTTTCTCCTGCTCGGACCGGTGATTGACCTCAAGAGCCTGAGCTTGTTTGCACGCCTGTTTCGGCGCCGCGGCATCCTGCTGATGTTGGCTGGCGTCGTGCTGGCTGTCCTGCTGATCGGCCAATGGCTCAACCTGCTGCTGCTGTGAACTGGCTTCCGCCGCTGGCCCTGGGGTTCTGGGGCGCTGTGCTGCTGCAGGCCTGGAGCAGTGGCCGCCTCAACCTCCTGCTGCAGGCGGATTTCCACTGGCTGGTCCTGGTGGCCGGCCTGCTGCTGCTGGCGCTGGCCCTGCTGGCCATGCGGTTTCCACCGGGGCGCCGCAGCGGGCAACAACCAGCGCTGATCATGCTGTTAGCCGCACCGCTGATGCTGGCGCTGCCACCGAAACCATCCCTTTCAACCCTGGCCGCCAACCGCTCCAGCAGTGATCTGGGCGAGAGCGATCAGGCGCTGACGTTTTTTTCACCACCGGAGCAGCGCAGCCTCACGGACTGGGCGCGACTGCTGCGCAGCCAACCCGACCCCGAGCTCTACCGCGGTGATCCGGTGCGCATCAGCGGTTTTGTCTTGCCGGTGGCAGGCGAGCCCCCTCAACTGGCGCGCCTGACGGTGCGCTGTTGTCTGGCCGATGCCACGCCCGTGGGCTTGCCAGTGCTCTGGCCTGATGGAGCTCAGCCCGAGGCAGACCAATGGCTCGACATCCAAGGGGCAATGGGGGTGGAGCGCCATCAAGGGGGCTTACGCAGCATCGTCGTCGCTGATGCGATCCGATCCATCCCCAAGCCGGAGCGGCCTCTCGAGCCATGAAACGCTGGGGTGTGCTGCTGCTCGCCGGACTGGGGCTGGCCTTGATCCAGCAGCAACTGCTGCAGCGGCGACCGCCGCGGCTGCAACGCCTCGAGCCTGCAGCCCCGGGCTCGGCCCTGGCGGCCCTGGGACTGCGCTTCAGCCGTCCGATGGATGGAACCAGCCTGCGGCAACAACTCAAGTTGGTGCCAGACCTACCCCATGAGCTGCTGGGGGAGGGGACGCGCTGGCGGCTGCAACTCACCGGGAACCAGGCCATTGAAGGACCGGTGGAGCTGCGCCTCGGCGGCCGTGACCAGCGCGGCCAGGAGCTGGCTCCCACCCGCTGGCGCTGGGAGCCGCGGCCTGCCCTGGTAGCCAGCCGCCCCCAGGGAGACGACGAACAGCTGCTGAGCTGGCAAGAAGGCCGTGGCTGGCGGGTGCTCAGCCGCTTTCCCGGTGAAGTGCATGACCTGCTCCCCTTAGGAGATGGCAGCGGCGTCGCCCTGGTCAGTGCCCGGGATCCCCTGGAAAAACGGGTCTGGCGGCTGCCGCTATCAGCGCAGCTGCAGGCCGGCAAACCCGAAGAGCTCGAACGGGAGCCTGTGGTCTTCGCCAGCCTCAGCACCAACAACCCCGGTGATCTGCTGGTGCAGCGCTCCACCCTTGAGCAGCGTCAGGCCTCGGTGCAGCTCTGGTCCGCCAGCGGTCAGCGACGCGAACTGGCCATCCGTGCTGGCGGTCCCATCCGCCTGGTGCCCCAGGGGGGCTTGGCCGTCGTGCCCGAACGTGATGGCCTGGTGCTGCAGTCCCTGCCACCCCTGCCGCCGCGCCGGGATGTGCTCCCCGGCCTTCGCGACCTCAGCAGCTTCTGCCCCCAGGCCGGCCGGGCCCTGCTGGTGCGCCACTGGCCTGACTACCGCCGCTCGCTTGAATTACTGGAACCAGGCAAGCCCCCACAACAGCTTTGGATCGGCAACGAAGCCCTGGTGGCCAGCGCCTGTGCCGGTGCTGCTGATCGCATCTGGATCCTGCTGCTGAGCGGGATCCGCACCCCGCTGCTGGAGCTGGTGGAGCTCAACCGCCAGGGCCAGATCCTGCTGCGCCAACCCTTGACGGGGTACGAGCTCGATCCTGGCAGCCCCATGCATTACGACCCAAGCCGGCGGGCCCTGCTGCTGTTGCTGCGTCCGTTGCGGCTGGAACTCGAACCGCTGCCCCTACCCCAGGCCTACCTGCTGACGGTGGATGACCTCCAGTTGAATCCCATTCCCGGCGCCGTTGGCCATGCGGGCTGGCTGCCATCACGACAGCTCGAGCGGCTGCGCTGATGGCTTAATGCCGCCGTGGTGCGCCGCGGCGAGCCGCCAGCACCTCCTGCACGCGGCGCCAATCCACACCATGGTGCGCCAGGGCCACTTGGAGGTGATAGATGACATCAGCCGCCTCACCGGCAATCTGCTCGGGGTCATCGTCCTTGCAGGCCATCACAAATTCAGCGCTCTCCTCACCGATTTTTTTGAGGATGCGATTGTCGCCACCAGCCAGCAGCTTGTTGGTGTAGCTGCCCTCCTCCGGCTGATCACGACGGCCGCTGATGACGCGAGCCAATTCCGTGCAGGCATCAGCCGGCGGTGGCAACGCCGTCGCGCCTCCGGCAGTGGGCACCGGGCCCGCCTCGTAAAAACAGCTGCGGGCCCCGGTGTGGCAAGCCACATCCCCGCGCTGCTCAATGGTCAACAGCAGGACATCGGCATCGCAGTCGTAACGGATCTCGCGCAGATCCTGAAAATGACCACTGGTGGCTCCTTTATGCCAAAGCTCCTGGCGTGATCGGCTCCAGTAGTGAACCTCCCGCGTCGCCAGAGTCCGCTCAAGGGCATGGCGATTCATCCAGGCCACCATCAGCACGGCGCCATCAAGCCAGTCCTGAGCAATGGCGGGAATCAGACCATCGGCGTTGAAGCGAAGCTGATCGAGCGGCAGTTGCACTGGCTCGGCCATGGCACAGGGGAGACTGAATACCTAGCTTCGCAGCGCACGGCAGCGCCATGTACACCTGCTCCAAGAGCTTCGAGGGATTTCCCTGCTGCCATCGCCAGCCGAGCCATCCTGGCCACTGCCGTTTTGTGCACGGCTACAGCCGCAGCTTCACCTGCTGGTTTGCAGCCACTGAGCTGGATCCAACCGGGTTTGTGGTGGATTTTTCCGGACTCAAGCAGCTACGGATCCTGCTGAATGCGCAGTTCGATCACACCTTTCTGGCTAACACCAGTGATCCGCTGCTGGGGGATTGGCAGCGTCTGCATGCATTGGGGGCTTTGGATCTGCGCGTGATGGCCAATGTGGGCATGGAAGGCAGTGCGCACTGGGTCTGGGAGCGAGCCAATGAACTGCTTTGGGAACGGGATGGTGGTCGCTCCTGGTGCTGGAAGGTGGAGGCGCGCGAAAACAGCAGCAATGCCGCCTGCTGGGAAGCACGACCGACTTGGGCGATCGAATCTGGCTCCTAAACTCCAGCCGCTCAAGCTTTCGCGATGGCCAAAAGCCTCAGCGCACGCCAACTGCAAATCCTGGCCATCTTGGAAGCCAGTGAGGACGAGCTGAGCGGACAAGCTCTGCATGTCCTGCTGAAGGACAAGCAATTGCCGATGGGCCTGGCCACTGTGTATCGCAATCTCAGGGTGCTCCAGCAGAAAGGCGAAGTGCGCTGCCGGCATCTCCCCTCAGGAGAGGCGCTGTATGCCCCGCTGGAGCGCGATGTGCACCACTTGACCTGTCTGGAATGCGGCACCAGTGTTCCACTGCCGCGATGCCCTGTGGAGGAGCAGGGGTTGCACCTGCACACCCCAGCAGGATTCACCCCCCTGTTCCACACCCTTGAGGTGTTTGGTCACTGCATCAAATGCCGACCTTGAGCCTTGAGTTTTCCGATAAGGCAAGCCTTGAAGCCCATGGCATCAGCCACTCCTATGGCCGCAATACCGTGCTGCAGGAGATCAACCTCAAGCTGCGAAGAGGCGAACTGACGGCATTAATCGGGCCTAACGGCGCTGGAAAATCAACCTTGCTGCAGATCATGCAAGGCATGCTCACCCCCAGCGCTGGCCATGTGCTGATCGGAGGAGTCTTGATTCAATCCTGCCGCCAGCAGATCGCTCTGATGCCGCAGCGGGGACGTATCGACTGGTCCTTCCCCATCACTGCGCTGGAGATGGTGCGACTGCGACAGCCTCGACAGCGGCCAACCAGCCGTTGCATGACGGCCCAAGAAGCTCTCGAACGAGTGGGCCTTGGCCATCGCGCCAAGGACCGTCTTGGCATGCTCTCTGGCGGACAGCAGCAGAGGGTTCTGCTGGCTGCTGCCATTGCTCAGAACAAGGCGACTGGGCCGTTGGCGGCCATCAAGAACAGATCCAGTCCAGCCCACGCCTGGGCTACGCCTTTGAAGCCGGACAGGTGGCCATGGCGTTTGAAGTGGGACCGGGTTTCGCCTGGACGGATAACACCAGCCCTGACACCAATCTGCTCGGCAAGCTGGATATCAGCGTGACGCCTTCCGAGCGCTGGGAACTTTTTCTGGAATATGAGCCCACCTACATCTTTGATGCCGGCAACAACGGATTAGAGCACGTGCTCCGAGGTGGGGTGATCGTCAGTTTTTAAACAACTTGCGGGGCCTGGGCCTGAGCAACATCAAGCCCGACAGAATCGCCACCACGGTGAGCAGGCCCAAAAGCCAGGAGTAGTAAGGCTGCAGGTTCAGCGGTCCAAAACGTCCGGTATGGATCTTGAGCAACCAGAACGCATCAATCCCCTGCTCCAGCAGCAGGCTGTAGAGCGATCCTGTGAGTGAGGTCAGCAGCAAGGGCGCCGCAGCCAGGATCACGACGGCGCGATGAAGTCCACGCGCCTTCATTGACGCCTGAGCATGCGGTGCAATTCAGCCTCATCACTGCAGGGCATCCATCGGCCATTGTTCTGATGGACCGTCTTGCAGCCCAGTTCCTGTGCGCGGGCTTGGGCCTCAGACTCGGTTTTGTAGAGGCCCTTGCCATGGGCCCACAGCGGCGCTGGCAGCAGAGACATCACAGCAGCCGTGACACAGAACCAGGCCCGTCGTTGGCTGCTGGTCAACAAAGGCGGGAAGGTCATCGCGATGCCGAACCTCGGTCAACTCCAATTTGGCGTTTTTTGACGGTTGGTGTCGGCTCAACCGTGACACCTGCTGTCGATCGCTGAGGGTTTTGCTTTCCAGCTCTGATCACGGGCGCCAGACTGGCGGCGTGGAAGTCGTGAAGGACAGTTGCATGACAGCAATAACGAGCAGGCCGCCGGTACCGGTCACGATCCTGACCGGCTTTCTCGGGGCTGGGAAAACCACGTTGATGAATCACATCCTGGCGAACCAAGAAGGTCTCAAGACCGCTGTCCTGGTCAACGAGTTTGGTGAAATCGGCATCGACAATGAGCTGATCATCAGCACGGGCGACGACATGGTGGAGCTCACCAACGGCTGCATCTGCTGCACGATCAACGATGAGTTGCTGAACACGATTTACAAGGTGCTTGAACGTCCCGAGCCCCTGGACTACATCGTCGTGGAGACCACTGGGCTGGCGGACCCTTTACCGGTCGCCATGACATTTCTCGGTAGCGACCTGCGTGATCTCACGCGACTGGATTCCATCATCACCGTCATTGATGCTGAAAACTTTGGCGAGGAGATTCTTGATACATCGGTCGGCAGGGCCCAGGTGGTCTACGGCGACATCCTGCTTTTAAACAAGACCGATCTGGTCAGCCGTGAGCGGGTGCAGCAAGTCGAGACCATGATCTCGGATGTCAAAAGCGATCCACGGATTCTCCATGCCGTCAAGGGCGATGTTCAGTTGCCGCTGCTGCTGAGTGTGGGGCTGTTTGAATCCGACCGAGTCGCCACCGAACAAGCAGACCCCAAAGGGCATCACCACGGCCACTCCCATGACCATGGGCATGAGCACACCCATGGGGCAAGTCATGAAACGGATGGCCATGGGCATGCCCATCACCCCCATGAACACAGCCACAGTCACGATCACAGCCACCACGACCATGGACATGATCATGGTCACCATGATCACGACCACGCCCATGACGGGGCCATTGAGGGCTTTACATCGCTGTCTTTTAAGACAGACCAACCCCTGAATCTGCGCCTGTTTCAGAATTTCCTCGACAACCAATTGCCCGCAACCGTCTTCCGGGCCAAGGGAATTCTCTGGTTCCAGGAGAGTGAACGGCGCCATGTGTTTCACCTGGCTGGCAAACGGTTCTCCATCGACGACAGCGATTGGGAGGGTTCACGCAGCAATCAGCTGGTGCTGATTGGACGCGATCTTGACCATGAAATATTGCGCCAGCAGCTGCAGGCTTGCGTGATCGACAACGAGGACACTACGAGCCGTTGATGGGCTCTGAGGCCATCGCCATCGCTTTGAGCAGCGCCCTTGTCGGTGCTGCAGCTGGAGGTCTCGGTGCACTGCTCATGGCCCTGATCAGCTGGGGCAGCCAACTGGGCTGGGGCCATGCCGTGACGGCAGGTTTTCCCACGACCGCGCCAATGGCCATCCGTCTGACCCTGCCCCTTCTCGCTGGCCTGGCGATCGGATGGTTGCGCCGCCGTGGCGCAGCCCCATTGCCGGAACTGCACACCACATTGGAGGAGCTCCACGAGCAGGGCGCCGTCAAGATCCAGCCCCGTGGCAGCCATCTGCTGCTGGGGCTGTTGGCCCTGCTCGGTGGCGGCAGCCTGGGCCCGGAAGCCCTGCTGAGCCGAGCTCTGGCGGAGTGGAGCCTGGGGCTGTCGCGTTGGCGCTGGCTCAAGGCCATGCCATGGAAAGCGGCCTGTGCCATCAGTGGCGGACTCGGCCTGTTTGGGTTGCCCCTCATCGGTGGGGTCGCCCTGGCGGAACGCCCTGAGCGCCCCTTGCCAAGTGGGATCTGGCGCTGGCTGCCAGGGCTGACCAGTGGCATCGCCGGCTTTGCCGTCTTTCAGGGCTTCAGCCGCTTTGGCGTTGGCGAGCAGGGTGTTCCCTACACCTGGCCCGCTGACGGCCAGCAACTGCTGGTGCATCTGCTCTGGGCCCTGGTGCTTGGGGCGGTTGGGGGCGGGCTGGGCTTGCTGTTCATCAGCTGGCGCCGCTGGAGCACAACCCTGTTGTCGCGCTGGCAGCAGGGCCCAATGGCCAAGGCGATGCTGGGCGCATCGGTGTTGTCGGCCATGGCCGTGCTGATGCCGCTGACGCTGTTCTCCGGCGAGCAGCAGATCACCCCACTGCTTCGAGGGGAGCTTGAAATCAGTGGACTCACCATGGTGGTGATTGGGCTGTTCAAACTGCTGGTTTGCGGTCTCTGCCTCAGTTGCGGCTGGATTGGCGGGCTGTTCTTCCCTTTGATCTTCTCGGCGGCAGCCATCGCTCAGGGCTTGGCCTTGTGCTGGCCTGATGTCATTCCAGCCCAGGTCGCCGTCAGCACCATGGCCTCAGCCATCCAGAGCGCCGTGCTGGGGCAGGCTTTGCTTCCGCTGCTGATCACCGCGGGAGTGCTCAAGGGGCACGCCATGGCCGGGGTGATGCTGGGCAGTGTGATGGGGCTTGGGGTGCGCCAGATCACACTGGCAGCCAAGACTGCCTAGAGTTCAGGACAATTCCGGGGCTGGCCATGGTTGAGCTTTCGCTGCTGGGCACTGTTTTCCTGCTCGCAGGATTGTTGCTGTGGCTCTCAGCAGACTCGGATGACGATGATTCCAGCGGTGGCTTGCACCAGCCCGTCCTGGTTCCCGTTCCCGTGCGGCAGCAGAGACGCTGAGCCGTTCATTGCCATCAGTCAGCCACAGACAAGAGCTCCGGGCCCCTCGCTGCAACGGATGTCCCTATGCACCATCAGCCGGGCATGACATCCCCGATGGTTCAGACCATGTGCTTCCGGCCCTGAATCGTCACGCTTCCTGAGAACCCTGCGCCGACATCTGTGGTGATGGCAAGGCCTGAGGGGCTCCTGAGTTGACGTCGCCATCAACAGCTCCGCAAACCCACGCCAGCTGGAGCACAGAGCTTCCCTGAGCCCAGCTCACCATTGGCGAGGTGCCTTGGCCTCATTCAGCAGCGCCCATCGCTTGGCTGCTGTGGCTTGCCCTCCTTGGAGATGACAGACACGGCTGCCCCCGGACCAGCAGCCATCAAAAGCTATTGAGAACCACTTGCATAAAGCCCGGCACCACGTGTACGTTGCGAATGATTCGCAATTAACCTCGACTTGCGCCTTTTCCCCTGCGTTCTGGCTCTCAGCGGTCTGACAGCCACCGCCTTGACCCTGTCCCCTTCACTCCGACCTCTACAGGCCCAGCAGAACATCACGCTGGGTGTCTATAGCGGCCGGCACTACAACACGGACAAGGAGCTCTACAAGGAATTCACCAAGCAGACCGGGATCAAAATCAAGCTCCTGGAAGCTAAAGACAAGGTACTCCTCAAGCGCCTGAAAGAAGAAGGCGCCAACAGCCCTGCCGATGTTCTGGTCCTTGCCGATGCGGCCCGGCTCGTGAAAGCCACATCGATGGGCCTCTACCAATCCTCGAGCTCAGCGAAATTGAATCAACTTGTTCCAGACAATCTTCGCGACCCCAATGGCAAGTGGTACGCCCTGACACGTCGCGCCCGAGTCCCCATTGTCAATGCTGACCTTGTTAATCCTGCCAGCATCAAGACCTACGCCGATCTCGCCGACCCCAAGCTCAAAGGCAAATTGTGCTTGCGCAATCGCAAGAGTCCATACAACCAATCCCTCGTGGCCGATCAGATCATTCTGCGAGGTGAGGCTGCGACAGCCCAATGGATTCAGGGCATGGCTGCCAACGTCAGCCAGAAATTCTTTCCCAAGGACACCCCTCAAGTGCAGGCTGTTGGCAAAGGCACCTGCGGGGTTGCCGTCGTCAACACGTACTACGTCGGACGCATGCTGGACGGGCGCAAAGGTGAGGAGAACAAGGCCTTGGCCGAGAACGTCACCGTGGTCTTCCCTCAGCCGACTCACATCAACATCAGCGGCGCCGGGGTCACAGCGTCTTCCGATCACCCGAAAGCAGCCCTGAAATTGATTGAGTTCCTCGCTTCTCCAGATGCCGGGAAAGGCTATGCGGCTGCCAATCTCGAATATCCGCTCAAGGGGTATGGGGGCAACAGGATCCTGAACGCGTGGGGGACTTTCAAAGCTGATGGCGTCTCGGCCGAACAACTGGGCGCGAAGAACAAGCAGGCCAAGGCGCTGATGAAGGCCAACGGCTGGAAGTAAGCCAGCCTCATCCCAGCCAGGCGCACCAAACGCCAGGCTGGGATGATCACTGCGCTGAAGGCCTCGATGGCCGGAAGCTGGATGTGCCACCTAATACAATTGAGAGGCACTTGCAGGAACTGACGCCATCTTCGACTCGGATTCGTCAGCCGGCCTGAACGTGTGCACGCCGGCACCACCGACTTCAGTGGTGCCGCTCCAGCAGCCAGGTCCGGAGAACAGCATTCCAGCGAGCCAGAGTGACGACAAGAACGCTCCGCTTGAACGATCAGGCAGGAGATCCAGGGGCCCAGGACGGCCCAGCCTGAGCCTGATCCTGACTGCCACAGCAGGCATCAATCTTCTGCCGTTGATCGCGCTGGTGGGCTTCAGCCTCAGCGGGAACGGCAACCTCTTGAGCATCGGCATCGACGGTGCTGAGCAGTTCAACAACACCGTTCTTCTAGTGCTCTTTGTCGGGCTAGGTGTCGCTGTGCTCGGCACCGCGATCGGTTGGCTCACAGCCAGCTGCCGCTTCCCCGGCAGAGCGGCACTGACCTTTGGCCAGCTGATCCCACTGGCCACCCCGGCCTACCTGCAGGCAGCCGTGCTGCTCGATCTTGGCAGCCGCGAAGGCGTTCAGATCACTGGCCTGGGCTGGTGCATCGCCGTGCTCACCCTGGCCAACCTTCCCTATGTGGTCCTCCTGACCCGCGACAGCTTCCGGCTCAGCGGGCGCCGGCAACTGGAAGCGGCGCGCAGCCTGGGGCTGGGGCCATGGAGCAGCTTTCTAAGGGTCAGCATGCCGATGGCCATCCCCGCCATTGCAGCGGGAGTGGCCCTCAGTGGCATGGAGGTGATCAACGAGTTTGGAGCCGTTGAACTCCTCGCCCTGCCCACCCTCTCGACGGGGTTACTGGAGCGCTGGCAAGGAGAGGACGACCCCCAAGGCGCCGTGGCCCTGGCCTTGATGGCCTTGATGGTGGTGGCCGTTCTGATCGTTGCGGAGCGCTGGCAACGACGCCGAAGCCGGCGCTGGGACATGGGCGGTCCCACCAACGCCACCGATGGCTGGCAACTCAAAGGATGGCGCGCGCTGTCAGCCCAAGTCCTTTGCCTGCTGCCGCCAAGCATCAGCCTGGGCATGCCGTTGATCTGGCTGCTGCTCAGCCTGGATCAACTGCGCCAAGAATCCCTCTCAGAACTCCTCACCCTCAGCAGCCACAGCCTGACACTGGCCCTGCTTGGCGCCCTGATTGCCACCGCCATGGCCGTCATCTTTGCCGTTGGCAACCGCTGGACGCCCCCAGGCATTCTCAAACGGCTGATGTTCACCGCAAGCCTGGGCTACGCCGTACCCGGCACGGTTCTGGCGATCGCCTTACTGCTGCTATTTGCCCCCCTTGGCATTCCGCCAATGCTGCTGCTGCTGTTCGGCTACGGGAACCGTTTCATTGCGGTCGCCAAGGGGGGGCTGGATGCCGGACTGGAACGCCTTCCGCCCAGCATCGAGGAGGCTGCCACCAGCCTTGGCGCGCGCTGGCCTGGAATCCTTAAAAGGATTCACCTGCCGTTGCTCCGCAGCCCCATCCTCCTCGGCGGTCTGTTGATCTTTGTCGACACCGTCAAGGAACTGCCTCTGACCTTTGCCCTGCGACCGTTTGATTACGACACCCTCGCTGTCAGGGTTTTTCAATACGCCGGTGATGAACGCCTTGGCGCTGCCATCGCTCCAGCCATCCTGATCATGCTCTTGGGATTGGCCGCAACGGTGCTTCTGGTTCCTCGGCTTGGCACGGGATCAGCTGGGGAGTCCAGCAGCCTTGCAAACTGACATCACAGCGTTGACCAGGAGCGATGTCCTGCTCAAGTCCGACTTTGAGCCTTAAGCGCTGACGGGGGTTGAGAGCGACTTGATACAGCCACTGGTGGCCAAGAAATTCTCTTGAGATCACCTCAGCAAAACCGCCGGGATTGGGTTCAAGGCGACCATCTTCAAGTCGCACCAGAAGAGCACTCCCCTCCAAGCCGCCCAGGCGAGCCAGCGCCTCCTTTTGCTGAGATGACAGCAGGGGCAACAATTCAGTCGGCTGCATGACGTTGGCCTGCAGAACAAAGCGGGCCACAAAACCTGTGGCCGGAGCGCCAACGAGCTCTCGCGGAGGGGCGCACTGATGCCAGAGACCATTTGAAATCACGGCGACCTGGTCGCAAATGGCGAGGGCTTCCTCCGGATCGTGGGTGACCATCACGGCCGTGACACCGCATTCCCTCAGAACACGCGGCAGCTCGGCGCGGAGGCGAAGTCGCACGTCAACGTCCAGGTTGGAGAACGGTTCATCGAGCAACAACAACTGGGGATTGGGCGCCAAGGCACGCACGAGGGCCAGACGCTGACGCTGACCACCAGAGAGCTCGTGGGGAAAACGCAGGCTTAACCCGGCAAGACCCAGCAGCTCCAAGAGCCACGACACACGTGCTGTGTCGTCCGTTGGCTTTAGTCCAAAACAAGCATTCTGCCAAGCGCTGAGATGGGGAAACAGCGCATAGTCCTGAAACAACATGCCAACGCCGCGGCGCTCGGGCGTCAACCAGCGCTGAGAGGACGCCACCTCGCGTCCATCAATGGCGATCACACCATGGGTTGGGCGCTCAAACCCCGCGATCAAGCGCAGCAAGGTTGTTTTGCCGCACCCGGAAGGGCCCAGCAGACCCAGCAGTTGACCTGCGGGCAGCTGAAAGCTGATGTTCTGCAGTGACCACTGGCTGGCTTGATACCGGTGCCAGAGCTGGTCAACGTCCAGAAACGGGGTCAAGATCCGCTGCTCCCGCCTCCCTGCAATGCTGCGCAAGAAGGGCACAAACCTCTCACCGTAAGTCGGGAGCTCAGCAGCATGAACCCTTGAAGGTTCGCTGCATTGGCTCCAGCATCCAGGACTGCCTGACTTTCAAATTCCTCCGTCCGGCCGCAGACCGCACAGACCAGGTGATGGTGTTCATCATCCTCGGCATTGGATAGCTCAAACCGACGACTGCCCTCAGGGAGCTCCAGCTCATGGAGCAGATCCATGGACGTCAGCAAGCGGAGCGTCCGGTAGACCGTTGCCAATGAGACGCGGGCGTCACCTTTGAGCAGCTGCTGGTGCACGTCCTCAGCGCTGAGGTGATGGCCAGCGCCGATGCGCTCAAAGAGATCCAGCACGCGCTGACGCTGGGGCGTCAGCCGCTGTCCACGACCATGCAAGTCCTGGCGGAGATTGCCCGAAACAGCCACGGGGAGGTGCACCTGTTCTTAATAGTAGGCCTTATTGAGAGAAGGCCAACCCCGGTCGGACGGCCAGCGCTGAGGACGTCGGGGGAATGAGTGCATCAATTGGCAGAAGCAACACAGCGCTGGCAAAACAGCGCAGCGAGCGAGCGTGAAGCCAACAAAAGCATTCATGGCGAAAGCCGCAGGAGGCAAATGAATGAAGCCCCCAGAAAACTGGGCTTCATTCATTGAATGGAAGGCGCAACTGATTCAGCGCATCCAAGAGACAAGACCTGGTTTCCAGTTGCACCATCTCAGGTGGATCTAATCACCCTGCTTGCTGCAGTTCAAAACGACCATCCAGCTCAGCTCCGCCAGCGGCCAGCAGCTCGGCCAGCACGCTGATCAACCGGTAACTGACCAGCACCGCCAGCACTTCAGCCTCGGGCAGTGCCTCCGCCAGCCTGGCCAGCAGCACCAGCTCAAACACCCCCAGCCCCCCTGGCGCCCCGGGCACCACCAGACCAGCACTCCAGGCCAAGGCAAAAGCCGCGATCCAACCACCCCAGCCAACAGCGCCAGCACCACTGAAGGTCTGCACGCAACAGGCAAAACCGGCAAAGCGAAACGCCAGGAAGGGGAACTCCAGCAGCAGCGGCTGCCATGGGGCGCCCACCAGTGGTTCAAAGGCACCGTCGGTTTGAGGCTCATCCGCTGCGTCCTGATCGCCGCGCAGCAGCCGGCGCTTGCTGTGCAGCAACCTCTCCAGCAGGGGGTTCAACCAGCGCGGGCGCAGCACCAGCAGGGCCAGGGGGCTCACCAGCGCCAAACCGCCCTGCAAGCCCCCCAGAGGAATCACACACAGAGCGGCGATCACCATCAACAAGGCCTCGAGCAGGACCGACAGCAGCGCGCGGCGACCGCTGCAGCCCCGCTCCCGCAGCAGCCGCACCCGCGAGACCTGATGCCAGACCCCGCCTGGCAGATACTTGAGCAGGTTGGTGCGCACGAACAGCAGCAGCATCGGCACCAACGGCAGCGGCAGTTGCAGCCAACGCAGCAGCGCCCACCAGGCCAGCCCATTGGCCCACTGGGCCGCCACCGTCAGGCTCAGGCCCAACAGCAGCAGGGCCCAGCCGCGCTGATCCGGTGCCAACGCCAGCACCTCCTGCCCGTGGGTCCACAGGGCGATCGCCACCAGCAACAGTGAGCCGCCACCGACCCAAAGCCGCAATCCACCGGGCAGGCGCCAACGGGTCACAGCTCCTCCTCGGGATCCGGGAGCCAGGCCTCTGGCGGCAGCGCTGCCAGCTGCGCCCGCAGCTCGGCCCAGCTGAGCTGGTGCTCACAGGCCAGCCTGGCCAACTCATCAGCTTCCGGCTTGCAGCGAAGACCCTCGCCGGTATCGGCCTGCTTGGCCCTCACCGGCCCCCATGGGGTGGTCAAGGTGCCGCTACGCCTCGGCAGCACCCAGCGCTGCTGCAGCGTTTCACGCAACCCCAGGCTGCTGGAATGGCGCCACCAGATCCTCCTGAGGGCCGCCCCCTCATCCGCCCTGGCGATGCAGGTGATGGCCAGGGCCGTGCGGCCTTTTTTCATCTGCACCGGCTGAGCGAACACCTCCAGCGCGCCAGCCTCCCGCAGCTGCTGCTGCAGAAAGGCCAGGGCCTCGGCGTCCATGTCATCGATCTGGCACTGCTGGAGCAGCACGGTCTCCTGCGCAGCGCCGCACCGACCCGAGCCTGCGGGCTGCCACAGGCGCAGCAGATTGGCACGATCCAGTTGGCGTTGCCCCAGACCGACGCCCACGGCCTTGGGGGTGTGCTCGGGTGGGGCACCCCAGCGGCTCACCCAGGCCGCCAGCAACGCCACTCCCGTGGGGGTGCTGAGCTCCCCGGCGGGGAAGCCCTCACTGCTGGCGAGGGGAATGGCATGGCGACGGGCCAGCTCGAGCACCGCTGGGGCGGGCAGGGGCAGCAGGCCATGGGCGGTGCTGACACGGCCATGGCCCGCAGGCGGTGGCGCAGCGATCAAATGCTCGATGCCCAGATGCAGCAGGGCGGCGCACACCCCGACCACATCCACCAAGGCATCAACCGCGCCCACCTCATGAAAATGCACCTGCTCGGCGTTGACCCCATGGACGTGTGCCTCCGCCTCAGCCAGCAGTGAGAAGACCTGCAGCACCTTGCGGCGGAGGGGTTCTGGCCAGGGGGCCTGCTGCAGCAAAGGAGACAGCGACCGCCAATGGCGCGGTGGCGGTTCGCTCTCCAGCAATTCAACACCCAAGCGCAGGCCCCTCAAACCAGCGGAATGGCCCACCTGGGGCTGGAGCGAAAAAGCCTCCGCCAGACCAATGGCGGCCAGTGGCGCTGTCACCACCTCCAGGGGGACCCCCAGATCAAGCAGGGCGGCCAGGAGCATGTCGCCCGCCACGCCCGTCGGAGTATCGACATAGGCCCAAGTGGGCTCAGACGGCATCTGCAGCGGGCGGCACCGAGAGTCTCCTCAGGCTAGGGGCCGCTGCCAGCAGGGTTTCGCACTCCTGCTCGAGCCCCTCACGCTGCTGACGCAACCACTGCTCCACCTCCCGGCGGGCACGACGCTGCTCCAGCTGGGCCGTGGAGGCGGGCTGACCCGAGAGCCCCCAGAGGCGACCCAGCAGCTGACGGTCATCGGCTCCCCCTTCACTCTCGCCATGAACCACCACCTCAGCAGCCATGCCCGCCAACAGCACTCGGCTCCAGCGGCGCAGGTCCTCCAACGGCAGCTTGGCGGAGGCCGGCAGGGGCAACTCCGTGCTGCCGCAGGCTTGGCGGCCGGCCCGCAGGCAGGCGAGGGTGCCCACCTGACTCGGGCCAGGTTGCAGGCCCTCATGCTGCGCCACCAGGCGGTGGCCCGCCTCATGCAGGGCGATGCGGCGCAACCGCGCCTTGCCACCGGGCAAGGCTTCTGCAAGCAGATGGCCGCCGCGGCCATCCCAGACCGCCGCATCAACCGACACCCCAACCAGGGTGGTCATCACCAGCACCGTGATCCAGGCCGGTGACAGACCGATGGATGGGCCCAGCACGGCCGCAGCGCTGAGCAGGGCCACGACGACGCCGATACGCGCGGGATTCATGCCTGGCGGCGGGCGGCCGGGCGGCGTCCACCACGCCGGTTGGAGCCACCGCGACGATCATTGCGCTGCGGCACAGGACCAATGATCTCGCTGGATTCAAGCGTCAAGCCCTGACCGCTACGCCGCAATTCCAGCGAGACGAAATGGCGCAGATGCTCCATCGGGATCGTCCCCTGCAGCTGCAACTTGAACGGTTGGGGACGGGTGCCATCAGCCCGCGGCTTCTGCCGAATCTTGACCACCACATCACCGGTTTCAGGCTTGGTGTAGATCAGCTCACCGCGCACGGAGAAATAGCCATCGCCCTCCGGCAGCGTCTCGGGCAGGTCGGGTTCATCGCTGGCCAGGGTGCCCGGCTCCCACACACCGACCACCTGCAGATGCAGATGATCCATCTCCCTGTTGCGGGGATAGACCACCCAGAGATGGGGTGCGTCCATGCTCAGGTGACGCTTGACCACGCTGAGGACCCGGCCCAGAAGCACCGCCTCGATCTCGACGCCGTCACTGCAGCGCAGCACCCCACGGGTCAGCGTCTCATCGTCTTGGGGAACGTACTGAGCCTCCACCAGACCGATCGCCCGGTACTGCATCGGCTCGGTCACCGGTGGAATCGGGTGCTGACGCATCGAGGCGGACGGGTTGATCGCCAAATCTACCCAGATTGCTGACAGCTGCCACTGCGCAGGGTTTACTGGGCTCGATTCGGAATTCGCCTGCTGCGACTGGTTCCTGTGCCGCTGCCAACCTTGAGCCCAAACCGCCGTTCCTCGCTCCTGTGGCTGCCGCTGGTGCTCGCTGGCCTCGGGCTTGCGGCCGCAGCCGGATGGCAGCTCGGGCGCAGCAGCGAGAACCAAGCGGTGCTCAATCCAGAGCAACAGAGCCTGCAGCGCCGTAGCAACGCCTTGGAAGCGAAGCTGATCGATGGCACAGCAAGCGATCAGGAGCAGTTGCAACTGCTCAAGCTGCGACTGGCCAGCGGTGACACCGACGGCGCCGTTGCCCTGCTCGAACCCCTGAGCGATCGCAATCCCAACCAGTGGTCCCTGCGGCTGCTGCTGGCTGATCTGCGCCAGCAGCAGAACGATGCCACCGGCGCTGAGCGGGAGATCCGCCAGGTGCTCAACATCAATCCCATCCAACCCCAGGCGCTGCAGGACTACGCCCGCCTGCAACTCAAGTTGGGCAATGAAGCAGCGGTCGTTGAGCAGCTGCAGGCTGCAGCGATCGCCTCGCAGGGCCGTCCGGAATCGCTGCCGATCGGTCTGCTGCAGGCGGATCTCCAGCAGCGTCAAGGTCTGATGGCTGAAGCAGAAGCCACCTACAGCGCCCTGATCGCCGCACACCCCACCGATCCCCGGCCGCTGCTGGCCCTGGCCCTGCTGGAGCAGGGCCGCGGCCAGATCGGCGCCGCCACAGCCTTGGTTCAGCGCGCCAAGCTTTATTCCACCCCGGTGGCCGGCTCGGTGCTCGATCAAGTGGCCGCGAGCTGGTCGGTTGGGGCGGTGCGCCAGCAGGCCCCCTCAGGGGATGCCGCTGATCTGGCCATACCAGAACCGACTGAGGCGGAGGCTTCAGGGAGTGACCGGAACGAGCTTGCTGGGCGCGGTTGAGGGCTTGTCGAATTCTTCGAGAGCCGCATCGATGGCATCACGGGGGGAGGTGGCATCACCGGCCGATTGCATGTTGCGCAACTGGGTCATGATCGACATCGGGTTGCTGATGTCCACTGCGGGCTTGGGCTGGGCACCGCCGTATTCATAGAGGTCCCTCTCGCGCACGGTCTCCTTCTGAGCTGTAGCGGTCTGGGGCAACAGCAGCAGGGCTGCAGCCAAGGCGGACGCTGGCATCAGCCTGCCGACCAGTCGTGCTGCGGAAACGCCCATGGCTTGGTTAAGTAGTGCGCGAATTTTAAAGGGGGTCTGCGGTGCGCATCGCCACGTGGAATGTGAACTCGATCCGCACACGCCAATCCCACCTGCTGGGCTGGCTTGAGCAGGCGGCACCCGATGCCGTTGGCCTGCAGGAAACCAAGGTGGAGGACAGCCTCTTCCCCGCCGAGGCTCTCGCCGCTGCCGGATACCAAAGCGCCATCAGCGGCCAGAAGAGCTACAACGGCGTCGCTCTGCTGAGCCGCGAACCGATTGACGACGTCAAGATCGGATTTTCTGCCCTGCTGCCCGGTGACAGCGAAGCCGAAGCCCTTGGCGAGCAGCGCCGGGTGATCAGCGGTTGGATCGATGGGGTTCGTCTGCTCAACCTCTACGTGCCCAACGGCTCGGAGCTGAACTCAGAGAAGTACCACTACAAACTGGCCTGGCTCGGCTGTCTGCGGCGCTATCTGGAGGTGCAACGTCAGCAGGGCGAAGCGCTTTGCATGGTGGGGGATTTCAACATTGGCCTGGAGGCGCGCGACCTGCACAACCCGAGCCGACTCAGTGGCGGGATCATGGCCAGCGACGCCGAGCGCGAAGCGCTGCGGGCCTGCCTGGGTGATGACCTGCGCGATGCCTTCCGGCTGTTTGAACCCGATGGCGGTCACTGGAGCTGGTGGGATTACCGCTCAGGGGCCTGGGATCGCGATCGCGGCTGGCGCATCGACCACCTCTATCTCGATGAGGAGCTGCAGCAGCGGGCCCTGCGCTGCGTGATCCACAAAGAGGAACGGGGACGGGAGAAACCCTCGGACCACGCGCCGGTCAGTGTTGATCTCAGCGATGAGCTGCCCGATGAGGACAGCGACGAGGAGCTCTGGTGAATCACCAGGGGCTCAGACCACCTCGACCCCCTTGGGCAGCTTGATTGCGGTGGCACGGCGACTGGACTCACCACAACTCACCGGCGTCGGGAACAACTTGCCTGGATTGGCACGCCGCAGCGGATCAAACGCCTGACGCACGAGCTGCATCGTCTCCAGGTCAGCCGGCGAGAACATCCAATCGAGGAAGCAACGCTTGTCAGCGCCGACGCCATGTTCACCGCTGATGCTGCCGCCGGCATCAACGCAGAGCCTCAGGATCGCCGCGCCGAGATCCTTGACCCGCTGCTGCACCCCGTCTTCCCGGCCGTTGTAGAGGATCAGCGGGTGAAGGTTGCCATCACCGGCGTGGAAAACATTGGCTACGGGCAACTGGTGCTCCTGGCTGAGCTCCTCAATGGCGGCAAGCACCCGAGGCAGGGCACTGCGGGGCACCACACCGTCCTGGAGGTAATAGCTGGGATAAAGCCGGCCCAGGGCAGAGATGGCGCTTTTGCGGCCCTGCCAAAGGCGGGCCCGGTCCTCTGCTGAGGTGGCCTGCTGCACCTGCCGGGCCCCGGCCTGCCGGCACAGTTCAGCTGTGGAGGCTGCCGCCAGTTCCACCTCAACAGCGCTGCCGTCCAGCTCGATCAACAGCGCCGCAGCCGCATCCTCTGGATAGAGCTCCTGCTCGAGCATCTGATCCACAGCGCGGATCGTGAAGTTGTCCATGATCTCCATGCCTGCCGGCAGGATTCCGGCCGCTGTGACGGAGCGAACCGCTTCTCCAGCCGCTTCCATGCTGGTGAAATCAGCCAGCAGCACCGCCACGGCTTCTGGTTGCTTGAGCAGGCGCAGGGTGATGGCCGTGGCGATCCCCAGGGTGCCTTCACTGCCGATGAACACGCCGCGCAGATCCAGCCCCGGCATCTCCGCCAGCGGTCCACCCAGGGTGGTGATGGAGCCATCGGGCAGGACCACCTCCAGTTCCAGCACGTGGTTGCTGGTGACGCCGTATTTCAGGCAGTGCACACCGCCGGAGTTCTCCGCGACGTTGCCACCGACGCTGCAGGCGATCTGGCTGGAGGGGTCCGGGGCGTAATAAAAGCCATCGCCGCTGACGGCCCGCGTCACCCAACTGTTGATCACACCGGGCTGCACCCGAATGGTCTGATTGTCCAGATCAATGGCGAGCACCTGGCGCATGCGGCTGGTGATCACCAGCAACGCCTCCTGCTCCACCAGCGCACCACCGGAGAGACCGGTGCCACTGCCGCGGGCGACAAACGGCACCCCCATCCGGTGGCAGAGCCCCAGCACAGCAGCCACCTGCTCAGTGGACTCGGGCAGCACCGCGAGCCTGGGCTGGTGCCGGTCCATCGTCAGCCCATCGCAGTCGTAACTGAGCAGCTCCTGGGCCTTGCTCACCACAGCTGATTTGGGCAGCAGACGCCGCAGCTGCCGTTCAAGGCTGGCCCAATCGATGGAAACTGCAGGGGCCAATGGCGTGAAAAATTCCGCCAAAACAGCCTATCGACGCCCGTGGGGGTGCGTTTTGGGTAAGGATGGGCGCTTGTGTTCCCGCCGACGAAGCCTTGGTCACCGCCGCAGCCTTGAACACCAGCCGCTCCGATGCGTTGTTCGCCGCCGCCCAGTCCCTGATGCCAGGCGGCGTCAATTCACCGGTGCGTGCATTCCGCTCCGTCGGTGGCCAACCCATCGTCTTTGACCGGGTGGAAGGGGCCTACGCCTGGGACGTCGATGGCAACCGCTACATCGATTACATCGGCAGCTGGGGACCAGCCATCTGCGGCCATGCCAATCCAGAGGTCATCGAAGCCCTGCAACAGGCCCTGAGCAAAGGCACCAGCTTCGGGGCTCCCTGCGCTCTGGAAAACACCCTGGCCGAAATGGTCATCGACGCGGTCCCCAGCGTTGAGATGGTGCGCTTTGTCAACAGCGGCACGGAAGCCTGCATGGCGGTGCTGCGCCTGATGCGCGCCTTCACCGGCCGGGAGAAGGTGATCAAGTTCGAAGGTTGCTACCACGGCCACGCGGACATGTTCCTGGTCAAGGCGGGCTCGGGTGTGGCCACCCTCGGCCTGCCTGACTCCCCTGGTGTGCCCAGTAGCACCACCGCCAACACCCTCACCGCCCCCTACAACGACCTGGAGGCGGTCAAGGCGCTCTTTGCCGAGAACCCCGATTCCATCTCCGGTGTGATTCTTGAGCCGGTGGTGGGCAATGCCGGCTTCATCCCCCCGGATTTCGGCTTCCTCGAAGGTCTGCGGGAGATCACCCGCGAGCACGGCGCCCTGCTGGTCTTCGACGAGGTGATGACCGGCTTTCGCATCGCCTATGGCGGCGCCCAGGCCCGCTTTGGCATCACCCCAGATCTGACCACGATGGGCAAGGTGATTGGCGGCGGTCTGCCGGTGGGGGCCTACGGCGGCCGCGCCGACATCATGTCGATGGTCGCGCCAGCCGGGCCCATGTACCAGGCCGGAACCCTCAGCGGTAATCCCCTGGCGATGACCGCCGGCATCAAGACCCTGGAGCTGCTCAAGCGGCCCGGCACCTACGAGCAAATGGAGGCCACCACCAAGCGGCTATCCGACGGCATCCAGGAGGCCGCCAAAGCCGCTGGTCTCCCGGTCTGCGGCAGCAGCATCAGCGCCATGTTCGGCTTCTTCCTCTGCGACGGCCCCGTCCGCAACTTCGAGGAGGCCAAGGCCAACGACAGTGAGCGCTTCGCGAAGGTGCACCGCGCCATGCTCGAGCGCGGCGTCTACCTGGCCCCCAGCTCCTTTGAAGCTGGCTTCACCTCCCTGGCCCACAGCGACGCTGACATCGACGCCACGATCGAGGCCTTCCGCGACAGCTTCAAGCTGGTGGCCTGAGGCTCGCGGCCATGCAACGACGTCAGCTGATCCGGGCCGCGGGTCTGGCCGGTGGGGCCGGGGTTCTGTCGGCCTGCAGCATCCGCCGTGTGGACGGCACCGCAACGGCCGAGCTGCCGCGGGTGCGCTGGCGCATGGCCACCAGCTGGCCCCATGCCCTCGACACGATCTACGGCGGCGCCGTCACCATTGCCGATCAGGTGAGCGCCATGAGCGGTGGCCGCTTCACGATCGAGCCCTATGCCGCTGGCGAGATCGTGCCAGGGCTGCAGGTGCTTGATGCGGTTCAAAACGGCGCTGTCGAGTGCGGCCACACCGCGAGCTATTACTACGTCGGCAAGAATCCAGCCCTGGCCTTCGGCACGGCTGTTCCCTTCGGCCTGACACCGCAGCAGCAGAACACCTGGCTCTATGAAGCCGGAGGCAATGATGCCCTCAACCGCATCTACGCCGACTTCGGTGTGCGCAGCTTTCCTGCCGGCAACACCGGACCCCAGATGGGCGGCTGGTTCAAGCGCCAACTGGACGGGCCTGATTCACTCAAGGGCTTGAAAATGCGCATCCCCGGCCTGGGGGGCAAGGTGATGGCAGACCTTGGGGTGAACGTGCAGGTGCTCCCCGGCGGGGAGATCTACCTGGCCCTGGAGCGTGGTGCCATCGACGCCGCGGAATTCACCGGCCCCTATGACGACAGCAAGCTGGGCCTGCCCAAAGCCGCCCGCTTCTACTACTACCCAGGCTGGTGGGAACCGGGTCCGACCCTGACGGCCCTGGTGAACCAGAGGGCCTGGGCCAAGCTGCCCGAGGCCTACCAGCAGATGTTCGAATCGGCCTGCCAGAGCGCCAATCTGTTGATGCTCAGCCGTTACGACCGGCTCAATGCCAAGGCGCTGGAAACCCTGCGTCAGGGAACCACCCAGGTGGAGTTCTACGGCGACGGGATCATGAACGCCGCCCGCAGCGCCACCGATGACCTGATGGCTGATATCGCCCGCGGCGATGCCGGCTTCAACGGTCTCTGGAGTGAGTGGAAACAATTCCGCCAGCTGGCCCGCGGCTGGAACCAGGTCACCGAGCTGTCCTACGCGCGCTTCAGCGATGGGAATTGATCGTCTCAACCAAGCCGCCGGCTGGCTGGGGCGCTGGGCCCTGCTGCTGATGATCGGCATTGGTGCCTGGAACGTGGTTGGGCGCTATCTGGGCCTGGCCCTGGGGCTGAGCCTGAGCTCCAACGCGCTGATTGAAGCCCAGTGGTTCCTCTTTGATGTGGCCTTCCTGCTGGGGCTGGGCTATGCCCTGCAGCAGCGCGCCCACGTGCGCATCGACATCCTGCTCAACCGCCAGAGCCGGCGGCGCCAGCTGCAGTTAGAGCTGGCCGGGACCGTCATCCTGCTGCTGCCCTTTGCGGTGATGGTGCTACTGGTGTCATGGCAGCCGACACTCCAGTCCTGGCTGCTGCTGGAGGCCTCCCCTGACCCCGGCGGGCTGCCCCGCTACCTGGCCAAAAGCTTGATCCCCCTTGGCTTTCTCCTCCTGGCCCTCCAAGGGGTAGCTGAGCTGATCCGCCTGCGCCGGGCCCTGCAACGACGGGAGGAGGGCTGAGATGGGATTTGAGATCGAGGCCTTCGGCTGGGCCATCGGCTTCTACCCCGCAGAGGTGCTGGCGCCGCTGATGTTCCTGGCGCTGATCGTGGCGCTGCTGAGCGGCTACCCGGTGGCCTTCGGCCTTGGCGGTGTGGCCGTGATCTTCGGGGTGCTGGGCATCGCCCTCGGGGCGATTGATCCGCTCTTCTTCAGCGCCCTGCCCTCACGGATCTTTGGGATCATGAGCAACTTCACGCTGCTCGCGATTCCCACCTTTGTGTTCATGGGCGCCATGCTGCAGACCTCCGGCATCGCCGAGCGTCTGCTGCAGGCCATGGGGCAACTGCTGGGCCGGCTTCGCGGCGGGCTCGCCCTGGCGGTGGTGCTGGTGGGCAGCCTGATGGCCGCCACCACCGGGGTGACCGCAGCCACGGTCACCACCATGGGGCTGATCTCCCTGCCGGCAATGCTGCAGTCGGGATACAACAAATCATTCGCTTCAGGCGTGATCGTCGCCTCCGGCACCCTGGGCCAGCTGATCCCCCCCTCGATCGTGCTGGTGGTGCTGGGGGATCAGCTGGGTGTCTCCGTCGGAGATCTCTTTCTGGGCTCGCTGATCCCGGGGCTCCTGATGGCCGGAGCCTTCGCGGTGTATGTGCTGATCGCCAGCCAGCTCAACCCCACCCTGGCGCCTGAACGAACGGAGGCCGGCCTGGCCGGTGTAGCGCCGCTGCAGCTGCTGCGGGTGCTCATCCCACCGCTGGTGTTGATCCTGCTGGTGCTGGGCAGCATTTTCTTCGGCATCGCCACTCCCACAGAAGCCGGTGCGATCGGCGCTGTTGGGGCCATGGCCCTGGCAGCCCTTGAAGGGGGGTTCAGCCGCACCAACCTCAGCAAGGTCTGCGATGAAACCCTGCGTGTCACCGCCATGGTGATGGCGATCCTGCTGGGCTCGACGGCCTTTGCCTTGGTCTTCCGCAGCCTCGGCGGCGATGCCTTGATCCGCCAGGTGCTCGTGAACCTTCCAGGTGGTCAGGTGGGCTTCCTGGTGGTGAGCATGGCGGTGATCTTTGCCCTGGGCTTCTTCATCGATTTCTTTGAGATCGCCTTCATCGTCGTGCCGCTGCTGCTGCCCTCCGCACGGGAGCTGCTGGGTCCAGAGAATCTGCTCTGGTTCGGTGTGCTGATCGGGGCCAACCTGCAGACCTCATTCCTCACCCCACCGTTTGGCTTCGCCCTGTTCTTCCTGCGCGGGGTCGCCCCCAAGGAGGTCAGCACCAAGGCGATCTACCAGGGGGTTTGGCCCTTCATCGCTGTCCAGGTGGCGGTGCTGGTGTTGATCATCCTGTTCCCGGCCCTGGTTAACACGCTGCCCGCCTTGAGCCAGACCAGCTGAGCCGATTAAGGGCGCTCGGCTACCGCCGCCCCCTCGGGCCGTCGCGGGTCGGCCACCCCCAGGCTGCCCCCCTCGGGCTTGACCTCAACACTGTTGGCTGATCCCATCGCCCGGCTGGGCTGAATCCCATGGCCCAGCTGCTCAAGCAGCCTGATGGTGTCAGGGCTGAAGCCCTGCTCGAGCTGCAAGCGATCGGGCCACAGCTGGCTGTGCAGCCGCGGGGCGATCACGGCACTCGCCAGGTTGAGCCCATGCACCACCCGGTTGAGCAGCACCTGCAGCACGGTGGTGATGATGCGGCTGCCGCCTGGACTGCCCGTGGCCAACCAGGGCTTGCCCTCAGCCGTGAGCACCACGGTGGGCGTCATCGAGCTCAGCGGCCGCCGACCTGGGGCGATGGCGTTCTTCTCCCCCTGCACCAGGCCATAGGCGTTGGGCACGCCGGGTTTGGCGGTGAAGTCATCCATTTCGTTATTGAGCAGCACGCCCGTGCCTGGCACCGCGATCCCATTGCCGTAAGCGAAGTTCAAGGTGGTGGTCAGTGCCACCAGGGACCCCTTGCTATCCGCCACGGAGAGATGGGTGGTGTTGGTGCTGTTGGCCGGCACCGGGGCAAGACCACCCAGCTCGGCACTGGGGGTATGGCGATCGGGCTGGATCAACGGGCGCAACCCATTGGCATAGGTCTTGCTGGTGAGCCGCTCCACCGGCACCTCCACCTGATCCGCATCGCCCAATTCACTGTTGCGGTCGCGGTAAGCCAGGTTCATGGCTTCCACCAGCGTGTGCACGGCAGCGGCACTGCTCAGTCCCATGGCCGGCAGATCAAACGGTTCCAGCAAATTGAGCAGCTGCACCAGGGTGACCCCACCGCTGCTCGGTGGCGGCATGGACAGCACCGTCAGGCCCCGGAAACGGCCCTGCACCGGCTCCACCCATGGCGCGGTGTACTCCGCCAAATCGACGCGATCGATCAAACCACCGCGCTGACGCATTAGCGCCTCAAGCTGCCGGGCCACGGGGCCTTCGTAAAACCCCTGGCGCCCCTGGCGGGCAATGCGCCGCAATGTGGCCGCCAATTGGGGCTGACGCAGGATCTCGCCCGGGGCATAGGGCACACCCCCGTCTTTGTAATACAAGCGACGGGCGGTGGGATCCTTGCCCAACAGTGGCTGAGCCCGCCGCAACGACTGGGCCAGCACTGGGTAGACGGCAAACCCCTGCTCGGCAAGGGCAATGGCGGGTGCCATCACCTGCTGACGGCTCAACACACCAAAACGGGACTGAGCCTTGAGCAGCCCGGCGACCGTGCCTGGCACCCCTGTGCTCAGCAAGCTGCGGGTCGCCAGGCGCCGATCCACATTGCCATCGGCATCAAGGAAGAGATCCTTGTGGGCTCGGCGGGGAGCCATCTCGCGAAAGTTGAGGGCATAACCGCGGCCCTCCGGCTGATTCCAGAAGACAAGAAACCCGCCGCCACCGAGATTGCCGGCCTGGGGCAGGGTGACCGCCAGGGCATAGGCGGTGGCCACGGCCGCATCGATGGCGTTCCCCCCCTGGCGCAGGATGCGGGCACCGGCCTCACTGGCCAGGGCCTCCTGGCTGGCGACCATGCCCGCTGCCGACTCCACTGGGCGGACCCGCTGCCCAGGCTCCTGCAGGGGGTTAGCGCCAATCAAGGCAAGGCAAAGTAGGGCTGCGTTCACGCTGTGCCATGGGCTCTCGTGCCATCAGGCTGCCACTGCTGCTGATCCTGCTGAGCGCGGCGGCGACAGCCATGGAAAAGCCTGAAAAACTCGACGGCAGCGGTGAGGCGCAGCGCTGCTCCGATGCCATCACCCAACTGATGCAGACCCGGTTGAACCGCGCCCAGAGCGCCTGGGCCAAAACCCATCCCAACCCCACCGCCTTCCAACAGGAGGCACAACGCATCAACCAGGTGGTCAAGGCCGAGAGCATCAAGGCCCATGCCTTGAAGACCTACGACTGTGCGCTCAGGCTCAAGCTTGAAACCGCAGAAGCAGCTGCAGCATCGGAGGCGACGCTGCTGGGGCCCTTGCAACCTGCCGTTGAGCCGGCGCCTTAACGCTCGTCCTCATCACGGGCATCGTGGTAATCGCAAAAACGGACCACACCGGCTTCTGTGAAGGTGCGCTCGTGCTCCCTGGCATCAGCGGCCTGATCCGCTGCCGGTGGGGCCTCAGCCCATGGCTCGCGGTAATCGATGTCGGTCCCGTCGTTCATCAACCCGTCTGTTCAGCCATCTCGCGCTTCACTCTCAAGGCTCAAGGTCACATCCATCAAACCGGCATAGAGCTGCATGCGCATGCGATCCAACGACACCTGCTCCTCAGGGGGGCCCCCAGGCCAGTTGGTGTAGGCATCGCTGACCACCCGATGCAGTAGTCGCAGCGCATTGAGATCAAGATGAAAGCTGAGGATCGGATCGGCATCCATCGCTTCTCTGGGCAGATGCGCTCACCTTATGGAGCCCGCCGAGGCCATCACGTAGCGGTTGTCACGGGGACTCAGCCAGCACCCGATCACGATCGAGGGCAACGACAAACGCACGTGATCACGTCACTGAAAAAGCAGGCCAGCGGCTGCGGTATGCCAAGGTGAAGTGGCTATTGCAAGGTCACTTTTTGACAATTTTCGTCGGTAACTTGTCCTGGGACGCTGAAAGGGAAGACCTGATCGGTCTCTTTTCGGAGTACGGGGAAGTCAGCAAGTGCTCCCTGCCTTTGGACCGTGAGACCGGCCGCAAGCGTGGTTTTGGATTTGTTGATCTGGTGCAGCCGGCCGATGAGGCCAAAGCCATTTCCGACCTCCAGGATGTGGAGTGGATGGGGCGCATGATCGCGGTACGCAAAGCTGAGCCCCGCCGCTGAGCCGGCCTGGGGACATCAGCGATAGTTCTGAAACTGCAGGGGCACTTCGATGTCCTGCTCCTTGAGCAGCTGAATGGCGTTCTGAAGCTCGTCTTTGTTCTTGCCCGTCACCCGCAGGCTTTCGCCCTGGATCGAGACTGTCACTTTCTTGAGCTGGTCGCGCACGGTTTTACTCAGCTTCTTGGCCAGCTCCTGGCTGAGGCCCTTGCGCAACTTGATCTCCTGCTTGATGCGGTTGCCGCCCACCGATTCAGGGGTCTGCTCATCAAAGATCTTGAGCGAGAGGCTGCGCTTGGTGGCCTTCTGGCGCAGCACATCAACCACGGCATCCAGCGTCATATCACTGGCGGTGGTGATCACAATGGCGGTCTCCTCCAGTTCGATCTCGGTGTTGGAATCTTTGAGGTCGTAACGCTGGCTCACATCACGGCGCACCTGGTCCACCGTGTTCACCAGCTCCTGGCGGTCGAAATCCGAAACGACATCGAAGCTGTAGGTGTCTGCCATAGAGGCTGCATTGCTCCTTCCGAGCGTAGACACCAGTGTTGGCCTGCTTGATGTGGGGCCCAAGCCTGCGCTGCTGAATCGCAGGCCCGGTGCCCATAGCGTCCCCATGCGGCTGCCCGCAGCGGACGACGACTGATTAGAACAATGGCCCGATTGCGGCCCACGGCCCATGTTTGATCTCCTCGCAGCGTTCAACCGCCCCGGTGCACCGTTTGCCGCCTCCCTGGTGCTGGCTGGGCTGGTGGTGCTCCTCAGCCTCGTGCCGCTGGGGGCCGCACGCTCCCAGGCGGATTTCACCATGGCGGACATGGCCGCACCACGGGCCATGTTCGAGCGGCTGCCGGCCTGGGGCCGCCGCGCCAGCTGGGCCCACCAGAACAGCTTTGAAGGCTTCACGCTGCATGCCCCCGCCTGCCTGCTGGCCCTGGTTTCGGGCACCACAGCCCCTGCTGCGATTCTGGCGGCGTGGCTTTTTCCGCTCCTGCGGCTGATCTACATCGGCGCCTACGTCGGCAACATTCCACCTCTGCGCGGTCTGTGCTGGGCCTCTGGCGTGCTGTGCAGCGGCATTCTCTACCTGGAGGGTCTGCGATCCGTGGTGTTGCGCTGAGCAGCAGCGATCAATCAAAGAAGAGCAGGGTCACCACCTTGCCGATTTCCTCTGCAGCGCGGCAGGTGTCGATCAGCGTTTCACTGTCGTGGAAGGCAAAACAGATCAACTGATCGCAGCGACTGACAATCTCTCGATTGCAAAGGGTGCTTGCTTCAGTCAAGGGAAGCTCGTCGTTTTCGGGCTTCTCCACCAGGTGAAGCACCCGCTCCAGCAGCTGCTGGGACTCGGGGGACTGCAGTTCAAGCCCCTGCGGAAGAATCACCGTGAGCTTGGCCGGATCAACAGCCAGCGCCCCGCGAATGGCGGCAGCATTGATTCCCTGAGCGCCTGAGGTCAGCAGGCTGTGGCCCTCCTGCACCAGCGATCGCGCCAGCAGTTCCACCAGATGGATGGACACCACCGGCACGTGACGGGTCCCCAGGATGGCAATGCGGCGCTGACCAGTGTCCTGCAACAAAGCCAGCTCCTGAGCCAGGGTGTCGACCCGGTCGAGGGATGGCAGATCAAGAGACCGGGTCACAGGCAGCGCCAGGACAGCGATCTGCCGACCGTAGCAACGCCTGTGATTCAGGCCACACCCAACTGGGCGTAGAGCGGCGCGAAATCGCAGTGTTCAGCCACCATTCGCGCTGCGTAGGTGGCCTTTACGGCTTCATGCAGCCGCACGTGGCCGAAGGCCTTTTCAATCACCGCCACGGTGGCCAGGGTGTCGTGCTCCACCTTCAGCAGAGGCACATCAAGCTCCTGGGCCCTGCTGACCAGCTGGGGCAAAGGATCACCAGCGCCGGTCAGGATCAGACATTGGGTGGAAGCCTCCAGGGCAGCCAGCTGAATGTCCGTGCGATCAGCGCCGGTCACCACGGCCATGTTGCGCTGATGACGAAAGACCTCCATCGCCGAATTCACATTCATGGCCCCGATGCTGAGGGTCTCCACCAGCAGGTCCTTGCGCTCGCGGCAGCACAGCATCTGGGCCCCCAGCCGCTGTACCAACTCACCGACGGTGACGCTGCGCAGCAGGGGGCTGCGCGGCAGCAGCCCATAGACCGGCAAGCCAAGGCCCTGCAGCGCTGGCGAGAGCTCCTTGCGCAGATCCTCCAGCTGCTCGGGCACAACGTTGTTGAAGACCACACCGACGAGGTGATCGCCCAGCAGCGCCTTGGCCTGCAGCAGGGGCTCAACGCTGCGGGCGTCTTCCCAGGCGTGGGCGAGCAGCACTGGCGCATCAAGGCCTCTGGCCAGCTGCGGCAGGCTCAAACCAAAGAGCAGGCCTTCATTGAGGGACCCTGCCGCCTCGAGCAACGTCAGGCCTTCTGCATCACCGAGCAGCTGTTTGAGGGACGCGAGGCTGTCGTCATCAGGCACCACCGCCCCTGTGCGCAACTGAGCCTGGGTTGGCTGCGGCGTGCTGGATTGCAACGACGGCAGCAGGGATTCATCCGGAAGGTTGAAGATCTCCCCAACAAAGCGCACATCGTCATCAAACAAGGGGCCTTCGCCGCTGTGCTGCTCGATGCTGGTGGCCAATGGCTTGCCGTAGCGCAGCGGCAGGCGACGTTCCCGCAGCTGCTGCACCAGGCCCATCACCAGGGCGGACTTACCGCTGAACGGTTCACAGGAGCCCACCAGGAGCGTGGTGCTGGAGTGGCCCATGGGATGGGGGCTGAGGAATGGGAAAATCTACCGAGCTGGCTGCAGGTGCAGCAGTGCCCTCACCTGTGATGGCCCCACTGGCTGGCCTGCGCTGCGGCGTGACCGGCGCTGGCGGCAGCCTCGGCAGGGCCCTGCTGCTGGAGCTGCACCGCCAGGGGGCACAGCCTGTGGCCCTTCGCCATGGCGACCAAGACCTGGTGCTGGATGACGACGGCACACCACTGCAGGTGGAAACGGTCCGCTGGAGCGTGGGGGAGGAGCAAGCGCTCGAACCGTTGCTCAGCAAGCTTGATGTGCTGGTGATCAACCACGGCATCAACCGGCTCGGCGCCCGTGATGCCAGCGCCTTGGCGGAAAGCCTGGATGTGAACCTGCTCAGCGCCTTGCGGCTGATGGAGTTGTTTCTGGCCTTGGCCGAACCCGGTGATGGCCGGCAGCTCTGGGTGAACACCTCAGAGGCAGAGGTGAACCCGGCGCTCAGTCCGCTCTACGAAATCAGCAAAAGAACCCTGGGACAGTTGCTCAGCCTGCGGCGGCTGGATGCAGCCTGCACGGTGCGTCGCCTGGTGCTGGGGCCATTCCGCTCGGCGCTGAACCCCTACGGCGTGATGCGCGCCGAGGGGGTGGCTGCCGATGTGGTGCGCCAAGCCATGGCAGGCAGAGAGTTGATCATCGTCAGCCCGAATCCACTGACCTGGCTGCTGATGCCGCTGACCTGCTGGGGGCGTGAGCGGTATTACCGCTGGTTCACACGGCCTCCCGGTCCGTGAGGATCTCGCAGCCGGTGTCCGTCACCAAGATCGTGTGCTCCCACTGCGCCGAAAGGCTGCCGTCCTGGGTCACAACGGTCCAGTGGTCTTTGAGGGTGCGGCAGTACTTGCTGCCAGCGTTGAGGATCGGTTCGACCGCCAGGGTCATCCCCGCGCGGAGGGTGATGTTGGGCAGCTCTCGGGTGCGGTAGTTGAAGACCGAGGGTTCTTCATGGAGGTTCCGGCCCACACCATGGCCGGTGTAGTCCTCGACCACGGCGTAGCCATTGGCCTCCACGTGATCCTGCACCGCTCCTGCGATGTCCATCAATGTGTTGCCGGCTTTGATGGTGGAGAGCCCCTGCATCAGGGCCTGCTGAGCCACATCCGCCAGCTGTTGGGCCTCATCGGAGATGCTGCCGACGCCAATGGTGACGCAGCTGTCGCCGTGGTACCCCTCGTAGAACGCGCCAGTGTCCACCTTCAGCAAGTCGCCATCGCGAATCACACGCTTCTTGCTGGGAATACCGTGAACGACCTCGTTATTGATGCTGGCGCAGATGGTGCCGGTGAAACCGTGATAGCCCTTGAAGCTGGGCACAGCGCCCATGGCGCGGATGCGCTCCTCGGCGTAGGCGTCGAGATCACCCGTGGTCATGCCCGGCTTGGCCAGACCCATGATCTCTTTAAGGACGGTGGCGACGATGCGGCCGGACTGGCGCATGATCCCGATCTCGCGATCGGACTTGACTTCGATGCCGCGGCGGTTCTGGCTGATGCGAGGTCCCGCCTGAGGACGGGAGGAGGCAAGCAGCTCAGCGAACAGATTCATGGAAGGGTGTCGGTGGGCTCCAGCCAGCAGTGGCGTCCCCTTCAAGCTATCAATGATGTCCGTCCCTTTGAGGGTCAAGCGCCATGGCCGTCTGGCTGCTGAAGCTGCGCCGCTGGCATGCATGGCTTGCTCCTGTGGTGCTTGCTCCATTGCTCCTGACGGTCAGCAGCGGCATGGCGTACAGGCTGCTGCGCGATTGGGGGGGCTGGGGACGCGATCAGGCCCACTGGCTGATGGTTCTGCACGAGGGGGAATGGCTGGGTCCCCAGGGAGAAACCATTTACGTGCTGCTTAATGGCCTCGGCCTGCTGTGGATGCTCAGCACGGGGCTTCTGATGCTCCTTAGGAGATGGTTGAGATGACGAGCTACGATGGTCGCTTGGCCCGCTACGGCAACTCAATGATGAGTTGCGACTATCGCAATGACCGCAGAGGAAACAGCAGCAGACGTGAGCACTGAGGAGATCGCCGCTGCCGCCAGTGAGGAAGCCACCACTGCGGCTACCGCCACCAAGGAGGCCCCTGCTGCCGCCAAGGTTTCGACCCGCAAGCTGAGCGCTGAAGAACTGATGCGCTCGTTTGAGGACGCGCAGCTCAAGAGCGACCTGCCCGACATTTATGTGGGTGACACCGTGCGCGTCGGCGTGCGGATCCGCGAAGGCAACAAAGAGCGTGTCCAGCCCTACGAGGGCGTGGTGATCGCCAAGCGCCACGGCGGGATGCATGAGACCATCACCGTCCGCCGGATTTTCCAAGGCATCGGCGTGGAGCGGGTTTTCCTGCTGCACAGCCCCCAGGTGGCCTCCATCAAGGTTGAGCGCCGCGGCAAGGTGCGTCGGGCGAAGCTGTTCTATCTGCGCGAGCGGATGGGCAAGGCCACCCGCGTGAAGCAGCGCTTCGATCGCTGATCTGGCGCCCAAGGCGCGTCGCCGGTGCCTAAAGTCACACCGGCTAAGGTGCATCGACTCCTGCGCCGTTAGTTCAGTTGGTAGAACGCAGGTCTCCAAAACCTGATGTCGG
>CAJWYF010000007.1 GCA_913049535.1 uncultured Synechococcus sp.
CCGATGATGGCCACCACCGGCAGGGCCACGGCGTTGTCCTCGTATTCAGCGTTGTCTTGACCCTACAGCTCAGTGGCATGGGGGCGATTGGGCCGCCGATATTTTCCGCCGACAGGTGTATAAACAAGTCCCTATTTTGCTCTGTTCAGCCTTAATCAAGGCAAAGAGATTTGCGCCAGCAGCAGAAAAGCAAGCCACCTTTTCGCTACCTCAGAAACAAATCCATGCGGCCCCAAGCCCTCTTCTGATGATCGATCTCATCATCACCAGCATCGTGGTCGACCTCTCCGACCAGAAGCTCTACGCCTACAACGGCCCGCAGCTGGTGCGCACCATTCCGGTGAGCTCCGGCAAGGCCTCCACCCCCACCCCGATCTTCAAGAGCAAGGTGGACTCCAAGCACACCTCGGTGACGATGCGGGGCCGTGGCTACGTCGCCCCGGGGGTGCCCTGGGCCATGTGCGTCCCCGGCGGCATGATCTGCATGCATGGCGCCCCCTGGCAGGAGGCCGCCGGCCAGCCCTACGGCGTGCCCCGCAGCCATGGCTGCGTGCGCATGCCCACGGTGCAGGCCAAGTGGCTGTTCAAGCGCACCAAAAAAGGCACGCCTGTTGCGATTCAAGCCTGAGGGCCTGGGGCCTCAGGGCCCTGCTGCCGCCGCCAGGCCAGCAGCCAGCTGACGGCCGTGGCCCGGCGCGTGCGCCGCGGCACCAGCTGATCGATGGTGTAACCCCCGAACTTGAGCTCCTGCTTGAGCAGTTGCTTCAGGGCGGGGGGAATCGAGCGCGTCAGCCGCACGCTGGCGGGCCGCTCGGCGATGAACTCCGGCGCCTCGGGGTAGGCCTCCCCCCACTCCGCTGGGGTCTGGGGCCCGGCACGCCACGGATCAGCCGGCGAGGCACCCGGCGCAGGGCCATAGCCCAACCGCTGCCAGATCAGCTCGCAGACCTCCCGGTCGCTGAGCTCGTCATCGAGCACTTGCCACAGCAGCGCATCGCTGATGGTCTGGCTCATCGCCCCCTCAGCTCAAGGCAAGGCGACAACGGGCAGCGGCGAGTCGGCATTGATGTAGCAGCTCTGCTGGAACCACTCACTCTGGCGTGAGACGCTCACCTCAGGCAGGAAATTGCCGGGGCTGTAGCGCAGGCGGTACAGGCCACCAAAGTCATTGGCGGCAATCGCTGCCATGCCATCCCAACCCAGGGACTGGGCCAGCGCCGGCATGCGCCGGTGCTCCCAGAACAACACCAGGCGCTGGCCCTGGGCCCAGGGTGCCTGCAGCAATTTGGCGCCGTCGTAGGGCGTGCTGCCCGCTGAATCGGTGAACATGACGATGTTGATCCCCGTGGCCACCGCCAGCGGCACCGCGGACTGGTAGCTGCGGGCGTTCTTCTGGGTGTTGACCGTGAACATGTACGAACCGATCCGATCGATCGGCCCCAGGCAGGCCGGCAGCAGCCGGCCGATGGCGATGGCGCGGCGCAGGCCCTTGGGCGAGAGGTTGTAGCTCCGGCGCGGCACCTGCTTGTCGCCATGGCGCAGCAGGATCACCTCCTTGGGCTGGGCCAGCCCTGCTGCGGGCAGCAGCAGGGCCAACACAGCAGCAGCACCACAGCCGGCAGAGCGGGACCACATCCGGTAGGCAGGCGCAGAGCCCTCAAGCTGCAGAGCGCCGGTTAAGGCCGAGCACAATGGACCTATGGCCAGCGATCCACTGGAACTGCCGGGGCGGGGCTGCCCCCGACGCCTGCACTGCCGCGTGCTGCAATCACCGCTGGCGGGGGTGTCCGATCGCATCTTCCGCGCTTTGGTGCGGCGCTGGAGCGAGCAGGCGCTGCTGTTCACCGAAATGGTCAATGCCACCAGCCTGGAGCTGGGCCACGGCCGCGCCAAGGTGGAGGAACTGGGCCAGGAGACTGGGCCGATCGCTGTGCAGCTGTTTGACCATCGCCCCATGGCCATGGCGGAGGCGGCCCGGCGTGCGGAAGCCGCTGGTGCCTATTGGATCGACATCAACATGGGATGTCCGGTCAAGAAGATCGCCAAAAAAGGGGGCGGCAGTGGTCTGATCCGCGATCCCCAGCTGGCCACGCGCATCATCAAGGCCGTGACCGCTGCGGTGCAGGTGCCTGTGACGGTCAAGACGCGCCTTGGCTGGTGCGGCAGCGATGCCGATCCGCTCAGCTGGTGTTTGCAGTTGCAGGATGCCGGCGCCCAGCTGCTGACGCTCCACGGCCGCACGCGCGAGCAGGGCTTCAAGGGATCGGCCGACTGGGGCGCGATCGCGGCGGTCAAGCAGGCCCTGACCATCCCGGTGATCGCCAATGGCGACATCAACAGCCCCGATGACGCCCGCCGCTGCCTGGAGCAGACCGGCGCCGACGGGGTGATGGTGGGCCGCGGCAGCATGGGGGCCCCCTGGCTGGTGGGGCAGATCGATGCGTCCTTCAAGGGCCAGCCCATACCGCCCACACCGGGGCCGCTGGAGCGGCTGCTGCTGGCCCGTGAGCAGTTGCTGGCCCTGGTGGAGGCCCGCGGTGATCACGGCCTGCTGATCGCCCGCAAACACATGGGCTGGACCTGCACCGGCTTTCCCGGTGCTCCGCAGCTGCGGCAGCAGTTGATGCGCGCCCCCACCCCAGAAGCCGCCGTGGAGCTGCTCAACGCTGCAGCTGCATCAGTTGCAACTGCAGCCGCGGCTTGCTGAACAGCAGCAGCATCCCCTCCCCCTCCGGCACCGGCAGCATGGTTTCGCTGCGCAGCAGCTCACGCTCCACCAGTCCCACCCCGCAGGTCTCCACCAGCAGCAGGGGCAGGCTCTGCTCACTGCCGCGCATGGCCTGCAGATCCAAGGCCTGGCGGCAGGCCTGGGAGGCCTTGCCCAGGCCAAGCCGCTCGACCAGCTCAGCCCAGAGGCCGTTGACCGGGGTGGCCTCCGACAGGTTCAAGGCAATGAAGGACACCACATCAGCGCAACCCCATCAGCATGCCCGCCGGCGGCTCAAGGCAGCACATCAGGCCAGCTGGGCCGCAGTAGCAGCAAGGAGAAGTAGGGCCGCACTTCTGCTGGCACCTGCTCGGCTGGGCAGAGCCGTTGCTGGGGCCAACCCACCCGTTCGCCATAGAGCGCCGAGCGCAGCAGTCCCAGCTCCTCGAGCATGGGTCGCACCCACAGCCAGCGGCGCCCCAGCTTGAGCAGCACCAGCGGTTGACCGCTGCTGCGGCAGCTCAACAGCAACTGGCGCAACGGCTCGGGGGCATCGGGGGTGGGCTGGATCAGCAAGCGCTCCTGCTGCAGCGCCAGGGGCCAGGGCCATCCCAGGCTGGAGGCCTCGGCCGCAGCAGCTGCCGCTGCGGTGATGCCGGGCAGCAGGCGCACCGCATGTTGGGGATGGCGCTGCTGCATCGCCAGCAGCAGATAGCTGGCACTGGCATAGGTGGAGCTGTCGCCTTCGCAGAGAAAGACCACCGACTGCCCCTGCTGGAGGCAGGCGGCGACAGCATCGGCGGCGCCATGCCAGGCCTGACGTCTGGGGGCGGCCGCCTCCACCATCGGGAACAGCAGCGGCAGCCGCCGCTGCTGGGGTTGCAACCAGGGCTCTGCGATGCGCGCTGCCATCCCCTCACGGCTGAGCTCAGCCACGGGGTAAGCCACCACCTGGGCCGCCGCGATGGCACGCTGCGCCGCCACGGTGATCAGCTCAGGGTCCCCGGGGCCAACCCCCACGATCGTGAGGCCGCAGCTGCTGGCGGAAGCTGACAAGACCGGGACCGTGACAGCATTGAAGTATCAGGCAAGGGCGCCCCACCCCCCGCAGCGCTGCCATGGGCCAACTGACCATCTATCCGCTGATCCAGGTAGGGGAGGGTCTGCCCCTGCCCCTGCTGCAGACCACGGATCCCGCCTTGATCAGCCAGGAGCTGAGCCAGCGGGGGCTGGCGTTCCAGCAATGGCCCGCCCGCGGCGGCCTCGATCCGGCATCACCACCGGAGGCGATCCTGTCGGCCTACAGCGCCGAGATTGCCCGGGTGCAGCAGGGCGGGCTCTACCCGACGGTGGATGCCGTCAGCGTCGGGCCTGACCACCCCAAGCGCCAGCAGTTGCGGCAGCAGTTCCTGGCAGAGCACACCCACGCCGACGATGAGGTGCGCTTCTTTGTCGACGGGCGAGGGCTGTTCTGCCTCCACATCGGCGCAGAGGTGCTGCAGCTGCTCTGCGAGCAAAACGACTGGATCCGGGTCCCGGCGGGCACGCCCCACTGGTTTGACATGGGGGAGCGCCCCCACTTCACCGCCATCCGCTTTTTCAACAACACCGAGGGTTGGGTGGCGGCGTTCACTGGTTCAACACTGGCGGATCGCTACCCACGGCTGGAGCACTGACGCCGCTCAATGACTCAACAGCGGCAGCCCGCCTGGGGGCGGCTGCAGCAACGCTCGCCGCTCCGCTGCCACCTGGCGGCGGAAGGCCCGCCATTGGGGGGAAGCAACGATGTCCCGGCTGATGGCGCGGGCGAGGCGCTCGCTGGCGAGCACATCACTGGGGTAGTGCACCTGGCAGTAGGCGCGGGCATAGCCGCCCTGCAGCCCCAGCGCGAGCAGGCGTTGACGGCGCTGGGGCAGCAGATCAGCCAGCAACAGGCCAGCGGCGGCATACCAAGTGGAATGCCCACTGGGGAAGGAAAAGCTGGTCTCAAGCGGCAGACAGGGCTTGAGATCCTTGTGACTCACGAACGGCCGGGGCCGTTGGAAGCGATTCTTCAACACATTTTTGACCCGGTCCACTTCCTTGAGAAAGAACGGCAGGCCCTTGGCCAGGGTCGGGGCCGCCTTGGCCAGGTTCGCGCCGATGGCGGTGTCAAACACGCCGACATCCCGGTTGAGGAAGCCCCAGGCATGCTCGACCGCCTGGGGGTATCGGGTGCGCTGATTCCAGCGCAGGATGGCCAGATCCTTGGCCTCCTCGGCACTGCCGGCAGCGGGGGGCTGGCCGACAACGGCGCTGTAAGCCTCGGCGTTGAGCGCCAGACCCGCGGCGGGGTTGGCCCGCAGCGCTGACCAGGGCGCCGCCACGAGGCTCAGCCCGGCAGCGATCAGGTGGATGCTCCGGTTCATGGGCAGACACGAGACCCATCCACCCTGGGCCAGGCTGATTAACAACAAAAAAACGCCAGAGCCTGGCCTTAAGTGAACGTTAATGCCAAAGGTTCAAGCTTTTTTTGCTGGGGAGTCTGCATGGGCAGAGTGTTGCTGTTGGCCGTTCTTTGCTGCCTGGGAGTCTGTGGCTGCAGAAGCGATGTCCAAAGCAGCGGACCCTTCAGCACCGCAGCAAGGGTGAACCCCGATCTTGACAGCAAAGCCATTCAGCGCAGTTATCGCGATGGCTTTTCCAATGACTTCATTGCACTCTCAGGCTCACAGCTGAATCAGGATCTGATCATCAGTTCGTTTGAACAACTCATGACCCTGCAACGGGCCTCCCTGCCGATTGAAGAACTGCGCGATAACTTCACATCCCTGGGATATTTTCAGCAAGCCAGCAGTGCCGGTATCGCCGGCATCTGCAACGCCAAGCGCAACTTTGTTGGACTTGTCGCTGCCCTGACGAAACAGCAAGCCCAGCAGCATGGACAGCCAACAGGTGAGCTGCCATGCGGCAACGGGCAGCGCATCAGTGCCCTCCCTCTAGGACACGATGCCAAGATCTTCGCGGTTTCAGCAGCCAACACATTCATCAACGCGATCAATCTTGCGCAATTGGCCAAAGCCTCTCAAGCGGCCAATGGCAACCTGCACTGGAGCGATCTCAATCCCGACTGGCCTCAACGGCGAGTGCAATGGATCGTCCCCGCACAAATGCCCTTCAGCGCACACCTGCAGGAGCTGGGAATCCAACTGCCTGCACAGTTCACGATCGCAGCCGATTACACAAAGATTTTTGAGGCTGCTGCATCCAACCCTGACGCCCTGATCTTCAGCTTTTACAGCCCGTCGCTGAATGCCAGGTTGCAGGGCAACAACTTCAAACTGTTGGCCGCTCAAGCCAGTGCGCAAGAGCCTGCCATCAACCCAACTCCGCAGACCATCTCTTCGACCTACCCGGAGAGCCTGGAGACTGACATTGTTCTCTACATCAACGAAAGCAAGCCCAATGCCTGCATTGCCGTCTCATTGGCTGACTATTTGCTCTCGTTCAATCAACGACTCCTGCTTGAGAACAACATGGCGCCGCTCGATCCAGATCAACGGCAACAGGCCCTCAAGAAATTAGATCAGCTTCTGGCACGAACAGCCTCCTCGACCACACCATTTTGTCTTGATGATTTGCGCCGATCAGCGGAGTACCAAAACGCACGCTTGAGCCGCACTGCCCCATGACACGCCTCCCTTTCCCATGGCGGCGGCAGCGCCTCGGCCGGGTGTTGGCCCTGGCCAGCCTCATGATCACCCTGATCGCCGGGAGCTTCGGCCTGGGCCATCAAGGCCCCGGCACTGCGGCGAGAGCTGACGGCAGGGAAGCGCTGGAGATCATTCGAACCATCGATCCATCCTGCGAGGACTACGGGCGTTGCGATGCATCCTTCCAGTCGAGCTATGGCGGCATCACGATCCGTTCACTCAACGAAAGCCTGAATGACCCCGATGTTTTCACAGTCAGCGGAAACATCACATTCACCTGGAATCCTGCCGCCTACCCCGGCTGGAGCCCGCAACAGCTCTCGATTGCCTGCCGGACCAAAGACTGCGACTTCCCCGGCTGGAGCCTGGTCCAAAGCTTCAACAAAGACCACGCTCGGATCTGGTCAGCCAACTTCAATGTGGAAGCCAAAGAAACCACTTCACTGGCGTACTACCCCTTTGATCAACACTGGGTCCACCTGAAACTGGTCAGCATGGATGACCAGTCTCAGCAGTTTCTGGATTATCTCAATGTCGCAAGTTTTGATATTGATATCTCCCAACGGGTCCTCAATGGCGAGAGCAGCAACTTCTACATCAACTACGGAACGATCAGCTCAAGCATTGAGCCCCTGAACAATGACTTCGAAGCGACAAACACCAGCGAACCACTGCCTATGCCCAGCCGTATCAGCCGCGCAGGCAACCTCAGCACAGCTGATCAGTTCAGTGATAAGACACGGCTGCTGGATTCGTCGTCATTCATCGTGTCGCTGCAGATCGCCAGGCGAACACCTGCAGCCCTCTGGATGGTGATCATTCCCATGGGGCTGATCCTGCTAAACACCAACCTGGCGTTTCACTGGCGCGAAAACAGTCCCGCCAGCCGCTTTGGCTCATCAGGCCTCTTAACCGCAGTCAGCCTGTTCTTTGCATCCAGAGTGTTCCGCCCCGACGTGGACTACCTGGTGTTCACTGACATCTGGTTCCTGGTCACATTCATCACCATCACCATCAACAATATCCTACTTATCTGGCTATTTCGTTTTTACAAACACCGCAAAGAGCTCAAGGCTCAAGGCCTGACGATCAAACCAGCATTTTTCGCTGAAAACAGTCTCACCATCTGCTCAAGCCTCTTCATTACCTTGATCGTCGTGCTGTTGCTTATCACCGCTGCACGATTGTCTCAACCGCCTGAAATTCCATCAGCCTTTCTGGCTGGCAACTCTGGCTATGCCCCCATCGGAGCATCAGCAACCAAAGTGATGGATCGCGATTCTCTCTCCTCTGACCAGGGCGGCTTCCTCCCCTACAGGCCCTAGTCACCAGCCCACGCCTGGCGCCGATCAGCGCTCAATCAGCAGCAACACCCACCGAGTGCATGCGCACATCCTCGGGGTGCTCCAGAGATCCGCAGAGGGCCTCCACTTCAACGGCAGCCAGCTGCTGGAGGCGCGGAATGATGACTTCGCGGGACCAGTGCTTCTCGCAGAGCACCCAGTACAGGCCAAAGTGACGGGCTTCGCTGGCCAGCAGCTCGCCGTAGAGCGCCCGCAGCTCAGGGTCCGGGCTGTGCTCGGCCAGCAGGGCCATGCGTTCATGGCTGCGGGCCTCAATCAGACCAGCGACCAGGAAACTATCGAGCTGCCGCAAAGGCTCCTGGCGCCGAATTTCACCGGCCAAGCGGGCGCCATAGGCCGGGGCCGGCAAGGGTCGCAAGGCGATGCCACGGCGCTGCAGCAGCTGCAACACCTGATCGAAATGCTCCAGCTCCTCCTGGGCCAGGGGACTGAGGGCCGCTGCCAGCACCTCACTGGAGGGGTAGCGGAACATCAGTTGCAAGGCGGCACCAGCAGCCTTGCGCTCGCAGTGGGCGTGATCGATCAGCAGCTCCTCGGGCCGTTCGATGGCCTGCTCCAGCCAGCGGGCGCTGCTGGGGGCGGCCAACCAACGAATGGCGGCCACCTCCTGACTCAGGGCAGCCGTCACAGCTCTTGACTGCGCAGGTGGGCCACCATGCCTTCAAGGGCCAGGTAATAGCTGATGGGACCAAAGCCGCAAATCACCCCCACCGCCTGATCGGCCAGGAAGGAACGGTGACGGAAGCGCTCGCGGGCGTGCACGTTGCTGAGGTGCAACTCCACGTAAGGCAACGCCACCCCCAGCAGCGCATCGCGCAGGGCAATGGAGGTGTGGGTGAAGGCACCGGCATTGATCAAGATCCCCTGAACCTGGCCGGCGGCCTGGTGGATCCGATCCACCAGAGCCCCTTCATGGTTGCTCTGGAAGCAGTCGAGCTGGGCACCGAGACGCTCGGCCTGCTGGCGGAGCTCCGCATCGATCTCCGCCAGGGTGTCGCGGCCATAGACCCCGGGTTCGCGGCTACCCAGCAGGTTCAAGTTGGGGCCATGCAGCACCAGAATCCGCATGGAGACAGAGCAATCACCCCGATCGTAGGGGCGCCGGACTAACCGCCCGCTGGCTGGTAAGTTCTTGGGGTGTGGTTCGGGTCGGTGCCCGAGTGGTTAATGGGGGCGGACTGTAAATCCGCTGGCTCTGCCTACGTTGGTTCAAATCCAACCCGGCCCACCTTCCACATGCCCTTGTAGCTCAGCGGTAGAGCACTCCCTTGGTAAGGGAGAGGTCACGAGTTCAATTCTCGTCAAGGGCTTACTGAGCGAGGCGGGTGCACCACCCCTCGCCAGCAAGGCTTTGACATCGTCTGCTCTGCCGCTCTTCAGCGGGGCCATCGCTCGGGGTCAGTGCGCCTTCGATGGGCTTGCCTTGCAGCAAGCACCTGAGCAGCAAGGGTCTGTTGCAGCAGAGCCGGAGCACGCCGGCCCAGGCCCCATCCACGGCGAGGGAGCGCCAGGGTGCAGCATGCGCCCCAGTTGCCCCCAGACCATGGCCCCGCTGAGCGCGATGCAGCAGCTGGTGCAGCAAGGCCACACCAGGCCCCTGAACTGGCGCCTCGAGCAGCTGGGACGCCTCGAAGCGCTGGTGGCGGAGCTGAGCGAGCCCCTGGAAGCGGCCTTGGCCGCCGATCTGGGCAAGCCCGCCCTGGAGGCCTTCTTTGAGGTGGCCGGCATCACCGGCGAGCTCAAGTTGGCCAAGCGGCAGCTGCGCCGCTGGATGGCCCCCAAACCGGTGCCACTGCCAGCTGCCCAGCGTCCCGGCCGCACCTGGGTGCAGTGCGAACCCCTCGGCACGGTGTTGATCCTGGGGCCCTGGAACTACCCCTTCATGCTGCTGCTGCGGCCGCTGGTCACCGCCCTGGCTGCAGGCAACACCGCCATGCTCAAACCATCGGAGCATGCACCGGCGGTGGCGGACCTCTTGGCCCAGGCGGTGCCTCGGCATTTTGAACCGGAGGTGGTACAGCTGCAGCAGGGAGGTGCCGAGACCGCCCAGGCCCTGCTGCAGCAACCGTTTGACCACGTCTTCTTCACCGGGGGGACGGCCATCGGGCGCAAGGTGATGCAAACGGCGGCCCAGCAGCTGATGCCGGTGACGCTGGAATTGGGCGGCAAAAGCCCCTGCATCGTTCTCGATGATGCCGACCTGCAGGTGAGCGCGCGACGCATCGCCTGGGGACGCTTTCTCAATTCCGGCCAGAGCTGTGTCGCCCCGGACTACGTGCTGGTCACCCCTGCCATGCGCCAGCCGCTGGAAGCGGCCCTGGGCGAGGCCATCGATCAGTTCTACGGCCCCGATCCGCGTCAGTCAGAGGATTTCGGCCGCCTGGTGAACACGGCCCAGTTCGACCGCCTCGATGGCCTGCTGCAGAACGCCACCGTGCTCAAAGGCGGCGAGCGCGACCGGGAGCAGCGCTACATCGCCCCCACCCTGGTGGATGGGGATCCAGAGGGGGGACTGATGCAGGAGGAGATCTTTGGGCCGGTGCTGCCGCTGTTGACCGTGGAGGGCCTGGAGGAGGCCCTGGCGTTCATCCGCGCCAGGGCCAAACCGCTGGCGCTGTATCTCTTCAGCCGTGACAAGCAAGCGCGCCAGCGGGTGCTGCAGGCCAGCCAGTCCGGGGGGGTGGTCTTCAACGACGTGATCGTCCACGCCGGGGTGCCGGGGTTGCCCTTCGGTGGGGTGGGCCCCAGCGGCATCGGTCGCTGCCATGGCGAGACCGGCTTCATCGGCTTGTCTAACCAGCGGGCGGTCATGGAGCGCCCCTTTGCCCTGGACCTGGCCTGGCGTTATCCGCCCTACGGAAACAGGTTGTCACTCCTGCGTCGCCTGCTCAGCTGAAAGAGGGGCACACAGGGACTGGCATCGCGGCCCTCGCTGCTTATGGTGCAGCCACTCATTATTCGCTGGTCATGCGTAAATCCCTGCTGGCATTGCTGCTGGTTGCAGCGGCCCTGCCCCTGCGTGCGCAGGAGGCAGTTCACGTCATGAAGCCCAAGCAAACCCTCTCGGCGGTTTCCCGCCTGTACGGCGTACCGCTCAAGACCCTGATCCGTATCAACGGGATCACCAACCCCAACAAGATCAAGATCGGCACCGCCATCAAGCTTCCCGCGGGCACCCAAACCGTGTCCACCTCCTCGAGCGATCTGGCCACCCGCAGTCGCACAGCACCTGAGACCAGCACCAACACCGCTGCAGCCAGCACCAGCGATGAGGCCAAAGAGCCCAAGGTGATGGCCAAGAAAACCGCCAGTGCGGACTGGCGCTACTACGGCCCGCTGCAGGTGGACTGGAACAACTGGCGCAGCATGGCCGGCAGCCTGGTGGCCCCCAGCCTGAACAAAGAAGGCCAGCCTCTTTATGTCGCCGTCAACTGCGGCGCCCGCAAGCTCAACGTCACCGGACCAGCCGGCGCTTGGAAGACCTGGGAAGCACCGTCAGAAGATTTCGAACGCGATCTGGTCAAGGCCGCCTGCCTCGATCCCGATCTCGCCAAGGGCTGATCCAGCAACCCTGCTGGCGGCTCAGGCCAACGCAAGGGCCTGGGCCGACGCAACCAGGCCTGTCCGGCTGAGGTGATCCACAACCGCTTGCCGCTGTCATTTTCGTTGACGAGTTCGGCTTCCACCAGACGGCGCAGACGCCAGCGCCACAGCGGTGCTGGCGTCTGCTCATCGGCCAGATCGGCCGCCAGATCAGCCGCCTCAAGGCCTTGGCTGGCCTCAGCTAAAGACTCCAGCAGGGGGAGAACATCAGCCTGCGCGTCCTGCAGCAGCGGCGGGTTGAGGCAGCGGTCGCAACTGCCGCAGGGTTCGGCCAATTCACCGACAGCCAAGAGCAGGGCCTGCTGACGGCACCCCGCCCCCTCCGCCACCGACTCCATCAGCCTGAATTGATGCTGCGCTTGTCGTCCGCGCTGCTCCTCAGACGCATCACGGCTGGCGCGAATCGTCCAGGCCAGGCTGCCGCGATCGCCATCGCCGTAGAGCATCACCACCTCAGCCGGCTCACCGTCGCGGCCGGCACGGCCTGACTCCTGCAGATAGCCCTCCGGGCTGGAGGGCAGGTCCAGATGCAGCACCAGGCCCACATCCGGTCGGTCCACCCCCATGCCAAAGGCCACGGTAGCCACCAGCACTGGGTTGGATTCCTGCTGAAAGCGCTGCAGCGCCTCAAGCCGGCTCTCCGCGTCCATTCCCGCGTGGTAGGCCAAGGCAGGCAAGCCGGCGTCCCGCAGCTGGGCGGCCCAACGCTCCACCCCGCGCCGGGTGCGGCTGTATATCAGCACGGCCCCACGGGCGGTGCGCGCCTGCTCCAGCACCAGCGGCAGCGGTTCAGCCGGCCGCAGCTGCATGCGATAGCGCAGGTTGCGCCGCTGGGCCGAACGCACCTGGATCAACGGACGGCGCAGCTGCAGCAAGCGGATGATGTCAGCCCGCACCCGCGGTGGTGCTGTGGCGCTGAGTGCCACCAGCGGCACGCCGGGGCAGAGGCGCCGCAAGCTGCCCAGGCGCCGGTAATCGGGGCGGAAGTCATGGCCCCAGGCGCTGATGCAGTGGGCTTCATCCACCGCCAGGGCCACCAACTGGCCTTGATCAATGAGGTCCTCGAGCAGGCGCTGGCTGGCCTCCCCCTGCAGCCGCTCTGGCGCCAAATACAGCAGGCGCAACTCACGCTTCTCAAGCCGCTGGCGCAACTGCAGCCGCTCCTGGGGATTCATGCCGCCATGCAGGCAGGCCGCTGCCACACCGCGGCGCGTGAGCTGGGCTACCTGGTCCTGCATCAGGGCAACCAGCGGTGAGATGACCACCACCACACCGCGGCGCACCACCGCTGGCAGCTGATAGCAAAGCGATTTGCCGGCGCCCGTGGGCAGCACGGCCAAGCAGTCTCGTCCCGCCAGGAGGGCTTCCACCACCTCACGCTGCCCGGGGCGGAAGCCGTTGTAACCAAACCCCTGCTGCAGCGCGGCCTGCAACAGATCCGTCTCAGCCTGCGGCGCGGCGTTGGAATCCTTCACGAACGGACGGTACCGGCTGTCGGGGGGCCGGCAAGGGGCAGCCTCAGGCGGCCTGCTGATAAGGCGGCGCCTCGAGCTGATCGGCGTTCTCCTCCACCAGTTGCAGCCGCAGGCGCTTACCACCGGCCAGCTCGCCCAGTGAGACGCGCAGATTGCTGCCGCTGAGGCTCTCCAGGCCCTGCAGCAGGCTGCGCAGATAGGGGGTGCTGCTGCCGCTCTCGAGCCAGAGCCGTTCGTGCAGCCCCCCCAGACGGCGCCAGCTGGTGTGGAGCTTGAGCACCGCCTGTTCCAGCTGCTGCGCCTGGCCGACCACATCAGCCACCAGCCCGAGCATGTCCAGCCGTTGGGCCTCCTGCATCGCTTTTTCCAGATCGATGCTCTCGTGCTGCAACGCCCGCACCGCCATGCCTGCTTCTGATGCCTTGGTGAGCCAGCGGGCCGTGGAGGTCACATCCTTGATGCGCTCGAGCTCAGGCTCCTCCTTCAGCACACGCCGCAGGTCGTCCTGCTGGGGCTCCGGCAGCTTGGCCAGCTCGCGCACCAGCGGTGCCACCGCCTTGGGGGGCAGCAGGTTCTGCTGGGTGCGCTCGCGGATCTCATCGGGCAGCAGGGGGCTGGTGGCCGCTGTGAATTCATCGGTGAGACGGCGCACCTGCTTGCGGGTGATCTGCTGGCCTTCATTGGCAGCCTCACTGATCAGTTGCTGCACCTCCGGATCGGCCTGGGCCGTTTCAACAAACGCGCGCTTGGAGAAGTTGTTGACGCAGGCTTCCTCCAGCAGTCCCTCCCCCACCAGGCTGTTGGCCGACTCCGCCAGCTGGATCAAGCTGTAGGCGCGGGTCTTGCTGATTTCACGCTCCCGCAGCCACTGCAGAAAGCCAGCACCACGGCCCTCCCCACCGCGTTTTTCGCGATCGCGCACCGCAGCCAGGATGCGGCCACGCCAGATCTCGGTCTGCAGATCAAAGCGGTCGCATAACTCCCAGGCCTGCTCCAGCCGGGCATGGAATTCCATGCTGCTGATGTCGTCCTGATCCGGGTCCGGCAGGTCGAGGTTGAGGGCCGGCGGTTCCAGAGCAGGAGAAACAACCACGAAGGCGAAAGCATGGGCCGCGACGAATCATGACGGCCCACCGGCATGGTGCGATAGCGCAGGTAGGTTTCAAACCGTCTGATCCCTTCCGTCCGAGATGGCGATTTCCCGCGGCGACAAGGTGCGCATCAAGCGTCCCGAGTCCTACTGGTTCAACGAAGTGGGCACGGTGGCCTCCATTGACACCTCCGGCATCCGCTACCCCGTGGTGGTTCGCTTCGAGAAGGTGAACTACAACGGCTTCTCCGGCGTTGATGGCGGCATCAATACCAACAATTTCGCGGAAGCTGAGCTGGATCCCGCCTGAGCGCGGGGTGCCTGAGCTTCCTGAAGTTGAAACGGTTCGCCGCGGCCTGGAGCTGCAGGTGGGCCGTTTTTGCATTGAACGCGTTGAGGTGCTGCGCAGCCGTGCCGTGGCAGCCCCCAAAGGGGATCCCCTCGGCTTTGAAGCCGCACTGGCGGGCTGCACCCTGGCCGGCTGGCGTCGACGCGGCAAGTACCTCATTGCCGAGCTTGAACGCGATGGCGCTGCCGCCGGCGAGCTCGGGGCCCATCTACGCATGACCGGTCAATTCCAATGGCTCAGCGCAGGGGAGCGAGAGGCCTGCAGCCACACCCGCGTGCGCTTCCATGGCGCAGACCGAGAACTGCGCTTTGTCGATGTGCGCTCCTTCGGCGAGTTGTGGCATGTGCCCCTGGGCACGGCCACAGAACAGGTCATCACCGGACTGTGCCGGCTTGGCCCGGAGCCATTCAGCCCTGACTTCACGGCCAGTTACCTGCGCCAGCGCCTCAAGGGCTCAAGCCGGCCGATCAAAAATGCCCTGCTCGATCAGGCAATGGTGGCGGGAGCCGGCAACATCTATGCCGACGAAAGCCTGTTCATGGCTGGGATCCGCCCGCACACACCAGCCGGGCGGCTGAGCCTGAGCCAACTGCAGACCCTTCGCGATGCCCTGGTGGAGGTGCTGGAGCAGAGCATCGGTGCGGGGGGCACCACGTTCAGCGACTTCCGCGACCTGACTGGCACCAACGGCAACTACGGCGGCCAGGCCTGGGTCTACCGCCGCGGTGGTCAGCCCTGCCGCCGCTGCGGCACCGAGCTGCGGCGGGACACACTGGGGGGACGCAGCAGCCACTGGTGCCCCACGTGTCAGAGCTGAACGAGCAGCTGGTCGCGGTGATCGCTGATGTGCACCGCCGCGGCTGGTGCGATGGCACCGGTGGCAACTTCAGCTGCGTGCAGCAGCGGCAGCCGTTGCGGTTGCTGATGGCTCCCAGCGGCGTGGATAAAGGCCAGGTGGCAACAGCTGATCTGATCGTGGTGGATGAGGGCGCCGCCGTGGTCGAGGGCCACGGGCGCGCCAGCGCCGAAACGCTGCTTCACCTCGCGATCGTGCAGCAGTGCGGCGCCGGCGCTGTCCTGCACAGCCACTCTCAGGCCGGCACGCTGCTGTCGCAGTGGGCCCTTGCCCAAGGCGAGCTTGGCCACCAAGGGCTGGAGATGCTCAAAGGCCTGGAGGGCATCACCAGCCATGCCTGCCGCGTGGCCGTGCCGGTGCTGGCCAATGACCAGGACCTGCAGCGCCTGAGTCAGGCCGCCAGGCCACAGCTGGCTGCGGCGCCCCATGGGTTGTTGATCGCCGGCCATGGCCTCTATGCCTGGGGCAGGGATCTCATTGCCGCCCAGCGGCATCTGCAGATCCACGAATTCCTGCTGGAGCAGCGCTGGAGACAGCTGCTGCTCCAGGGTTTTGGGCTGCAGCCATGATCAGCTTTTCAGGCCTCAACGCCGTGGTGCTCGACATTGAGGGCACCACCTGCCCGGTGGATTTCGTGGCTGGCACCCTCTTCCCCTACGCCGCCGAGCAGCTGCCGCACTTTTTGCAGCGCCATGGCCAAAGCGATCCCGTGCAGCAGCAGCTGGCGCACGTGTGGAGCGCCTGGGAGCAGGAGAGCGATCCGGAGGCGCCAACGCCACCAGCTGGACGGATGCCAACAGAAGCGGTGCCCTACCTGCAGTGGCTCATCGCCCAAGACCGCAAGTTCACACCGCTCAAGGATTTGCAAGGGCAGATCTGGGCCGATGGCTACGGCAGCGGCGATCTGCAGGCCCCCCTGTTCCCCGATGTTGCCGCGGCCCTGGCGCGCTGGCAGGGCCTGGGCCTGCAGCTGGCGGTCTACTCCTCAGGATCGGTTCAAGCCCAGCAGCTGCTCTATGGCCACAGCAGCTCGGGGGACTTACGCCACTTCTTTGGCAGCTGGTTTGACACCAAGGTGGGCTCCAAGCGGGAGAGCACCAGCTACCGCAAGCTCTGCGCGGGGTTGGGCCAAACGCCAACGTCTGCGCTTTTCCTCAGTGACAGCAATGCTGAGCTGAGTGCAGCGGCAGCAGCGGGTCTGCAGGTCTGCGGCTGCCAACGGCTGGGCAATCCTGAGGCCATCGCTGCGCCCTGGCCTGTTGTCGAGCAATTTTCAAGCCTGGCGCTGAGCCCAGCTGCTGTTTAGCTTGAAAAGATCGCACAACCGACGGGGCGATGGCCAGGATGCACCGCCCGCGCGCAAGAGGCGAGAACACGACCCGACCGAACTCCGGAGAAGCGGAGGTGGTCAGCCAGGCGGAAGCCCTGTTTGAGCAGACCCTGGTGCCGGTCAGGGGCCAGCTCGCCGGTGCAGTCGCTGCCCTCGAGAGCAACCTCAACAACAGCGAACTGAACTACGGCGAGATCTTCCTGCGCGACAACGTGCCGGTGATGGTCTACCTGCTGCTGCGGGGGCGCTTTCAGACCGTTCGACACTTTCTCGATCTCTGCCTGGAGCTGCAGAGCCGGTCGTACCGCACCCGCGGGGTGTTCCCGACCAGTTTTGTGGAGGAGGACGGCCAGATCCTGGCGGATTACGGCCAGCGTTCGATCGGTCGCATCACATCCGTCGATGCCTCGCTGTGGTGGCCGGTGCTGTGCTGGATGTACGTGCGTGCCAGCGGTGATCGGGGCTACGGCGCCAGCCCCAAGGTGCAGCGTGCCGTTCAGCTGCTGCTGGATCTGGTGCTGCAGCCCAGCTTCTACGAGCCGCCTGTGCTCTTCGTGCCGGATTGCGCCTTCATGATTGATCGCCCCATGGATGTCTGGGGCGCTCCGCTGGAGGTGGAGGTGCTGCTGTTTGGCTGCCTCAAGAGTTGCTGCCAGCTGATGGGTTTGGTGGACAGCCAGGGGCACGGCGGACCGCTGATCCAACAACGACTGGAACTCACCCGCACCTGGATGCGGGACCTGCGGGTCTACCTGCTGAACCACTACTGGGTCACCGGTAAGACCATGCAGGTGCTGCGCCGGCGGCCCACCGAACAGTACGGAGAGCACCAGTCACGCAATGAATTCAACGTGCAGCCTGAGGTGATTCCTCACTGGTTGCAGGAATGGCTCGATGACCGTGGCGGCTACCTGATTGGCAACATGCGCACCGGCCGGCCCGACTTTCGCTTCTACAGCCTTGGCAATGCCCTGGGCTCATTGTTTGGCCTGCTGACCGGACCCCAGCAGCTGGCCTTGTTCCGGCTGGTGATTCACAACCGCGATCACTTGATGGCGGAGATGCCGATGCGCATCTGCCATCCGCCGATGGAGCAGGACGAATGGATCACCAATACGGGCATGGATCCCAAAAACTGGCCCTGGAGTTATCACAATGGCGGCCACTGGCCCAGCCTGCTGTGGCCCATGGCCGCAGCAGTGCTGATGCATCAGCGACTGCATCCCAACGACGACATGCTGCTGCTGGGCCAGACCCGCACGATGCTGGAGGAGTGCTACTGGCAGCAGCTCAACCAGCTACCCAGGCAGCAGTGGGCTGAATACTTCGATGGGCCCACCGGCGCCTGGGTCGGCCAGCAGGCCCGCACCAACCAGACCTGGACCATCGTTGGCTTCCTGCTGCTGCATCACCTGATGCGGCGGGCGCCGCAGGACGTCAAGCTGCTGGATCTCGATGAAAGCGGCAGCTTGAAGCTTTCCTTCCATGAGGAAGCCAAACAAAATGAAAGCCCCCCTGACGAGTAGGAGAGCTTTCTCAAAGAGTATTGATTGAAATTGACTTCAGAAGCTGATCAGAACAGGCCCAGGGTGAGGGACTTATCGATGGGCAGGCAGGCGCCAATGCCCAGATAAATGGTGAAGGCTGTACCGAAGAGGAACACTCCCATGGCCACTGGACGGCGGAAGGGGTTCTGGAACTTGTTGAAGCTCTCGATGAAGGGAACCAACATCAGGCCCAGGGGGATCATGGTCTGCAGCGCGATACCCAGCAGCTTGTTGGGCACCACACGCAGGATCTGGAACACCGGATAGAGGTACCACTCAGGCAGGATTTCCAGCGGTGTGGCGAAGGGATCAGCCTTATCGCCCAGCATGGCTGGATCCAGAACAGCCAGAGCGACCATGCAAGCGATGGTGCCCAGGATGACGACAGGGAAGATGTAGAGAAGATCGTTGGGCCAGGCGGGCTCACCGTAATAGTTATGGCCCATGCCCTTGGCCAGCTTGGCGCGCAGCTTGGGATCGTTCAGATCCGGTTCCTTGAGGACGTGCATGACAGAAGATTCAGGGGTGGGAATGTGTTGTCCGAAGACTAGGCAGGACACCAGTAATCAGAGGGGACCGGAGATGCCTTGCTTACGAATCATCAGGAAGTGGGCCAGCATGAACACAGCCAGCAGCCAGGGCAGCACAAAGGTGTGCAAGGAGTAGAAACGGGTCAGGGTTGATTGACCAACGCTTTCGCCGCCGCGGAGCAGCTCAACCATGAAGTCACCGACAACGGGCACAGCAGCAGGCACACCCGAAACGATCTTCACAGCCCAGTAACCAACCTGATCCCAGGGCAGGGAATAGCCCGTCACACCAAAGGACACCGTGATCACAGCCATGGTGACGCCGGTCACCCAGGTGAGCTCACGGGGACGCTTGAAGCCGCCTGTCAAATAGACGCGGAAGACGTGGAGGATCAGCATCAGCACCATCATGCTGGCGCTCCAGCGGTGAACCGAGCGGATCAGCCAACCGAAGCTCACGTCCGTCATCAAGTACTGAACGGAGCTGTAAGCCTCGACAACAGTGGGCTTGTAATAGAAAGTCATCGCAAACCCGGTGGCGAACTGAATCAGAAAGCACACCAGGGTGATGCCACCCAGGCAATAGAAGATGTTGACGTGGGGCGGGACGTACTTGGAGGAGACATCGTCGACGATGTCCTGGATCTCCAGACGTTCGTTGAACCAGTCGTAGACGGGGGAGGAGTTCGCCATTCGGGAGAGAAGGGTTGCCCGGGAGCGGGTGGTGGCGAGAGTCTAACGACAGTCCTGAGGTCGTTGTGATCCTGTTACGCGCTCGGCGCCGGCTGCACCAGACCCTGGGGGGGCTTGTGCTGATGGCGCTGATGGTCCTTCCGCTGGGCCACAGCGCCGGCGCCCTCAGTGATGACCAGAGCCTGGTGGTGGACGTCTGGCGCCTGGTGAACGAAAGCTATGTCGATCCCAGCTTTGAGGGCATCCCCTGGAGACGGCTGCGTCAGAAAGCGCTGGAGAAGCAGATTCAAAACCGCAGTGACGCCTATGACGCCATCGACGGCATGCTCACCCCCATCGGTGACCCTTACACCCGCCTGCTCAGGCCCGAGTCCTATGGCCAGCTGGAAGCGGCCACCAAAGGAACGGTCAGCGGCGTGGGGCTGCAACTAGGTCTCGATTCAGAGGATGGCGCTGTGGTGGTGATCGCACCGGTGGAGGATTCGCCAGCGGCCGAAGCTGGCTTGATCGATGGCACGATCCTGCGCTCAATCAACGGCCAGGCCACCAGCGAGCTGGGGCTCGATGCCAGTGCAGGTCTGCTGCGGGGCAGCCCCGGCAGCACGGTTCATCTCGAGGTGCTGATCCCAGGGGGCCAGGAGCGCAGTCTTGATTTGGAGCGGCGACCCGTGGATCTCCGCCCCGTCCGCAGCCGCCGCCTGCGCAGCGGCGAACACACCTTTGGCTACCTGCGCATCAACCAGTTCAGCGAACCGGTGCCCGATGCGGTCCGGGAGGCGATTGAAGCCCTCAAAGCCAAGGAGATTGAAGGCTTGGTGCTGGATCTGCGCAACAACAGCGGAGGGCTGGTCACCGCCGGCCTTGCCGTCGCCGATGACCTGCTGGCCGGGGAGATCATCGTCGAAACCCAGGACCGCAATGGCATCGCCGAGCAGCGACCCGCCAACCCCGGCACGCTCTACAACGGTCCGATGGTGACCTTGATCAACGGTGGCACCGCCAGCGCCAGTGAAATCCTGGCCGGGGCTCTTCAGGACAACAGCCGCTCCCAGCTGCTGGGCAGCACCAGCTTCGGCAAAGGGGAGATCCAGACCCTGATGCCCCTTGGCGATGGCAGCGGCCTGGCGGTGACCGTGGCCCGCTACCTGACCCCCAATGGCCGGCCGATCCAGGGACTCGGGCTCGAGCCCGATCAGCCCCTTGAAGGACCAGAACCCAGTGGCAGCACCATTGGCAGCGATGAGGACAACTGGTTGCGCACCGCCGTGGCTCGCCTGGAACGCCAGGTCACATCGTGAGTCGCCGCGCGTACCACGATCCGCTCCACGGTGAAATCGTGCTGGATCGCAGCGAGCCTGCCGAGGCGATGGCCATCGACCTGATCGATGCTCCCGCCTTCCAGCGGTTGCGCCGCATCCGCCAACTGGGGCCTGCCTTTCTCACCTTCCACGGCGCTGAATCAAGCCGGTTCACCCACTCGATCGGCGTGCTTCACCTGGCCCGCCGGGCCCTGACCCATCTGGAGCGCTTGCAACCTGATCTGGCCCAGCACCGCGGGCTGATCTACGGCGCTGCCCTGCTGCATGACGTGGGGCATGCCCCCTTGAGCCACTCCGGTGAGGAGATGTATGGCCTGCATCACGAAACCTGGTCAGCGCGACTGGTGCAGGAGCAAGGCGACCTCAGCGGTCCTTTGGAGCAGTGGGCACCCGGCACCGCAGCGGCGGTGGCTGAACTGCTGGAGCATGGCCGCTCCCCCCATCCAGCGGCCAAGGCCCTGGTGAGCAGCCAGCTGGACTGCGACCGCTTGGATTACTTGCGGCGGGATAGCTACAGCACCGGCACCAGCTATGGCCAGCTGGATCTCGACCGGCTGATCGCGGCGTTGACCCTCGCCCCCGACGGCCAGGTGGCCCTGCATCCGCGCGGCCGCACGGCCGTGGAGCACTACCTGGTGGTGCGTTCATTGATGTACAGCTCGGTCTACAACCACCGGCTCAACATCGTTTGCAACTGGCTGCTGCAGCAGATCGTGGTGCAGGCGCGGCGCCTCAGTCCCAGTGCGCTGTTCGCCGACGGGGTGATGGAGCGTTGGATCTGGCACAGCGACGAACTCGACACCTGCACCTATCTGGCCAATGACGATCTGCGCACGGGGTATCACCTGCTGCGTTGGCGCGAGGAGGGGCCGGCGCCCCTGCAGGAGCTTTGCGGCCGGCTGCTGGAGCGGCGACTGCTGCAGGCCACCGACGTCCGCGGCCTTGATCGCGGCCAGCGCCTCGAAGTGCTGGCCTTAGCTCAGCGCCTGGCCCGCAGGGCTGGGATGGATCCGGAACTCTGCTGCGGCCTGAGGGAACGTCGCAGCACCGGCTACCGCCCTTACATCGGCGGCCTGCGCCTGTGGAACGGTCAGCAGCTGCAGGCGCTCGAGCAGGTCTCGCCGTTGGTAGAAAGCCTCAGCCACCCCCAGGAGCTGGCTTGGGTGATGCACCCCCGGGAGGTGCGCGATCAGCTCAGGCAGCAGCTGCCGGCAGCAAACCCTCAGCCCTGAGCACGGCACTGACATCCCCGAAATCCTCCCAGCGGTGATGGGCGATGCCGCGCTGCTCCAGCCAGTCGCACAGGGGCGCGCGGGCAAACACCAGATCAGCAGCTTCCGCCATGCGCAGATCGGTGATGGAATCACCGATGACGATGCTGCGGCCACAGCCGTAACGCTCCATCACCGCGGCCTTGGCCACCAGCTCCTCTTCACTGCTGAAAGGGCAGTGAAAGTCGAGACCACCGCTGGCGTGGGGCCGCACATCAGCCGCCACCAGCTGATGCAGGCGCTGCCGGTGGGGACCGAGGACCACCTCCACCAACGGCACCAGGCCGCCGGACACCAGCACGAAGGGCAAGCCCGCGGCCTCGAGTGCATCAAGAAAGGGCAGAAAACCCGCCCGCGGCTCGATGCCCTGCATGCGTTGCACCATGGCCTCCAGGTCCTGGGGCGAGAGGATCTCTGCCAGGCGCGCCATGCCCTCACGCAGGTTGATTTCAAAGCCGAAGAGCTGGCGCTTGAGCTCAGCCCAGCGCTGCGGCGCCACCGCATCCACCACCAGATCAAAGGTGTCAACGCTGGTGACGGTGCCGTCGAAATCACAGAACACCGTGGCGGCGGGACGATCCATGGCGCAGAGCAGCAGGAGCTCTAGTTTGTGCGCGGACCGATCCTGCAATGGCCGCTCGACTGATCCCAGCACCTGCCAGCGGTTGGCCGCACCGCCTGGTGCTGGGCCCCGTGCAGCGTGGCGGTGATGCCAGCGAGATGGTGCGCCATGCCCTCGGCGCTGACCCGCCATCCGGCGGCCTGGAATTGGACTGCGGCGACTGGACGCTTGGGGTGACGCTGCTGGCGCGCATCACCCAGCAGCTGCAGGCCGCCGGCCTGATCCTCAGCCAGCTGCGCTGTCGTGACGCCTCCACCTATGTGGCCGGCAGCGCCCAGGGTTGGAGGTGCGTGCTCGATGAGCCGGCGACGGGGAGCGAACCAGCCGCAGCGCCCCCCGGCCGTCCGGTGCATGTGCACCGCGGCACCATCCGCTCGGGCGAGCAGATCGAGGTGGAGGGGGCTCTGCTGGTGGTGGGGGATGTCAACCCTGGCGCCAGGGTGAGCGCCAGCGGCGATGTGTTGATCTGGGGCCGACTGCGGGGCATGGCCCATGCCGGCTGCCGCGGTGAGCGGGCTGCCCGCATTGTGGCTCTGCAGCTGCGTCCTGTGCAGCTGCGCATTGCCGATGCGGTGGCCCGCGGCCCGGAGGATCCGCCACCGCTTGGGGTGACCGAGCAGGCTCAGCTGGTGGAGAACGAGATCCACATCAGTCCTGCTGAGCTGGGGCGCCCTCTTATCGCTGGATGAGTCCCAGCCCACCGAGCACGCCGGCCACGAGCATGAAATACAGCGGTGAGATGCGGGTGAACAGCATCAAGGCGCAGACCACCGCCGAGACGACGTAGGCGAGCCAGTGATGGTCCGCCGTGCGCAGCACCGTCAGCCCGACGGAAAAGAGAATGCCCAGGGTCACCGGACCAAGGCCCTTTTCAAACGCCACCCTCACCGGCGCATCCTTGAGCCTGTTCCAGCTCAAGGCCGCCATCACCATCACCACCGTTGATGGCAGCAGGATGGCCACCTCCGCACTGACACCGCTCACCAGGCCCCAGAGGGGTCCGTGATGCCAACCGGCGCCGAGTCCGAGCAGGCCAACGATCATCGAACTCGGACCAGGCGCGGCCTCCGCCAACGCGTAGATATCGGCGAACTGGGTGTTGGTGATCCAGTGGTATTTGTCGACCGAGAGGTGGTGATACTCCGCCAGCAGGGTGTTGCCACCGCCGAGGGAGAACAGCGACAGCCGCAGAAAGGTGACGATCACCTGCAGCAACGTCTCAAGGCCGGTGCCGGGATCAGCCACGCTTGCCCCCCCGCGGCCAGTAGGAGAGCATTGCCACGGGCCCGAGGCAGAGCACCACCGGGATCAGGTGGATGTGAAACACCTCCAGGGCCACAAAGGTGATCGCGGCCAGCAGCAAGGCCAGGGGATCACGCCAGTACACATCAAGGATCTTGAAGCCCATCGAGAGGGCCAGACCTGCCGCCGCGGCCACGACCCCGGTCAGCACCCGATCCACTGCTGGGACGGCATGAAATTGGAAATAGACCATGCCGATCAGCATCAGCAGGCTGAAGGGCACCAGCAGGATCCCGCTGACCGCAGCGATCGCCCCAGCCAGCATCTGGAACTGGGCGCCGATGTAGACCGCCATGTTGATCTGGTTGGGTCCTGGAAAGAGCCTGGCCACCGTCAAACCGGTGATGAAGCTCTCGTTGCTCATCCAGCGCCGTTGTTCCACAACGATGCGCTGACTCCAGGCCGACATGCCGCCGCCAAACGACGACAGGGCCACCTGCAGCATCCCCCCGAAGAGGGCCTTGCGGCTTGGTGGCCGCGCCAGTTCCTGCTGCTGCGTCACCGCTGAAGGCCTCAATCGTGAATGAAGTGGGGATCAGGCGGCAGCTCACCGTCTTCATGGCTGGCTGGATCCAACGGGTCGGGCGCGTTGTAGGGGGAGGCTTCCCCCCAGTCGTGTTTGAACAGCTCGACGCAGCGCTCGACCACCTCCGGAGCGTCGGTTTCGATGCCCAGCTCCCGGCGCAGATCAAAGGCACTGCGATCGATGTTCATCGAACCGACTAGCGCCCGGCTGCGATCCACCACGATCAATTTGGCGTGGAGTTTGAGATGCTTCTGGCGCCGCACCTTGACCCCCGCGCGGCTGAGCATGCGCAGGCTGGCGAAGGTGTCGTAGACGTCCCAGTCCGAAATGCCGTGCTTGCCGCCGCAGAGCACCCGCACCTTGACGCCGCGCTCACGGGCGGCAATCAGCCGCTCGAGGATGACCGCATCCACGAATTTGGGGTGCTGCACCCACAACCGCTCTTTGGCGGTGTCGATCACCGTGGCCATCTGACCGCGGCTGTGAAAGCTGCTCCACACCAGGCCGACACTGAGATCCGGGTCAAAGAAGTGGCGGTGCCAATCGGCTTCAAAGCCATCAATGACCTGCTGCACGGCCGGCTGGGCGTAGGTGATGACGCCGTAGTCGCGGGTTTCGCTGAAGTACTTATCGGAGAGGTTGAAGGTGGCGATCAAGGCCGCCTCACCATCCACCACGATCGATTTTTCATGGGTGACAGGAAAGGCCTCACTGGTCCAGGCCACCTCAATCCCCCAGCTCTGCAGCTTGGCGTAGGCCTCATCGTTCCAGCGATCACCCCCGGAGGTGTGGGGGTTGAGCATGGCCCGGATGCGCACCCCACGTGAACGGGCCTGACGCAGGGCCTCCTCAATGGTTTCGGACTGAAGTTTGAACTGCTTGAGCCTGAGCTCGTGGCGAGCACGGCCAATTAGATCCACCACGGACTGCGCGCCATCGTCCGGCATCACCAGCAGTTGCTGGCGGTGGCCCTGGCTGGTGACTCCCACCGTCATTCCCGACCGTTCGCATCACTGCCACCAACGATGCGAACGGAAGGGCCAAAGGGCGGTAATTTTCTGATTCTTCCTCGATCTCTGGTCGCCGCCCGGCCGGCCCTGCCCCAGTGACACCCTCCTCCACTCGCACCGTTCTGATCTGCTCCGGCAAAGGCGGTGTGGGCAAGACCACCCTCACCGCCAATCTGGGCATCGCCTTGGCCTCCCAGGGCGTGCGCACGGCCGTGCTGGATGCTGATTTCGGCCTGCGCAACCTCGATCTGCTGCTCGGACTCGAGAACCGCATCGTCTACACCGCCCAGGAGGTGCTGGCGGGAAGCTGCCGACTCGAGCAGGCCATGGTCAAGCACAAGCAGGAGCCCAACCTGGCCCTGTTGCCTGCGGGCAATCCCCGCATGCTCGAGTGGCTGCAGCCTGAGGACATGCAGAAGATTGTCGAGCTGATCAAGCCCCATTTCGACATCGTCTTGATCGACGCCCCCGCCGGCATCGAAGGGGGCTTTCAAAACGCCGCTGCTGCTGCAGAAGAGGCGATCGTGGTGACCACACCGGAGGTGTCGGCCGTGCGCGATGCCGACCGGGTGATCGGTCTGCTCAACACCCGCCAGGTGGAGCCGATTCAACTGGTGCTCAACCGGGTGCGACCCAAGATGATGGCCAGCCAGGAGATGCTGGGCGTCACCGATGTCACCGACATCCTGGCCTTACCGCTGCTGGGTCTTGTCTTTGAAGATGAGCAGGTGATCGTCAGTACCAACCGGGGTGAGCCGTTAACCCTCAATGGCTCCCAGTCCCCCGCAGCCTTGGCTTATCGCAATGTGGCCCGGCGGCTGCAGGGTGAGGAGGTGCCGCTGCCGGATCCCACCAAGCAACGCCGCGGCCTGCGCGCCACGGTGCGCCAACTGATGCAAACCAAGATTTTCTGAGCCATGCCCCTGCGCGACCTGATCGATCGTCTGCTGGGCCGTCAGCAGGCCAGTGCCACTACTGCCAAGCACCGGTTGCAACTGGTGCTGGCCCACGACCGCAGCGACCTCAACCCTGAGTTGATGGAGCAAATGCGCCGCGAAATCCTCGAGGTGGTGAACCGCTACGTGGAGCTTGACCTAGATGGTGGTGCGGTCAGCCTGGAAACCGAGGAACGAACCACCGCCTTGGTGGCCAACCTGCCGATCCGCCGCGTGCGCGACGGTGCCCCGATGCCAGCCAGCGAAGCGAGCAGCAGCGAAATCAAGCCGGTTCAAGAGGCGCCGGTAAGCTGAAGCCATGCCGGCTTAGCTCAGCGGTAGAGCAGCGCTTTTGTAAAGCGAAGGCCATCGGTTCAAATCCGTTAGCCGGCTGTTGAGTGCACCACCACCTGCAGTTTTTTTCGTTTCGCTGGGGCAGAATGCCAGCGATCGAAGAAACGGTGATGGCCAGAGTTGGTGCTTCGTTACTGGCCTCCGTGCTTCTGGCCGGTGGGATCAGCGTCGTCAGCCAACCGTCCCTGCAGGCGGCGCCTGCCCAGTGGCTCGCCCAAGCCCCAAAAACGGCAGGCCTCAGTGATGCCGCTGCGCGCCAGGCTGCTGAGCGCATCCTCGAGGCTGTCAAAGCACGTGATGGCAAGCGGCGGTTCTCGCAATTCGCCACAGCACTACAGAAGACCAGCAGCCCGGCCATGGTCCAGGGGAGCTTGGAGCGCTGGCCTCAACTGCAGAGCTGGACGATCGAATCGGTGCGCCGCGGCCTCAATGACAACAGCTCCGTCGAGGTGACGCTCACCAACGAGAACGGCACCCGCAGGGGCACCTTGGTCATCAACCCCAAAGGCCAGCTGGTGGCGCAGGTGTTTGATTTCAAGGACAAAAAATCCACCCAGGTGGCCAGAGCCTTCATGGATGCGCTCACCGATGGCCAATTCGTCACGGCCCGCAGCCTGCTGACGCTCGATCTGCAGAAGGAAATCAGCCCTAGCGCCCTGCAGCGCAAGTGGCTCAAGCTGCAACGCAGCACTGGAAACTTCCAGAAAATCGACGATGTGATGGAAGCGGACCACGGCAGCGAGGGCACGCTGGTGCTGGTGGAAACCAGCTTCAACCGGATGACCGACAACATTTTCATCATCCTTAACAGCGCCAACGACATCACCGGCGTGGACTTCCCTATCGACAGCAAGGTGCGCTGATGGCTCGCGCTGCTCTGCCGCTGTTGTTGCCCCTCAGCCTGGTGCTGACACCGGTGGTTGGGGCGCAACCCACCGAACAGCCCTGCAGGATCTGGAGCGTGCCTGAAGCCATGAGCTACAAGGGTCTCTGCAAGGTGACCCGTCAAGGGGCAAGCACGACGCTCAACGCACCCCATGCCCTCAGCGGCGAGCGCAAGACCATTGAGCTCAACCCCCGCGGACGGCGCAAGGTGGAGGTCATGGGCCGCAGTGACAATGGCGTTGACAACTCCTGGGGAGAAGCGCGCAAGGTGGGCAAGAGCTGCTGGGTCGGTCCGGATTTCGGGCTCTGCCTCTAGGGGCTCTCCAAGTCAGTTGGAGAGCAGCACGGACATGGGTGCTGCCACGATCACCTGCTCGCTGACCCGCTCGAGGGTGCCATCGAGGGACCAGACCGCACCAGCGAGAAAGTCAATAAAGCGCTGCGCCTGAGCTGCATCAAGCCGTTGCAGATCCACCACGACCGTGGCGTGCCCCTGGAGAAGGTGGACGGCACGCTCCATCTCCTCGGTCTTCTCAGGCCGAAGCAGAACAATCTCGAGCGGAACGTGGCGGGCCTGGAACATGGAAGCACTGTGCTGCCGATCTCGGCTTTTCACGCGAAGCGCAGAATGATTCTGGTTTTTGTTTTTTGAAAGGATTACCTCAGCGCCGCGGCCTCGACACCACATCCCAGACCCAGCCGGCCCAGAGCAGCGGTTGACGTGATCGCCAGTCGCTGCGGCGCTTGGGCACCACATGACTCCAGCAGTAGCCACCGACCATGCTGATGGAGCCGTAGCGGGTCTGGACGATCATCACCAAGCAGCCGTTGATGATCGTCTTAGCGCGGATGTGATCCAGACGACACCACCAACGCTCGCTAGCTTCAGCTGGCCAACCGCAGGCGCAGGCGCAACAGGGCGCGCTGCTCGATTTGGCGGGCCCGCTCCCGGCTGCAGCCCAGGGTCTCCCCCACCACGCTGAGCTTGGTGCGCTCAGGGTTGAGGAAGCGCAGCTTGAGCACGGTCTGATCACGCACCGGCAGATGCTCCAGCTGGGTGTCAATGCGGGTGAGGTGATCAGACCGCTCGACGTGCTCCATGGGCGAGGGCTGCTCCGCAGCCAGAAGATGAATGAGGTCGGTTTCGCCGCCTGCCACCGGCGTGTCCAGGGACACGGTCGTCGGTGCCATGCGCAACGCCAGCGCTGCGGTAGCCGCGGGCAGACCCGCCTGATCGGCCACCGCCTCCAGCGGCGCGGGCAGGCCCTGACGGGTCAGGGATTCGTGGGCGCGATGGAGGGCGCGCAGCTGTTGATTGACATGAATCGGCAGACGCAGGGTGCGTGCCTTGGTCTCCAGCCCCCTGGTGATGGCCTGCCGGATCCAGTTCCAGGCATAGGTCGAGAAGCGATACCCCAAGGTGGGGTCAAATTTCTCAACCGCGCGGATCAGCCCCAGAGAGCCCTCCTGCACCAGATCCATCAGGTCAAGGCCACGACCCTGGTAGGACTTGGCCACCATCACCACCAGGCGCAGGTTGGATTGGATCATGCGTTCGCGAGCTCGCTCGCCTCGCCGCACCTCACGCCGTTGACGCGGGCTCAGCGGCTCATCACTGGCCTTGAGCTGCTGCATGCGCTGCACCAGACGCGCCAGTTCCACCTCCTGATCAGCTCGCAACAGCGCATAACGGCCGATCTGCTCCAGATAGGCCCTCACGGGTTCCGCCATCGATGCCGCTCTGCGCGCTCCTTCGATACCGAGTGACAGCTGCAGGAGCAATGGCCCGTGGCAAGCAGGAGAGCCGAGCGCTGAGCAGCAACATTTACAGACACGCGAGATCGCCTCTGCCGCAATGCATCCCAGCACTGCTCAGAGTATCTTCCCCTTTCTGCGTTCTTTCTGAGCAGGCCACTCGGCGATGCCCCATGACATGGCAACCATGCCGAGCCATGGGCCACGCAACGTCGGGTGGCCTAAGGACGCCCTTGAGCCAAGCAGAGCCTGATGGAGCGATGCGGCGGCCTTTACCAACCGTTGTCGCCGCCCTGCGGGCGAGAGGCCAGCAGCCAGACCACGAGCAGCAGCGGCAGCCACAGCAGCAGTTTGAGGGTGAACAAACCCTGCAGCAGAAACATCAACGGCTGCAGCAGCCAGTCAAAAAGGGCGAGCAGCAGGGCCACAAACAGCACGATTCCGGCCATGGACCTTTGCAGTGCTCCGTCTCAAGTTATCCAGCTTCAGGGTCAACGGCAGGGGGGAGCCGGCTGATCACAGCGCTGCCTCAAGGCCATCAACCAGCCCGCGAGCTGCTCGATGGCTTGCGGCTCGAGGCGGTAGTAACTCCAGCGGCCGCTGGAGCGCTGGCTCACCAAGCCGGCTTCGCGGAGCACACGCAGGTGGAACGACAGCTTGGACTGGGCCAGATCCAGACCCTCCGTCAGATCACAGACGCAACGCTCCCCCTCACCCAGTGCTTCGAGGATCTGCAATCGCAGCGGATCCGCCAGGGCCTTGAGCAGTGAGCGGGCGACAAGAGGAGTCAGGGCCGGGGTGATCCCGGCACTGGATTCATCAATTTGACTTGATTTAGTCTGAATTGTTCCCTTCGGCGCTGCGATGAAAATAGGTGTTAACGGCTTCGGGCGGATTGGCCGTTTGGTGTTCCGCGCCCTGTGGGGCCGCCCCGGCATTGAGTTGGTCCACGTCAATGACAAAGCGGGCGATGCAGCGACCGCGGCCCATCTTCTGAGCTTTGATTCGGTCCACGGCCGCTGGGAGCGCGACGTGGTGGCCGACGAGGAAAGCTTCTGCATTGAAGGCTCGCGTGTCGGCTGGTCCCAGACCAGCGATCCGGTCGCCGTGCCATGGGATCAAGCCGGCGTCGAGTTGGTGCTCGAGTGCAGCGGCAAGATCAAGACACCCGAAACCCTCCAGCCCTACTTCGATCAGACCGGCGTCAAGCGGGTGATCGTCGCCTGCCCGGTGAAGGGAACCGTGGCCGGTGCCGATGCCCTCAACATCGTCTACGGCATCAACCATCACCTCTACCAACCAGAGCAGCACCGCCTGATCACCGCAGCCTCCTGCACCACCAACTGCCTGGCTCCGGTGGTGAAGGTGGTGCACGAGAGCTTCGGGATCGAGCACGGCATGATCACCACCATTCACGACATCACCAACACCCAGGTGCCGATCGATGCCTTTAAGAGCGACCTGCGCCGGGCTCGCTCTGGGCTGGCCTCACTGATCCCGACAACAACGGGATCGGCCAAGGCGATCGGCATGATCTTCCCGGAACTGCTCGGCAAGCTCAACGGACACGCCGTGAGGGTCCCCCTGCTGAATGGATCCCTCACCGATGCGGTCTTTGAGCTCAAGCAAAGCGTGACGGCAGAAGAGGTGAACGCCGCGTTCAAGGCCGCTTCAGAAGGTCCCCTCAAGGGAATCCTGGGTTACGAGGAGCGCCCGCTGGTGTCCTGTGATTACACCAACGACAACCGCAGCTCGATCATCGATGCCCTCTCGACGATGGTGGTCGATGGCACCCAACTCAAGGTGTTCGCCTGGTACGACAACGAGTGGGGCTACAGCTGCCGCATGGCTGATCTGACCTGCCATGTGGTGAGCCTGGACGCATGAACCTCTCTCCCCTGCAGCAGTACGGCATCGTCACGGCGAACTACTGGGCTTTCACGCTCACCGACGGTGCTCTGCGCATGCTTGTGGTCTTCCACTTCCATGAGCTCGGATACAGCACCCTCGAGATCGCCTTCCTCTTCCTCTTCTACGAGTTCTTCGGGGTGGTGACCAACCTCTATGGCGGCTGGATCGGCGCCCGTTATGGCCTGCGGCTGACCCTCTGGGTCGGCACCTTGCTGCAGATCCTGGCGCTGCTGATGCTGATGCCGGTGGCGGCCAGCTGGCCCAAGCTGCTGAGCGTGGCCTATGTGATGGTGGCGCAGGCCATCAGCGGCATCGCCAAGGACCTCAACAAGATGAGCGCTAAGAGCGCCATCAAGACGGTGGTTCCAGAAACGCCCGATGACGAGCAGCGGGGCCAGAAGCAACTGTTCAAATGGGTGGCGATCCTGACCGGTTCCAAGAACGCCCTCAAAGGGGTGGGCTTCTTTCTGGGCGGCGTGCTCCTGACGGCCTTCGGCTTCAACCAGGCCGTGGGGCTGATGGCAGCGGGCTTGGGGCTCGCCTTCGTGATGACGCTGGTGCTCCCCGGTGAGATTGGCCGGATGAAACAGAAACCGGGCTTCAGCGCCCTGTTCTCGAAATCTGCTGGCATCAACATCCTTTCCATGGCCCGCTTCTTTCTGTTTGGAGCCCGGGATGTCTGGTTCGTGGTGGCCTTGCCGGTCTTCCTTGAGGCGTCCCTGGGATGGAACTTCTGGGAGATCGGCGGCTTCCTTGGCCTCTGGGTGATCGGTTATGGCTTCGTGCAAGGCGGCGCCCCGGCCCTGCGACGGCTCTGGGGGCAGACCAGCACCCCTGGAGTGGGCGCTGTGCAGTTCTGGAGTGCCGTGCTCACCGCGATCCCGGCCCTGATCGCTGTTGCTCTCTGGCGAGAAGTCGATGTGGCCACGGCCATCACCGCAGGCCTGGCGGCCTTCGGGGTGGTGTTTGCCATGAACTCCTCGATTCACTCCTACATGGTCCTGGCCTACACCGATGCCGAGAGCGTCAGCCTCAACGTTGGCTTCTATTACATGGCCAATGCTGCGGGACGGCTGATCGGCACCCTGCTCTCGGGCGCCGTGTTCATGCTGGGGCGCACCGCCAGTGGAGGTATGCAGGCCTGTCTTTGGGTGTCATCGCTGCTGGTGCTGCTCTCGTGGCTCAGCAGCCTGCGGCTGCCCCCCGTCCCCCGTCTGTCGGCAACCAACTGATGGGCCTGTTTGAGCGTTACCTCTCCCTTTGGATCGCCCTGGCGATCCTGGCCGGTGTCCTGCTGGGCTGGCTTCTGCCTGGAGCCGCCAGCGCTGTTGCCGCCTTACAGCTCTCGGGCATCAACCTGCTGATCGCAGTGTTGATCTGGGGAATGATCTTCCCGATGATGCTGGCGGTGGATTTCTCCGCCATCGGCGGCATCGGCCGCCAACCCCGCGGTCTGCTGGTGACCGTGGTGGTGAATTGGCTGATCAAGCCACTGACCATGACAGCGCTGGCCTGGCTGTTCATCCGCGGCTTGTTCAGCGCCTGGATTCCTGCAGCCATGGGTCAGGAGTACGTCGCCGGCATGATCCTGCTGGGGGTGGCCCCCTGCACCGCCATGGTCTTTGTCTGGAGCCGGCTCAGTGATGGCGATCCGAATTACACCCTGGTGCAGGTGGCAATCAACGACCTGATCATGGTCTTCGCCTTTGCCCCGATCGCCGCATTGCTGCTGGGCGTCAGCGATGTGCTGGTGCCCTGGGACACGATGCTGGCGGCGGTGGGGCTGTTTGTCGTCGTGCCTCTGGCCGCAGGCTGGCTGACCCGACTCCTGCTCCGCTCAGACACCCGCATCCAGCGCCTGGAGGCCCAGTTGAAGCCCGTGGCCATCCTCTCGCTCATTGCCACGGTGCTGTTGCTGTTCATGGTTCAGGCCCAGGCGATCCTGGCCAATCCCCTGGCGATTGTGCTGATTGCCATTCCACTGATCCTGCAGACCTACCTGATCTTCTGGATCACAGCGCAGTGGATGCGTCTGTGGCGCCAACCACGCACCGTTGCTGCCCCCGGGGCCATGATCGGCGCCTCGAATTTTTTCGAGCTGGCTGTGGCCGTGGCCATCAGCCTGTTTGGCCTCAACTCAGGCGCTGCCCTGGCCACAGTGGTCGGCGTTCTGGTGGAAGTGCCGGTGATGCTGAGCCTGGTCGCCATCGCCAACCGCAACCAGCGCTTATTTCCGGCCTAATCAGCCATCGGCAAGGGCCACAGAAACCGCCCCCTGCCGCAGCAGCTTCCAACGCTGGTTCTGCCAGGCCACGACAGTGCTGGCCTGACCCGATCCCGGCGGCCATGGCTCTGGGCCCAGCCGCATCAGCTCGGGGAACTCGGCTGCCACTTCCGCTGCTGTGGTGCAGGCCGCTTCCCCGGAGCGGTTGACGCTGGTGGTGGCAAGGGGGCCAGTCCAGGCCAGTAACTCGCGAGCCGGCCGTGCGGCAGGAACCCGCAGGCCCAGGCTGTTGCCCGCCGCGGGATTCAAAGCTTGAGCCACCGGACCTTGAGCCGGCAGCACCAGGGTGAGGGCACCGGGCCAGCCCAGCTGGGCCATGGCCCGCCAGCCCGGGGGGGGCTCCTGCTGCAATGCAGCGATCAGCTCATCAGCGCTGGCACCCATCAAGATCAGCGGTTTGCCCATCGGCCGCTGCTTGAGGGCCCAGATGCTTGCAGCGTCCTGGGGGCGACAAGCCAGCGCTGGCAAGGTGTCGGTTGGAAACACCACAGGCTCTCCGGCCATCAGCCGGTCCACCAGCGGTTGGATGTCAATGCTGCTCATGGCCTCTCCCGCCGAGCGAGAGCAAAGCGAGCGTGACCCTCCAGATCAGCAGCGCTGCGGCAATCCACCAGCTCAGCCCGTTGCATCAGCTCCACGACCGCCTTGGCCTGATCGTGATGATGCTCCAGCAGCAGCCATCCTCCAGGGGCCAGCATTCGCGGAGCCTCGCCAATGATGCAGCGCAGGGCATCAAGGCCATCCACACCGCCGTCGAGGGCCAGGCGCGGCTCATGATCACGAACCACCGGTTCCAGAGCATCGACCACAGCACTGGGAATGTAAGGAGGGTTGCTCACCACCAGTTCCAGGCTGCCGGCTTGCGGCGCCAGCGGCGCCCACCAATCGCCGCTGCACCAATGCAGGCGTGCGCCCGGGAGGCCCCAGTGCTCTGCGTTGGCGCGAGCGATGGCAAGGGCCTCAGCAGAGCGATCAACGGCCCAGCCTTCACTGCTGGGCCAGAGGCGAGCCAAAGCCAGCGCCAGACAGCCTGAACCGGTGCCCAAATCAGCCCAACGGCGTGGCGTCGAGCCTGTGGCCCGCACCAGATCGCCAGCCAGCTCCACCAGGAGCTCCGTTTCTTGGCGTGGGATCAGCACCGCATCACTGACCGCCAATTCCAAGTCACGCCAAGGGCAACGTCCCAGCAGGTACTGGAGGGGCACCTGATCGCTGCAATGGCGGCGCCAGAGAGCAGCGAGATGGTCCAGTCCGCAGCGCAGCTGCAGCTCCCGCTCGGGGTGGAGCTGGCTGGCCTGCAGGAGCTGCCAGCTCAGACCTGCCTCGAGATCCAACAGCCAGTCCAGGCCACTGGAAGGGCCCGGCAGTTCAGCCAGCAGCTGCCGCCGCCACTGGTGCAGCGCTGTCCCGCTCAGCCGCGTCACGGCAAAGGCCCTCGCAAGCTTGAGTCTGACGGAGACAGGCCCGGCAGCTGAGCGCTCTGCAAGGCCAGAGCAATCAACCCCTCATTCAGGACCTGAGCGAAGACGCTCCAGGGCCGCAGCCAGTTCAACCGGCTGCTGGCGCTGCACCCGCCCGCGCTGGCGATCCACCAAGGCCAGGGTGACGCAGGCATGGGCTGCCGGCTCGGCGGTGGATCCAATGAACTCCGTGCGAAAGGGATGACGCACCCCTTGGGCCTGCTCCAGCCAGCTGCGCAGCTCCACAGACTCGCCATGCCGCAATGGGCGGCGGTAACTGAGCTCCAACTGCACGACCATCAATTCAAGCCCCTGCGACGACAGCTCGGCATAGGCCAGGCCTGCAGCGGCCAAGGCCTCGACGCGGGCTTCCTCGAGCCAGGCCACATAGGCGCCATGCCAGAGCACGCCGGCATGGTCGGTGTGCTGCGGCAGCACCTGCTTACGGCAACGCCAGGGCCGTTGCGTTACATCAGAAACCAAGGTGTCGCCGGGGCTGATGGACCGCCATAGGCTGCCGCCAACACGCCTTGAAGGCCATGTTCCGCAACCTGCTGATCGCCGATTCCGGCAAGGGCCATGTCGAAGAAATGGTGCGGATGCTGCGTGACATTCCCGGCTTGGCTTCCGCACGGCTGAACCTGCTGCACGTGGTCCCCGACCAGAACAGCAGCAACCTGCAGGATCACTGGCAGCAAGGAGCTGCTCTGCTCGCTGATGCCGTGCAGCGCCTCGGCCTCAATCCCGGCGATGTCAACACGATTCTGCGGCAGGGCGACACCAAGCAGACCGTGCTCAAGGTCGCCGAGGAGCTTGATGCGGACCTGATTGTGATGGGCTCACGGGGCCTGGGTCGGCTGCAGTCGATCTTGGCCAACAGTGCCAGCCAGTACGTCTTCCAACTCTCGACCAGACCGATGCTGCTGGTGCGAGACGACCTCTATGTCCGTCACGTCAACCGCGTGATGGTGAGCATTGACGGCACCGGTGTGGGCGATGACGCCCTCAAACTCGCCTGTGAACTGGCCCGCGACATCCCAGGCTGCACCCTCACAGGGGTGCACATCACCCACCATGACCTGGCGCCGACGCGCTCGGGCCGCAGCCCGGTCGATGCCCTGCTGCAGGAGGCGACGCAACGGGCTCGCAGCTACGGCATCGAGCTCAAGACCCTGCACAAAAATGGCGATGTGGCACGGGAATTGTGCGCCGCCGCCCAAGAGGTGAACGCCGACCTGGTGGTGATCGCATCCCAGGACCGCAGGCCCCTTGTGGCCCGAGGCCTGGTGGACCTCGACAGGCTTCTGGGGGGATCCGTCAGTGATTACGTGCGCGTGCACGCCCCTGCTCCGGTGCTGCTGGTGCGCGAGCCAGAGCGGGGGGGCAGTTGAGGCGTCAGCCCTCGCGGCTGTTGGTCTGGATATAGAGAACGATCAGGAACACACCTGGAACCAGCACAAACAGCAGGCTGGCCACAAAGCCGAGATCGTTGGTTTCCATGACCACTGACGGAGACCCCGGGAGGGTATCACCGCCAAACAACCGTTCTCAGCACTGATTCACAGCTCGTCGTTCTCCTCGACGCCGGCCGGCTCGATCTCTTCTGCTGTTTCAGGGTCGGGTTCGGGCTCAGGCATACGCCCTTCTGGCAGTTGTTCTTGCTGGGCAGCGGCAATCGCGGCTGCCTGAGCATCCCGCCCGTTCTGGGGACGCGTCAGAACAGCGACCGATTCCTGCACCAGGGCCTGACAGGCCAATCGCCAGCTCTCGGGACGACGACGCAGCTTCTGATCCTCCACCGGCGTGCGGGGCGTGAGCGCGGAGCTGCTGCGCTCGGCCACGACTTCGACAAAGCAGGTGATGCACTGGCCGCAACCACCACAGTTGCCAAGACGTCCTTTGAGGCCGTAAAGCTCCAGGCCCTCAGCCAGAGCCAGTTCCCGCAGGTTGGTGCCCACCGGGCAGAGAACATCGCGACCTTCCCGCACAAAACGCACGATGGGCATGACGGCTGGTTGCGAAGGGCGCCATTCTGCCCTGCAAGAGATTGCGATTTGTGACACCCGCTGCGCTTGCAGCCCCCCTTGCAGTGGATGCATCTCTATTTCCGTTTGAAACCTGAAACCGGTCTCCAGCGGAAACCCCCTACGATCTGCGGAACTTCGCAATCTCTGCGGAGCTCCTGTCTCGTTTCACCCCTTCGAACCAATGGGATTGCCCTGGTACAGGGTTCATACGGTCGTCATCAACGACCCGGGTCGCCTCCTGGCGGTGCACATCATGCACACCGCTCTGGTGGCTGGCTGGGCCGGCTCGATGGCTCTCTATGAACTCGCCATCTTTGATCCCTCTGACGCGATCTTGAACCCCATGTGGCGTCAGGGGATGTTTGTGATGCCCTTCATGGCACGCCTCGGCGTGACCGGCAGCTGGGGTGGCTGGAGCATCACCGGAGAAACCGGCGTTGACCCAGGTTTTTGGAGCTTCGAGGGCGTAGCAGCCGCTCATATCGTGTTCAGTGGCCTCATGTTCCTTGCCGCCATCTGGCACTGGACCTATTGGGACCTGGAAATTTGGCAAGACCCCCGCACCGGCGAGCCCGCGCTGGATCTGCCCAAGATCTTCGGCATCCACCTGCTTCTCGCTGGTCTGGGCTGCTTCGGTTTCGGTGCTTTCCACCTCACCGGCGTTTTTGGTCCTGGCATGTGGATCAGTGACCCCTACGGCGTCACTGGACACATTGAAAAAGTCCAACCGGCCTGGGGGCCTGAGGGATTCAACCCCTTCAACCCCGGTGGGATCGTTGCCCACCACATCGCCGCAGGCATCGTTGGCATCATTGCCGGTATTTTCCACATCACCACCCGTCCGCCGGAGCGCCTCTACAAAGCGCTGCGCATGGGCAACATCGAAACCGTGCTGGCCAGCGCGATCGCCGCGGTCTTCTTCGCCGCATTCATCGTTGCCGGAACCATGTGGTACGGCGCTGCAGCCACCCCGATTGAGCTATTCGGCCCCACCCGCTACCAGTGGGATCAGGACTACTTCAAAACAGAGATCGCCCGTCGCGCTCAAGGGGCGATTGCCCAAGGTGCAACACCCGCCGAGGCCTATGGGGCCATCCCCGAAAAGCTGGCCTTCTACGACTACGTCGGCAACAGTCCTGCCAAAGGTGGTCTGTTCCGCGTTGGCCCCATGGTCAATGGCGATGGCTTGCCCACCGGCTGGCTGGGTCACATCTCCTTCACGGATCAGGACGGCCGCGAACTGCAAGTGCGTCGTCTGCCCAACTTCTTCGAGAACTTCCCTGTGGTGCTCGAAGACAAGGACGGCATCGTCCGTGCGGACATCCCCTTCCGCCGCGCAGAAGCCAAGTACTCCTTTGAGCAGACCGGCGTGACCGCCACGGTGTTCGGCGGTGAGCTTGACGGCCAAACCTTCACCGATCCCGCTGAGGTCAAGCGCCTGGCGCGTAAGGCCCAGCTGGGTGAAGCGTTCACCTTCGATCGCGAGACCTACAACTCCGATGGCACCTTCCGCAGTTCACCCCGCGGTTGGTTCACCTTCGGCCACGCCACCTTCGCGTTGCTGTTCTTCTTCGGGCACATCTGGCACGGTGCACGCACCCTCTACCGTGACGTGTTCGCGGGTATTGACCCCGATCTGGGCGAACAGGTCGAATTCGGTCTGTTCCAAAAGTTGGGCGACAAATCCACCCGTCGTCTGCCCGAGGGCTACACGCCCCCGGCTGGCACCCCCCTCAGCTGACCACTCCGGAGATCACCACCGATGGAAAGCTTCGCTTACATCCTCATCCTGGCTTTCACCCTGGGCACCCTTTTCTTTGCGGTTGCCCTACGCGATCCCCCCAAGATCGGCAAGTGACGCCAAGCTTCAAAACCCCTGCCATGGCAGGGGTTTTTTTGTCTCAACCCATCAACCCCATCAGCGCAGTCTCATGGCGCAGAGGGGAGAGTTCATCACTCTCTGCCGAGACCCATGTGCAGCAGGCCCTTCTCAAAGGTCCTTAGCGTGTCTACACTCGGCACGCCCAACACTCAGGGTTTTGCAGTGTCCGTCCTGCCAGCACAGTGACAGCCGGGTGCTCGAGTCACGGGCAGCCGATGCCGGACGCAGTGTGCGCAGGCGCCGGGAATGCCTCAACTGCGAATTTCGTTTCACCACCTACGAACGGGTGGAGACGATGCCCATCTCTGTGGTGAAGCGCAGCGGTCACCGGGAAACATTCAGCCGCAGCAAATTGCTCACCGGCCTGGTGCGGGCGTGCGAGAAAACAGGCTTAGAGACCAGTCGACTGGAACTGCTTGTCGACGACATTGAGCTGCAGTTGCAGCAACGCAATCAAAAGGAGATCAGCAGCCAAGACCTTGGCAACCTGGTGCTTGACGAGTTGGGTGAGCTCAGTGAAGTGGCCTATGTGCGCTTCGCGTCGGTCTACGGCAAGTTCAGCGGGGTCAGTGACTTCATGAACACGCTTGAAGCCCTCAAGCAGCGTCAGAACGTCAAACGCCAACTGGCTGAGATCAGCTGATAAAGTGGCGGATTGACGTTTGGCCTCGGCGGGCACAGACGTTCATTCCCTTCTTCCTGCCCCAGGCAGGCCGCCGCGTCTCCATGACCGTAACCCCTTCCTCTGAATCAGCTGCTCTTGAACAGGAGCAGGACCTGAGCGCCACGGCTGCACCAGCTGAAGCTGAGCAGGACAGCAGCCTTCTGGATGTTGAGCAGAGCCTCGATGCCATGGCCCAGGACCTCGCTGATGACATTCCAGAGGAGGTGCCAACAGCAGACGACGGTGACCGCACACCCAGCGCCAACAACGAAGACGTCGGTTTCACCATCGATGAATTCGCTGCGCTGCTGAGCAAGTTCGACTACCACTTCAAGCCTGGTGATGTGGTCAACGGCACCGTGTTCAACCTCGAGCCCAAGGGGGCTCTGATTGACATTGGTGCCAAGACCGCGGCATTCATGCCCCTGCCTGAGGTGTCGATCAACAGGGTCGAGACCCTCGAAGAGGTGCTCGAGCCAGGGGAAACCCGCGAATTCTTCATCCTCAGCGAGGAGAACGAAGACGGCCAGCTCTCCCTCTCGATCCGCAGGATCGAATACCAGCGCGCCTGGGAGCGCGTGCGCCAGCTGCAGAAAGAAGACGCCACGATCTACAGCGAGGTCTTTGCCACCAACCGCGGTGGTGCCCTGGTGCGTGTCGAGGGTCTGCGGGGCTTCATTCCCGGCAGCCACATCAGCACCCGCAAGCCCAAAGAGGAACTAGTCGCCGAGTTCCTCCCACTGAAATTCCTCGAGGTGGACGAAGAGCGCAATCGTCTTGTGCTCAGCCATCGCCGCGCTCTGGTGGAGCGCAAGATGAATCGCCTGGAGGTGGGCGAGGTGGTGATCGGCACCGTCCGCGGCATCAAGCCCTACGGCGCCTTCATCGACATCGGCGGTGTCAGCGGTCTGCTGCACATTTCAGAGATCAGTCACGAGCACATCGAGACTCCGCACACCGTGCTCAATGTCAATGATCAAATGAAGGTGATGATCATTGATCTCGATGCCGAGCGTGGTCGGATCTCCCTCTCCACCAAGGCCCTGGAGCCTGAGCCCGGCGACATGCTCACCGATCCTCAGAAGGTGTTCGACAACGCCGAGGAAATGGCGGCCCGCTACAAGCAGATGCTGATGGAGCAAGCCGATGAGGGCGATCTGGGCGTCCATCTCGACTGATCCCTCTTCCTCCCACCGATGCGGTGCTGTTCGATAAGGACGGCACCCTCTGCCGCAGTGACGGTTACCTCTGCGCTCTGGCCCAGGCCAGGGCGCAGTCTTGTATTGAGCTTTGCGGCGATCCCGAGCTCCTGACGCCCTTGCTGCGAGCCCACGGCATCAGAGGAGGCCGCCTGGACCCCGCCGGCGCCATGGCCGTGGCCAGCCGCCATGAGAACTTGATCTCCTGCGCCACGGTGGTGGCCGCAGCAGGCCACAGCTGGGGACAGTCCCGGCGCTGGGCGAAGGCAGCGATGGACCGCGCCGATGAACAACTGGCTGCGTTCAAGGCCGAGCGCACGCCTCCCACAGCCGGCTTGCCGGACTTGCTGGCGCGCCTCAGCAGCCGTGGCATCAAGCTGGCCGTCCTGAGCAGTGACACGGGCCCCAGCCTGGAAGCCTTCCTCAAGGCCCATCAGCTGCGTCATTGGTTCAGCGCCGTCCATGGTTGCGACCGCGAACCGCGCAAACCGGATCCAGCCGCCGTGCTGGCCCTGTGCGACACGCTCCAGGTCAGACCCGAGCGCTGCGGCCTGATCGGTGATGCTGATGATGACCTGGCCATGGCCAAAGCTGCTGGCCTGGCCTGGAGCCTTGCTTACACTTCAGGCTGGCAGAGCCCTTTGCCGCTCGAGGGCAGCCACGGCTCGCTGGCGTCCTGGGATGAGATGCCCGAGCTGTAACCTTCCCGCTGCTGCCAGAACCCATTGTCTCGGTACGTCTTTACCTCCGAATCCGTCACGGAGGGACACCCCGACAAGATCTGTGACCAGGTCAGTGATGCTGTGCTTGATGCGCTGCTCGCCCAGGATCCCGCCAGCCGCGTGGCCTGCGAGACCGTCGTCAACACGGGGCTGTGCCTGATCACCGGTGAGGTCACCACCACTGCGCGCGTGGACTTCAACACCCTGGTTCGCGGGGTGATTGAAGAGATCGGCTACAGCGGCGCCCGCGCCGGCGGCTTTGATGCCAACAGCTGCTCGGTGCTGGTGGCATTGGATCAGCAATCTCCCGACATCGCCCAGGGCGTTGATGAGGCCGACGACCACGCCGGCGATCCGCTCGACAAGGTGGGCGCCGGCGATCAGGGCATCATGTTCGGCTACGCCTGTGATGAGACGCCCGAGCTGATGCCGCTGCCCATCAGCCTGGCCCACCGCCTGGCGCGCAAGCTCTCCGAGGTGCGCCACAACGACACCCTCAGCTACCTCCTGCCTGACGGCAAGACCCAGGTGAGCGTGGTCTATGAGGACGAGCGTCCCGTGGCCATCGACACGATCTTGATCTCCACCCAGCACGTGGCTGAGATCGATGGCATCACTGACGAACAGGGTTTGCGCGAGCGCATCGCCGCCGACCTGTGGACCCATGTGGTCGAGCCCGCCACCGCTGATCTGGCCCTCAAGCCCAGCAAAGACACCACCAAATACCTGGTGAACCCCACCGGCAAATTTGTCGTCGGTGGCCCCCAGGGCGATGCCGGCCTCACCGGTCGCAAGATCATCGTTGACACCTATGGCGGTTATGCCCGCCATGGCGGTGGCGCCTTCTCCGGCAAAGATCCCACCAAGGTGGACCGCTCAGCGGCCTACGCCGCTCGCTTTGTCGCCAAAGCCCTGGTGGCTGCTGGCTTGGCCCGTAAGGCCGAGGTGCAGCTCAGCTACGCCATCGGTGTGGCCAAACCGGTCAGCATCCTGGTGGAGAGCTTTGGCACCAGCGCCATGAGCAATGACCAGCTCACCGAGCTGGTGCAGACCAACTTCGATCTGCGCCCCGGCGCCATCATCGAGAACTTCGGCCTGCGTCGTCAGCCGCAGCAGCGCGGTGGCCGCTTCTACCAGGACGTGGCCGCCTACGGCCACTTCGGTCGCAGTGACCTCAACCTCCCCTGGGAGGACGTTGCGCTGATTGCCGCCAAGCTCAAGGGTTGAGCTAAGCAGAGCGGCCATGGCAAGCCTCGAGCCGCTGGGTCTGGGACTTGACCTGGGCACCAGCGGATTGCGGCTGTCGGTGGTGGATCAGCAGCATCAACTGCTGCATGAACAGGCCCTGGACTATCCAGGGCCATTTCGCGATCCCCACAGCTGGCGCCAGGGATTGATCAGCCTGGCCGCCACCATCCCCAGCCCGCTCAGATCACAGGTGGGTGCCATCGCCATCGATGGCACCTCCGGCACCTTGCTGGCCTGCCGCCGCGATGGCACCCCGCTTGGGGAGGCCCTGGCCTACTGCGATGCCATCAGCGATCAGGCCGCAGCTGCCCGTGATCTGGTGCCCAGCGGTGGCAGTGCCGCCAGTGCCAGTGGCAGCGTGGCGCGCGCTCTGGCGCTGCTGCAGCGTCACCACTGGAACGGCACCCCTGCTGATGTGCCTCTGCTGCGCCACCAGGCCGACTGGCTCATGGGCTGGTTGCTGGGGGACTGGCAGTGGGGGGAAGAGGGCAACAACCTGCGCCTGGGCTGGGATCTGCAGCAACAATGCTGGCCTGAAGCCATCGCTGCCGCGGCCTGGCACCAGGCGCTACCGCAGATCCGATCCAGCGGAAGCGTCCTGGGCACCCTGACTGCCACTGCGGCTGCCGCCCTGGATCTGCCGCAGACCGCAGCCGTCATCGCCGGCACCACCGACAGCAACGCCTCTGTCCTGGCCGCTGACCCTGGGCCTGGTGATGGGGTCGCGGTGCTCGGGACCACCTTGGTGCTTAAGCAGTTCCACCACAGTCCTCTCCAAGGAGCAGGCATCAGCAACCATCGCCTGGCCGGACGCTGGCTGGTGGGGGGAGCCTCCAACGCCGGCGCTGGGGTTCTGCGCCAGTTCTATAGCGACGCCCAGCTCATCGAGCTGAGTCGTCAGATCGATCCGCGACGCCCCAGCGGCCTCAAGCTGCGTCCTCTGCCCAGGACCGGCGAGCGCTTTCCGATTGATGATCCCAAGCTGGAACCCATCCTGGAGCCGCGACCCATCAGTGATGCTCTGTATCTGCAGGCCCTGCTGGAGGGGCTCTGCGACTGGGAAGCACGGGGCTGGCAGCGGCTGCAGCAGCTTGGAGCCGAGCCCCTGCAGCGCGTGCTGAGTGTCGGCGGTGGGGCACGGAATCCCCAATGGCGCCAGCTGCGCCGGCAGACCCTGGGTTTACCCGTGCTGGATCGCAGCCGCACCAGTGCAGCAGCAGCCATGGCGGGGCTGGCGCTGCAGGCGATCACATCGCCGACCACTCAATCCTGAGAAGCACATGGTGGGGCAAAGCCATGGGAAAGGCCACCAGGTTGGTGATAAAAAAAGGTTCCGGTTCTTTGGCAAAAATTTTGTTGCAGGCCTGTCTCTTTGGGAGATCTCACAAGTGAATCGACGTAAGGTCCGACCATCAAGCCTCCCCTTGAGTAGCAATGGTCGTCATCAAGCCGAAGCGCGATTTCACTGATCTGGATCGTGTTTCCTACGCCGCGGACAACAGCAGCAAATCGCGTCCCGGCACGGCCATCAACAGATACAGAAAAGAGATCAGCCAGGGCCGGCTGGTGAGCGAGCCCGGCAAGGCGGCCACCAGCATCGCTGAGTACAAGGAAAACCTCTGTTCTGCGATGGGCATTGGCATTGGCCCTCGCCACCACGAGGAGTGTCCCTTCTCCGCCGTGAACGACCAGTTTGCGTCCAGCGGCAGCGCTGCTCTTGAGGCCACCATTGCAGCGGCTTACAAGCAGGTCTTTGGCAACCTGGGCTTGAGCGACAGCCAGCGCTGTGTCGAATTGGAAGCCCAGCTCGGCAATGGCGACATCAACGTGCGTGACTTTGTGGCCGGTTTAGCGAAATCCGATGCATACAAGCAGAGTTACTTCTTCAAGGTGTCACCGATTCGCGGCATCGAACTGAACCTCAAGCACCTGCTAGGGCGTCCCCCGGTCAATCAGGCAGAAGTGAGCCGTTTCATCAGCCTGATTGCCGAGCATGGTTTTGATGCTTTGGTCGATCAGATCACCCGATCCGGTGAATACCTCGAGGTGTTCGGCACCGACACCGTGCCTTACTCCCGAGCCTTCAAGTCAGAGGCAGGGTTCTATTGCTCCACCTTTGTGAACATGGGCCAGGTCTGCCCGGGCAACGCCAGTTCTGACAGCACCACCCAAAGCCGCAGCCTGCTGGTTAAGGCCTTCAACGATGCCCGCAGTCTCTCCAATGGCACCGGCGGCTTTGACGTTGCAGCCTTCTCCTACTCCAAAGCTGTGACGGATCCCTCCTCCCGCGCGTTCCAACGGATGTACCAGTCGAAAACAGCCAAAACTTGGGGCTGAAGCTTCGAGAGCAGAGAGATCTCGCAACCCTGCTCATTGCCAACCACCCAAGCATCGTGACCGCTTCGGTCCGATGCTTTTTTTGTTCTGATCACCCCAATCCGCTATGCCCACCAAGCCCCAAGAGGTGCTGTCCCTGCTGCTGTTTGTCGGCTTGGCGTGCTATGTGGGGTTCAGCGCAGTCCGGCTGGGATTGCTGCTCTGGCATCGGTTCCTCTGAGCCGCACCCCAGTCCACGCTGTCCATTCCTCAAGCTTCAATCCCCATGGCGGCAGACCCCCTCACCCCCGACGTGAGCGCACGCATCTGCGCCCACATGAATGACGACCACGCCGATGCGGTGGTGGCCTATGCCCGCCACTACGGCGGCGTCAGCGCACCCGTGCAAGCACGCATGCTCGAAGTGCAGAGCGACGCCATGCGCCTTGAGGTGGACGGCACCACCTTGAGCATCCCCTTTGACCACCCCCTCAGCGACAGCGAAGACGCCCACCGCACCCTGGTGGCGATGCTGCGGGCCATGCCCCAGGGCTGATCAGTGGGCAGGTCCTGCCCTGTCCCAGCGCCACCACCTCAGGTCCCATGGCCATGGCTTAAAGTCTGTGCTTGCCCAAAAGGGCTTGCCGGGATAGCTCAGTTGGTAGAGCAGGCGACTGAAAATCGCCGTGTCCCCAGTTCAAATCTGGGTCCTGGCATCGTTTTGAACCACAAGCCTTGGAAGCGCAATTGCGATTCCCGCCGCATCGAGGGCATGCCAGGCCGCACTGCCCACCTCACTGGCAATGCTGATGCCATTCATCGGATCCTCAATCCAATAGCGGATGGCATAGGTGAGTCCTGAGGGGTCGTAGCGCAGCAGCAGGCCGCGAGGCGCTGGGTCGTTCAAGACGCGAGGGATGGTCAAGGCTGTGGTTTCAAGCAACTGGATCACGCGCTCCGGCGGCTGGCGGTGATCCACGCAGATCACGACCTCAGAGCGACGGCGCGAATCGCGCATGCCGTTGTAAGTCACCATCGACTGGGTGAAAAACGTCTGGTTGGGCACCAGCAGCTCGACGTTGTCACGATCGCGCCAGAGCGTGGTGGCGCGCATGCCCAGCTCCAGCACCTCACAGGGGTCCTGCTCACCGTCAGGCGCATCAAGCAACAGCACATCTCCAGGTCGCACTGCACCCTCGAGTAGGAGCCAGACCCCACTGAGAAAGTTGCTGAACACCTCCTTGAGGCCAAAACCGAGGCCAACGGACAGTCCACCACCCACAGCGGCCAGCACCGTTGTGTTCACACCGACGTAGGCCAGGATCAGCACGGCCCCCATGGCGATGATCAGGTAGCGCATCACCAGGGCCGCCGCGCGATAGCCCGTTTCTGAGAGCCCGAACAGGCGTCGGCCCAGCCAGGCCAGACCCCAGGCCGGCAGTGCCGTGCCAGCGATCAGGAAATAACTGCCCAGCAGCAGCAGCAGCAGGTCCCCCACCGTGAAACTGCCTTTGCTGAAAGCCACCAGCACGAAGGACCAGATGGCGTTGAGGTTGCCGATCTGGGAAATCAAGGCAGCAACGCCGATCAGCGCCAGGAACGGCCTCAGCACGCGCATATCAAAGCGATTGACGATGTCCCGCGGCAATTGCAGCCGGAGCGGCACGATGATGAATCGGCTCAGCAGGCACAAGCCGTAAAAACGGCTGATGAACAGGGCCAAGCCGCCAACACCCGTGGAGGCCTGCAAACCATTGGCAGCACTGCTGAGAGCCACAAACAACAGCAGTTCATTGGTCAGGGGCTTGAGGGCTTTGAGCAAGCGCCAACGCTGCTCCATAGGCCAGGTTCGCTGCTCAAGCTCAAGCAGCCGGGTCAGCACGAACCAAACCGCAAACGCCACCAGCAACACCTCCAGCTGCTGGAGCACCACAGGCCGGGTGAAGTCCGACAGCAACGCATCCAGTGAGGGAAGGAGCTCGTTCATGGCTTGACCTCCTGCTCCAGCACCGCCATCAAGAGCGGCGCGATGACCTCTGGAGACTGGTTACCGCTGATGACCGCGTTCAGCAACGGTTGCGCCGGCAGGTTGAGGCGCTCAAGAGCGGCAAATTGCTGCAGGTTCAACAGCGTGCCGCGTCGGTACTGCTGCTCCTGCAACGCAATCAGGGGGTAGGCCTTCAGGGGCAAGGCGATTCCGGGATTGACCGGAATCACCGACCCCAGCTTCAAGGCCAGCGTGCGCTGCTGCACCAAGTTGGTGCTGAAGGTGGCCAGCCGGCGGGCGAGCTCCCGCTGGCGATGGCTGGACTGACGGCCAAAAGTCCAGATCCGCATCTGCACGAGCGGCTGCGGCGGACCAGCCGGTCCGCTGGGCAGGACGCCCCGGCCCAGCCTTGGGCCCAACTGACTCTGCAGACTCGGCAACCAGCGGTTGTTGCAAGCAATCCATTGGTAACGGCCACTGCTCAGTCCACGGCGTAGCTGCTCGGCATCCGCCTCAAACGCGATGGCAGGTTGCAGGTTGGCCAGCCTCAGCCAACGCAGAAAACGCTTGAGGTTCTCGGGCGTCGGCAGCTCAATGGCATCTGAATCCTGGGGATTGAAGCCGGTGTAAATCCACCACAGCTCACTGAAGGAGCTGGGCAGGCCAATGGTGGTTTCCTGCTTGGCCAGATCGATGAGCGCATCAAGGCTCTGGGGCGCTTCTGGCAGATGCTGGCGATCAAAACAGGCCAGCCCCGTGAAAACCACATAGGGGATTCCCAACCCCAACCCATCCATCTCAAGCGCATTGACAAGGGCAGGCCGGATGTTGGCGCGCTCTTGAACCGTCAGCTCCACCGGCTCGATCTGACCGCGGGCGCGAAGGGCCAGCAGATCGGTATTCAGCACAAGCATCAGATCCGGAGCCAGGCCACGGCGCTGAAGAAAATCGAGCCGTTGGTCGAACTCTGAGGTGTGCACCATCGACCAACGCACCTCGGCGTCGGGGTTGTAACGCCGAAAGCTCTCCAACACGTCAGCAATGGCCTGCTTGGCATTGCCCGAATCAGCGGAAGCGTCCTCAGAGAGCACTTCCACCAGCACAGAAATCGTGCCGCCAGCTGCCAGGCGAGCCATCACGTGACGCCGCAGACCCAGCGCCAGCACCACAACCAGAAGCAGACCGGGCAGGAGCAGCCAGTGGACCCGTTTCAACATTGAGGGCCGATGAACCATGCCCCCTTCAGTGTGCTGACCTCAGAGAAGACGTCAGGCTGAAAGCAACGGCATCTGCGAATCGTCATCCTCAAACCCCTCATCGGAGGCGGGCTCGCCGTGACGTTCGTCGATGAAACCACCATCGTCGAACGTTTCCGGCTCGGCCTGCAGCTCCTCGGAGCCCTGATCGTCCATGGACTCAGCGACCGCTCCATCCTCATCGGTGGGGTCATCACTATCGGAGCAGGCGCCGTCATCCAACGCGTCCTGGCTGAGCGCCTCGCCCGCCTCGCCATCCTCTTGATCGCGCAGCCCGTCAATCACCGTCAGCTCTGGCGTTGAGGCGGAGGGGACAACAGCAAGCAAGGACTGCAGCTCCTGCATCTGCAGATCGCCCTGCTCAAGCAGGGCTTCTGTGACGGCCCGCTCAGCCCCATCGTCGTGTTGGGGATCCGCTTCCAGTTGTTGCACCTTCTGCTCCAACTGCAGCAGACGTCGGGTCAGCAGTGTGGTGAGGTCGATCAGGCCGTGCAGTTGCTGGCTGAGCAGCTGCTCCATCGAGACGGTGTTGGCGGAATCGCCCATCGAGCCTCCAGCGGAGAACGCGCTGATGGTATCGATGCTGTTGCCGGTGTCCATCCCCACCGATCGAGCGTGGCAGCATCGCAGTGGGTCGCAGCGCCACGATGGGAGAACACCAACAGGCCGACGCCCTCAATCAGCTGACCCGATGGCTGTGCGGCAGTTTCGACAACCGGCAGCAGGCCTTTGACAACCCGCCGCTCTATGCCCACATCCGGGTGCGGTACCGGCCCATCGCCCAGCTAGAGCCCCGATCGCTCCTGATCGAGCAGGCCTATGCCATCACTCCCAAAGAGCCGTACCGCGTTCGCGTGGTGCGTCCAACCCTCACCGCTGATGGGGTCATCACCGTGCTGAATTTCAGCATGAGTGAGCCCGAGCGTTTCTTTGGTGCCATCGATGATCCTGAGCAACGCCGTCAGATCACACCAGGTGATCTGACGCTCCTGGAGGGCTGCAGCACCATCATCGAAGCGCACCAAGACCACTTCAGCGGCCAGGTGGAACCAGGATGCCGCTGCCGCGTTAGCCGCAAGGGGCGCGCCAGCTACGTGGTCAGTACGTTCCGGCTGGATCAGCACAGGATGGAGACCATGGACCGCGGCCATGACCCCATCTCCCATGCACAGATCTGGGGGTCGTTACCAGGGCCATTCATCTTTGAGCGTGTGGAGGACTGCTCTGATGAACTTCTTCCCCTCTGGGGTGGCCTCATGCAGCGCACCCGGCCATAAAGTCATCATCTCGAAGCCGGGGCCATGCCCAAGCCACTGGAGTCAGGGTTGCATCAGCTGCTGCAGCGGGCCGGCAAGCAGCGCGAACTCCTGCTGGATTCAGGGCACGGGATGGTTCGCATTGACCTCAAATCGGACAACCTGGCGCTGTGGCAGGACACCCAGGCCAGCCGAGATCCATCCGACAATCTGCTCGTGGCCTGTGAGAGCCACGCCGGAGCGCTAAGCGAGACGAAATTGACCTGGGTGGTGGGCTCGGCCATCCGCTCGACCCAGATCCAAACAGCCGCAGAAGGCTTGAGCCTGCTGCTGCAGCTCGGCGTGAGCGATGCCCAGGCCAAAGTGCTCAAGGAGAATTCACCAGGACTGGGCGATGGATTGACTTGGGCTGTGTATCTGGACCGACACGGCTGGCTGAGCGCCTCACCGGTCCCGAAGCCCGGTGAACTGAGTGAATGGCTGGTGGCTTAAGTGATGGCCGGCTCGTACACCGCAGCTGATCAGATCCAACAGCTGGCACAACGCTGCCGGGTGCTGGGCCTACCCCAGCGGCAGGACATCTGCCCTGAGGCTCGAGACGTGCTCCTCCAGGCTGATCGTGACAAGCGGCTGTTGCTCGAAGGGGAGATCTCAGTTTTATGCCGCACCTCAGGGGCTGATCCCGATGCGCTGTCCGAGCTTCAAGAGCACGTTCAACAGCTCGTGGATGCGACCAAAACCCACCTGATTAATGAACATCCCGAGCTGGTGCAACCTGGGGGAGCGCTGCACCCAGAGCATCGCTCAGAGGCCTGCTGGCGCGACTGCTTTCACTTCCTGAGGGTGAGCTGCTATGCCGTCGCCGTTCGACAGCCCCTTCTTTGCGATGACGACGGCATGGCCAACCTCGGGCGGCTATACGCACTCATGGGCGTGCCGGTCGATGCCCTGCTGATGGCGCTCAGGGAGATGCGCCACCTGGCCGCCCTGACCTATGAGCCAATCGCTCCTGAACAGGACAGCGGCACCCTTGATGCAGCGCTTGGGGAACTCATCAGCAACATCGAGCACCATCGGGTTACGAGCTGCTAAGAGGTCAAACCCTTCAGCCATTGGCCGGTGAAAATCCACTCTATTGCTGAATGAGCACTCAACAATGACCATTCCTGTGCTGAGTTATCCATTGACCTCTCAGAACGCACGGGTGAGCGATCTGGCAGGAGATTTACAGACCAACGGGTTAGCCACAATTACATTTGCAGGCTCAGGTCACGAAACCTACAACAGCGAAGTTGACGAGTTAATCAACAAGGCGTACCGCCAGATCTTCTTTCACGCAATGAAAAGCGATCGCGACGCATACCTTGAATCCCAACTACGGAACGGTGAAATCACTATTCGCGATTTCATCCGAGGCTTACTGCTGTCGCGCCGATTCAGCGAGGGATATTTCAATTGCAGCAGTAATTACCGCATGGTGGATCAAGTCGTTGGACGGATCCTGGGACGTCCTGTTCATGGAGATGCAGAGCGCCGGGCCTGGGCCATCGTGATCGCGGAGAAAGGCTTCAAGGCCTTCATCGATGAAATCCTGAACGGCGATGAGTACATGGCCTGTTTTGGCTACGACCGCGTCCCGCAGCAACGCGCACGGACGCTTCCAGGCCAGAGCATCGGTGAGATCCCGATCTATCAACGCTTCCCCCGTTACGGAGCCGACTGGCGCGACAGCCTGCAAGAACGGGCCCCAAGTGCACAATTTGGCCTCCAGAACGACACATCATCACAGGCGTCGGCTGTCTGGATTGGAGGCCAGCCTCCGGCATGGACCGTGAAGGTCTGGCTTGCCCTGTTTGCAATCGGTGGCCTTGAGCTCACCCGCGTGCTGCTGACCGTTGCTGGTGCGATGCTGAAGACAGGAGGGGAGTGAGCAGGTGAGAATCGTTGCTGAGTAGCACGTCTGTGGTGACCCCCCATCCAGCGCATCTGGAGCTTGAGACCTGGAATCCACCCGAGAACGCCGAGGCAGCTTCTCAACCTGACGGGCGGGTGGATGCCAGGGGGGCCAACTGGAGCGGCTGCGCCCTCGGTTCTGCAGACCTAAGTGGTGCCAAGCTCTGCCGCACAGACCTGCGTGGGACTGACCTGAGCGGCAGCAATCTTGAAGATGCTGACCTGCGGCTTGCCAGGTACGACACCAGCACGCGTTGGCCTGACGGCTTTGACCCATGCGGTTGTGGGGCGGTGGGACCGGGCGCACGACTGAGTGGAGTGTTTCTCAACAGCACTGACCTCAGAGGCATGGATCTACGAGGCGCTGTCCTGATGGGGACATACCTCAGCGGCGCAGACTTGAGCGGGGCCGTGCTCGATGGCGTCCGGCTGGCCGGCGCCGATCTCAGACGGACCGTCATGCGAGGCGCCAGCTGCGTTGGCACACGATTCGGGAATGCCCAGCTTGATTTTGCGGATCTTCGCGGAGCTCAACTTCAGGACGCACAGCTTGACAGCGTGGAATCCATTCGGGGAGCGGACTTCAGCGCAGCCGTTGGTCTTGAGTCAATCCGAGCGCAACTGCTGGGCCGCGAGGCCCATGAGCTGGACTGCTGGAACCCGCTAACCCGCAGCACGACGCGGGAGAGCCTCTCGGAAGACTCTGTCGGTAGCGCCATGAACTAACAAGCCTCATCCCAGCTGCTGCAAGGGATGCAGAGGTTGAGCTTTATAAACAAATGCCTGGTCCTGCAGACATTTGTTCGACGATACGTCGGCGCGTCGGGTTGAATCAGTCTCAATGCCTTTTGGTCCTGCTTCGCTTTTGGGGGTAGAGCGCTTCGACAGCGAAGCCCCTGTTGAACTCATCCCAGGCGATACTGACGCCGAGAAAGAGCAGATCATCAAGGCGATTTATCGCCAGGTGCTCGGGAACGCCTATGTGATGGATAGCGAGAGGCAGCTCGTTCTCGAATCGCAATTCAAGCTCGGCGAAATCAGCGTCCGTGAGTTTGTGCGCCGTCTTGCCAAGAGCGACTTATATCGCGGGCGCTTCTTTGAGAGCTGCGCTAGGTATCGCTACATCGAGCTGGCTTTCCGACACCTGCTTGGAAGGGCACCAGCTGACTTCGAGGAAATGCGCTGTCATGCCGAGCGCTTGGACGCCAAAGGCTATGAGGCTGATATCGACAGCTTCATCGACAGCGATGAGTACCAAGATTGCTTTGACGAGTGGACAGTGCCCTACCAGCGGGGCTGGAAAACGGAAAGCTGCAAAACCCTGCAGGAATTCACCTGGAGTTTTCAACTTCTGCGTGGCAATTCCAGCAGCAGCCTCAAGGGCAGCCTCTCGGGGATTCGCTCGAAGCTCGGCGGCTCGGTTTACCAAAACAATCCGATCCCAGTTGTTCCACCTTCATCTGAAGAGTCTCAAGGCTGGAGCTTCAGACCTGCAACAAACATGCAGGAAGCCGCAACACGTCTTGGCGCATCCTCTGGCGACGAAGGTCGTACATATCGCGTCGAGGTGACCTCCTACAAGGCCAACAACGTCAGACGGATTTCTCGTTATGTGAAATCCAACCGTGTGTATTACGTACCCTTTGAGAAACTCTCTGAGCAGTTCATTCGAATCCACAGAGAAGGGGGGAAGATCTCCAGCATTACACCTGTCACGTAACTCAGGACATTCGACAGGACACCACTCACCGCCCAAACAGCACACCTCACTGAACTGAACCATGACTGGCAACCAACCTTCCTCCCTGGGCTTTGGGGCTACCAACAAGTGGAGCAACCCCGTTTCGTTCCAGCGCAAAGGAGCGCCAGCAAAAGGCGCCGCACTCACCAGCGGTGAATACCTGAAGCAGTCTTGCGACCAAATGAAGATTGGCGTGGGGCCTCGCTCTCACGAAGACTGCCCTCACCGCGTCACAGCGGAGTGCTACAGCCCAGAAGACAATGGTTCGCTGGATCAAGCCATCACGGCCGCGTATCGCCAGGTCTATGGCAACGCCCACGTGATGGACTTTGAGCGCTCACCCGAGTTAGAGGCTCAACTGAGAAACGGTGATCTTGATATTCGAGATTTTGTACGAAACCTAGCCAAAAGCAGCTTTTACAAGGGGCGCTTTTTTGAATCAGTTGCCCCCCAACGCGGCATTGAGTTGAATTTCAAACATCTTCTGGGCCGTGCACCTCAGAGCCAAGCTGAGGTATCGGCCAAGATCAGCATGCTTGCCGAACATGGCTATGAGGCTGTAATCGACAGCTTCATTGACTCTGCAGAGTACTTGGAAGTCTTTGGAAGTGACATCGTCCCTTATGCCCGTGCCTGGAGCTCACCAGCTGACCTGGCAACTGCAGCCTTCCCAATGCTGGCGGCTCTACAGAAAAGCTTTGCAGGTAGCGACAGTGCTCGTGGCGGCAGCAGCACGCTGACACGAAGCCTGGCAAGCAACACTGCGCCACGCATCAGTATTCCTACGCAGGTTGTGGGCGTGCGCCCCACAGCTGGCTACACCGCGGGACGATTCAGCAGCAAAGCGCCAGGCGTCACAAGCGGTCAGGACACTGCACCAATGCGCGGTGATACCTACGTGACATTCGGCCTTGGCCAGAGGGAGCAGGAGACTTACCAACGCTGCCCAGGTGATAGCGCTGATGAAATCAATGGTCTGATCAGGGCCACATACAAGCAGGTCATGGGTAATCCTCATCTGATGGAGTTTGAACGCGCGATTTCTGCAGAAAGCAAGTACATCGACGGTTACCTCAGCACACGTGAGTTTGTTCGTGCGATCGGCTTGTCAGCTGAGTACAAGCGACGTTTCTTTGAAACGAATGCCCCCTACCGTTTCATTGAACTGAACTTCAAACACTTCCTAGGTCGGGCCCCGCAATCCCAAGCCGAAATCAGCGAACATACGAAGATCTTGGCTGAAGGTGGTTACGAAGCCGAAATTTGCAGCTATGTCGATTCTGAAGAATACCAATCAACCTTTGGTGAGGATACGGTTCCCTTTGCACGCATCCTCACGGAGAACGGAAGGGCTCAAGTTGCCTTTAACCGCCATCTGAGCCTTGCCGAAGGATTTGCTGCCAGCGACACCGTTCTGAGCAGCTCTTCATTGGTGAATTCTGTTGCAACAGGAATGGTGCCAAGCGGTTGGAGCAGCACGACAAGCCGAATCAACCGAACGGGCACGCAATCCGGAGCTCCTGACCCAACCAAAAAACGCTTCCGTATTGTTGTGGCAGCACAGACAGCTCGTTCCCGCCAGCGCACAGCCAACTCAACGTATTTGGTCTCTGGTAAGGACATGAGCTCCCAGATGAAGTACATCCACGCACGTGGGGGACGGATTCTGTCGGTGACAGAGGTGATGTGAAGCCGATCGAACATTGCAAGGTAAGCCCCATGGGAAAACCCATGGGGCGGAGATGAAGATTCCAACACCACAACAACCCCCATGGCTGACATCAAGACTCTCGCAACACAAGCCAACGTGGACATCACCCATGCTGGCGATGTAATTCAGCAGATCTACAGGCAGGTCTTCGGGAACAAGCACTTGATGGAGCTCGATATCAATCCATCACTCGAAGCGCTGTTCATGAATGGAGACATGAATGTGCAAGAGTTTGTCTACGCATTGGCTCAATCCGAGAGCTACAAAAGAATGTTTCTTGAGCCCAACAGTCAATATAGATTTGTCGAGCTGAACTTTAAGCATTTACTAGGCAGGCCGCCTAGGGACCAGTCAGAGCTCATGAAACACGTCAGATTGTTCGCCGAGGAAGGTTATGAATCTGAAATTGCTAGTTACATCTACAACGAAGAATATCTCTCAGTATTTGGACTTGATAAAGTCCCCTACAACAGAGCATCTGAAAGCATTAAGGGCGGCACAACCATTGGCTATACACGTGCTGCAATCTTGGATCCAGGCTATGCCGGATTTGATGGCGGCACTCAGAAGGGAAAGCTGACCAACAGCCTCGGGACTGCGACATCACCGTCCATTGTTGAGCGGAAAGCCATTGGAACGGCCAATAGCTTCACCATTGTCTGGACCTCAAGGATTCAGGTTGGACCCAACCGTCGTGCTGTACAGAAGTCGGTGGTGACTCAGAGTTCGATGTCGTCCACCATCAGGGGAATCCAGTCCCAGGGTGGCAGCATCCAATCAATCCGAGCCAACGCTTAAACTGGAGCTCCAACAGACTCAGGTGCATGGATATCGGCAAATTTGTCGATCTTAGTGAGGGGACGTGGCGATCCATGCGAAGTGGCCACTCCCTCGCTTTTCAGCATTTTGAAGAGGTTCTCAGCGAAATTAAGATTGACAAGCTAAAAGTTGATGACGAGTCTGTCCAAGAACTAATCAATTCAGTTGAAATGCCAATGGGGATGGTGACATCGCCATTTCGGATGCAATGGGAAGCCGAAAGCGATTGGGAGCCAGAGGATTCAACTGCTGTATCAGCTGGATCCTGCATATTGCTTCCCGTACAGCGCAGTGAAAGCAGCGGTTGGGTTGTACGCAGCGTCGGCTACGCAGAAGCTGAACAAGCAAATTCAAAATATGAGTTCAGCTCGGATGGGACACTATTACTGAGCACGACATACGGACAATCCATAGCAGAAGAAAGAATCTGGTTTGCAAGTGAGAATGTGCGCTGTCGCTCATCAGTGGTCAGGACATCCGAAGGGAGCGGCATCTTGCAGACATCATTTGCATCTGAAGTCCGACGAATTAAGGCGTAAAGAACTATTCAACAATGCAGCATAATATTGACCTTTTGGAATTCACTAGTACCCTTGCCGGGGCTTATGACAATCTTGAACAATCTCAGGCAAATCCAAAGGACTTTGCAAGGATAAAGATCTTTTTCCGTCCACTACCTTGGTCTGTCTTCAATGCACCAGGCTTTTATTCTGAACAGTGCTACGACTACGCGCCATGGGATCCATACCGTCAAGGGCTACATCGAGTTTCAACGAAAGAAGAAGTCTTCGTCGTTGAAAACTTTGGTTACCCAGATTTCCCGAGGCTTGCAGGTGCTGGACAGGACAAATCACTTTTAAGATCGCTGAGGCCAGACCTGCTAGAGACAAGATGTGGATGCTCGATGCATTTTAGAGCCAAAGGACACAAACAGTTTATCGGAGAAGTTGAGCCAGGAAAGAAATGCTTTGTACCACGAGATGGCTGCATTACTTATCTAGTAAGCGAAGTAGAACTCAACGAGACAACATGGGTTAGCAGAGATCGGGGATATGACCCAGAGACCGATCAACAGATCTGGGGCTCTGAGCATGGAAAACTAGAATTCGTGCGGACTCATTCATTCGCCAATTTCATTCAGCGAGATTGGGTAGATCGATCATCAGTGAAATGAATGATGCTGATAAACAAATGAAAGCTTGGATTCGCTCGCAGCATTTGGTCTGCGAGGGGAGTGACTTTATTTTTGAAACCGTTGATCAGACACAGCTGGAGAAATTTGAATCATGCCTGGAAGTTCTGGGAGGCAGAGTGCGGCTGATCAAAGCCGTTGGAAACTGGCCCATGGGACCAAGAAGATCATTTAAAATTTTGCGTGCAGTCGCAAGTGTTCCCAGACCAGGAGGAGAAGAACTCGTAACGTACTGGGCCAAGCGAGGTTCTAAAGCCACACGCTATTCAGAAATTTCCAACTAGAGGGAACTCACTCTGAAAACCACCCCATCCATGTTGACTCGGTGAAATCAGTATGCTTGCTCCAACGACGAAGAATCGTCAAAGAGTCAAAGGCATATCCACGAGAAGCGGCTATTTCAATCACTTGATCTTGGTTTAAGGCTGCTTTGATTTCATCACGCAAACCCTGGTCAGATTTCGCGCATGCGATGAAAGCTTCAAGAATTGAGTCCTTATCGGAATCAGAAGCTGAAAGCGACATAGATCTACACCAAATGCGCAACCCTCATTGTAAGCATCAAAAGCCAATCTTGAAAATGTTAAGCACCCGACATTAACATTGCCCTTAATTGAGCGACCTGCCGGAACGCCCAAGACCAGTGCTTGGGATCAATGGCAGCAATCTTTTCCTGATCTGACGTGGAAAGACAAGAAAAATCGGACTGAACTTGACGATTCCAATTCTCAAGAGAAAAAGAAAATCCCTTGGATGCCGCATATTGAACAATTTCCTGGTGTGTTGTACAGGATTTCAATCCGGTGGCAATGGAATGATCCTGAACAACAATATTGAGAAATTGGGTAAGTGCCAAATCAGACATATTCAGCAGCTTTCAATCCAGAGTGCAAAGCTAACATTCTTGCAAATCATCTGAAGCACAAGGGGGCCGCCGGGACAACGCAGCAGTCTCCATGGGATGTTGGCGGCCATAATGCCAGAATCGATGGTGATTTTTGGCGGACTCGTCGCTTGCTCATAGGGAATCAAAGCTGAACCTGTCAATGTTGGCTCAAGACTCTTGACTATTTGCTTGAGCTCATTGAGATCGGCGATGCGATGCAATGTGTCCTGGTAAGCGGCATTGGCCTCAACGGTCTTGACGAATCGAGGGAGGGCCTGCTCTTGCTCGGATGAAACAGGCATGATGATCGACAGGAGACACTGAATATTATCAGCAGGTGCAAAGCAACGAAGTAAAGGGTGCTGGGAGATCAAGTCAGGCATAGAGCTCAGAGCTGGAGCGAAGACCAGGGAAATTCTTGAACCGAGCAAACACGACACCACTGAATTGGAGCAGACGTGAAGGAAAACAGAGGGAACCAGAATCGAGGTGGCCAAGCAATGGTAAGATTTGGATACTCCTGACGCTTTGGAGCTTTGAGGCTGAAAGGCATCACGGGTTCATGCGATCAAGGAGAAAGTTAATCGCCAATGAGCGTTGAGAATGGCCGAGCGATTTGACAACTTAGTTGAAGGATTATCAGAGGCTAAGGCCATAGAAATCATCCTGGCAGATCCAGATACTTTAGAAAGACCAGTTGACAAATACATGGCCGCCACAAGACTTGGCGCCAGCAGTAGTCAAGAATCACTTGACATTCTGATTGAAGCTGCACAGCTCAGTCCTGAACATTTATTTGATCGGATCACACGACGCAAGGCCATTGAGGCACTTGGCAGGAGAAGGAGTTCAAAAGCGGTACCTGTTCTTTTTTCGGCGTTGCAATGCAAGGACGAAGCTGCCGTCATCAATGCCGTGGATGCCATCACCAAGATTGGGGCGCCCATGTCGAAGCTTGAGGAAGATCAGTTATTGAACGCATTGGAGGGAGAAGACATTCAAAGACGTGCGGTTATCCAGGCGCATGCCCGTATGGGGATTGAAGCAGCAGCAGCGTTCATCGTGCCTTTGATTAATGATTCCAATCCTCTGGTATCAGGAGCTGCACGGGCCTATGGCGCGAAAATCCTAGGCAAAAAGGATGAACTCGATCCGCTGGTTCCGCAACTGACTGACGCAATCGCCGGCAGAAGAAGGTCGGCAGTCATTGATTTAGGTGATGCAGGCGACATCTCAAGGCTGAACGACCTCGTCTCAGCTCCTGTATCGATGTCACTCAGGGCACGGAGCGCATTCCAGTTGGTCGATCCGCACAAAACGTGCGAAGTGCCTCAACAATACGAGTCACAAATCAAACAATTACTACAAGACAATCCTCAAAACTTAAAACTCAGGCCCGAATGGATGTGCCCGATTGAAGCGCTTGAGATTGAAAATAATCTTCAACATCGCGACGAAGCCAAGCAGTACGGCGGCGCATTCAGCCTGATGGCGATGGAGGGAGAGGTCAAATTGCAATTGATCGATCTGATCAAGGAAAAACTCTGGAGTGATTACGTCACGCATTACTACCTCACGGCTGTCGTCGGACTCCAAGCCATCGAGGAGCGCGGCGAGTTGATACGTCTGGCCTTAGCGGAAACCATTCCTCAATACACAAAGTCACGCATTGCTGCTGCGTGGGGCTGCCTAGCCCTAGGGCTCGTTGACCAAAAGCAATTAATTGAGGATTTGGCAGAACAGGCCCAATGGATACCATTGAAATGGACATGCCGGCAGGTGCTTCAACAGTTGTCATAGGTAATGGCCAAGCTTTGTAACGGTGCGAACTACTGATTCGATTCAGATTTTTCATTTGTCAACTTGTGTGTCCTGACGTACAGCTCAGCACGGGTAGCTAAAAAAGCAGGGTTAAGGTCAACCGTGATGCGGATTGCATCCCCCCCCACAACGTATTCGCTCAACCATGCTCGACGCATTCTCCAGGAAGGCCGTCTCGGCCGATTCCAGCGGCGCCTTCATCGGTGGAGGCGAGCTGGCCTCCCTCAAGTCTTTCATCGCTGAAGGCAACAAGCGCCTGGACGCCGTGAACGCCATCACCTCCAACGCCAGCTGTGTTGTCTCCGACGCCGTCGCCGGCATCTGCTGCGAAAACACCGGCCTGACCGCCCCTAACGGTGGCGTCTACACCAACCGCAAGATGGCTGCTTGCCTGCGCGATGGTGAGATCGTTCTGCGTTACGTCTCCTACGCCCTGCTGGCTGGTGATGCTTCTGTTCTCCAGGACCGCTGCCTGAACGGACTGCGTGAAACCTACGCTGCACTGGGTGTTCCCACAGGTTCCGCCTCCCGTGCCGTGGCCATCATGAAGGCCGCTGCTGGTGCCCTGATCACCAACACCAACAGCCAGCCCAAAAAGATGCCTGTGACCACTGGAGATTGCTCCAACATCGCCGGCGAAGCTGCCAGCTATTTCGACATGGTGATCAGCGCTATCAGCTGAGCCAGAGATTGAATTTCTGCACATCTGAACACCCCCCTTTTTCATCATGAAGTCCGTCATCACCACCGTCGTCGGCGCAGCCGACAGCGCTTCCCGCTTCCCCTCTGCCTCCGACATGGAGTCCGTCCAGGGCTCCATCCAGCGTGCTGCTGCTCGTCTGGAAGCTGCTGAGAAACTGGCCGGTAACTACGACCAAGTTGCTCAGGAAGCTGTCGATGCTGTGTACAACCAGTACCCCAACGGAGCTACCGGCCGTCAGCCCCGCAAGTGCGCCACCGAAGGCAAAGAGAAGTGCAAGCGTGACTTCGTTCACTACCTGCGTCTGATCAACTACTGCCTCGTCACCGGCGGCACCGGCCCCCTCGATGAGCTGGCCATCAACGGTCAGAAAGAAGTGTACAAAGCACTCAGCATCGACGCCGGCACCTACGTTGCTGGTTTCTCCCACCTGCGTTCACGTGGTTGCGCCCCTCGTGACATGAGCGCTCAGGCTCTGACCGCTTACAACCAGCTGCTGGACTACGTCATCAACTCCCTGGGTTGATCACATCCTCCAACGCTGAGTCTTGATCAGTCTGAACAATGGGGTGGGCAATGCCCACCCCTTTTTTTAGACATCGCTCGGAGTTAGATCAATAGCACAAAGAATAGATAGTTTTGCAGACAATGATCCGTCAAATATTTGCCTCGTCCGATCAGCTAGTGATGAATAGCAGTGGCCAGAGGTAAACCACAGGTCCACCCATAGGCGATCTGAGAATATTGATTCTCCATAGAAGTTCATCATCCAAATTGGCTGTCGAGTGCCCTTCAGACCAATGACATGGCCTGCATGCTGAGGTGGCACAACATAGCCAAACTACCCCATCCCTCATCATGCTCAGTACGCAAACAAGTCCTGAAGGTCTCGCTAGTGCCAATCGCACCAGACCAGCCTCCTATGCAATGCCAAGCAAGGCGGGCAAAAACACCATGACCAGAACTGTTGCTGGATCCATCGCGGAATTCAAGCGAAACAGCTGTGGTGCCATGGGTCTAGGCATTGGTCCCCGACTTCACAGCGAATGTCCCTTTGGCTCTGTCTTTGACGAGTATCACCCCAGCGATTCAGCAGCACTTGAGCGCACCATCATTGCGGCATACCGGCAAGTATTCGGTAACTTGCCTCCAACAGACAACGAACGATGCACTTCTCTTGAGGCACGTCTGCTCAATGGTGAGATCACGGTGCGTGATTTCGTCAATGGATTAGCCAAGTCACAGTTCTACAAAGATAACTATTTTCATGCTGTTGCCCCTCAGCGAGGGATTGAGCTAAATTTCAAGCACATCCTTGGCAGGGCACCTCTGAATCAGGCTGAGGTACAAAACAGCATCAAGCTACAGGCAGAGGCTGGTTTTGACGCACTGGTTGACAGCATGACGGACAGTGCTGAATATACAGAAGTCTTTGGCTCTGACATTGTGCCTTATGCACGCACCGCAGATTCATTCGCGGGTATGTACACTTCCTCATTCAACATGATGAGGGAATTGGGCATCAACAAAGTCGCGATTAGTGACAATGCCCAGGGCAGAAAGAGCCGTACAACAACACCGTTAGCCATGGCTGCCGCCAAGGCCATTCAGCCTGTTACATTTACCTATCGCGCCCTAACAAAGACACCTGTGAAGCTGCCAGAACAGCAATACAGCGGCCACAATCCACCAAAGGTGACCAATTATGTGCCGTTCCGTCCATTTGGTGTTCATTTCTAATTCATAAGGATATTTCAGATCAGTTTGAATAGACTGAACTTCTCAATGTGCTCCTGTTTCTAACGGGGGCACATTTTTTTGTGAGACAACGATTGGGTGAGCGGAGCCGGAGAGTCAAAAAGACCTGATGAAGAGAGGGCAATGAACTCGCCCGTCGCGTAGATTACGAAAGTTGCACAGCACAGACTAGGCGTGGAAGCAGAAACACTAGGGCCATCCAGCATGAATGAGCATGAGCTCAGCGAAGATGAAGCACTGCAGCTCGCAGAAGAGCTCAGATCACGACTAAATGATGGTGAAATTCTAGAAGCTGATCAGACTTCGCTGCAGCGGATGATGGCAGGGCTAGGGGACAAACGAGGCTCACTCAGATTGACTTTTGCAAAAAGCCTTGGTTCTGTGGGAGATGAAGCAATACCTATCCTTTGCCATGCTTTACGTCATCACGAGAATGTTGTTGTCCGCAGAGCCTCAGCGAAAACACTCAACATCATCGGCAGCAAAAAGGCTTTGCCTTTCCTTTTAGATGCCTTTAAGCATGACCAGGACCCAGTTGTGCTTGGATCCTCTGCAGGAGCCATGGCAACAATTGGGCCCGACGCGATGGATGATCTTTTTGAAATACTGATCCATCCAGACTCAACTGCATTTCAAGTGGGCCTGATCAACCTTGCACTTTCATTCATCGGATCTAAAGCACCAGAAGCGATATTAAAGGCTGCGGACTCTCCACATGCAGAAATAAGAGTTGCTGCCATCGCTGCGCTCGGCGAACAGATCCAGGCCCTTGACGATGCAATGGCAAAAGATAGGCTCATTCAAGCATTGAATGATATCAGTAGCGAAGTTAGAGCAGAAGCAGCAACACTTATTGGAAAATCATATGATGCTGACGATGTACAGCACTTACTCGTAGAAATGCTATCTGACGATGACACTCAAGTGAGAAAGAATGCAGCACTATCATTGATGAAGCTTGAAGCCATTGACGCAATCGAGCCTCTCACCCTGGCCAAGACTACAGAAGAGGATGAAGGAGTCCTAAAAGTGTTTAAAGTCGCCATTCAGATCCTGCAGAGGGCATCAAACGAATAAAAGTCATGAGACCCGTCTTGAGTCATGAATGCCAGAAAAGAACGCCATTGGCAAATCAAGAATAGTTGAGCTTGACACATGCATCATCAGAAACCAGGAGTAAACTACATGAAGATAGGATTGATGGAAGTTCGTGCTTAAAAAGCCGTTCACCCACTACAGCTTTTCAAACACCCTGGAGATGGAGGAGTGCTGCAAAGAGCATTTCTCCGAATATTACCAAGGCTCAAAATTCAATTGCAACGTAACACAACTAACAACAGGAAGACTTGAGACTAACACGATATGCGCACCTGTAAAAGATGTCCATCTTGAGGTGTTCTCTTCTAATCAAGCGCTGCTCTACGAAGAAGAAGCCAATATCAACTCCATTTCTTTTTGCTGGATCAAAGGGCAAGAAAAAGGCGTAAGGAAAAGTGAGACGATAATCAGCGGTCATCGAATGAATTCTTCTAGCATTGCAGGGTTCAATCGAATCAGCAAAACAGGTGGAAATGCATGGAACATTCTTGGCGCAAATGACACTCTTTACTGCATGAGCCTGCGCTGGGAGCGCATGAAAGAAAGAATACAATCACTAAATGCATATAATGCTTATGCAAAGATAGAAGAGTGTATTGGCATTGATTGCGAAACAAAATCGTCAACACAACTGAAAGAATTGGTCATAAGACATTTCAACGGACAACAAATCAAACAACCCAGCAAAGCTTTTGACTTGGCCATCGCCTGTTTAGAGATCGACGACTACAGCACAGACACACGAACAAGTCGATCAACGTCGACAGATTTAATTGAAGACATTGTCAAACTAATTCACCAAGATCGCAATGGAATGTCCCCAATATCTCTTGCAGAGATTAGTGAGCATCTTGACTCAAGCAAAACGTCCCTGAATAGAGCTTGCAAATCAATGTTCAATATGAATGTCCTTGATCTTGCAAAGTCTATTCGTCTTGAGCAAGTACGAAAAGCACTATCCTGCCAATCTCTGAGTAGTGGTCTACGTATATTCACCAAAGAGCAAACGGCACAATACTTTGGCTTCTCTAAGTGGAGAGCATTTGAGGAACTATATTTTCGGTCATTTTTGGAAACGCCAGAAGAGACGATAGAGAGGACACGAGAAATCAACATCTCTTTCACAAAGCAGAATGGAGGTGACTCATGAGCCTCTTTATTGAATACAAGGATCCTCTCAATCTGTCAGAAGAACTGGCAAGACTTGGTCAGTCCACAAGGATTACACAATTTGAGAATGGTGGAGGTCTATATAGAATCTCAACGGTACAGAATCCCAAAGTTTCACTGGCAGAAATTTCAGGTAGTAAGACTCTTCTTTATGAAGGATGGGGGAATGGTTCAACGATTGACTTTAACTGGATTAAAGCAACGGGAAAAACCCAAGCAACACTCGGTGTGTGTGACGGCTACAAGATGACTGAAAATAGCATCGCTGGATTCGGAACAATCAGCTCTCAACCACGCAACTCATGGGGAAAGTACTCCAGTACATGCTCAAGCACTGCATGCATGGTTGACAAGAATGCATTTATTGAATACTTGAAATCTGTCCGTGCATTTAATGCATTGGAAAGACTCAATGAAGACACCGGCATGGAGTCTAGAACAGAAGCGCTGGCTCAACTGAAAGACTTATCTTCAAAGACCCTATCAAACAACGGCAAACTGGCTGCAGAGAAGTACTTTGAGTTGTTAACTGCTTGCTTAGAACAACCAATTGATCTGAGTACTTCACGGATATCGCTTAGAAATACAGGGCTTTTGAGGGAGATTGTCAGACTTGCTCATGAAACTGAACACATGAGGAAGCCTCTAACACTTGCCGAAGTCTGCACTCAGATTCATACAAGTCAAGCCTCACTTTATCGATTATGCCAAGAACAGTTTGGCATGGGTATCATTGAAATGATGACGCAGATTAGGCTTGAAGAATCAAGACGAGTGTTGCTTAACTCAGAACTCAGATATCATCTGAGATTGCGCTCAGTCAAAGATATTGCTATCAGATTTGGATTCAAGCATACAGGTCGATATGCCAGGAGATACTTTACCGTTTTTGGCGAGCTGCCTAGTCAAACGATTGAACGAGCACGCTTTTATCAGGTCCATGCGTAAAAAACTAAAGTAGTTTAAGAGCATTAAAACAAGTAATCTTCAATGGCTCCCATTTTGTCTCAAGGAATAACCGTTCAATAGCTGGCCGCTGATCAACGAGGCCAAGATTCAGGCATGCCCAAACAGCTGCAATCCGCGACTTTGCATACTGAGGCTCTTTATTGTTAAGCGCCTCAATCGCAATATGAGCCAGATCTGTTTGACGTGCAAGCGAAATGATACTTGTGATCAAATAATGCACTCCGTAGTCTGACCCGTATTCGGTCCAAACGTCAGACAAAGCACTGGTCTGCTCAGACTTATCAAGCTCGAGTAGTTTCTTAGCACCAAGGTACTGCTTTCCTTCATCCCTATGTCTAAGGTATCCTACGATTTCTTCAGTCGATGCTGGTTCTGACATGTCAGCGGGGTAGCTGAGATAGCGAGCATCATCAACAAGTATCTTTTCAAGGTTCGCATCAAATATGTGTCGATGTGCTGTACCTGTAATTCGTAACGCACTTTTTGCACGTAAGGGCATTGAAACAGGTGACAAGGCTAGATAGGGAAGACATGCTTCATGTCCTGCATCTCCAAGGTCAATGACGGCAGCACGTCTAACCGCAACAACTGGATTCAAGAGGCGGGAACACAACAGATCAAGTTTCTCTTGAGACCTGGTAAATTGAACGGAATATGCAAGAGCAGCTCCACTTACAAGATGATCGCTGTGGACTTCTAGCTGAGCGATATCAGCACTGAACTCATCAACTCCAAGCCTATTTAAACACTGAATAGCTGCGCGGCTTACGACCGTAGAGTGGTGGAATACACGTTTGCAGAGGACGGTCTTGGATTGATGATTCAGAGGAAGACCGATGCTGATCAGAGAATCAATTGAATTAACAACGGTTGGCTCATCATCACTATGAAGAGCATCCATAATGACAGAAAGAGTTGAAGCATCTTTTCGCCTGCCAAGGGCTTCAATTGCTTTTCGCCGGGTAATTCTTTCGAAAATATCTGCCCTTTCACCCTGAGAGGCAATGAGCAAGGCATCCAATGACTCAGGTGATGTGCATGCACCTAAACGAGTCGCAGCAATATATTTGATACCTGGGTTAGCCAATTCTTGACTTGACTGATTAATAACACTTATTGCATTTGATTCAGACATCCAGGCAAATAGATTATCAAATCTCTGTGAATCGGCCATGCCCAATATCATTATTTTTTTATTTATAACAGCCGATGACTGCATTCAATCAAGGTTGAGGAAGCGCAACAACAGTATGGGAAGAAGAGGATACCGCTGGTAGGATCTGGATACATCACCTGGGGCGCCATGTCACGAGCTGAATTTATCCGTTTCATCGGAGTCCTCAGGAGTGATGAACAGCTCAAAGAAAAGTTTGCTGATGCAGAACCAGTAGAAATACTTAGGCTCGCCAAGATGCATGGATTCGACTTCTCGGAAGAAATTCAAGGACGTTTCCTGAATCACTGGGCAGGTGTCTATTTCTGTCCATACGCTAATGATATTGGAGAATTATGTCCAAAACTCGTACCTAATGGCTTTAAAACACTACTAGAATACTCTCAGACTACATGTAGCAGAGAAGATAAGGTTGAACGTTACGACTTTCGAGCAGGCGGAATCTATGCAGGGTTAAAAGAAGCATAAAGACTCACCATTAATAGCGCATAACAAAATACTTCAACAGTCTTAGTGCTTGAAAAACAGATCTGAGCTCGTAGCCCTGCAGATGCCTTTGTTGAGGTGAATCATTTTCAATCACCTAAGGAAGCCATCAAGAAACTGAAGGATAGTAACGATATCGGAATCAAATACCATATTATATGGTGGCTGGGCAAGCATAAATGTGCAGAGTCCCTGCCTATTCTCTGCGATATTATCAACATTAACAACGATCAAATAGAGCTTGGAGGCTTTCCATTACGCCGTCAGGCTGCTCGCTCTCTGGGAATGATTGCAGATCGATCGTCTATCCCAACATTGATCAATGCACTCAGTTCATCAGATCTGCGGCTCCAAGAAGCATCACTCCTTGCACTGAAAGCGATTGGCGAAAAGAGGATTGTCCCAGACCTTATTAAGTATGTGCAGGCATCCTCAAAATTAAAACCACTCGAGATACTCATTGAGACATTGGCTTTTTTTGAGGTTTGGGAAATGGCAGAGATCATACAGAACTATCTAGACGATCCGTCTCAACGCGTTCAGGGTGCTGCTGGGATCTTCTTTTACCGAATGACGAGAGATCCGCAGTATCTGGGAGCTTTAAAAATAAATCTGAGTGATGAAAATGCTTTTCTACGTCAGTCTGCTGCTTTTGATCTCGCACAATGCAATGATCCAGTACTCAAGCAGATGATACTGCCGGCATCATTGCCAAATAATGTAAAAATGGCAAGCTTAAAACAGATGCTAGAAAATCATATCTCAGCAGAGCCCAAGAATTCGCGTGATAGCCAACAAGTGGATGCTATTTCAAAAGAGATTCTCTTAGACATTGACCGGCTAATTGCAAACGCAGCAGAAGGCAATCTTCCGCCTCACAATTCGTCTGTTCAACACAACAAGGGAGGCTCATCATTAGAGAGTGATACTAGAAGTCAACTAATCACTGCACTCAACAGTAACAACAAGCATTATCACGGTTTAATCGCAGAACTAAAGACTAGCAGAGCCCCAGATTCTAAATTGCTCACTAAGGTCTGCCTGGAAACCCCTGATCAAGATATTCGCGCAGCTATTGTGCAATTCATATACGTCCTGGCCTGTCCTCAAGCGGTTCCCATTCTGCAAAGCGTCATCGGGCTTGAGGTTGCTAATCATTGCCAAGGAAAGCTAAGACGCGTTGCGATTCTGGCTCTAGGGAGAATATATAGTTCAGCTGAACTATCAACAGAATCAAAAAGATCAATCCAACAAACACTTGAGTGGGCATACACTACACCTGACGATTGGGGTTTACGCTATGCCGCTGTGATGGCCTATGAAACGATGGGAATGAAGGGTCCACTCAGCTTCAATCTCTTGACCGATGCCACAAAGGCATGTCAATCAAATATGATTGTGATGTTACGTTCCAGTGTTGCTGAATCCGCTGTTAAAACTTCGCAGAGAGTTTTTTGACTATCCGTTAGATGCCTTCAGACTTTCATGGCGAGCTAAACCTGACTCTGCTGCTTCTTTGATAAAATCATCAGAGGATGAATCTATTAGTGATTTCAGCGCACTTGAAACCAGTGGATGATTGATGTCTGCTAAAGCTTGCGTGGCGCTATAAACCAAGGCAATGTTCTCATGCTTAAGAGCATGGATGAGCAGCACAACCGCCTCCTCACCACACACTGCTTGCTTACCTAACTGACCAAGACACATCAAACCGCCCTGAACCACCACCATATCTGAATCTTCAATTGAGTGACGAAGCAAGTGCATCACTTCTTCTGGAAAAGGCTGGTTCGGAAAGTTCTTGAATAATTGAACAAATGCCTTTGGACAGCATCGTTTTGCTGTCTGATTAGCTGTGCGTCCATAGAGTTCGATGATGGGGAGAAAGGCGTCGTAACCAAAAAATCCAACTCCTTTGACAGCTCCTCGATAAACCTTAGGGTCAGAGTGCTCAAACAAAGAGAGCAACCGAGGCAAAGCCTCAAAAGGATAATTCAGCGCCATCTGTCGGCATGCTTCTTCTTGAATCCGAGGATTAGGATGGAGCATATCTTCAAAGAGAGAATCTAATGATGTATTAGCCATTGCTCGCTCTAGGACCATTGAATGGTATTTTCCATATATAGTACACGACAAGGCTATCCATTAGCAATCATCTTTTCTAGGAGGTCAGTTGCTTTTGCACGAACAAACGCATCAGAATCTGATCCAGCACTGTCTTCCACATACTGTCGATACTGAATCTGTATATCTGGGGAGCAATACATATCAATTGATAAAAGAGTTGCATAGCGCATCTGCCATGAACGTTTTGCCTGGCCAGACGTCAGACTCGTGAGCAAGTCAGAAAGTAGCGCGGGAAATTGTCTTGCGAAGGAGAGAATGGCGATTGGCGACGATTTTCTAAACTGAGGACGAGTATCCACTATGGCTTCGTTTAATACATCAGAAATGAATTGCAGTGCAGGTTCGCTCCAACCCTTTATCTGACCAAAGAGTTGAATAAAAAAGTAATGTGCTCCGTAATCATTATGCGCACCTGATTCCCATTTGATGCGCAGAAGCGGCCACAATGTTTCTGGGTTGAGTTCCTGCAATGACTGCATCGCGAGATAGCACATGCTGAAATCAGGATGAAATAGGCTTTGAATGAGAAACTCAGGGGCTAACTTGTCTTCATATCGATGCAGAACAACAATATTGCTAGATTGATCCAAAAGTACACGATCGATCATGGAAATCCAATTCGGCTGATATAACAGCGGGTTGTCAAGATCAAGAAGACATCGAAAAGCACGCATCTTGAATGCAGGAGAAATTGGAGCCTGCATGACCTCAGGAAGAAGCTCGACAGCTTGAGAGTCAATAATGTCCTGCACTGCTGACTGTCGGTCCATTTGGTTGCTCAGGTACAGATGCTTGCCAAGAGTTCCAAGATCAGCAGCTTGACCATTCAGCTGTACCAGCGCAGCTATGGCTGCACCTTGAACGGAGGGGCGAGGATCATCCCGGAGTTTCAGCAAAGATGGAACGGCATTTACAACTGACAGTTTTGCCAGTGCTTGGATTAAGATCCTTGTGTTCTGTGTTAAATCATCAAGCAGGCTGATGACTTTCATGTGCAAGTTGTGATCCTGACAATTCAACTTTGCTAATGCCCAAGCAGCATTTTCCACCATATAGATATCATCACTATCTAGAAAAGTTCCAATTGTTGCTATCGCTTGATGAGAATCCAAACGCGCAACGACCTCAATTGCTTTACGCTGAGCATGACGAATGGATGTTTCTGATGAAGGCCGTTCGAGAAATCGGAGTAATGCAGATTCAGTCTCTGTCCCAGGAAAATTAATCAGATGGGATACTGCCATATAGAAATCACTCTGGCTATCAAGATCTCCAGATTCAGCCAGCAGAATCTTGTAAGCCTCTGCACAAGTCAGACCAGGGTGAATGTTGTCAAAGACCCCTGCCATTAAATTGCGAGATATTGAATCTTTTAACTTAGCATGTCACTAGGGGGTTAATCGCAAAGAATTACTCTCAACAATAAGAAAAGTCATTATTCCGTGCCAAGTCCAGCCTCATGATTCATCCTTGTCATCAGACTACTGAAAATGTAAATGGGTCCTTTCGGTGAACGCATGATTCAAATCAGAGTTGGCACCTTTGATCACGCCAAGCCAGCAGGCATCCGTCAAATCAATATTCGGTTCAGTGATTTTCAGCGCTGGATGCAAGCAGCACAACATGCGGGTATGAGGATTCATCAAGTTACTACACTTACCCCAGCTAATGTGGCTCAAACAACCAATTTAGAGGCTTCACCCAAAGCATCTAGATCTAAGCGAACCACTCCACATAAGCAACCAGATATTAAAAGTATGCGGGAGGGTAATCAACCAAAGACCCGGCAAGTGGTTGCGCCTAAATCAGAAAACGATAACCAGCCAAACAATGTGGAAGCAGCCAAACCTCAATCAGCTGAATCCAATCAAAATAAGCGCAATAACAAGCGTCGCCCCAGGAGAAAAGCATCCTGAGGCTAACTATTCAGCGACTAGAGATCTCGAATACAGCATCAGCAGGACGCCCAGATTTCAGTGCAGGCCAATTGATGGCCTGCAAAAAGGTGGTTGCATCTTTTGTTTCAACCACATCAACCCCCCAGAAACCCTCTTGAAGAGGTGAACCTGGTGAGGCTGGAGTGTCTTTGCGGCCACCCAAAGCGAGAACAACATGATCAATGTCTTGCATGAGTTCAGCCCGAAACTTCATCCATGCACTAACAAGATCTTCGGCTAGCTCAGTAGGCATTGCATCGCCTTCCAAAGACAAAAGCCAATGGGGATGACTGAGTACTGACGTTGTGATCGAATGCTTTGTATGGCGGGTGAGTCCATCAGCCAGTTGTTGCAAATCAAAGGCAGGTGCTGAAGCACTTTGAAGCTGCAGATTATGAGAAAGAACAAACGTCGTCATGTTGAAGCCTTGGGCTGATTAAGCATAAATCCTGAGGCCAGGCAACGCGATCATGCGGACCATGCGCTTGACAAATACAATTACCCATTGTCAATTGGAAACTTGACAAGTCCTCAATCAGTCGCCGACTTTGCACAAAAAAGGGGGGCCTAAGCCCCCCTCTAGACTTTACGGAGTCAGATCTCAGGACAGAGCGTTGATCAGATAGTCAAGGTAGCTCTTGAATTCGTTGAGAGCCTGTGCACTCATGTCGCGAGGAGCGCAAGCGCGATCGCGGGTGTAGGTGAGAGCCTCGATATAGGCGTTGGTAGGAAGTGCCAAGGTGCGATACACCTCACGAGCACCTGCGATGCCCCACTCATCGAGTGGACCAGTGCCGCCAACGATCAGGCAATAGTTGATCAGGCGCAGATAGTGGCCAAGGTCGCGGTAGCACTTGTCAATTTTGACTTGGCTATCACCAGCCTCACCGGGCTGCTTGAGATAGGCGTACTTGTTGAAGCAGGCGTCGCCAGCTTCGCGAGTCACGTTATCCAGGCCTGCAGCCAGTTTTTCAGCAGCCTCAAGACGAGCAGCGGCGCGCTGAATATTGCCTTGAACGGCCTCGAGGTCGTTCTGGGAAGGGAAGCGACCTGCTGCATCAGCAGCAGTCACTACAGTGGTGACGACGGATTTCATTTGAGATCCTTAAAAATGGGGTGCTGAGAGGGAGAGAAAAGAAACGCTGAACCGATCAGCTGATGGCGCCGATCACACGATCGAAGTATGAGCCAGCTTCAGCCACCAGTGCGGAGCAGTCGCCCTGAGTGGTTTCCATCTTGCGGTACTTGGCGCCACCGCTTGCAGGAGAGTTGGTTTGACCGATCAGTGCGGTCGCTGCGGATTTCATGATGGCCACAGCACGTGCAGCGGATTGGGTCGGCACACCCAGCGCGATGTAAGTCTCTTTGAGGCCGTTCAGGCAGCGATCATCGAGAACAGAAGCATCGCCAGCCAGCAGGGCATAGCTGATGTAGCGAAGGACGATCTCGCCATCGCGCAGACAGGCAGCCATACGTCGGGTGGGATAGCAGTTACCACCGGCTTGGATAAGACCGGTGTTCTCGCAAATCATGCCGGTCACAGCATCAGAAACGATGCAGTAGGCGTTGGAGGTGATTGCGTTGACAGCATCAAGACGCTTGTTGCCATCACGCACGTAGGCGCGGAGGCTAGCGAGCTCGCTACCACCCACCGGTGCAGTTTTGGCGTCAGCGCTGACGACTGTGCGGGAAA
>CAJWYF010000008.1 GCA_913049535.1 uncultured Synechococcus sp.
AGGAACGCCAGCAGGGCAGCAGCCTGAAAGGACCACGCGCTGAGATGGCCTACCTAGGGGGTTGAGTCAAAGCACCGATGCGGAATTGCTGATCATGCGCAAGGGTGTATCAGAGGCAACAGACGTAATGACGGTAAGCACCCCTCTGCAGACGAAGGAGAGCTACGAAACGCTGAAGGATCGCCACCTGGTGGCCCAACTGGCACAACAGCTGGCAGAAGCGCAGTTTGCCCACGCCGATGAAAGCAGGAGCCGCCGCCTTTGGGACGAGGTCGCAGCCCTTGGGCTTGATCCCGATCGTGTGCTGCATCTTCTTTACGGGGGCCACGACCTCGATGATGAAACCGCACTGTGTGCCATCGACCGCTCTTTCCAGGAGACGCCTCGTCGCCGCAGGCAGGCCCGCCGTTGGCTGAAGGGGGCCTGGCCGCTGCAGCGTGCGGCCACTCAGGTCTGAAGCGGATCCTCAGGCCAGCGATGTTTCGGGTAGCGCCCGCGAAGGTCCTTGCGGACCAGGGGGTATCCCTGCTGCCAAAAGCTGGCCAGATCTCTGGTGACTGCAGCTGGCCGGCCGGCCGGTGAGAGCAAGTGCACCAGGACCGTGTGGCGACCAGCGGCCAAACGCGGTGTTTCGAGCACCCCAAAGAAGTCCTGCAGGCGGCTGCTGAGCACAGGCTCTTCACCGCTGTAATCAATGCGGCCCGAGCGGCCATTGGGCAGCATCCAGCGCAACGGAGCCAGAGCGTCCAGTTGGCTGCGCAGCGACCAGTCGAGGCGATTGAGCAGTGCTGAGCTGAGATCCACCGCTTGAAGATCATCCAAGCTGCGCACTCCGCTCAGATTCGGGGCCAGCCAGAGCTCCAGCTGCTGCAGCAATGCGGTGTCATCGACTGCAGGCCAATGGGTCGAATCGAGCTGATGCAGAAAGGCGAGGCGCCCCCGCAACTGCTGCTGCGCAGGCGTCCAGTTCAGCAACGCCAAACCACGGCGGCGCACCTGCTCCAACACACAGGCCTGCACAGCCTCCGCATCGGGGCGCTGCAGCGGTGATTCGCTGAGCACCAGAGCCCCCAGACAGCGGCGTCTGCTGGCCACCACCTGCTCCCTCTGGCCATCCCAGGCCAATTGATCCTCGTCGCGCACCTGCTGGGGCTGGAGCCACTCCAGCGCCGCTCGCGGCAGCGATGCGGCAAGCCAGATGCGGGCCTGACGGCGATCACCATCGAGATGGGCCGCCACCAGGGCGGAAGCAGCACAGAGAGGGTCACCAGGGTCCAGGGCAGCACCGCGGCCACCGGAAAGCAGCACAACCCCCGGGCGCGCCTGATCGCGCGGCAGGGCCAAGCGATCGGGATAGGCCAGTGCGAGCATCACCCCCACCCAGGCTGGCCATCCCTCACAGAGGAGGGGCAGGTGCCGCGGCAGCCCCACCTGCCGGCGCAACTGCAGGGCCAACTGGCGCACTGATGGCAGACCACCGCGACGGCGCTCCAGCAGATCCAAGCGCAGGTTGAGATCAGCGCCAGGGGCTTCAGCGCGCAAGGGATCCCGCTCCGAGAGCACGGCGGCCACAACACAGGCCAGCCCCTGGCGCTCCTCGGCATTCCAGTCCGGCAGCTGGAGCTCATCGGCAGGCAGCTCCAGCACGGCGGCCTGGAGCACCATGGCGCCGAGGCGGGGGTGCAGACCCAACGCTCCGAGTCGCCGGCCTTGATCGGTTGGCTGACCGGACGGGTCCAGGGCACCGAGGCTGACCAGCAGCTCACGCGCCTGCTGCAGCGGCGCCGCTGGAGGCGGATCAAGAAAGGCCAGCTCCTCCCCCGCGGCCGATCCCCACAAAGCCAGCTCCAGGGCTAGCGGGGCTGGATCGCTCGTGAGGATGTCGGCCTTGGGCTGGGCTGGACGCCGCTGCTGGTCAACGGCGGTCCAAAGCCGGTGGCAGAGACCTGGGCCCAACCGTCCAGCACGGCCGCGGCGTTGATCAGCCTGGGCGACGGCCGCTTTCTCGGTCACCAGCTGAGCCAGGCCGGTCGTGGGGTCAAAGCGGGACACCCGGCTCCAGCCGGCATCGATGACCACATGGATGCCATCAATGGTCAGGCTGCTCTCGGCCAGCGCTGTGGCCAGCACCAACTTGCGCTTGCCAGGGGCAGCCGGGGCCACTGCAGCGTCCTGAGCTCGGGCATCGAGGTCGCCGTACAGCGGCGTGAGCTCGACATCTGCTGCCAGATCATCCTCCAGTTGCTCCACCAGGCGGCGGATCTCGGCCTGGCCGGGCAAAAACACCAGCACGCTGCCCACCTCCTCTGCCAACACCTGACGGATGGCAGGCCGCACCTGATCGGCGATGGCGCGCACCGTGGGCTGCTCGGGCGCCGGTCGCTCGGCGTAGCGGGTCTGCACGGGAAAGGCACGGCCCTCACTGCTGAGCACCGGAGCCCCATCGAGCAAGCGGGCTAAAGGCTCGGCATCCAACGTGGCCGACATGGCCACCACCGCCAACTCAGGGATCAGGAGCTGGCGTGCCTGCCAGGTCAGAGCGAGGGCCAGATCACTGCCGACCCCACGCTCATGCACTTCATCGAAGAGCACAGCGCTCACACCGCTGAGTGCGGGGTCGTCCTGCAGCAAGCGCAGGAACAGGCCATCGGTGAGCAGCTCAACCCGGGTGTTCGGGCCCACGCAGCTGTCGAGCCGCACGCGATAGCCGACGGTGTCGCCAACGGCTTCGCCAAGGGAGCGAGCCATCTGCCGCGCGGCCATCTTGGCCGCCAGCCGCCGCGGTTCAAGCACCAGCACCTTGCCTGAACTCCAGGGCAGCTGCTGTGCCAGTGCCAGGGGGACACGGGTGGTCTTGCCAGCACCCGGCGGTGCCTGAAGCACCAACCGGCCGTGCTGCTTCAGCGTCTCAATCAGCTCCGGCAAGAGCGGCTCAATCGGCAGCGGCGTGGAAGCAGACCCCATGGTTCAGCCCAGCAGCAGCTTGCTGCCGGCAAAGCCAGTCACCAACGCCAGAAGGCGACGAATGGTGGGCACAGCCCAACGATGGCTGCCGGCATGGGCACCGAGGCCACCGGCCACCAGCACCACCAGCACCCAGCTCCACGGAAGTGGCGGCAATGGCTGTGCTGATCGTGCGAATCCCGCCAGACCAGCAAGGGAGTTCATCAAGATGAAGACCACCGATACAGCAGCGGCTTGACGGGTGCCGCACCAACGCCGCAGCAGCATCCAAGGGCTGAGGAAGACCCCACCACCGGTGCCCGTGAGCCCGGCCATCAAACCCAGGCCGCTGCCAGTGGCGAGCAGCGTCCAGCGGCTCGGTGGCTGGACGCGATCCGGATCACGCGGTTGCAGCACGAACCGCACAGCAGCGGCAAGCAACACCATCCCCAGCAGGACTCTCAAGCCGCGGGTCGGAACAACGAGCCAACCGCCGAAAAAGGCTGCAGGCACCGCCAGGGGCAACAACGGCCAAAACTGCTGCCATTGCAGATGGCCGGCTCGGCAGAACTGCCAGGTGCCAAAACCAGCCACCACCACATTGAGCATCAAGGCACTGGGCCGGATCAGCTCAGGGCTCAGTCCGGCGAGTGCGAAAACGGCGATGTAACCGGTGGCCCCGGCATGGCCAACAGCGCCGTAGAGAAACGCCACGACAGCCAGTGCCAGCGGCAACAGCTCCGGGCTCATGGCTGCTCCTGCAACCGCGGCATCAACTGAACAAGGTTGCAGGGCCGGGTGGAGGGGTCGAGTTGGGCGGCGATCAACCGCTCCCAGGCTGTGGTGACGGCATCCAGCGAACCGGGCAGCACAAAAAGGAATGTCCCGTTGGCAACACCAGCCAGACAACGGCTTTGCAGCGTGCTGGTGCCGATGGTTTCAAAGGAAAGAACGCGGAAGAGCTCACCAAAGCCATCGATGGTTTTATCGAGCAGCGGTGCCACCGCTTCCGGGGTGCCATCACGACCCGTCAGACCGGTGCCGCCGCTGCTGATGATCACCTGCACTGCCGGATCGGCGATCCACTGACTGATCACAGCGCGAATGGCGTAGCGATCGTCGCGGACCAGCGACCGATGCTTGAGCTCATGACCGGCGTGCTGCAGTGCGTCCTGCAATGCATCGCCGCTGGGGTCATCCGCCAGGCTGCGGCTGTCTGAAACCGTCAGCAACGCGATCGCAAGAGCCATAGCCAGCAGGTTCAGATCTCGATTGTGGCCTCCGTAGGCTCATCTCTCAGCCTTGGTCATGGATGCAGCCCCCGTCAGCCACCATTGAGGTGCTGCTGTTCGCAGCTCTGCGCGAGCAGGCGGGCTGGGCCCGCCGGCGCCTGCCCCTGAAGGAGCCGTGTACACCGCTTCAGTGCTGGAAGGACTTGCAATTGGGGGGTGACACCCTGCCAACTGAGATCCGCGTGGCCATCAATCAGCGCTTTGCCGCAGCTGACACCCCGTTGATCGCTGGGGATGAACTGGCTTTCCTGCCCCCCATCAGCGGTGGCTGACGGCCATGGACAACAACAGCGGCATCGCACTGGATCTGGCACTGTGCCAGCAAGACTTTGACCCCCACGCCCTGCTGTCCAGCTGGGAGGGCAATCACCGAAGTGCAGCAACAGCGGTCTTTCTGGGCCGCATGCGCGACCGCAGCCTTGCCGGTGAAACACTGCTGGCCATGGAGCTGGAGCACTACCCCGGGATGTGCGAAGCCCAGCTGCAGGAGCTGGCGATGCACCACAGCTCAGCCCATGCCGTTGATGCCGTGCTGCTGCGCCACCGCGTGGGGCGGGTGCAACCGGGCGAGGCCTTGGTGGTGCTGGCGGTGGCGGCGGCGCGGCGTGGGCCGGCCCAGCGCTGCTGCCAGGACTTGCTGGAGGCGGTCAAACACCAGGCCCCGTTCTGGAAACGGGAGATCACCGCCGCAGGACGCTGTCACTGGGTGCAAGGCAACACCCCCCTGTGATCTCACAGCAGGGGCAAGCGCAGCAGCTGGGCCCAGAGCAAGCAGCCGGCAGGGAGTTGATCGGCGTCATGGGGCAGCTCCAGCAGCAGATCAGCGTTCTGCAGCGAAGCGATGCGAGATGAGGCTTGAGAACCCTCCACCAAGGCCGAAAGACCACCAGAGGCATCCACCAGCAAGCGGCCTCGAGCCAACTCAGGCCGGCCGGCGACTCGGCTCAGATCGCGCGCCAAAGGGAGCTGGATCCGGGGCAGCCGCTGGGGCTCAGCCCCCTCCAGCTGCTGCAGCGCCGGCCAGAGCAACTGCAACGCCGTCACTGCAGCAGCCACAGGATTTCCGGGCAAGCCAAAAAACGGCAATGGGCCGTTGACAGCACCATCGAGCCTGCCGAAGGCAAACGGCCGCCCCGGCTTGAGAAACAGCTTCCAGAACTCCACTTGCCCCAGTTCAGCCAGCAGCGGCCGGATCCAGTCACTGTCTCCAGCGGAGACGCCACCGGTGCTCACCACCACATCAGCACTGACAGCCAAGGCCTCAAGCGCTTGGCGCAGGGCCACAGGATCATCAGCCACCACCAGCCGCTGACTGACCCGGTAGCCAAGCCGCTGCAGCAATGCCTCCAGCAACGTGCCATTGCTCTCCCAGATGGCTCCTGCCGGGCGTGGTTGCCCCGCTGGCACCAGCTCATCACCGGTGATCAGCAGAGCGATCCGCGGGGCAACGCGCACGGGCACCGTTGCGATGCCGCAGGAAGCCAGACGTGCCAGCTCGGATGGTCCCAGCCGCTGAGCCGCACCAACCAGCTGCTGGGCGGCCGCTGTCTCCTCCTCTGGCCCTCTGACCCAACGCTTAATCCCGCAGGGACGCTTCAAGACGATTTGAGCCTCGCCTTGAAGCTCAATCAACTCCTGAGCCAGCACGCGCGCGGCGCCTTGCGGCAGGGGCGCGCCGGTGAGGATGCGGACAGCTTCACCTGGGGCGAGCACGCCTGGGTGCGGCGATCCTGGAGCGGCACGACCCACCAGCTGCCAGCGCGTGGAGCACGGCGGCTCCTCCGCATCGGCAACGGCATAACCGTCAAGGATGGCCGCGGAGAATCCAGGCACCGCTTCCGGGGCGAGAAGCGGTGCTGCCGTGACACGGCCAAGAGCCTGCAGCAGCGGCAGCGTCTCCACCCCCTGCAATGGCTGGATCCTGCTGAGGACGGCGCTGCGGGCCTCCTCCAGCTCCAGACCCTCGCGGGCAAAGGGTTCAGCCATCTGCGCCGGCCTCCAGGCCCGGGTGCTGCCAGTCCCCATGGCGCCCACCCTGTTTACGCAGCAGACGAACGCCTTCGATTGTCATGGCCGGATCGGCACTTTTGAGCATGTCGTAAAGGGTGAGCAGGCCCACTTGCACCGCCGTGAGCGCCTCCATCTCGACGCCGGTGGGACCGACCGTGCAAGCCGATGCCTCCACGCGCAGCCCATCACCTGCAGGGGCCGGATCGATCACCACCTCAAGACCCGTCAAGGCGATGGGATGGCAGAGGGGCACCAGCTCCCAGGTGCGCTTGGCCGCCTGAATCGCCGCCACCCGGGCCACGGCCAGCACATCACCTTTGGGTGCACGCCCTTGCAGCACCAACTGCAGCACCTCTGGCCTGAGGCGGATCCAGCCTTCTGCCGTGGCCTTGCGCTCGGTGGCGGCACGATGGCCGACCTCGACCATGTGCACCTCACCTTGGGCATTGAGGTGGCTCAACGCGGAATCGTTCATCCATGCCGCCGCTTCATGCAGCAAGCTTGCGTCATTCAGCACCGGCATCGATGTCCAGCGCCGAGCAGCACAAGCGCTTCATGGCGCTGGCGATCGAGACGATGCGTCGCACAGCACTGGAGGAACGCAGCGGTGAACCGTTTGGTGCCGTCGTGGTGAAAGACGGTGAAGTGATTGCCGATGAAGGGAACGGGGTCGGCCGTGACAACGACCCGACAGCGCACGCGGAGATCAATGCAATCCGCGCCGCCGCGCGCGCCTTGGGAACCTGGGACCTCAGCGGCTGTGTGCTGTACGCCAGCAGCCGCTGCTGTCCCATGTGTTATGCCGCGGCCCACTGGGCCGCCATCAGCAAGATCTATTACGGCGCAGGCTGGGAGGACTACAGCGACTTCTACGACGATTCGGCAGCCATCACCGAAATGAACCTGCCGCCAGAGCGGCAGGCCATGGCTCCAGAGCAGCTGCTGCGCGATGAAGCGGTCGAGGTCTGGAATGCCGTGCGCCAGGACCGCGGCATGAAACCAGCCGAGACCGACTGACTTGAAACGGCCCTCGACCCTGCTCTGCGTCTTCGCAACGCTGCTGAACGACCGGATCAGTGAAAGCCTTGTCTTTCCGCTGCTGGCCTTCCTTCTGGCCCGCTTCACCAGCAGCGGCACCACCTTGGGACTGCTGGCTGGCAGCTATGCCCTGGCCCAATTTGTCGCCACCCCCTTGATCGGCGCGCTGAGCGATCGCTACGGGCGTCGGCCGGTGATCGCCACCTGCGTTGCAGGAACGGTGGTCGGCCTCGGTCTGTTTGCGCTCACCCTGGAATTGCCCTGGCCAGCAGCCAGTCCCTGGCCGCTGCTGTTGCTGTTCACCGGCAGGATGATTGATGGGTTCAGCGGTGGCACCGCTGCCACAGCCGGTGCTGTGTTGGCCGACATCAGCAGCCCTGAAAATCGGGCCCGGGCCTTTGGGCTGATCGGAGTGGCCTTCGGGCTTGGCTTCATCCTGGGACCCGGTCTGGCAGGGGCGTTGAGCCGCTGGGGCACCACCGTGCCGGTGTGGCTGGCGGTGCTCATCGCCGTGACCAACCTGCTGCTCGTGCTCAAGCTGCTGCCGGAAACCCATCCGATCCAGCAGCGCAGAGCGTTGCCACGCAAGCGCGAGCTCAACCCCTTCACCCAGTTGGCCGGCGTGTTCAGCAACCCTCAGGTGAGCCGGCTCTGCCTTGGGTTTTTCCTCTTCTTTCTGGCCTTCAACGGCTTTACAGCCGTGCTGGTCTTGTTCTTCAAGCAGGTTTACGGCTGGGGGCCAGGGCCCGCCACCACCGCTTTTCTAATCGTCGGAATCGTGGCCACCGTGGTTCAGGGAGGACTGATCGGACCACTGGTGAAACGCTTCGGCGAACAGCGCCTGACCCTCACCGGTCTGGCGCTGGTGCTCGTGGGCTGCCTGCTGATTCCATTGGCGCCCGTGGAGCGCAGCCAACCAGTGGTCTACGTCTCGGTGGCTCTGCTGGCCTTCGGCACAGGCTTGGTCACCCCATCACTGCGCAGCTTGGTGTCCCGCCGGCTCAGCAGCGGCGGCCAGGGGGCTGCCCTTGGCTCACTCCAGGGGCTCCAGAGTCTTGGCAGTTTTCTGGGTCCGCCGCTGATGGGACTCAGCTACGAGCTGCTGGGACGCAGCAGCCCTTTTCTGCTTGCGGCGGCATTACTGATCGGTGTTGCGGCACTGAGTGCTAACGGTTCCCTTAAACAAGCTGGCTAGTTTCCGGCCATCTGGCATTCCCCCGCTCCATGGCGCCCGCTGCTCTCGCCCCCGAGCTGTATCTCAATCGCGAACTGGCCTGGATCGACTTCAATGATCGGGTGCTGGCCCAGGCATTGGATCAACGCACGCCACTGCTGGAGCAAGCCAAATTCAGCGCCATCTTCAGCAACAACCTCGACGAGTTCTTCATGGTGCGGGTGGCTTCGCTGAAGTCACAGGTTGATGCCGGTATCGAGACGCCCAGCGTCGATGGACTCACACCACTGCAGCAACTGCAGGCGATCCAGGCGAAGCTCCGCCCGGTGCTGGAAAAACAACAAGACCATTACCGCAACACCCTCAAACCGGAGCTGGCACGCCATGGCGTCCATGTCCTGGACTATCCCCAGCTCAATGAAGCGCAGAGGGAATGGGCCCAGAACCATTTCCGCAGCGCGATTTTCCCGGTGCTCACACCACTGGCGGTGGATCCGGCTCACCCGTTTCCCTTCATCAGCAACCTGAGCTTCAACATTGCGGCCCTGATCCGCGATCCGGAAAGCGGTGAGCAACAGTTTGCACGGGTCAAGGTTCCGCAGAAGAACCTGCCGCGCTTCATCAAACTGCCTTTAGAGCTGACTGACGACAGTGACAGCCTCTACACCGCATTGCCGCTGGAACAATTGGTGGCCTTCAACCTCGGCCTGCTCTTTCCGGGCATGACCATTGAGGGGCACTACTTCTTCCGTGTCACCCGCGACGCTGATCTGGAACTGCGTGAACTGGAAGCAGACGATCTCATGATTGCCCTGCAGGAGGGCCTGCGCAAACGCCGCATGGGAGGCGAGGTGGTGCGCCTTGAGGTCACCGATGAGATGCCCCAGGACGTGGTGGATCTGCTGATGGAGGGCATGGCCGTGGAGGCCGAGGATCTCTACCGGGTCAATGGCCCCCTGGCTCTGGATGACCTCTTTGGCTTGATGGGGGTGCCCCTGCCGCAGTTGAAGGACGAGCCACAGCAGGCGCGGGTGGCGGCGCCCCTGGCCAGGGCACAAAAAGCCTTGCTGACCGATGGCTCGGTGGCCGAAGAGGAATTTGAAAGCGTCTTTGACGTGTTGCGACGGGGTGATGTGCTGGTGCACCACCCCTATGACCTGTTTCCCTCCTCAGTGGAGGAATTCATCATGCAAGCAGCCGAGGACCCTGATGTCCTGGCCATCAAGATGACCCTCTACCGGGTGTCCAAGGACTCCCCTGTGATCAGCTCGCTGATCACAGCTGCAGAGAACGGCAAGCAAGTCATGGCCCTGGTCGAACTCAAGGCCCGCTTTGATGAAGAAAACAATATCCAGTGGGCCCGCCACCTTGAAAATGCAGGCGTGCACGTGGTGTACGGGGTGATTGGCCTGAAGACACACACCAAAATCACACTTGTCCTGAAGCGGGAAAAGGAAGAATTGCGGTCTTATGTGCATATTGGCACTGGCAATTACAACTCAAAGACATCACGCCTTTACACCGATCTTGGCTTGCTGAGTGCACGTCAGGACCTGGGACAAGACCTCGTGGAGCTGTTTAACTACCTCACCGGTTTCTCAAAGCAGCAAAGTTTCCGCAAGCTGCTGGTGGCGCCAGTCACCCTTCGCTCCGGTATGGAGGCCTTGATCCGCCGCGAAATCGAGCATGCCAACGCCGGTCGCGGCGGCCACATCATCGCCAAGATGAATTCATTGGTTGACCCAAGGCTGATCGCTTTGCTCTACGAGGCCTCCCGCGCTGGTGTGAGGGTTGAGCTGGTGATCAGGGGGATCTGCAGCTTGATCCCCGGCCTGGCTGGCCACAGCGACAACGTCACGGTGATCAGCATCATCGGCCGATTCCTTGAGCACTCCCGCATCTTCTGGTTCGGCAATGCTGGAGCTGCGGAGGTCTTCATCGGCAGTGCCGATTGGATGGGCCGCAACTTGGATCGCCGTGTCGAGGCGGTGACGCCTGTCGAGGACACCGTATTAAGAGAGCGCCTTGAGCAGCTGCTGCGCACCTATCTCGACGACAACCGAGGCGCCTGGGATATGCAGAGCGATGGCCACTTCATCCAGCGGCAACCCGAGGGCAACGAACTTAATTCTCAACTGCAACTGATGCATGAATGGTGCTCAGTCCAGGGCCAGCCTGTGTGATTGGCTACAACAGTGACTGGCATTGCAGAGAGTTAACAAAAAAGCGAAAAAGATCTGGGTTCTTTTGAACACCATTCGCAAGCCAAGGTCAGGGCTCGAAAACGATGCGATCGGTCACCAATTCCACACTGCTTGCTAAATCCAGATTGTCTTCCCAAAAGCACTGATTCAACGCTCACCACAGTGCTAAGTTCTGGCCAAATTAAATTCGGAGGCCGGGGTGATGGGGACACCACTGGGACACCGAGCTGGGGCTTCATCGCCCTCGCCTCGTCCTGCCAGTAATCGCAGTTCCAGTCGCGGGGGCGGCCGCCTCAGCACCGACTCCATCGGCTGGTACCTCAGCAATATCGGCAGGGTTCCCCTGCTGACACCTGCAGAAGAAATTGAGCTGGCTCACCAGGTCCAGCAGATGAAGCGTCTCTCAGAGATCGCCGTCGAAGAGCGCACGCCGAAGCAGAGACAGCAGATCCGCATGGGATGCCGTGCTCGCGACCGGATGATGGCGGCCAATCTGCGACTGGTCGTCAGCGTCGCCAAGAAGTATCAGAACCAAGGCTTGGAACTGCTGGATCTGGTCCAGGAGGGAGCCATCGGTCTGGAGCGGGCCGTCGATAAGTTCGACCCAGCCATGGGTTACAAGTTCTCCACCTATGCCTACTGGTGGATTCGCCAAGGCATGACCCGCGCGATCGACAACAGCGCCCGCACAATCCGCCTTCCCATCCACATCAGCGAGAAGCTCTCCAAGATGCGCCGCATCACCCGGGAGCTGACCCACCGCTTTGGACGACAGCCCAATCGCCTTGAGCTGGCCCATGCCATGGGCATGGAGCCCGACGAACTCGAAGAGCTGCTGAGTCAGAGCGCGCCCTGCGCCTCGCTCGATGCCCACGCCCGTGGGGAAGAGGATCGCAGCACCTTGGGAGAACTCATCCCTGACCCCTCCTGCACCGATTCCATGGAAAGCATGGATCGGCGCATCCAGAAGGAGCACCTCGGCACCTGGATCACCCAGCTCAACGAGCGGGAGCAGAAGATTCTCAAACTGCGCTTTGGGCTGGAAGGCGCCGAACCCCTGACGCTCGCTGAAATTGGCCGTCAGATCAACGTTTCTCGCGAGCGTGTGCGTCAGCTGGAAGCCAAGGCGATCTCAAAGCTCAGACTGATCACCAGTCAGCAACAGGCCGCCTGAACTTGAGCCCGGCGTTTGGAATCCTTCTGGCGGGCCTCTGGCTCGCAGCGGTTCTCGCTGCAGCGCTGGGGGCACGACGGATCTGGCCCCAGCAACGGGAACTCAGCCGGAAGCTAGTTCATATGGGCGCCGGTTTGACCGTGCCGCTGGCCTGGTGGCTGCAGATCCCAAGACCCATGGCTCTGCTCGCTGCCGCCTTGGCCACGGCCGCGGCAATCATCAACCACCGAGCCCATTTGCTGCCTGCGGTGGAAGACGTCGGGCGGCGCAGCGCCGGCACCATTGCCTATGGCCTTTCCATCACTGTCTTGATTGCCTGGGGCTGGCCGGAACGGGCTGATCTGGTGAGTGCTGCTGTCCTGGTGATGGCCCTCGGCGATGGTGCTGCTGGGCTGGTGGGCTCGAGCCTGAGCTCACCGCGCTGGCAACTGCTGGGCCAGAGCAAATCCCTGCTGGGCACGGCTGTGATGGCAGCCATGAGCCTGCTGGTCCTGGCCCTGCTGCTCGATGGACTGAGCTGGCCCGCACTGCTGGCACTCAGCGGCGCCGCCACCGCTTTAGAGCAACTCAGCTGGGGCGGTCTGGACAACTTGACCGTGCCGCTGGGCGTCGCCGGACTCGGGGCTGGACTGGGGGCTTGAGAGCCAGGTCCAAACCGCGGACATCAAGCGTCAAAGAGTTGCTCGCAGCGCTGCTGCCAGTCACGCTCACTGCCAAGACCGGTCACCAAAAGCTGATTGGACGGTGAGGCACGCAGACGAAACTGCCACTGGCGAATCAGCTCTTCCCGCTCCAACCAGCCCTTCAGGACTGCCTGATGCACCAGGTCCAGATCCCAGCAGCGGCGCTGGGCCGTCTGCTGACCCCAGCTCAGGAGTCGATCAAGCTGGCAAGGGCGGAATCCAGCAAAGACAGGACCGAGCGGGTAGCGCTGCTCCAGTTCGTACAGATGCAGCGCATCACTGATGCCAAAAAACTGCAGGAGCAGCGTCATAACCCACCAGGATGTGGTGAGAAAAAATTAAGCGGATCAATCAGATCGCTGGTATTTGCCGATACGGGAATAAAAAATCGACTCAGACCGTGACCGGCACGGCTGCAGCCAGCTGCTCAAGCAGTGACTCGGTGGTGGACAAATCGATGCAGGCATCGGTGATGCTCTGTCCGTAGGTCAACTGGCTGAGATCGGCAGGCAGCTTCTGATTGCCGGCAACGATGTTGCTCTCGAGCATCACCCCGAGCACCGAACGGGAACCACCCCGCACCTGCTGAGCCACCGACTCAAGGACTTCCGACTGCCGCCGGTAATCCTTGTTGGAATTGCCATGGCTGCAATCCACCATCACCCGATGGGGCAAGCCCGCTGCCTGCAGGGTCTCAGCCACCGCATTAATCGATTCAGCGTGGTAGTTGGTGCTGCCGCCGCCACCGCGCAGAACCAGGTGGCCATCCGGATTGCCGGTGGTGGAAACAATTGAGGCGTGGCCTTGGCGATTGATGCCGAGAAAATGATGCGGGCGCGCAGCCGCCTGCATCGCATTGATCGCCACGGTGACCCCCCCGTCGGTGCCGTTCTTGAAGCCGATGGGCATGGACAGACCTGACGCCATCTCCCTGTGGGTTTGGCTTTCCGTGGTGCGCGCCCCAATGGCGGTCCAGCTCACCAGATCAGCGATGTACTGCGGCACGATCGGATCGAGCAGTTCAGTGGCAGCCGGCAGACCACGTTCAGCCAGATGCAGCAGCAGGCCCCGTGCCCGGCGCAGACCGGTGTTGATGTCGTAGCTGCCATCCAGCTGAGGGTCATTGATCAGACCCTTCCAACCAACTGTGGTGCGTGGCTTTTCGAAGTAGACGCGCATCACCACCTCAAGGCTGTCCTTGAGCCGCTCTCGCATCAGGGCCAAAGCGCCGGCGTACTCCTCGGCAGCGGCAACGTCATGCACCGAACAGGGGCCAACGATCACCAGGAGGCGGTGATCCTCTCCTCGCAGGATGCGCTGGATGCGTTGCCGGGTCTGCCGCACCGTCTCGATGGCCAGATCGGAGAGCGGCAGATCGCTGTGCAGGATGGCCGGCGCCACCAGAGGCCGGGTCTCCACCACGTGCAGATCGGAGGTGGGGAGCATGGAGTGCGCGGAATAGCGCTCCACAGCCTAAGAGCAGATCCCGGCAGGGCAGACAATGGACAATCCCTGCCCCTTCCGCAGAAGAGCCGATGAGCACCAGCAACGCCGTGCCCACTGACCCCTCCGCCTTCCTGCCGGCGTATCGCGCAGCAGCTGCAGAACGGGAAGCCCTGGGCATTCCGCCATTGCCGCTCGATGCCCCCCAGGCCCAGGCCCTGACCCTGCTGCTGGAGACCCCCCCCGCTGGTGAGGAGGAGGCCCTGCTGGAGCTGCTCAGCGAACGGATTCCACCAGGGGTGGATGAAGCCGCCTACGTGAAAGCGGACTGGCTCAGTGCCGTGGCCCAGGGCCAGCGCACAAGCCCGCTGGTGAGTCCTCTGGAGGCGACCAAACTTCTGGCCACCATGATCGGCGGCTACAACGTCGCCGCGCTGATCGCGCTGCTCAGCAACAGCGACAGTGCCATCGCCTCAGCCGCTGCCAGCGGACTCAGCCGCACTCTGCTGGTTTACGACGCTTATAACGATGTTCTGGAGCTGGCAGCGAACAACAGCTACGCCAAGCAGGTGATCGACAGCTGGGCAGCAGCCGAGTGGTTCACCGCCAAGCCGGAACTGCCGGAAGCGATCACCGTCACCGTGTTCAAGGTGGAAGGGGAAACCAACACCGACGATCTCTCACCAGCCACTCACGCCACCACGCGTCCCGACATTCCGCTCCATGCCACCGCAATGCTGGAAACCCGCATGCCTGGCGGGCTGGCGGAACTCGAGGCCCTCAAGGCCAAGGGGCACCCGGTGGCCTATGTGGGTGATGTGGTGGGCACCGGCAGCTCGCGCAAATCAGCGATCAACTCGGTGCTCTGGCACACCGGCAACGACATCCCCCATGTCCCGAACAAGCGTGGCGGCGGGGTCATCCTTGGCGGCAAGATCGCGCCGATCTTCTTCAATACCGCTGAAGACTCCGGCGCGTTGCCGATCGAATGCGACGTCACCAGCCTCAACAGCGGTGATGTGATCACCATCCGGCCCCATGCCGGCACGATCGAGCGTGATGGCGAGGTGGTGAGCCGCTTTGAACTCAAACCCAGCACCATCAGTGATGAGGTCAGAGCAGGTGGTCGCATCCCCCTGCTAATCGGCCGTGCCCTGACTGACAAAGTGCGGGCCCAGCTGGGGCTCCCCGCCTCTGATGTCTTCATCCGCCCGGGTGCTGCAGCGAAGAGCAGCTCAGGCTTCACCCTGGCCCAGAAGATGGTGGGCCGGGCCTGCGGTCTGCCCGGCGTTCGACCGGGCACCAGCTGCGAGCCGCTGATGACCAGCGTCGGCAGTCAGGACACCACAGGGCCGATGACCCGCGATGAGATGAAAGAGCTGGCCTGCCTTGGCTTCTCTGCTGATCTGGTGATGCAGAGCTTCTGCCACACCGCGGCTTACCCCAAGCCAGTGGACCTCAAGACCCATGCCGAGCTGCCGGACTTCATCAGCTCCCGCGGTGGGGTCTCGCTGCGCACCGGCGACGGCATCATCCACAGCTGGCTGAACCGCATGCTGTTACCCGACACCGTGGGCACCGGCGGTGACAGCCACACCCGTTTCCCCCTCGGCATCTCCTTCCCCGCCGGCTCCGGCCTGGTGGCATTTGCCGCTGCCATCGGCGCCATGCCCCTGGACATGCCCGAGTCGGTGCTGGTGCGCTTCAGCGGTGAACTGCAACCCGGCGTGACCCTGCGGGATGTGGTCAATGCCATCCCCTATGTGGCCATCGAAAAAGGCCTGCTCACGGTGGAGAAAGCCGGCAAGAAAAATGTTTTCAATGGCCGGATCATGGAGATCGAAGGCCTGCCCGACCTGAAGCTGGAGCAGGCTTTCGAGCTGACCGATGCCACGGCCGAACGCTCCTGCGCCGGCAGCACGATCAAGCTCAGCGTCGAAACGGTGAGTGAGTACCTGCGCAGCAACGTGGCGCTGCTCAAGAACATGATCGCCCGCGGCTACAGCGACGCCCGCACCCTGGCGAGGCGCATCAAGGCGATGGAAGCCTGGCTGGCTGATCCCCAACTGCTGGAAGCCGATGCCGACGCCGAGTACGCCGCCGTCATCGACATCGACCTCAACGCCATCAAAGAGCCGATCGTGGCCTGCCCCAACGACCCCGACAACGTCAAGACCCTCTCCGCTGTGGCTGGCGACAAGGTGGATGAGGTGTTCATCGGCTCCTGCATGACCAACATCGGTCACTACAGAGCAGCTGCAACCGTGCTCGAAGGCCAGGGACAGAACACGGCGCGACTCTGGGTCTGCCCGCCCACCCGTATGGATGAGGAGACGTTGAAGGAGGAGGGCTACTACGCCACCTTTCAAGCAGCCGGTTCGCGCATGGAGATGCCCGGTTGCTCGCTTTGCATGGGCAACCAGGCCCGGGTGGAGGACAACACCACGGTGTTCTCCACCAGCACGCGCAACTTCAACAACAGGCTCGGCAATGGGGCCCAGGTGTATCTCGGCAGTGCGGAACTGGCGGCGGTCTGCGCCCAACTGGGACGCATCCCCAGCAAGGAGGAGTATCTGGCCATCGCCGCAGACAAGATCGACCCCAACCGCGACCAGCTCTACCGCTATCTGAACTTTGATCAGGTGGAAGGCTTCGCCGATGAAGGCCGGGTCCTGAGCGACGTGGAAGAGGCCAAGCTGCTGGCCGAGGCCTAAAGCAGCGGCGGCTGGTAGCCATAACGCTCAATGATCAGCTGATCGCGCTGGGCCACCAGCGCGATGCAGGCTGGGTCGTAATACTCCTGCCAGGTGGTTCGCTTGCCGCGCGAAGCATTGCTGCGGCCGCCGCCGAGAATCTGCAGGCGCTGCTCAGCGCTGACGGGCACCTGCTCAGCGGCAAGCACCGCCAGCAGATCCTGCTCCAACTGTTCAGTGCGGATCATGTGGTCGATGTAGTTGTGGGCTTGGTTGAATCGCATCAAGCCCTCGAGATCAGCAATGCGGCGAAAGTTGCCGCTGCAGAAAAAATCGAGATACCGGTAGGTCATCAACCCCACGGAACGGCAGCAGGCATGACGGGCGAAATGCTCCCCGCAGTCCCAGCGCCGCGGCCAGTCATGGAGCCGATGCAACCAGGTGCGGAACGCATCGACGTTCTGCGCATCGCGGTAGAGCTCTGACCAGCGGCGGCTCTGTTGAGCAAAGCTGTGCCACCAGCGACGCAGGGCATAGGTCGGCTCAGCCCGCCAGCCCAGACCACGGGGGCTGCCACGCCGATGGGTGAGGGCCTGATGCAGCATCCCTTCCTTCTGACAGCCATAGGCCCAAAGCGAGACATACCAGGCCCAGGGGTTACGGACCGAGCCGACAAAGATGGGACGCCGAGCCAGCAGTGCCGCATCGGGCTTGTTGTGCTTACCGATCTGCCGGCCGGGGAGCACAGCGGCAAGCAACTTGCCGATGTGGGTGCAGCCGGTCTTCTGCAGCTCCACATAGACCAGCCGATCTGTGATGAACATCCCCGGGCGGTCGGTGGCGCCGCAGATTACCGGCGCCAGGGATGATGGTCGGTGGCGACTGGATCTCCCTGAACCAGGAAACACTGCTGTTCGAACCGGCCCAGCCCAGCAGCGATGCTCTGCGAACGGTGCTGGCCTTCCCCAGCACCTATTCCGTCGGCATCACCAGCCTGGGGTACCAGGTGGTCTGGGCCAGCCTGGCCAGAAGGCCTGACCTCGATGTACGCCGCCTGTTCACCGATCAGGGGGATCCACAGCACCGCCATTGCGAGCTCTTCGGGCTGTCCCTGAGCTGGGAACTGGACGGACCGGTGCTGCTTGATCTGCTCGAGCAGCAGCGCATTCCGCTGTGGAGCCATGAACGCGGTGATGGTGATCCGATCGTCTTTGGTGGCGGACCGGTCCTGACAGCCAACCCTGAGCCGTTGGCACCGTTCTTTGATGTGGTTCTGCTTGGTGATGGCGAGCTGTTGCTGCCGGCCTTCATTGATGCCCTGCAGGAGCTGCGCGGATCACCACGGCGCGAGCGGCTGTTGCGCTTGGCCCAGCTGCCAGGCGTGTACGTCCCCAGCCTCTATGCACCGCGCTACGACAGCGATGGACAGCTGATCGCCATCGATCCGCTCACAGCTGAGGTTCCAACCCAGGTGGCAAAGCAGACCTGGCGCGGCAACACCTTGAGCCACTCGACGGTGATCACACCGGAGGCCGCCTGGCCATCCATTCACATGGTCGAGGTGGTGCGCAGCTGCCCGGAACTGTGCCGCTTCTGCCTGGCGAGCTACCTGACCCTGCCGTTCCGCACGCCATCACTGGATGACGGGCTGATCCCAGCGGTGGAAGCCGGCCTTGGCGCCACGCGCCGGCTAGGGCTGCTGGGGGCCTCCGTCACCCAGCACCCGCAATTTGATGAGCTGCTGCAGTGGCTGAACCAGGAGCGTTTTGCCGATACACGCATCAGCGTCAGTTCCGTGCGAGCAGCGACGGTGACGCAGGAGCTGGCGTCGATCCTGGCCAGACGCGGCAGCAAATCGATCACCATCGCCATCGAGAGCGGCAGTGAGAGGATGCGGCAGGTGGTCAATAAAAAACTGAGTGAGGAGGAAATCCACGCGGCGGCGCGCCACGCCAAGGCAGGGGGCCTGAGCGCCTTGAAGCTCTATGGCATGGCCGGTCTGCCCAGCGAGGAGGAGGCCGATATCGAAGCCACGGCCTCCTTGCTTTTGGCCCTAAAAAAAGCCACCCCAGGTCTGCGGCTCAGCCTTGGTGTGAGCAGTTTTGTGCCCAAAGCCCACACACCATTTCAGTGGGAAGGGCTTCGGCCTGAGGCAGACAAGCGGCTCAAGCTGCTGGCCAAACGGCTCAAACCCAAGGGCATCGAGCTGCGACCGGAGAGCTACGGCTGGAGCGTGATTCAAACCCTGCTCTCACGCAGCGATCGCCGACTGGCGGCCGTGATCGCGGCCGTGCGCGGCAAAAGCGACAGCCAGGGCAGCTGGAAACGGGCGTACAAAGAAGCGCAGGATTCCCTGCCCCCCTGGGATGAGGTAATCCACCAGCGCTGGGACACAGGCAGGGTGCTGCCCTGGGCGCACCTGCAGGGACCACTGCCTGTGGCCACCCTGGCCAAACACCGCGAGGAAGCGCTTAACGCAGCTGCTGCGGCCTGAAGCCCTGGGGCCAACACGCAGCCCGCAGCCCAGCCAGCAGGATCCACCCGGCCACATTGATGCGCCCGTCATAAAGGGGCAGGTCCGTGGCGTGCAGCACCACCAGGATGAATGCAGCGCTCCACCATGCCCGCTCGTAGGGACTGGCACGGAACAGGCCCCGCTGCAGCGATCGCAGCAGCAACCACAACACCACCCCAACCAGCAGCACAGCCACAGGCAGGCCATGGCTGATGGCCAGATCCAGAGGGAGGTTGTGGGGGTGGCCATGCCAGACGCCGGTGCGCTCGGGGTAGATCAGGGTGAAAGCGGCGGCGCCCCACCCCAGCCAGGGCCGTTCCGCCACCAGCGTGGCAGCGACTGACCACTGCCCCAAGCGGGTGGACGCCAGGGGGCGATCACTGAAGGCCAGATCGCTCAGGCGACCCCAGATCGCTTCGGGCAGCAGGGCACGGGCGGGGAGTTGCAGCAGCTCCGGCACCCCGGGCAACACCGCCAGGATCACCGGCAGCAGCAGCAGCAGCAGCAGCGGCAGCAGCCAGATCCAGCGGGCTGGACCAAGCACCAGGGGCACTGCCAAGACGGCAGCACCCCAACCATTGCGGGAGTCGGTCAGATAAAGCGCAGCCAACTGGGCCACCACCAGCAGCAGCAGCGCGGGCTGACGCCAGCTCCAGCGCTGCAGCCAGCCCCGGCCGGTGGCCACCACAGCGGCCAACAGCAAGGGCCAGCTGAACGACAACCAGGCCGCAGCGATGTTGGCGTAATCAAACAGCCCTGACAGGCGTCCGGGCGGATGGCCCCCCGGGTCCATGTGCCAGATGATCAGCTCTCCAAGCACCTGCCAGGGTCCACTCCAGCCCAGCCACAGCTGTCCAAGGCCGCTCACCACCACCGGCACGGTGCCAGCGACAAACAACAGAGCGACACGACGCCGCGCCTCCGGGGTGGCCATGTAGGGCTGAAAGCCCCAAAACCCCCAGAAAAAGGGGATCCAGTTCATCAAGCCCACCCAAGCCAACCAACCACTGCGGGCCAGCGGTGCACTCAGCACGAGCAGGGCACCGATCAGCAACAGGACGCGGTTGAGCCGATCGCCCCACCAGGGGCGACGCAGTCGACGGCTGCCCTCCAGCAACGCCCAGAACAAGGGCACAACCGCCAAGAGCAGGCTGCTGGCCAGCAGCAACACCCCCAGCTGAAACGCCAACCAACCGGAGGCGGTGGCCCCCACGGGCCGATGCTGCTGCAGGCGCTGAATCAATCGCTGTGGCAACCCGATGGCTCAGTCAAACACCGCTGTGCGGCCGCGGTAGACCATCACTTGATGGCGCAGATGCTGGCGCAGCGCCCGGGCCAGGGCCAGTCGCTCCATATCGCGGCCCTTGCGAATCAAATCCGCCACATCATCCCTGTGACTCACATGCACAGTGGCCTGCTCGATGATCGGCCCTGCATCCAGCTGCTCAGTGACGTAGTGGGCTGTGGCACCGATGAGTTTCACCCCGCGCTCCCAGGCCCGCTGGTAAGGCTGCGCGCCTGTGAATGCCGGCAGAAAGGAGTGATGAATGTTGATCACCGGGCCGAATTGCTGCAGGAACCCACCACTGATCACCTGCATGTATTTGGCCAAGACGGCCACATCGATGCTTTCCTCCTGCAGCAGGGCCAGCTGTGTGGCTTCCGCCTCCGGCTTGTGCTCGGCGAGCACCGGCACATGCTCAAAACGGGCACCGAAATTCTCCGCAATGGAGCGCAGGTCGGGGTGGTTGCTGATCACCAACGGCACCTCCATCGGCAGCTCCCCTGCGCGGGTCCGCCACAGGAGATCCAGCAGGCAGTGGTCCTGCTTACTGACAAAGATTGCAACCCGGGATCGTTGATCGGAGAAGCGCAGCTGACCGTCTCCGCCAAGGCGCTCAGCCAGGGCATAGGCAGCCGCTGGCAGGCTGGCTCTGGGCAGACCGAACCCCTCCAGGTCCCACTCGATTCGGCTGAGGAAGAGGCCGGCACCACTATCGGTGTGGTGATCGGCATGGCGAATGTTGCCGCCATTGGCAGCCACCCACCCCGACAGTTCACTCACCAAGCCGGGACGATCGGGGCAGATCAGCTGCAGGATCGCCGTGGCAGGAGCCATGGATTGAAGACGTTGACCCTTGTTTTAGGGCCGCCGGCTCAAGCTGCAGCAATGCTTTCCGTGGTCAACACTGATTCGCGGCGCGCAACGCCGCTCGACGCGTCAATGCCATCGAGGTGAGCGTTGGGCTCTGCCAACCGGCCGAACTCCAGCAGGCCCCATCGGTGACCAGCACATTGGCGCAGCGGTGCAGCCGGTTCCAGCGATCGACGACCGACCCGGCAGGATCGTCCCCCATCGGCGCACCGCCGAGTTCATGCACGTAATAGCCCGGTGGTGTGAGCTGCTGGGAGCCCGCCACAGAGCCGCGCACCAACGGCTCCACCAGCGGCATGCGCAACAGATCCTCCACCGGTGCGACCAGGCCGCCGGCCTGATCCACCACAGCGTGGATGCGAGCCTCCATGTGCCTGGCCATGGCGTGATCGGCAGGCGAGCGTTGCTGAGCGATCCACGGCGCGGGCACACCCCAGCCATCTCGCAGGTCAGGGTCGAGCTCCACCCGGTTGTGATGTTCACGGGCCACCTCGCCATGGCCAATCAGAAAGCCAAGCGCTGCGGCAGGGTCCCGGCGCAATGGTGACGGCACATCAAAGCGCTGCACGCCGCACCAGAGGCCATAGCCCTCATCGCCGGTGTTGGGAATGAAGCTGCTTTCTGCGCCGGAAAGACCCGTGCCAGCCGGTGGCGCCGGCTGCGGCGGCAGGTGGAAGAAGCGCGCCAGCGAGAGGTGATCCATCAAGCCTCGCCCGATCAGTCCGTCCGGATCAATCAGGCCGCCCGTGATGCGATCGTCTCGGGAGAGCAGCAGCAGGCGCAGGCTCTCAATTGTCGAAGCGCAGAGCATCACCAGCTCAGCTTTGACCTGATGCAGCTCACCGCTGCTGGTGTCGAGAAAGAGCACACCTTCACAGCGATCCTGGGACGGGTTCAACAGCAGCTGAATGGCCATGGCCTCACTGCGCAGGGCCACCCGACCGGTGGCCATGGCCTGAGCCAACGCACCCCCTTGCGCGCTGAAGCGGGGCCAGGCGCCATCGCGCTGCGGGCAATGGCGAGGGAAGCCGCGGGAAGGAATGAAGGGCAGATCAAGCTGCTGGCAGCTCTGCGCCAAGGCCTGCTCCCCTGGGGTCAGGGGCGCCGCTGGCTGGTAGTCGCCATCGGGCAGCAACGGCAGACCATCCCGCTGACCCCAGACGGCGAACTGACGTTCCAGGGCGCTGTAGTGAGGGTCAAGATCGCTGTGGCTGATGGGCCAGCCCTGGGCAAATTCCCGTTCGGAGAGGCGCAGGGTGATGCCGCCCCAGGTGAGGCTGCGGCCACCCACCTGACGACCCCGCGTCCATAGAAAGGGCTGATCGGCGGGCGTGCTGTAGGGGTTGCGCCCCTCATCAGCAAAGAGATCAGGATTGTTCTTCCAGTAGCCCGGGTGCTGGCATTGGCGGCGGTGACGGCCGGCGCTGAGATGCTGCAGGCGCCTGAGCATGTTGCGGGGCTCATTGCCGAGCGCTCGGCGGGCCGTCAGCTCAGGGCCAGCTTCCAGCACCAACACCTGCAGTCCCTGCTGAGCAAGGGTCTGAGCGGCCACGGCTCCGGTGGCACCGCTGCCCACCACCACGGCGTCATAGGTGCGGGCCGGATCAAAGGAAGCAGCCAAGGCCTGCATGCTGTTACGGCCGATGCTGCCTCAAGCCAGGCCAGTCGCTGGGGCCCGTAAAATCCGCAACACTCCTCCCTCCCTCAGATGGTGTCCGCTCTGGCCTCTGTGTTGCGTCGCCTCGCTGCCCTGGCGCTGGCCCTGGTGCTCTGTTTCGGCCTGGTGTCTGCCGCTGAGGCCAAACGGAGCAAAGCCAAGACCATCAGCCCAGAAGACATGGCGGTGATCCGCCGTCAGGCCGAGGGCTTCATGGAATCCAAATCCCGCCTGCCTGAACTCGCCACCCTGGTGAATGAAAAGGACTGGGTCTTCACGCGCAACCTGCTGCATGGCCCGATGCAGAGCCTCGGTCGGGAAATGTCCTACATCAACCAGCGGCTGCTGCCAGCGGATCGGCCCCAAGCCGACAAGCTCGCCACTGAGCTCAAGACCGCCCTGGCGGAACTGGATGAAGCAGCCCGACTGCAGGACGGTGCACGTCTGAGCAAGGAGTACATCAAGGTGGCCAGCGGCTTCGGCGCCTACGCCGAGGTGATCCCCAGCGCTGCCTTGAACTGAGCAGCACAACAAGGATTGGTGTCATTGGTGCGGGCTTTTGCGGCCACTGCACCGCATGGCTGCTGACGCGTCTTGGCCATGAGGTCTGCCTGATCGGACCGGAGCAACCCACCGGTCCGGGACAACGCCCGGGCAGCTCCGCTGCACTGGGCGTGCTGATGGCTGATGTCTTCCAGCGCCGCAGCGGCCGCGGCTGGCGATTGCGCCAGCAATCGCTGCAGCTGCTGCATCAATGGCAGGAGATCCTGCACAGCGAAGGCCGTGCAGCGCCCGTGCAGCGCGGTCTGCTGCTGCTGGCCTCCAGCGCGGAGGAGCTCGAGCGCCTGACGCGACTGAAGCACGGGCGGCAACCACCGGGGGCCCAGCTTGAGCTGATGGCTGCCGAGTCACTGCAGCAGATGGTGGCGCTGCAACAGCTGCCTCCCCTGCCAGGTGAACCCCTTGGGGGCCTGTGGTCCGCACGGGATGGCCAACTTGATCCGATCGTCTGGATGCAAGCGCTGCAGGACTCAGCGCTGGCCAATGGACTGCAGCGATCCCGCGCTGTCGTGCAAACGCTGAATCCTCAGGGGCCCCGCTGGGTCCTGGAGCTGAGCACCACAGAGCAGCTGAACTGCGACTGGGTGGTGCTCTGCGCTGGATTGGAGTCCCAGACGTTGCTGCATGGCCTGGGGCTGCAGTGGCCGATGGAACCGGTCAGTGGCCAGGCGCTGGAGCTGCAACGACGGCCGGAACGCAGTGACTGGCAGCACCCCATGGTGTGGCGCGGCATGAACCTGGTGCCACGCCCCGGCGGCCGCCTCTGGCTGGGGGCCACGGTTGAATCCGGCACGGTGACCAACGGCGATGAGCTCGAGCAACTGCGCCAGCTGCAGGGCGATGCGCCGGGCTGGCTGCTGGATGCTGAGGTGATTCAGCGCTGGCAGGGACAACGCGCACGACCGGTGGACCGGCCCGCGCCACTGCTGGAGCAACCACTGCCGAGGCTGCTCCTGGTCAGCGGCCATTACAGAAACGGGATCGTGCTCGGTCCTGCCAGCGCCGCCTGGGCTGCAGATCAGATCACCATGGTTAATTCAGCTGTTGCCGGCTCTTAAAAAAGCACCCGTAGACAGCGAGCGGACCTTTTTCTTGCCCAATGGCCCGCCGAATCCTTGCCCTGGCTGCCGCAGGCAGTCTCAGCGCCATCAGCCTTACCGCCTGCTCCTTCGGCGGAAGCAGCGGTGGTGGCACCCTCACCGGCGCCGGCGCCTCGTTCCCAGCTGCCATATACAACCGGTGGTTCCAGCAGCTCTCCCAGAAACCAGAGGGCGTCAAGGTGGCTTACCAGTCCGTCGGATCCGGCGCTGGCGTGCGCCAGTTCACCGGCGGCACCGTTGATTTCGGTGCCAGCGATGTGCCGATGAAGCCCGAGGAGATCGCCAAGGTCAGTCAGGGTGTGGTGCAGGTGCCGATGACCGCTGGTGCCATCGCCGTTGCTTACAACAACAAGGACTGTGATCTCAAACTGAACCAACAACAGCTGGCCGATGTCTTCCTCGGCAAGATCACCAATTGGAAGGACCTCGGCTGTGGCGACAAGAAGCTGACCATCGTCCACCGCTCCGACGGCTCGGGCACCACCGCCAACTTCACCGCTCACCTGGCTGCCATCAGCCCGGACTGGGCTGATGGTCCAAGCCAAGGCAAGACCATCAACTGGCCAACCGGTGTTGGCGCCAAAGGCAATGAAGGTGTTGCCGCCCAACTGGGTCAGGTGGAAGGATCCCTCGGCTACGTCGAGGTGGCGTATGTCAAGGACCCCCTGCAAGCAGCCGCCCTCACCAATGCCTCCGGCGAGGTGGTCAAGCCCACGGCAGAGACCGAGAGCCAAGCCCTGGCCTCCATCGACCTGGGCCCTGAATTGACCGGCAGCAACCCCAACCCCGCCAAGGGCTATCCGATCGTCACCTTCACCTGGATCCTGCTCTACAAAGAGGGCAACGGCGACAAGCTCAAACCCCTGCAGACGGCGTTTGAATACACGCTCTCCCCAGAGGCCCAGCAGCAGGCACCTGAGATCGGCTATGTGACCCTGCCTGAGGAAGTGGTGACCAAGGCCAAGGCCGCCTTGCAGACGATTCAGTGATCAGTCGCAACTGAGCATGAAAAAGCCCCCCAATTGGGGGGCTTTTTTGTGTTCAGCCTCAGGCGCTGCAACTCACTTGGATTCGGTGAACTCAGCGTCAATGACATCCTCACCACTGCTGGAGGAAGACTCGGCAGAGGCACCATTGGCGCCGGCAGCAGCATCGGGAGCTCCTTCCGCGCCCTGCTGGTACACCGAGGCACCAGCGGCATAGAGCGCTTGCTGCAGCTGCTCCTGCACGCTCTTCATGGTGTCGTAGTCCTCCTTCTCGATCGCCTCCTTGAGCTGGGTGGTGAAACCTTCCACCTTGCTCTTGTCATCTGCGGAGACCTTGTCACCGAGCTCGCTGAGCTGCTTCTCGGCCTGGTAGACGAGGGTTTCGGACTGATTCTTGAGATCGATCCGCTCGCGCTTCTCCTTATCGGCTGAGGCATTGACCTCAGCGTCTTTGACCATCTTGTCGACCTCGTCATCACTGAGGGTGGATGCACCGGTGATGGAGATGGTCTGCTCCTTGCCGCTGCCCTTGTCCTTAGCGGTGACGCTGAGGATGCCGTTGGCGTCGATGTCGAAGGTCACCTCGATCTGAGGCACACCCCGGGGAGCCGGAGGAATGCCATCGAGACGGAAGGTTCCCAGGGACTTGTTGTCGGACGCCATCTCGCGCTCACCCTGGAGCACGTGGATCTCCACGTTGGTCTGACCATCCACAGCCGTGGAGTAGGTCTCGGTTTTCTTGGTGGGAACCGTGGTGTTGCGGGTGATCATCTTGGTCATCACACCACCGAGGGTCTCCACACCGAGAGACAGCGGTGTGACGTCGAGCAGCAGGATGTCCTTGACCTCACCGGCCAGCACACCGCCCTGAATGGCGGCGCCGACGGCCACCACCTCATCGGGGTTGACGGTCTGGTTCGGATCCTTGCTGGTGGTGCGCTTCACCAGCTCCAGCACGGCCGGGATGCGGGTGGAACCACCCACCATCACGATCTCGTCCAGCTCACTGGAGGAGAGCTTGGCGTCCTTGAGCGCCTGCTCCACAGGGATGCGGCAGCGGTCGATCAGGTTGGCGGCCAGCTCTTCGAACTTGGCCCGGGTGAGGGTGAGATCCAGGTGCTTGGGACCCTCAGGCGTGGCCGTGATGAACGGCAGGTTGATCTCGCTCTGCGTGGCGCTGGACAGCTCGATCTTGGCCTTTTCGGCCGCCTCAGTCAGACGCTGCAGAGCCTGCTTGTCCTGACGCAGGTCAATGCCTTCGTTCGACTTGAAGGTCTCAGCCAGGTGATCGACGATCACTTTGTCGAAGTCATCGCCACCCAGGTGCGTATCACCGGAGGTGGAGAGCACCTCAAACACTCCGTCACCCACCTCGAGCACAGACACGTCGAAGGTGCCGCCGCCCAGATCGAAAACAAGGATGCGCTCGTTGCTCTTCTTGTCGAGGCCGTAGGCCAGAGCCGCCGCGGTGGGCTCGTTGATGATCCGCAGCACCTCGAGGCCGGCGATCTTGCCGGCGTCCTTGGTGGCCTGACGCTGGGAATCGTTGAAATAAGCGGGAACCGTGATCACCGCCTGGGTGACGGTCTCACCGAGATACTTACCGGCATCTTCCGCCAGCTTGCGCAGCACCTGAGCGGAAACTTCCTCGGGGGCGAACTGCTTATCGAGAACGGGGCACTTCACCTTGACGTTGGAGCCGGCCTTCTCAACGCCGTAGCTGACCTCCTTGGACTCCTCATTGACCTCATCGACGCGACGGCCGATGAAACGCTTCACGGAGTAGAAGGTGTTGTCGGGGTTCATCACCGCCTGACGCTTGGCGATCTGCCCGACCAGCTGATCCTGGTTCTTGGTGTAGGCCACCACCGATGGGGTGGTGCGGAACCCTTCCGCGTTGGCGATCACCGTGGGCTTGCCGCCCTCCATGACCGACACGCAGCTGTTAGTGGTGCCGAGATCAATACCGACGACCTTGCCCATAAGAACTCCCTGTTGGACCGCTCGAACTGGTTGCATCCTCGTCAGCAGCCCACCATCCCGACGAGGGGTGGTTCCCGAACACCCGTGCGCACCACCTGCCCCATGAGCCCCGCTGTTCAGCCGCCAATCGATGCCAGCACCAGCCTGTTGGCGGTGATCGGCCAGCCGATCCACCACTCACTCTCCCCGCTGATGCACAACGCCGCCCTGGCGGAACTGGGGCTGAACTGGCGCTACATGGGCCTGGAAGTATCACCCGAGCGGCTGGCGCAAGCCATCACTGGCCTGGCAGCAGTCGGTTGCCGCGGCCTCAGCGTCACCATCCCCCACAAAGAGCAGGTGCAGCCGCTGCTCAGCGGCATGGATCCTTTGGCCGCTGCCGTTGGAGCGGTCAATTGCCTCATCCCCGATGGCAACGGCGGTTGGCGGGGTACCAACACCGACGTGATGGGGTTTGTGGCCCCGTTGCAGGGGCAGCTCCGCCCCGGTGGCACGGCCCTGGTGCTCGGCAGCGGCGGTGTCGTTCGCGCCGTGCTGCGCGGCTGCTGTGACCTGGGGGTGGAGCGCGTCGTGCTGCGGGGGCGCAACCGCCACAAACTCGAAGCGCTTGCCCGTGATGTGGCGGACTGGGCACCGCCGCTGACGTTGAGCAGCCCGGATGAAGCACTCGAACCCCATCTTGCGTGCAGCAGCTTGGTGGTGAATGGGACGCCGCTGGGCATGGCGGACCTGAAGGACCAGTCGCCCCTCAGCGTTGAGCAACTGGCCCAATTGCCGCCTGAGGCAACCGTGTATGACGTGGTGTACACGCCGCGGCCCACCAAGCTGCTGCGGCTGGCTGCGGCACGCCAACTGCGCACCATCGACGGGCTGGAGATGCTGGTGCAACAGGGCGCAGCCGCCCTCAAACTCTGGACGGGGCTGGAGCAGGTGCCTGATGCGGTGATGCGCCAGGCCGCCGCCGCCTGGCTGGACGCCCGCCAGCCCTAGCCTCTGGCGTAAATGAGCGGAGCCCATGGCTGACACCCCCCTCTGGCAGCGACTGCTCGGGCTCCTGGCCTACCTGCTGCCCTGGTCTGACGCCCTCGGCTTTGGGCGGGAGCTCTACGGGCTGTTCCCCTGGGTCTCCTATCTGGCGCTGCCAGCGACACCGGTGCTGCTGTTGCAGCGGGCGATTCCCTTCGGTGGTTTCCTGCTGTTCCTGGTGCTGTTCCTGGTGGTGGTGCGCAACCCCCAGGTGCCGTACTACCTGCGTTTCAACGTGCTGCAGGCGATCCTGCTCGACATCCTTCTGGTGGTGTTGTCACTGGCCTTCAACGTGCTGTTGAGCCCCTTGGGCAACAGCTTGATGATCCGCACCTTGAACAACACGGTGTTCATCGGCGCCCTGGTGCTGATCCTCTACGCCGTGGTGGAGTGCAGCCGCGGCCGGGAACCGGATCTGCCCAGCCTCTCCGAGGCAGTGCGGATGCAGCTCTGAGGCCAAGGCTTAGGGTGAGTGGTTCGACGAGAACGTCGAATTCAGCCTCCGGATCAATCCCTGGTCCGGGTTCACCCCACAGGCAGCATGAGCGCAAAGCCCAACTACGAGACGATGTACATCCTCCGGCCTGACATTGCCGAAGAGGAAATCGAGACCCATGCCAACAAGTACCGGGACCTGGTGGTCGAGTCCGGCGGCGAAGTGATCGACAGCCAGCTGCGCGGCAAGCGTCGCCTGGCTTATCTAATCGGGAAGCACCGCGAGGGCGTCTACATCCAGCTGAACTACAGCGGTGACGGCAAACAGGTGGGGCCTCTGGAGAAGGCCATGCGCCTGAGTGAGGACGTGATCCGCTACCTGACCGTCAAGTACGAAGGCCAGCACAGTTCCTTGGGCCGCAGCACCAACCCGATCACCACAGCGGACACCACCGCCCGCCAGGGCCAGCAGGAGCAACAGCCCAAGAAAGAGGAGCAGCCGGCATCCTCAGAAGGCCAGGGCTGACGCCCCGCCAGCTGTCCTGCCTTGCTGGGAGGGGTTGCGACCGATAGGGTCCCGCCAGGAGCGGCGCAGGGCCATGCAGGCGGAGCAGTCAGTGGAACGGGAACCCCTGCCCCACTGGCTTGAGGAGCTGGAGCAGCAGGCCGCAGAAGCTCGTCTCGAGCTGGAGCGCGAGCAAAGTGCCGCCAAGTTGGCGGAACTGGAAACCCTGCTGGCCGATCTGCCCGGCATCTTTGAGCGCAAGTTCTCCCAACGGCTGCAGCCGGTGCTTGAGCGTCAGCAGCTGCTGATGGAAGAGAACAGCCGTCTGCGCCTGCAGGTGGAGCGGCTGTTGCCGGCGCCCGGTGAGGTGCGGCTGCGCTTCCCGCAAGGGCAGCAGAGCTCGGGCTCAGCGACACCACCTCAACCGGACCCCGAAAGCCTGCCGCCACTGCTGCGGCTTATCCGCGGTGGCCGTCCTGACGCCTGGCCGCAGCCCACAGCCGAGTGGGAAGACCCCAAACGTAGATAAAGCCCTCGGCGGCGCGGTGATCGAACTGATCCTCAGCGCCATAGGTGGCCATATCGGGTTCGTAGAGGCTGTCCTCGCTGGTGCGACCCACGACCGTGGCATTACCGCGATGCAACTTGATGCGCACGGTGCCGTTCACCGTGCGTTGCGTGCGTTCGATGAAACCATCGAGTGCGTCCTTGAGCGGGCCGAACCACAGACCCTGATAGACGAGATCGGCCCACTGCATCTCAAGTTGCCGTTTGGTGCGGAGCACATCGGCCGCCAGCGTGAGGCTCTCGAGTTCCTGGTGGGCCTGAATCAGCAGTAGCAGGCCGGGGGTTTCGTAAATCTCACGACTCTTGATGCCCACCACCCGATTTTCGATCATGTCCAGGCGACCGACGCCGTGACGGCCGGCCAGGCGGTTGGCCTCGCGGATCAAGCCGACCGGATCGAGGGGCTGACCGTTGATGGTCACCGGATAGCCCTGCTGGAAGCCGATGGAGATCAGTTCCGGCTCAGCAGGAGCCGCGGCGATGGAGCAGGTCATGGCGAAGACCTCCTCAGGGGGCTCGACATCTGGATCCTCCAGGGGGCCGGCCTCAATCGAACGCCCCAGCAAGTTGAGATCAATGGAATACGGGGAGCGCTTGCTGACCGGCGCTGGCAAGCCAAACCGCTCGCCGTAGGCGATGGTCTCCTCGCGGCTCATGCCCCACTCGCGGGCAGGTGTGAGCACCTTGAGCTCCGGTGCCAGGGCACCGATGGCCACATCAAAACGCACCTGATCGTTGCCCTTACCGGTGCAGCCATGGGCGACGGCATCGGCGCCCACCTCACGGGCGATCTCCACCAGACGGCGAGCGATGAGCGGACGGGCCAGGGCCGTGCTGAGGGGGTAACGCCCCTCATAGAGGGCATTGGCACGGATGGCGGGGAAGGCGAACTCGTTGATGAACGGCTCAATCAGATCCCCGACGATCGACTGGCTAGCGCCGGCATCGAGAGCTTTCTGACGGATCGGTTCCAATTCATCACCCTGACCGAGGTCGGCCGCAAAGGTGATCACCTCCTCAACGCCCCACTCCTGGCGCAGATAGGGAATACAGACGCTGGTGTCCACCCCACCGGAGTAGGCCAGCACCACCTTCTTCGCCCGAGCCATGAAGCGCTTCCGCAATCAGCTCAACGAATTGTCCGATGCCGCGCGCCACTGGTTCCAGCGCCAGGCGATCCACAGGCCCATCAGCAGCGGTGGAGCGGCCACCAAGCTCAACGCCAACACGGCGCTGTCCTGCAGCGGGGGATGCTGAACTCCGGCCTGGCGCAACAGGGCGGCACCGAGCAGGGCGCCGCCCCAGGCCAGCAGCAATTGCATCGTCTTGGGGAGCATCAGTTATGATTTTGGATTGTCCACGCCGGCAAGAGCGAACGGATGCTGAGCAAACTGGATAGTTTCAACCCTTCACTCACCCGCTACAACCGCAGTGATAACGCGCCAGTGCTGCCACTGCGCGATGAGCCCGATCTGCTGAGCTGGCTGGAGAGCAGCGGCCGGCTGGTGGCTGATGAAGAGACCGGAAACACCGATCTGGCCACCGTGGAGGAGGAGGAGCTCTCCGCGCTGATGGGCGAGAAGGAGGATTACTCCCAGCAGGACGAGAACCAAGAGGAGAACTGGGAGGACTGAGCCGGGCAGAACGGCAGCGGTTGACCTAAGGTCCCGGCGCCCGCGGCCTGAATCCGGTGGCCCCAAGCACCTTCCCAGGCAGTGGCCAGCAGTGGGCCGTGGCACTGATCAGCCTCGTGCTGATCTGCTGCGGCATCACCGATGCCTGGACCTCATCCCTGCAACTGAGTGCGCCCTTGGTGGTCGCCGGGCTCCTGAGCTGGGGTGTTTGTGCCCTGGGCATTCCCCGTCTGCGTGCCCTGAAGATGGGTCAGGTGATTCGGCAGGAAGGCCCCCAATCCCACCAGAGCAAATCGGGCACGCCCACCATGGGGGGCCTGCTGCTGGTGCCCTGCGGAGTGCTGGTGGGCAGCCTGGTCAGTCCAGCTGATCCGCGGCTGCTGCCGATCACCCTGGTGACCTTGGCCTTCATGGTGATCGGCGGCGTGGATGACTGGCGCAGTCTCACCAAGCGCCACAACACCGGTCTCACCCCTCGGGGCAAATTGTTGCTCCAGGGTTTGGCGGCCGCCCTGTTTCTGCTCTGGGCTGGCCTCGATGGGGCGTTGAGCACAAGCGTCGCCCTCCCGCTGGGCTGGATGCTGCCCCTGGGGCTGCTGATCTGGCCCCTGGGCCTGTTTGTGTTTCTAGCTGAGAGCAACGCCACGAACCTCACAGACGGCCTGGATGGCCTGGCAGCTGGGGTGGGGTCACTGGTCTTTCTTGGCCTGGGCGTCCAGCTGATGCTGCGCGGCAACAGCGGTGATCCTGCCCTGGCCGGCTACTGCGCTGCCCTGGCCGGCGCCTGGCTGGGGTTCCTGCTGCACAACCGCAACCCCGCCCAGGTGTTCATGGGCGACACCGGATCCCTGGCCATGGGAGCTGCCCTGAGCGCCATTGCCCTGCTGAGCAACAGCCTCTGGCCCCTGCTGGTGATGGGGGGACTGCTGCTGGCTGAATCCCTCTCGGTGATCCTGCAGGTGTGGGTGTTCAAGGCCACCAAAGGCGCCGACGGCCAGGGTCGCCGGCTCTTCCGCATGGCACCGCTGCATCACCATTTCGAGTTGGGAGGCTGGAGTGAGCGGCGCGTTGTCATCAGCTTCTGGGGCATCACCTTGCTGCTGGTCATCGTTGGCCTGCTGCTGCGCCCCTGACGCCTGCGGCGGCGGTGGACAGAATTGAGTCAGTGGACCCGGCACCCATGCCTTACTTCACCTGGAAGGAACAGGGCCTGACAGAGGATTGCGCCAGCCTCGATGCCATGGCCTCCCGCTTTGAGGAAGCAGCCCAGCTGATGCGTCGCATGGCCAATGAAGGCTTCCGGGTCGAGCGGATCAAGGGGTTGCAACGCATCACCCATGACGACGGCGCCCTGTTCAAGGCCTACGGCTTCATCAGCGAGGAATCCGCGGAACGCCAGCTTGATCTGGTGCTGGAGGACAGCGGCGGCGCCAACAGCTAACGCCGGACGTAACCCACAATCCAGATGATCATGAAGACCAGGCCTGAGAGACCCAGGTAGACCAGCACCCCGCTCTGCAACCCGCCCAGATCCAAGCCAAAGGGCATCGGGCCGGGGTCACCGACCGTGGCATAGGCAAACAATTGCATGGGCTCATCGATCCACACGACTCTTTAGCAGCCTCCACCTCCCTTTTCGCTCTCCTCCCATGACCCCAGCGACTCTGCCCGCCACCTTGCTGCTGCTCGGCAGCGGCGAACTTGGCAAGGAGGTAGCGATCGCTGCTCAGCGCCTGGGGTGCCATGTGGTGGCGGTGGACCGTTATGCCAATGCCCCGGCCATGCAAGTGGCTGATCAGGCGGTGGTGATCCCGATGACCGACGCGGAAGCTCTCAAGCAGGTCATCCGTGAGCACCAACCGGCCATTGTCATTCCCGAAATCGAAGCCCTGGCCGTCGATGCCCTCGCCGAACTGGAAAGCGAGGGGATCACGGTGATCCCAACAGCGCGCGCCACGGCAATCACGATGAACCGGGATCGCATCCGCGACCTGGCCGCCAGCGAGCTGGGACTGCGGACCGCCCGGTTTGGCTATGCCCGCTCCGCCGAGGAACTGGCTGCCGTGGCCGCTCCCCTGGGCTGGCCTGTGGTCGTCAAGCCGGTGATGAGTTCCTCCGGCAAAGGGCAGAGCGTGGCCACCAACCCGGCGGAGCTCGCCCAGGCCTGGGTTGCCGCCACCGAGAAAGCCAGGGGCGACGCCAGCTTGGTGATTGCAGAGGAATTCCTCAACTTCGAGCTGGAAATCACGCTGCTGACGGTTAAACAGCAGCAGGGCCCCACATTGTTCTGCCCGCCCATCGGCCATATCCAGGAGCGGGGGGACTACCAGACCAGCTGGCAACCGGCTGAGCTGGCCCAGGCCCAGCTGCTGGAGGCCCAGCGCATGGCACGTCAGGTGACCGATGCACTGGGGGGCTGCGGGATTTTCGGGGTGGAATTCTTCATTGCCTCAGGAGAGGTGATCTTCTCGGAGCTTTCACCTCGACCCCATGACACCGGCCTGGTGACCCTCAAAGGTCAGAACCTCAGCGAATTTGAGCTGCACCTGCGGGCTGTGCTGGGACTGCCGATCCCGGCGATTGAATCCAGCGGAGCGGCTGCCAGCCGCGTGATCCTGGCTGGAGCGGAACAGCAGGGAGCGCCGGTTCGCTACTGCGGTGTGGACAAGGCCCTGGCCATGGAGGACACCACCCTGCTGCTATTTGGAAAGCCGGAAGCGCGGCCCCTGCGGCGCATGGGCGTAGCCCTGGCTGGTGGCGAGGACCTGGCGGAAGCGCGCCGGCGCGCTGATGCGGCGGCGGCGGCTGTGGGGCTTGAGGTTGGCTGACTCCAGCAGGGCCGCCGCGCACAGGGGGCGGGCCACCTGCAGGTAACGGGCGGCATGGGCTGACCAGCTGTAGGCCTCACTGACGGCCTCAAGGCCCTGCTGGCGCCACTGATCCCAGGGGGCATCGGCGGCCATGGCCTGCTCAAGGGTGGTGCGCAGACATTCGCTGCTGGAGACATCGACCAGAAGGCCGTTGCGGCAACGGCCGAGAATGTCGATCGGCCCACCGTCATTGGTGGCGACGATCGGCAGCCCGCAGCCGGCAGCCTCAATCAAGGTGAGACCGAAGGGTTCCGTCAGCGCAGGATTGACGAACACACCACGGCGCGAGGCGGCCCAGCGATAGATGGCAGGCACCTGATCGCGGCTGTGGTGTTTGGGATAAGCAACCTGGCCGTAAAGGTTCTGACGATCAATCGCCTCGACCACGTGCTGCCATTCCTCGCGCTGGCTGCGCTCAAGCTGGTGAAAACCATCACGGTTGCCGAGCACCAGCACCAGATTGGCCTGCTCCCGCAGGGTGGGGCTGCTGCCAAAGGCATCAATCAGCGCGGGAATGTTCTTGCGGCGATCCGGCCTGGAGAGGGCCAGCAGACAGGGACGATCGGGATGCCGCAAAAACGGCTGCATCAACGCTGAGATGTTGGCGTCTTCTTCGGCGCTCCCCTCAGGTTGGAAGCAGGCAATGTCGACCCCGGGAGGAATCACCTCGGCTAGATCAGGATGGAAATAGCGGTAGCGGTCGTATTGGACCCGGACCTCCTGGCGGGTGCTGGTGACCACAAGGCTCGCGGCCGCCAGGGCATCTTCTTCTGCGCCGATGCGGCGCTCCATGGCGTAGCGCTGGTTCACCTGCTCAGGGTTTTGACCGATGTCCAGCAGACGGCGCTGCTTCTCGCGGCCGAGGGAGTGACCGGTGAAGACCAGGGGAATGCCAAGGCGCTGCTGCACCTGTGCTCCCACCCAACCCGCATCGGCGTAGTGGGCATGAATCCAGTCAGGGCGACGTTGCTGGCGCGTGATGTGCAGCACCAGAGCATCCACCAATTCCTCAAGGTGGGACCAGAGCAGCTCCTTGCGGAGGTAGCGCCTGGGGCCAAATGGCAAGCGCAGGATGCTGGCCTTGGTGCTGAGGGACTCGCGGTGGACGGCATAGTCAGCGCTAACCCGGCGATCCTCGATGCAGCGAGTGATGACCTCTAACCGGTCCACATCGCTGTGGTGGCCTAATGCTTTGGCCAGTTCAAGCACATAATTGGTCTGGCCTCCGGTATCAGCATCACGCCCTAATTCCAGATCATGACCTCTGAGAAGACCATGTAGATGCAAATGCAAAACATATAAACCCATAGGTACTTCTTCTGCCTCGTTAAACCATAGACCGAATTTCGATTATTGACAACAAATCTGCTGTTGGTTTTCTAACAAAAACTAAATCTGTAATTGGATTTACACGAATTCTTCAGCTTCTGTTCAGAATGAACCCATCGGTGGGGTTCAGCGCAGGTCAAACAACGGCAATCCTGCAGGGTCACTGACCGCTGCTGCTGCCGGCAGCGGTTGGCCCCCAACCCAGCTCAACAGCAGCGCCCGTAAAGGGCCGCCATCGGCTCCAGCAGCAGAGGGCAGGTTGAAATGGGTGCCACCGTCAGCCAGCACAAGCCGATGGCGATCGCCGGGGTAGCGGCGGAATGGTTCCAACGCCTCTGGCTGGGCTGGCACCACCAGATCGCGGCTCCCACTGACCAGAAGCACCGGAATGCTGAGATCCTGCAGGCCAGCTGCAAACACCAAAGCCTGGGGCGGACTGACCGCCACAACCCGGCTCAGTCGCCCATCGAGCAGTGACTGCTCCGTTGCCGCCTGAACCAAGCTGCATTGCAACACCCAGCTGGGATTCCGCCCGCTGTGCTCCACCCCATCACAGGCACGCCAAAGCGGCGCGGGGAGACTGCGGGCCCCGGCCAACTGCAGCGCTGTAGTGGCTCCCCAGGAATGGCCGATCAGCACCACCTCCCGCACCGGTGCATCCCCCTCCCCAGGCAGCTCCCCTGCCTCAAGGGCATCGAGCAACGCCTTGATCTCCTCTGGACGGCGCAGGAATTCCCCTGGCTCCGGTGGTGGGACCTGACCCGCAAGCATGGCGACCTGCTGGTCGATGTCACTGCCGCGGTGGCGCGGCAACAACACCACAGCGCCGTGGGAAGCCAGATGGTCGGCCCAGCCCAAAAAACTGCGTGGCGCGTCCCAGAGGCCGTGGGAGATCACCACGGTCGGAAGTCGCGGGGCACCCGTCGGGCGCACCATCGTCACCTCAAGACCACTCGATAACTGGAACGTTCTGCGCTCCAAGGACTGCGGGCCGGCAGCGAGCGCCTGCGCGGGTGCCGCGGGCATGGGCGCCAGGCCAGACAGGCGTTGATCCACAACAGCGTGCTGAGCGCCCATGCGCTGCAACAAAGGCAGGGCCTGATCGAGGCGGATGGTGCGCTGCTCACCAGGCAGGGCCTCAAGCACACGCTTCAACGTGATGGGTTCAGCACTGGCGGCCAGCTGCCGCAACACAGGCCGTGCGGCGGCAACCGGCGCATCATCAGCCTTGGGTGCTGGCTGCAAGCCAGGCTGCACCAGGGATTGCAGCAGCAACTCCAGTTGCTGAATCATCGGGTTGTCCAGGTCCTGCTGCAGGGGCAGCGGTGCATTCAGCAAGCTCTCGATAGCACGGGCGTAACGACCGCCTGTGGCGCGGTTGAGCTGGGCCAGATCACTGTCCCCTTGCCACAGCGCCTGCGGCGATGCCAGTTCACTGAGACGAACGCTGAGCCGCTGCTGAGCGAACGGACCCTGCAGATAGATCCAATCCACCGCACCAACCGCTGATGACGAGGCCAGGACCAAGGCCCCGGCCGCCAGCAATCGCCTCAGCGGGATGGCCATCCGACCTGCATTCAGGCCGCGGCCACTACAGGGGGGTGCTGTTCAAGCACCTGCCGCAAATAGCGGCCGGTGTGGCTGGTGGGATGGGCCGCAAGATCCTCAGGCGTGCCGCAGGCCACGATCTGACCGCCGCGGCTGCCGCCTTCTGGGCCAAGGTCGATCACCCAGTCAGAGCAGCGGATCACGTCAAGGTTGTGCTCGATGACCAGAATCGAATTCCCCTTCTCCACCAGGCGTTGCATGACCTCCATCAGCTTGTGGACGTCATAGAAACTCAAGCCGGTGGTGGGCTCATCAATGAGATACAGGGTCTTACCGGTGGCGCGGCGTGACAGCTCCGTGGCGAGCTTGACCCGTTGGGCTTCACCACCGGAGAGGGTGGGAGCCGGCTGGCCCAACTTCACGTAACCCAGTCCCACATCCACCAACGTGCGCAAACGATCAGCAGCCTGAGGAATGGCGGAGAAGACCTCGGCGGCTTGCTCCACCGTCATCTGCAGCACGTCAGCAATGGTGTGGCCTCGGTATTTCACCTGGAGGGTCTCGCGGTTGTAGCGGGCCCCCTTGCAGACATCGCACTGGACGTAGACATCCGGCAGGAAGTTCATCTCGATCACGTTCACGCCCTGACCGCCGCAGGCCTCACAGCGACCACCTTTGACGTTGAAGCTGAACTGGCCGACCTGGTAGCCGCGGGCCTTGGCCTCGACGGTGGCAGCGAACACCTGACGGATGGGATCAAAGGCGCCGGTGTAAGTGGCGGCGTTGGAGCGGGGGGTACGGCCGATGGGGCTCTGGTCGATGACAATGACCTTGTCAATGGCACTGATGCCGCGCAGTTCCTCGAGGCCAGCTGGGAAGGGAACCTTGTGACCGAGCTGATGTTCGAGCGCCGGATGCAGCAGCTCGTTGACCAGGGTGCTCTTGCCGCTGCCGCTCACCCCGGTGACTGACACCAGACGACCAAGGGGAATCTCAACGTCAAGGTGATTGAGGTTGTTGCGGTGGCAATCCACCAAGGTGAGCTTGCGGGTGCCGCCTGTGCGGCGCACCGCTGGCGTGGGAATGGCACGGCGACCGCTCATGTATGCACCGGTCAGGGACTCTTCCGATGCCATCAGATCAGCCAGGCTGCCCTCCGCCACGATGTGGCCGCCGTGGACACCAGCACCCGGACCAATATCAACAATGTGATCGGCAGCGCGGATCGTGTCTTCGTCGTGCTCAACAACGATCAGGGTGTTCCCCAGATCCCGCAGCCTCAGCAAGGTGTTGAGCAAGCGATCGTTATCCCGCTGGTGCAGACCAATGCTGGGTTCATCGAGCACGTAGAGCACACCGGTGAGTCCGGCGCCGATCTGGGTGGCCAAACGGATGCGCTGGGCTTCCCCGCCCGAGAGGGTCATCGCCGGGCGATCAAGGCTGAGGTAATCGAGACCGACGTCAATCAGGAAACGCAGTCGCATGCGGATCTCCCGCAGCACCAGATCAGCGATCTTGATCTGACGCGGTGACATCAGCGGCTCACCATCGCTGCCTGTCCCCATCAGGGCATCGATGCGCTCAAGACATTCACCGACGCTGACCGATGTCAGGTCGGTGATGCCGTAGGGGCCGATGCGCACAGCGAGTGCCTCGGGACGCAGCCGTTGACCACCGCAGGTTTCACAGGGCATCAGCTCCTGGTACTTCTCCAGCTTCTGACGAGCCGACTCACCACCGGCATCGCGCAGCTGACGCTCGAGGATCGCCAGGACGCCTTCAAAGCGTCGTTCGTAACCCTTTGATTTGCGGAAGCGGCTGTCGGCCTCAATCAAGATCGGCTCCATCGTGCCGTAGAGAACCGCTTCCTGCTGGGTGCGCGAAAGATCCTTCCAGGGCGTCTTGAGCTCAAAGGCAAAGGCCTGCCCGACGCTGTAGAGCAAGGAGAAGTAGTAGCTGCTCTCCTTCTCACTCCACGGCGCAATCGCGGCATAGACCGGCAGGGTGGGATCAGGAACAACCCGCTGTTCAGTGAACTTGCGCAGATAGCCGATGCCGTGGCAATCGGGGCAGGCGCCATAGGGGCTGTTGAAGGAGAACAGCCGCGGGGACAGTTCTTCGATGACGGCGCCGTGCTCAGGGCAGGCGAAGTTTTCGGAATACAGGCGTTCCCGCTCAATCCCCTCGGGCAGCTCCTCGCCGCTCTTGGGAACCACCTCCACCAGAGCGAGACCATCGCCGCGCTTGAGAGCCGTGCGCAATGAATCCGTCAGGCGCTCTTGAACCCCCTCGCGAGCAACGAGACGGTCGACCACCACCTCGATGTCGTGGGCATGGTTTTTATCGAGTTCGATGTTGTCGGAAAGCTCCCGCACCTCCTTATCGATGCGCACCCGGGCGAAGCCTTCAGCCACCAGGCTGCTGAGCAGTTTGGTGTGGGTGCCTTTTTTTCCGCGAACCAATGGTGCCAGCAGCTGGTAGCGGCATCCCTCCGGCAGCGTCAGGATCTGATCGACCATCTCGTCGATGCTCTGGGGCCGGATCGGGCGGTCGCACTTGGGGCAATGGGGCTCACCAGCACGACCGAACAGCAGGCGCAGATAGTCCTGGATTTCGGTCACCGTTCCCACCGTGGAACGGGGGTTGTGACTGGTGGATTTCTGATCGATCGATATGGCCGGTGAAAGGCCCTCGATCGCATCGACATCGGGCTTGTCCACCTGGCCAAGGAATTGGCGCGCATAGGTGGAGAGGCTCTCGACGTATCGCCGCTGGCCCTCAGCGAAAATCGTGTCGAACGCCAGTGAACTCTTACCGCTGCCGCTCACCCCGGTGAACACCACCAGCTGGTTGCGGGGCAGGGTGATATCGACGTCTTTCAGGTTGTGCTGACGGGCTCCGCGCACCCGGATCACATCGCTCTGTCCGCCCCCATTCAGGGCTTGAAGAGCCTTGCCAGCTGCTGCTTTGGCGCGGGCCATCGGGCTGACACAAGGCCCAAAAGCTTAGCGGCGCTGCCGGTGCTCAGGCGACGGATCGGGCCAGCAAACGGGCCACAAATGCCCGGGCTTCGCCACTGTCTCCCCCGGCCAGTTCGGCCAGTTCCTGCTCCCGCTCCTGGAGGGTTTGCAACCGTCGCACCTGGGAGATGGTGCGTCCTGCGCTCACCTGCTTGGACACCAGTAGGTGCTGATCAGCTGCCGCAGCCACAACGGGCTGGTGGGTGACGCAAAACACCTGGCGATGCTGAGCCAGCCGTTGCAGCAGCGCCGCCATCGCTGCACTGACACGGCCACTGACCCCGGTATCGATTTCATCGAACAAAAGGGTGATTCCTGAATCGGCTTGGGCCAGGCATGTCTTGAGGGCCAGAAGAAAGCGACTCATCTCACCACCCGATGCCACCTCTTTGAGGGGAGCCAACGGCTGTCCTGCATTGGCTGAGAAAAGGAACTGGACGGTCTCAGCACCGTCGTCTCCAGGCTCGCAAGGCTGCAACTCCACTTCAAAACGCACCGCCGGCAGCGCCATGGGCCGCAGCTCCTGCATCAGCTGCTGCTCAAGGGCCCGGGCGGCGTGCTGGCGCTGCTGCGACAGCTGAGCGCAAAGCTCATCGCGCCGCACCCGGGCACGCTGCTCAGCCAGCTCGAGAACCTGCAGAGCCGCATCGGCACCGCCGGGCTCCAGGTCCTGCCGCAGGGCATCACGACGGGCAATCAAACCAGCCAGGTCCTGACCATGGCGTCGCTCCAGCGACTTGAGCTGAGCAATGCGCTCCTGCAATGCCCCCAGGTGCTCGGGGTCAGCCTCCAGGGCCGAGGCGTAACGATCCAGCTGCCGCACCAGGTGATGGATCGAGGCATGGGTGTCATGCCATTCCTGCTGAAGCTCCTGCAACGACCCATCAATGGCAACCATCGCCGTCAGTTCCTGATCGCAGACGGCCAGATGATCCAGCACCGAAGGAGCATCGGCTGCACCGTCCTGCAACCGTCCCTGCAACTCCTGACAGCCCTGCTGCAGGCGCACCCCATGGCAGAGCCGGTCCTGTTCCTGCTCCAGCTGGGTTCGTTCCGCCGGATCCTCCAGAGCCGCGGCCTCAAGTTCATCCAGCAATTGGCGGCGGGCCTGGTGGTCTTGCAGCAAGGCCTGATGGTCCTGCTGAGCCTGCTGCAGCGCTGCCGCCGTCTGCCGCCAGTGGCGCTGGGCCTGGCGCGCTGGCTCAAGGCAGCGCTGCAGCCCCTCACCACCGAACTGATCCAACCAGCGACGCTGCTGACCGGGGCGGGCCAGCTGCTGCGTCTGTCCTTGCCCGGTGAGATCGAGCAACAGAGGCCGCAGCTCAGCGAGCAGTGCACGGTTGAGCAGCACCCCATTAAGGCGGCTGCGACTGCTGTAGCGGCCCTGTTGCAGCCGCAGCTCACGACTCAGGAGCAACTCCTCCTCGTCATCAATGGCGATGTCCTGGGCTTCACACCAACTGCGCAGAGATGGTGTGAACGAGAAGCAGGCCTCAATCGAACCGCGATCACAACCATCGCGCAGCAAGCGTTGGGGCTGACCACCGCCGGTGACCGCATCAAGAGCGTCCAGCAGGATCGATTTACCCGCGCCGGTCTCACCGGTCAGCACCGTGAAACCCGTGTCGAACACCAGCTCCTGGTGGTCGATCAGAGCGATATTGCGGATGCTGAGCCCGGTGAGCACTGCGCGTCTTGGCAGGCGGCCGCAGCGTAACGGCTCCTACATCAATTAAAAGGGTGTGACGCCAGCGTTCGTTTCTCACCCGGATCCGCCATGACCGCGTTCAGCGATTTCATCGAAGCGGCGGGGCTGAACAGCTACGACCCGGCTGCCATCACCAGGATTTATGCCGGACATCCGCTCCGACTGCTGAAACGGCTGCGGGAAACCCTGATTCCCATCGGCCTGCTGTTGGTGGGAGTCTTGATCGATCGCCTCAGTGGGCGACTCAACGACCCAGTGGTCTCCCGCAATCGCGCCCGAGAAGCAGCGAACCTGCTGGCCGATCTGGGTCCCGCTTTCATCAAGGCCGGTCAGGCCCTTTCGACGAGGCCCGACATCGTGCCGCCGGTGCTGCTGGAAGAGCTGGCACGGCTGCAGGACCAACTGCCCGCATTCCCCAGTGATCAGGCGCGGGCCTGCATTGCCGAGGACCTCGGTGCACCGGTCGATGAGCTCTACGGCAGCCTGGAGCCAGAACCGATCTCCGCGGCATCACTGGGTCAGGTGTACCGCGGCACGCTCAAAGATGGCCGCGCTGTGGCGGTGAAGGTGCAGCGCCCCGGACTGCGCGAGCAAATCACACTCGACCTTTACATCGTCCGCAACATCGCCGCCTGGCTCAAAGCCAACATCGGCCTGATCCGCAGCGATCTGGTGGCGCTGATCGATGAGCTCGGGCGCCGGGTGTTTGAGGAGATGGACTACTTCAATGAAGCCTCGAATGCCGAGCGCTTCGCGGAGCTGCACAGCCATAACCCCCGCATCGCTGTCCCCGAGATTCACCGGGAACTCACCAGCCGCCGGGTTCTGACCATGGAGTGGATCGAGGGGGTCAAGCTCACCCGCCTCGATGCCGTCAAAGCCATGGGTGTGGACCCTGATGAGCTGGTGGATGTGGGCGTCAACTGCAGCCTGCAGCAGCTGCTTGAGCATGGGTTTTTCCACGCTGATCCCCACCCGGGCAACCTGCTGGCCCTGGCTGACGGCCGTTTGGCCTACCTCGATTTCGGCATGATGAGCGAGGTGACCCGCTCCTCACGTACGGGGCTGATCCGGGCAGTGGTGCACCTGGTCAACCGCAATTTCGATTCCCTCTCCAAGGATTTCGTCACCCTGGGCTTTCTCGATGAGGAAGTGGATCTCAAACCGATCGTGCCGGCCTTTGAAGAGGTCTTCGGTCAGGCGATCGAAGCCGGTGTCAGCCGCATGGATTTCAAGGTGGTCACCGATGACCTCTCGGGTGTGATGTATCGCTTCCCCTTCCAGGTTCCGCCCTATTACGCCCTGATCATCCGCTCCCTGGTCACCCTTGAAGGCATCGCCTTAAGCGTCGATCGGAACTTCAAGATTCTTGGTGCGGCCTACCCCTACTTCGCCCGTCGGTTGCTGGAGGACGCCGATCCAGATCTGCGTCAGTCCCTGCGGGAAATGCTGTTTGACGGGGATCAATTCCGTTGGAGCCGCCTGGAGAACCTGGTGCTCAGTGCCGCCAAGCAGCAGCAGTTGGACCTGGAACTGCTCCTGGATCAGACCCTGGATTTCCTCTTCTCCGCCAAAGGCGGACTGCTGCGCCAGCAACTGGTGAATGCAACGGTCGATCAGGTGGATGCCGCCGGTTGGCGTCTGGTGCAGGGCCTGGGCCGCCGCCTGCCGCTGCGCTTGCGTCCACCAGGTTTGAAAGGTCCACCGCTTGAGCGCAGCAGCGCCACACTGCTTGACCTCGAGCCCATCCGTGAACTGGTGCGGATCCTGCAGCAGCTGCCTGGGTTTGAACCCCGTCTGATCACCAGCCGGCTGCCTCGTCTGCTGAATCAACCGGAGATGCGGGCCATGGGGGCAGACCTCGCCCGGGGTCTGGCGGAGCGGAGCATGGTGCGCCTGGTGCGGGATGTGTTGGTGGAACCGCAAATTCGCCAACAGGTGCAACTCGAGCAAGCCGCCTAAATTTCCTCTGACCAAGCGGCTCGGGATCCATGTTCGATCTGCCTCCTGTGCTGGCAACGGAGAACGTTGTTTTTGTCAGCGGAGCCTTCCGGCGCACCCTCAAGGTCAGCTCCCTGGAGAATTTCGTTGAAACCGGCGTCCCCAAAGGACTGCTGGGGGACCTGCTGCGCTTCACCAACCAGAATCCGGCCGACGTGCGCGGCCTGCTAAAAACGCAGGTTCCACTACCGGTCACCCTCACCAGCCGGCTGCTGGGCACCCGCATCGGCGAAGCGATCCTGGAGCGAGCAACGGCCATCGTCCATCCGCTGCGGGCCCCTCAGGCAGGGGTCAACGCCCTCAGAGCAGCACTGGTGCTGGGGGTTGCTGAAAACGACGGCGTTCTCACCCCCATCAGCTTTCTCAAGGCCTACCCAGCCGAGGAGATGGCCATCAATATTCCCCAGCTGCTGGTGATCGTTGAAAAGGCCGCCTCCATCAGCGATCTGGTGCAATTTTTCTCGGATGCACCACTCGATGGGCTGCGCTGAAGCCAGCTTCATGGCTGAGAAAGTAAATTGACGCTTCCTCAGGCCGCCCCTGTGCCCTTGCTCCGTTCCGTCCGTGGCCTGTTCAGTCGGCCCACCACACAGAACTGGTCAGGGCTGATCCATGCCTACGGCCGCTGGTTGCCTGTGAGTGACCGCACGCCAGTGGTCAGCCTGTGTGAAGGCGCCACACCCCTGGTCCCTGCTCCGGCCATATCCCAGCGTCTGGGACGGGGCATCGAGGTGCATCTGAAGGTGGATGGACACAACCCCACCGGCAGCTTCAAGGACCGTGGCATGACCATGGCGGTGAGCAAAGCCAAGGAAGCCGGCGCTGAGGCGGTCATCTGCGCCAGCACAGGCAACACCTCAGCGGCGGCCGCGGCCTATGCCCGCCGCGGTGGCATGCGGGCTTTTGTGCTCATTCCCGATGGCTATGTCGCCCAGGGCAAGCTGGCCCAGGCCCTGCTCTACGGCGCTGAAGTTCTGGCGGTCCGTGGCAACTTCGACCGGGCGCTCACCATCGTCCGAGAGATGGCGGATCAATACCCCATCACCCTGGTCAATTCGCTGAATCCCTTCCGGCTGCAGGGCCAGAAAACAGCCGCATTTGAAGTAGTCGATGAGCTTGGTTGCGCGCCCGACTGGCTTTGCATCCCCATGGGCAACGCCGGGAACATCAGCGCTTACTGGATGGGTTTCAAGGAGTACCACCAGGCGGGCCACTGCCGCAATCTGCCGCGCATGATGGGCTTCCAGGCCGCTGGCTCAGCGCCCCTGGTCAACGGAACCACCGTGGAGCAGCCCGACACCATCGCCACAGCGATTCGCATCGGCAACCCCGCCAACCGCGACAAGGCGCTCAAGGTGCGCGAAGAGAGCGGTGGTGGTTTCGCTGCAGTCAGCGATGAAGAGATCCTTGATGCCTATCGCTTCCTCGGCCGCGATGAAGGTGTCTTCTGTGAACCGGCCAGCGCAGCCTCAGTGGCCGGTCTGCTCAAACGCGCTGATGAGGTGCCGGCCGGCGCCAAGGTCGTCTGTGTCCTGACGGGCAACGGCTTGAAAGATCCCAACACCGCGATTGATCACAGCGGCGGTGCCTTCCATGGAGACCTCAACCCCGATCTTCAGACCGTCGCCAAGGTGATGGGCTTCTGAGCGATCCACCGGTGATGTCAGCCAAGGCCCGGGAAACCGGTTTTTTTATGGCTTGATGCAGCAGTCAACCGCCGAACTGTCTGCGGAAAGAGCCGGTTGCTGTTGTGAAAAATCTGAGGAAGAAAGAACCACAGGATGGAGCCCCCATCTCCCCAGGCTGGGGAAATGGGGGAGAAGCCGCTGACTCTCCCAAGCTGGAGATCACCACTCCACAACGCCATGGCCGTCAGTTCCCTGCTGACTTCTGCCATGCAGCCGTTTTCCCCCGTCTCCCCAGGCCCTACGACGGCTGTTTTATTCGTTCTTCTTCTTGAACTCTTGAAAGAACTTCAGAAGAGCCTGGGAAACGCGTTGCGGTTTAGCCAGTCGTGTGGAAGCTTGGTAGCGCCTGAAGCCGCATTGGGATGAAACTGGTCTGCAGCCAAGCGGAACTGAACGGCAGTCTTCAGCTGGTCAGCCGGGCTATTGCCGGTCGTCCCACCCACCCGGTGCTGGCCAATGTCCTGGTCACCGCTGACGCTGCAGCCGGCAGGCTCAGCCTGACGGGCTTTGATCTGAGCCTCGGCATCCAGACCAGTTTCCCGGCGGTGGTGGAAGCCAGTGGTGCCATCACCCTGCCGGCCAAGCTGCTCACCGACATCGTCAGCCGACTGCCGTCGGAAGGTCCCATCACCCTGGCCTGCCCTGAAGGCGAAGAGCAGACCGAGCTCTCAGCGTTGACCGGGAGCTACCAGATGCGGGGTCTCTCCGCTGAAGATTTCCCTGAGTTGCCCCTGGCTCAGAACGGCCAGCCCCTCCTGCTGAGCGGCGAAGCGTTTGCTGAAGGACTGCGCAGCACGCTGTTTGCCAGCAGTAGCGATGAATCCAAACAGATCCTCACCGGTATCCACCTCAAGGTGGAAAACGGCGGACTGGAGTTTGCTGCCACCGATGGACACCGCCTGGCGGTGCGCCGCAACGCCGCTGGCGGGCAGGAGGGGACCGATTCCTTTGCGGTCACGGTTCCCGCCCGTTCCCTGCGCGAGCTTGAGCGTCTGCTCTCGGCTCGCCCTTCAGAAGAGGCCATCAGCCTGTTCTGTGATCGCGGCCAGGTGGTCTTCCTCTGGGCGGATCAGGTGTTGACCAGCCGCACGCTCGAGGGCACCTACCCCAATTACGGCCAGCTGATTCCTGACAGTTTCGGCCGTTCCATCAGCGTCGAGCGCAAGCCCTTCATGGCGGCCTTGGAGCGCATCGCGGTGCTGGCCGATCAGCACAACAACGTCGTCAAACTCACCGCTGAACCGGCCAATGCCCAGCTCCAGCTCAGCGCTGATGCCCTGGATGTCGGTAGTGGCTCGGAAGCCTTGCCCGCCCGCATCGAGGGCGACGAGATCGCCATGGCGTTCAACGTCCGCTACCTCCTGGAAGGCCTCAAGGCGATGCCCGATGCTGAGGTCCGTCTTAATCTCAACACCCCCACCAGTCCTGCGGTGCTGAGTGCAGCTGACGCAGATGCCAGCGGCTTCACCTATCTGGTGATGCCGGTGCAGATCCGCAGCTGAGCGCCGGCAGGAACCGATGGTGCCTCCTCGTCAGATTCTGATCAGCGATCTGTTGCGGGCCCGCATCCGCGATGGTCTCGGCCAGGACCTGGGCGTCGGTCATCAGATTTGGATGCATCCCCCCTGTCACCGTCTGCTGGGCTGGAGTTCCAGGCCTTCGGCCTTCGGGCCTCACCGAATGGTCTGGCGCCTTGATCAACTGCTGCAGCTCGAGGAGGGAGAAGCCCTGGTCGAGGGGGATCCTTGCGACTCCGAGCAGAGCACTCTGGATCTGCTGCCGACGCTGCTGGATGCTGCCCTGTTGGGTCGCGGCGAGCGCACGCTGGGGCGCCTGGTGGATGGGGTGGTGAATCGTGCCAATGGCCGTATTGAGTACTACCTGGTGGCCCGCAGTGATCCCCGGCTGCCGGGCAGCAGTCGCTGGCGCCTGGAGCCCGACCGGCTGATCGATCAGCAACCCGGTCAGGTGCAGGCTGCTTTGGAGGAGCTGGATGACCTGCCGCTGGATCGCGCCAGCATCCGTCAGCAGGTGTTGCGCCGTAGCCGTCAGTGGCGCGAGCAGGTGCCTGACTCGGTGGATGGGTTGGAAGACCGTCTGCGCTCCTGGGGGCAGCGCCTCTGGGATGGTGGTGAGGATCTGATCGAGCGCTGGCGGGAAGACGATCTGCCCCCGCAGCCGGAGCGGCGTGATTCGCGCCCGCGTGATCGCACCCGTGACTGGGACGATGAGCCCGATGGGGATCCCTGGATCTGAGCTCATCCAGACTGGTGCAATCCGTTGAGCTGCAAAGCCCTTGGTCTCCACCCCTGCCCCCGGTGCTTCCGCCTTTGATCAGGCCCCAGCCGCCATTGCGGCCCAGGTCAAACAGGAGGGACTGACCCGTGAGGATTACAACGAGATCGTTCGTCGCTTAGGCCGGCATCCGAATCGCGCCGAACTGGGGATGTTCGGTGTCATGTGGTCAGAGCACTGCTGCTACCGCAATTCACGGCCGTTGCTCAAGCAGTTTCCGACCGAGGGTCCGCGCATCCTGGTGGGCCCCGGTGAGAACGCCGGGGTCGTTGATCTTGGTGAGGGGCATCGCCTCGCCTTCAAGATCGAAAGCCACAATCACCCCTCAGCGGTGGAACCGTTTCAAGGGGCAGCCACCGGTGTGGGCGGCATCTTGCGGGACATCTTCACCATGGGAGCCCGCCCCCTGGCCCTGTTGGATGCCTTGCGTTTTGGTCCCCTTGAGGATCCTCGCAACGCTGGGCTGATGGAGGGGGTCGTCGCCGGCATTGCCCATTACGGCAACTGCGTCGGGGTGCCCACCGTGGGCGGTGAGGTGGCGTTTGATCCGAGCTACAGCGGCAACCCCCTGGTCAATGCCATGGCGTTGGGGCTGATGGAGACCGAGGAGATCGTGCGTTCCGGTGCTTCGGGGGTGGGCAATCCCGTCGTTTACGTGGGCAGCACCACCGGCCGCGATGGCATGGGGGGCGCCAGCTTTGCCAGCGCCGAACTCAGTGAGGACTCTCTGGATGATCGCCCTGCGGTTCAGGTGGGGGATCCATTCCTCGAGAAGGGGCTGATTGAAGCCTGCCTGGAGGCGTTCAAAAGTGGTGATGTCGTCGCAGCCCAGGACATGGGTGCCGCCGGCCTCACATGCAGCTGTGCCGAGATGGCGGCCAAGGGCGATGTCGGCATCGAGCTGGATTTGGATCTGGTGCCAGCCCGCGAGAGCGGGATGACGGCTTACGAGTACCTGCTCTCGGAATCCCAGGAGCGCATGTTGTTTGTGGTCGAGCAGGGCCGCGAACAGCCTCTGATGCAGCGCTTCCGCCGCTGGGGACTGCAGGCTGCTGTCGTCGGCCGTGTGCTGGAAGAGCCTGTGGTGCGCGTGTTGCAGCAGGGACAGGTGGCCGCTGAAGTGCCTTCGCGGGCCTTGGCAGAAGACACACCGATCAACCGCCGGGCCCTGCTGGAGCAGCCCCCTGAATCGATTCAGCAGCACTGGCGTTGGAGTGAGCAGATGCTGCCTGCGCTGCAGGCCGCTGAGGTGCCTGAGGTGCTGTTGGCGCTGTTGGATGACCCCACCATCGCCAGCAAACGCTGGGTCTGGCGCCAGTACGACCATCAGGTGCAGGCCAATACCGTCGTCCCGCCTGGTGGCGCCGATGCGGCGGTGGTGCGTCTGCGTCCCCAGGAGGGAGAGCGGGCGCTGCAAGCCAGCGGGCGTGGTGTGGCCGCAACGGTGGATTGCCCCAACCGCTGGGTGGCGCTTGATCCCGAGCGCGGTGGCATGGCGGCCGTGGCAGAGGCGGCGCGGAACCTCAGTTGCGTGGGCGCTGAGCCCGTGGCGGTCACGGACAATCTCAATTTCCCCTCTCCAGAGACGCCGACGGGGTACTGGCAGTTGGCGATGGCCTGTCAGGGCTTAGCGGAGGGTTGCCGCGCGCTGGCGACACCGGTCACCGGTGGCAATGTTTCGCTCTACAACGACACGCGTCTGCCCGATGGGCGGGTCCAGCCGATTCAGCCCACGCCTGTGGTTGGCATGGTGGGCCTGGTGGAGCGGCTTGAGCGGCTGGTGGGCCTGGCGTGGCCCCAGCCTGAGCAGGAGGCTGCGGCCCATCAGGTGCTGCTCTTGGGTCTGCCTTTGGACTGTGGTGCTGAGGACGACCGGCTTGGTCTGGCGGGCAGCAGCTACCTGCAGGTGCGCCATGGCTTGTGCACCGGCCGCCCACCGCGTCCGGACCTGGACTTTGAGCGGCAGGTGCAGGGGGCGCTGCGGGCCGCCATTGCCCAGGGTCTGGTGAGTGCAGCCCATGATCTCTCTGATGGTGGGTTGCTGGTGGCGGCCTCAGAGATGGCGATGGCGGCCGGTTGCGGTGCCCAGCTGGAGCTGCCGAGCTCTGCGCTGCGGCTTGAGCGTTTGTTGTTTGCCGAAGGCGGTGCCCGGATCCTGGTGAGCGTCAGCCCGGATCAGCAGCAGGACCTGGAGTCCATGCTCCGGTCCCAGGGCTGCCCCAGCCAGTGGTTGGGACGTGTGCAGCAGGACCCCCAGCTGGTGGTGCGTCAGGCTGGAAGCACGCTGGTGGACCTGCCCCTGATCAGCCTGCACGATGCTCACGATCAAGGGCTGCCGCGGCGCCTGCAACAGCAAGCCCTCGGGCACAATGGTTAAGCAATTATGAAGGCCATGCCCGTCGTGCCTCCCCACTGGGTGGATCAGTCCGGCACGGGGCCGGACCGGATGGAGGAGGCCTGCGGGGTCTTCGGTGTGCTGGCCCCTGGCCAGCAGGTGTCCAGCCTCTGTTATTTCGGCCTCTATGCCCTGCAGCACCGCGGGCAGGAAGCCGCCGGCATTGCCGTTTTTGACGGTGACCGGGTGCGCTTGCACAAGGACATGGGCCTGGTCAGCCAGGTGTTTGATCAAGATGTGCTGGAGCGCATGCCGGGTGGGAGCGCGATTGGCCACACCCGCTACTCCACCACCGGCAGTTCCAGGGTCTGCAACGCCCAGCCGCTGGTGCTGATGACCCGGCTGGGCCCCTTTGCTCTGGCCCACAACGGCAATCTCGTCAATGCCATGCAGCTGCGGGAGCAGTTGCTGGAGCTGGGCTGCCAGCTCAGCGGCACCACGGACAGCGAACTGATTGCCTTCGCGCTGCAGCACCAGGTGAACCAGGGTTTGGACTGGGATGACGCCATCAAGGCGGCGGCGCTCCTGTGTCAGGGCGCTTTCAGCCTGGCCATCGGCACTCCGGAGGCGTTGTACGGCCTGCGTGATGGCTACGGCCTGCGTCCCCTCGTTTTTGGCCATCTGCCCGAAACGGAGCAGGCCTCCTGGGTCGTAAGCAGTGAAACCTGTGGCCTCGACATCGTCGGTGCCCGTTTCAATGACGATGTGGCCCCTGGTGAGCTAGTGCGCTTCCGCGCCGGGGAGACGCAGCCGTTTCGCAGCCGCTGGATTGAGGAGACACCCAAGCTCTGTGTGTTCGAGCTGATCTACTTCGCTCGACCCGACAGCCGCTTTTTTGGCGAATCGCTCTACAGCTACCGCAAGCGCATCGGGCAGCGCCTGGCGCAGGAATCACCGGTGGAAGCGGATCTGGTGATTGGTGTGCCCGATTCGGGTATTCCCGCTGCCATCGGTTTTTCGCAGAGCAGCGGCATCCCCTTTGGCGATGGGTTGATCAAGAACCGCTATGTCGGCCGCACCTTCATCCAGCCCACCAAGGCGATGCGGGAAGCAGGCATCCGCGTCAAGCTCAATCCACTGCCCGATGTGCTGGAGGGCCAGCGGATTGTGGTGGTGGATGACTCGATTGTGCGTGGCACCACCAGTCGCAAGTTGGTGCATGCCTTCAGGGAAGCGGGTGCCAAGGAGGTGCATATGCGCATCAGTTCTCCTCCGGTCACCCATCCCTGCTTCTACGGCATCGACACCGATTCCCAGGATCAACTGATTGCCGCACGTTTGCGCATCGAGGAAATCGAAGCCCATCTCGGTGTCGACTCCCTGGCGTATCTGACCCGCGAGGGCATGCTCCACTGTGCCCAGGAGCAGAGCGAGAACTTCTGCTCAGCCTGTTTTGACGGGAATTACCCGATTCCTGTGGAAGAGGGGATGCGCAACAGCAAGTTGATGCTCGAACCCGCAGGGGTGGCAGCCAGCCTCACCCCGTAATCAAGGGGATCAGCTCCTCAACAGCTTGCGTTTTGGGGAGCTCCAGCTGGGTGCCTGAGCCTCGCCCATCCTCGACAGCCAGCGCAGTGGTGTTCACCCGCATGCTGCCGCCTGAGGTGCAGACGCTGACCATGGTGGTGGTGGCCCGCAGATCCACCAGTTGATCAGAACGTTCGCTGAAGCGCAGTCCGATCTCGCCGAGATCACCTCGCTGGCAGCGGCGCAGGCTGCCCATGGCCAGACGCTTGAGTTGCCCCTGCTGGCTGATGAGCAGCAGGTCACCGCCGGAAGCCGCCGCCGCGGCACCCACGATCGATTCGCCCGGCAGCAGTCGCATCAGCACGGGACCCTGGGCGGTGCGTCCCATCAGCGGTACGGCGCTGTCATCAATGGGCAGGCGCAGCATGCGTCCGGTGCTGCTGGCCACGGCCAGGTCCTCACCGCTGCGGCACAGCACCGCCCGCTCGAGCTGAACACCGTCCTTGAGTTTCAACACCGAGGTGGCACGGCCTGACAGATCCCGCAGGTCAGCTCCGGCCAGACGCTTGAAGCGGCCGTCGCTGCTGAGCAGACCGATGCTGAAATCCGTATCGCCCGGTGGCAGCAGGATCACATCCACCACCTGTTCGGTCTGACCGGTGACGCTGTCCGGCAGGAATTTGTCGAGCGCACCGGGCTGTTGGGCTGCAAATTCCCAGCGCAGCGCCGCCACCCGCCCTCCGCTGGTGAAGGCCAGAAGTTGGGGAACCGGTTGCACCGGCAGGATCAGCCGCGCGCAGGCACCGTGCTCACCGAAGGGAACCGCGTCCTGCAGATGCAGGCGCCCCAGCATCTGCGGACTGGCGATGCGCAGCAGGCCATCGTTTTGCAGCAGCAGGCTGTGATCACTGCTGATTGTCGCCAGGGCCTGCTGGCGTTGCATTTCGGTGTTGGGTCGTTGCGCCGCGGCCCGTTGCGCCACCAGGTCATCACCCCCTTCCTGCAGCCGGGTGCGCCGGGGGGAGGCGTAGCGCTTGCGCAGACTCTTGAGCTCATCGACCAGGGTGTCGAGCAGGGTGCCGCGGTCATCCAACAGATGCCGCAGGCGTCCCTGCTCCTGGCGCAGCTCGCCTAGTTCCTGGCGCAGGCTTTCCTGCTCAAGCCCCGTCAGGCGCCGCAGCGGCATAGCGAGCACGGCATCGGCCTGCCGCTCGCTCAGATCCAGCCTTACCTGCAGGCTGGCCCGTGCGGTGGCTGCATCGCGGGCGTTCTGAATCATCTGGATCACCTCGGCCAGGGCATCGAGGGCCTTGATCAGACCCTCCACCACCTCGAGCCGTTCTTCGCAGCGGCGCAGGGCATAACGGGTGCGCCGCACCATCGTCAGTTCCCGGTACTCCAGGAACTGCGTCAGCAGCTGACGCAGGCTCAATTGCAGCGGCTGCCCATTCACCAGCGCCAGCAGGATCGCGCCGAAGTTCGATTGCAGGGCTGTGCGTTTGTGCAGTTCAGCCAGCACCTGTTCTGGATTGGCATCACGGCGCAGCTCCACCACGACCCGCATCCCCTCGCGGTCGCTTTCATCGCGGATGTCGGCAATGCCGGCCACCTTGCCGTCATTGACCTGTTCGGCCAGTTTTTCAATCCAGCCGGCTTTGCTGAGTTGGTAGGGCAACTCGGTGATCACCACCGCATTGCGTTTATGGCGTCCCTTCCCTGGCTGGACTTCCTCAACGTGGGCCACCCCGCGCATCGGGATGCTGCCGCGGCCGTTGAGATAGGTGTCCCGCACCCCACTGCCCGTGAGGACCACCCCACCTGAGGGGAAATCAGGTCCTGGGATCAGCTCCAGCAGCTTTTCATCGCTGAGCTCGGGATTGCGGGTCAGGGCCACCAGGGCATCGACCACCTCGCCCAGGTTGTGTGGCGGGATGCTGGTCGCCATGCCCACGGCAATCCCGGTGCAGCCGTTCAGCAGCAGAAACGGCAGTTGGGCGGGAAGAACGGTGGGTTCCTGCTGGGAGCCATCGAAGTTGGGGGCGAAATCGACGGTGTCATTGCCGATTTCTTCCAGCATTCCCTGGTGGGATATGGGCGCCAGGCGGGTCTCGGTGTACCGCATGGCCGCCGGTGGGTCGTCGTCCACCGAGCCGAAGTTGCCGTGGCCATCGAGCAATGGGTGCCGGCAACCGAAGGTCTGCACCTGCCGCACCAGCGCGTCATAGACGGCCTGGTCGCCATGGGGGTGGTACTTGCCCAGCACATCACCCACCACCCGGGCGCACTTGCGGTAAGGGCGATCTGGTGTGAGCCCCAGCTCGTGCATCGCATAAAGAATCCTGCGCTGCACCGGCTTGAGGCCATCCCGCACATCGGGAAGGGCTCGTCCCACGATCACGCTCATCGCGTATTCGAGATACGAGCGCTGCATCTCCTGATGCAGGGAAATCGGAACGATGCGCTCGTCCGCCATGCGGCGTGGGTCAGGCCCGAACAGTGGCGCTCAGCCTACAGATGCTGATCAGGAATCTTCAAAGGTGGCCAGGCCCTTGGCGCGATTCACAGCGCTCTTGAGCCGCTCGTCTTTGAACATCTCAGCGGTCACCTCCCGCAGCTTGGGGCCCCACAGCTGGTCTTTTTGAAAAGCACCCAGGACGTAGTCCGGCTGCTTGATCAGGGCCTGCACCGCCAGCCCGACCACATCAGCTGAGGTGTCACCGTCGGCATAGAGGGCCGCGGCCAGGGCCAGGGTCGGCTCGGCTTCTCCTGAACTGAGATCCACCGCGCGTCGCCAGCGGCCGATGGCGGCGCTGGTGTTGCCCTGCTCGTAGAGAACGATCCCCTGGTTGTTGACCGCTTCCCAGAAGTCCTCCCGCAGGCCAGAGGCCTTCTCGAAGGAGCGCAGGGCAGGACCCAGTTCGTTCAGCTTGATCTGAGCATTGCCCAGATCGAAGTAAGCACCTGGGTTTTTAGGGTCCAGTCGCAGCCCTTCCCGCAGCAATTTCTGGGCGGTTTCAGGTTTTTCATTGCGCAGATTCAGGGCGCCTTCGGCGAACCAGACCCCAGGGTTTTTGGGATCCAGCTCTTTGGCCCGGCCAAGGGCTTCTTCGGCCCGCTGGGTCTGTTCGGCTTTGTTTTTGTCGTTGGTGCTGCGCAGTTCCGCCTCGGCGAGCACCAGCCAGGCCCGTGGATCTTTCGGCAGCAGCTGCACGGCCAGCAGCCCCAGTCGACGGGCCTCCTCCACCTGGCCGATCCGCAACAGTCCAGCTGCTGCACCGGCGATGTTGAGACCGGCGTCGTTCAGCTCTTCCGTTGAAGGCAAAAACACGTAGGGCACCAGGGCCCGTGCTGGCAAAGGGGCACACCAGAGCGCAGCAGCAGCGATCAGGGGTGGCAGCCATCCACGCATTGCCACTCCCGGCAGACGAGGGCTCAGCCTAGGTGCCGCAGATTGCGCCGCCACATCCACGGTTTGATGCGCCGCAGCGCTGAAGCCCGCAACTGCTCCCCCCACTGTGTGTCGCTCCAGCTCAGCAGCTCCGCTCTGCTGCTGTTGAGAACCCATGGCCGCGGCTGCACCTGGGGGTCATCACTGGAGCGGGCCCGCTGCTGATTCCAGGGGCACACCTCCTGACAGATGTCACAACCGGCGATCCAGCCATGGGATGGGACTGGCAACACCGCTTCCCGGTTTTCGATCGTGTGAAAGGCGATGCAACGCCGGCTGTCCACAACAAAGGGCTCTTTGAGCGCATCGGTGGGACAGGCGGGCAAACAACGGCTGCAACCTCCGCACAAGGGTTGGGCGGGTTGATCAGCGTCCAGCTCTAGATCGGTGAGCAGGTGGCCCAGCAGCAGCCAGGAGCCATGGCTTGTGCTGATCAGGTTGCCGTTTTTGCCGATCCAGCCCAGTCCTGCTTCTTCCGCCCAGGTCTTGTCCATCAGCGGTGCACTGTCGACGCAGGCCCGCCACTGGCAACCGGGTTGCTGTTGATCGAGCCAGCGCCCCAGGCGCCGCAGCCGCTGATCGATCACTCGGTGGTAATCGCGCCCCCAGCCATAGCGCGCGATGCGAGGGCTGCCGGGCTGCTGATGCGCGTTGACGTAGTAGTTCAATCCCACAGCCAGCAGGCTGCGCGCCCCCGGTAAGAGGGTCGAGATGGCCTGTCGCCGTGGGTCTCGCATCCAGGCCATGTCGGCCTGGTGCTCCTGCTCCAACCAGCGCTGCAATGCCGCAGTGCGCAATCGGATGCGCTCCCCACCGGGGATCAAGGCAATCCCGGCAACGGCAAAACCCTCGCGGATGGCCTGCGCCTTCAGTTGTGCTGCAAGCCCGGCCGGCACCCGTACAGTTGCGCCGCTTCTGCATTCTCCCGTGCCCGACACCTCTCCTTCCCGCCTGGCAGGGCTGCTCCGCTGGATCGGCGGGGTGCTGGTGATCCTGCTGGGCTTCGAGCTGCTGGCTGTTCTCGTTGCCAATGCCTGGGACGAGGAGGCTTTCCGTCAGTTGGTGGTCGACACGTTGATCACCAATGGGCCGATGGCTCTCATTGGTCTGTTGCTGATGCTGCTGGCCTCTCGGATTGATCTGCCAGCCCAGGGCCGTACGCCCCTGCGTTGGACGGTCATGGCGGTGGGCGGCCTGCTGTCGGTGGCCATGTTCGTCGCGGTGCCCGTGACCATCGCTGGCAATCGGCTGATCCAGGCCGATGCTGACCAGGCCGTCACCCAAAAGCGTGGCGAGCTGGAGCGCGCCGAATCAGAGAGCCAGGAGCCCAAGCTGCTGGAGGTGCTCGAGGGTCAGTTGGTGCAGGCCGGCCAGGTGGCTGCTGATGCCAAGCCGGAGGACAAAAAGGCGCAGGTCCAGGCCCTGATCGACCAACGCCTCGATCAGTTGCGCGATCAGCTCACCCAGGCCGAGCGGGCCCGTGATCTGACTATGGGGCAGCGACAGCTCGGCGGAACGGTGGTGGCACTGGTGCTGGCTCTGGCCTTCCTCGCCGTTGCCTTAGCAGCAGTCCTCTAAGCGGGGGACGCCCGTCGCTAAGTTGCAAAGGCGTTTTTGTACGCGTTGCTGCTTTGGTTCAGTCCCGCTCACGTCAAGAGCCCCCGGTCAATGTGCGGCTGCAGCAGGATCTGAAAAATGACCTGATCGCTGGTCTGTTGGTGGTCATTCCGCTGGCCACGACCATCTGGCTGGCCACGATCGTCACCCGATTCGTGGTGAGTTTTCTGACCTCGGTTCCCAAGCAGTTCAATCCGTTCAACACGCTCAACCCGCTGCTGCAGGAGCTGATCAACCTCTCCGTGGGTCTTCTGGTCCCCCTGCTGGGAATCCTGCTGATCGGTCTGATGGCCCGCAACATCGTCGGGCGTTGGTTGTTGGATTTCGGTGAAGGCACCCTGGCCCGGATTCCGCTGGCGGGATCCGTCTACAAGACGCTGAAGCAGATCCTTGAAACGGTGCTGCGCGATAACAGCACTCGTTTTCGCCGCGTGGTGCTGGTCGAGTACCCGCGGGAAGGCATCTATGCCCTCGGGTTTGTGACCGGAATGCTCAGTGCTGGCATGCAATCGAGTTTTCCCCAGCCCATGGTGAGCATCTTCATTCCAACGGCGCCGAATCCCACCACCGGCTGGTACAGCATCGTCCCTGAAACATCCGTCAAGGATCTCGACATGAGTGTTGAGGACGCCTTTCGAACGATCATCTCCGCTGGCATCGTCAATCCCGATGAGCGTCCGGCTCAGAGCAACCGCAGTTTTTCCAGCCTGCTTGCTCAGCTCCGTCCCACCCCGATGGCAGCCCCCCCCAAGTCTTGATTCATGCAGAACCGCACCATCGCCAGGGAGCTGGCGCTGCTGATCCTCGGCCAGTTTCAAGACCCTGCAGAGCGGGGCGATCAAAGCACCGAGCAGCTGTTGGCCCAAGCCATGGCATCGCTGAACAGCCACCTGCGCGAGTCACTGGATCGCAGCGCTGAGGAGCTGCAGCAGGCACAGCAGTCCTTGCTGGACAGTGAACTGGCAGAAGGCGAACTCCCCAAGGTGCGGGACCACCTGCGCCAGGGACTCGAGCGGGCTGAGCAGGTCCTCAACCGTCTTTCTTCCAGCCTGGAATTTCCCCGTTTGCTGCTGCTGGCCGATCAGCGTGAATTGCGCGCCTGGGCCCTTGAGCGCTCTGGTGCGGTCGCTGCTGCGCAACCTGAGCTGGACCAGCGCATCGACGGGGTCATGGAGGGTTGGCGTCTCACGCGCCTGCCCCGGATTGATCAGGACATCCTGCGGCTGGCGGTCGTTGAGATGGATCGCTTTGCCACCCCAGCTGCTGTGGCTTGCAATGAAGCCGTTGAACTAGCTCACCGCTACAGCGATGAAGCGGGCCGGCGCATGATCAACGGTGTTTTGCGGCGCTACACCACCGCGCACCACGCCTGAGCTCATGGCTGATTTCGACTGGTTCCAGCGTCAGGACGGCAGCGACGCTCAAGGTGCATCACCGGATGATGCCCTCGACTGGGCACGCCAGGCCTACGCCCGGCTCAAGGCACAGCAGCAGGCCGAGAAGCTTGCTGCTGAGGCTGAACCGGCGTCTCCATCAGCACCAGCTGCTGCACCCGTGTCTGAACCAGCTCCTGCAGCTGCCGTGGCCCTCGAACCACAGCAGGAGGTTGAGGCCACGGCTCCAGCAGAGGAGCCAACGGTCGAGCCCTCTCCCCCCATGGCCCAGTCGCTGGAGCCATCCGGGCAGCTTGATGCGGAGCCCGAACCTGCCTCTGCCCCGGCGTTGTCCTGGCTTGAGCAGGCCGCGGCGCGCCGCCAGGAACGGTTGGATGAGCTGGTGGTTCCTGAACCGCAGCAGGAATCCCAGAGCCCTGCAGAGCCTGTCGTGCCGTCGATCGACGCCAACCTCGCCCAGCAGCAGCAGGCCCCAACAACCCCTTCCGATGTCGCCGATGCCGAACCGGCCTTGGGGCAGCTCGATGAGGAGTTCCTCTGGTCCGCTGAGGTGCTGGCTGCCCAGGGCCGCAGCGTCGAGCAGGTCTCGCTTGAGGAGATCGATTGGCTCGGACGCTTGCGGCGCGGCATGGAGAAGACGCGTCAGAACTTTGTCACCACCCTGCTGGAGAACCTCGGCTCTGATCCGCTGTCTGAGGAATCCCTCGATGACATCGAGACCCTGCTGCTGCAGGCCGATGTTGGAGTGGAAGCCACCGATCAAGTGCTCGAGCGACTGCGGCGGCGCATGAATGAGCAGGTGGTGGATGCCAATGCCGCCATCGACCTGTTGAAACAACAGCTGCGTGAGCTCCTTGATGCCCCGCTGCACAACAGCGACACGCCCGCTCTGCTGGCACCCAAAAAAGGCGCGCTCAACATCTGGCTGATGGTGGGGGTCAATGGCGTCGGTAAGACCACGACCCTCGGCAAGTTGGCCAACCTGGCTGTGCGCAGTGGTTACAGCTGCCTGGTGGCGGCGGGCGACACCTTCCGGGCCGCGGCCGTGCAGCAACTGCAGGTGTGGGCTGAGCGCAGTGGGGTGTCCGTTGTGGCCAACCCGTCAGCCAACGCTGATCCAGCGGCTGTGGTGTTCGATGCCATCGGTGCCGCGCGCTCCAAGGGCAGTGAACTGCTCCTGGTGGATACCGCCGGGCGGCTGCAGACCAAGCACAACTTGATGGAAGAGCTGGCCAAGGTGCGCCGTGTTGTCGATCGCCTTGCCCCGGAGGCCGTGGTGGAGTCACTGCTCGTTCTTGATGCCAGCCAAGGCCAGAACGGTCTGCGGCAGGCCATGGCCTTTGCTTCTGCCGCTGGACTCACCGGTGTGGTGCTCACCAAGCTCGATGGCACGGCTCGTGGTGGTGTGGCCCTGGCTGTGGCATCGGAGAGCAAGCTGCCGATTCGTTTCATCGGCGCCGGCGAAGGCCTGCGTGATCTACGGCCGTTCAACAGCTTTGAATTCGTGGAGGCCCTGCTGGCGCGGGCTTGAGCCTGGGGCCGTCGCTAGCTTGGAAGCCCCAGCGGCAGCCCCATGGGCGGAACGCCGCCTACCCATCGCTCGCCTTCTTCTGCGGCAATTACCCCGGCAGCATCGCTGCGGCAGTTGATCGACAGCCTCAACCGTGAGCAGCGCCGCAACCAGGAACTGCTGGCGTCCCTCGGTTTTGCCCTGCGAAGTTTCACCAACCTCAGTCGCTTTCTTGAGTTGGTGCCGCTGCTGACGGCCCGGTTGGTGGAGGCAGAGGGTGCGGTGCTGCTGACCTTTCGCAGTGATGGTGGTCTCTGGCGTGAGCAGCTGCATGGCTCATCCCAGGAACGTTGCGGCAAGCTGTTGCGCCTGCTGGCCGGCCTGCAGGACAGCGAGCTGGACCGTGATGCCGGTGATGAGGCGATGGCCACCCGTCTCGATCAGTTGGTGCGCCGCCAGCTGGGTGATGTGCAGCTTTTCGGCACCTCCGTGGTGGCCAAGAACCGTCAACGCGGGCGCCTTTATGTCTTCAGTGGCGACCCGCAATTCTCCTGGAGCGAAGTGCGCCGCCGGCATGTGCAGCTTGTGGCTGATCAGACGGCGGTGGCGATTGAGAATGAACTGCTGCTGGAGGAGATGCGCCGCCACCAGCGGCTGGACCAGCAGCTCAGCATCGGCGGTGAGATTCAGGCTCAGCTGCTGCCCAGTCGCTGCCCGGTGATCGATGGGGTGGAGCTGGCCGCCAGTTGCCGCCCGGCGTTTCAGGTGGGCGGTGATTACTACGACTTCATCCCGACCCGACCTCAGCTCAGCGGCAAACGCCGTGAACAGGGTCGTTGGGCAGTGGTCATGGGCGATGTGATGGGCAAGGGCATCCCGGCTGGTCTGTTGATGACCCTGTTGCGGGGCATGTTGCGCGCTGAGGTGCTCACCGGCCTACCGCCGGACCGGATCCTGCATGACCTCAATGAGCTTGCCCAGGAGGACCTGGCCCATTCCAATCGCTTCGTGACGCTCTTTTATTCGGAGTTTGATCCACGAACCCGGGTTTTGCGATTCAGCAACGCCGCCCACAACCCGCCCCTGATCTGGCGCCGTCAGGGGCACACCGTCGAGCGTCTCGACGCTCCGGGCCTGTTGATCGGTCTGCAACCCGATGCTGATTACGGCTGCGAGCAGGTGCAGCTCGAGCCCGGGGATGTGCTGCTCTATTACACCGATGGGGTCACCGAAGCCAGTGGCGTCGGTGGTGAGCGTTTCGATGAAGAACGCCTGATGCGAGCACTGCTGGCGATCTGCAAGAACGTTCCCGATGCCCAGGGCATTCTTGATCAACTGTTTGCGCGTCTTGATCGCTTTGTCGGCGCCGGCCGGCAGCTGGAGGATGACGCCTCCATGGTGGTGCTCAAGGTCCACGACGAAGTGGTGTTGCCGTCCATTTAGGCTGCATTCATGAGCGGATCAGACGGCGTCACCGGGGGCTCCGGCAGTGGTTGGAGTGATCGTTTCGAGCAGGGGCTGCATCCCGCCATCGAGCGCTTCAATGCCTCCATTGGTTTTGATATCGCTTTGCTGCAGCAGGATCTTGATGGTTCTGTAGCCCATGCGCGCATGCTCGGCCGCTGCGGGTTGATCAGTGAGGCCGAAAGCGAGCAGCTGATTGCTGGCCTGGAAGCGGTGCGACAGGAGGCTGCTGCTGGTGCCTTCAATCCAGGTCTGGAAGCTGAAGATGTTCATTTCGCCGTTGAGCGCCGCCTGATCGAACAGCTCGGTCCGTTGGGCAAGAAGCTCCACACCGGTCGCAGCCGCAATGATCAGGTGGGAACGGATCTGCGCCTATGGCTGCGTGAGCACATCGATGGCATTGATCAGCTGCTGCGCCGCTTTCAACGGGCCCTGTTCCGCCATGCCCATGAGCATCTCGACACCCTGATCCCGGGCTACACGCACCTGCAGCGCGCCCAGCCTCTGTCGCTGGCTCACCATCTGCTCGCCTATGTGGAGATGGCTGAGCGTGATCGAAACCGTCTTGAGGACGTGCGCCGCCGGGTCAATTGTTCTCCCCTCGGTGCAGCCGCCCTGGCGGGTACGCCGCTGCCGATTGACCGGCGCCAGACCGCCGCAGAGCTTGGCTTCGAGGCCATCTATGCCAACAGCCTGGATGCGGTGAGTGACCGCGATTTCACGGTGGAATTCAGCGCCGCCGCTTCCCTGGTGATGGCGCACCTCAGCCGGTTGGCGGAGGAGGTGATCTTTTGGGCCAGCGAGGAATTCGCTTTCATCCGCCTCACGGATCGTTGCGCCACAGGCAGCAGCTTGATGCCGCAGAAGAAGAACCCTGATGTGCCTGAGTTGGTGCGCGGCAAGACCGGTCGGGTCTTTGGACACCTCCAGGGTCTGCTGACCATGATCAAGGGGCTGCCTTTGGCCTACAACAAGGACTTCCAGGAGGACAAAGAAGCCCTCTTTGATGTGGTCGCCACCACGGAGGCGTGCCTCGAGGCGATGGCGATCCTGCTGGAGGAGGGCCTGAGCTTCCGCCCCGAACGGCTCAACAGTGCTGTGGCCAGTGATTTTTCCAATGCCACCGATGTGGCTGATTACCTGGTGGCCCGCGATGTTCCCTTTCGCGAGGCCTACCAGCTGGTTGGCCGCTTGGTGAAGACTTGTCTGGATGAAGGTGTTCTGCTGCGCGATCTTCCCCTGCCCCGCTGGCAGGAGCTTCATCCCGCTTTTGATCAGGACATCTTTGCTGCCATCGCTCCACGGCAGGTGGTTGCAGCCCGCTGTAGCGAAGGCGGTACGGGCTTTGATCAGGTCAGTTCACAGCTGGAGCGATGGCATCCTCTGCTGATGTCGTCTCCATGACATCGATCAGTAGGGGGCTGCCGGTCTAGATTTTGGATGTTCCTCACGCTGTGGGGAGACTTTCCCTATCAACGGTCCATTGGGTCCCTACGGCCAGTGAGTATTTTTGTCGGCAACCTCCCCTTCCGCGCGGAGCAGGAGGACATCATCGAACTGTTCGCCTCCTTTGGTGAGGTCACGAACTGTTCGCTTCCTCTCGAACGTGACACCGGCCGAAAGCGTGGTTTTGCTTTCGTCGAGATGGTGGATGAAGCCACAGAGGAGCGGGCGATCGAGGGGCTTCAGGGCACCGAGATGATGGGACGCCCCCTGCGCATCAACAAGGCTGAACCCCGTGGCGGCGGTGGCGGCGGCCGCGGCGGTTACGGCGGCGGCGGTGGTGGCCGCGGTGGCTATGGCGGCGGCGGCGGTGGTTACGGCGGCGGTGGTGGCCGCGGTGGCTATGGCGGCGGCGGCGGTGGTTACGGCGGTGGTGGCGGCGGCGGCTACCAGGATCGCGGTGGCTATGGCGGCGGTGGCGGCGGTGGCGGCTACCAGGACCGCGGTGGCTATGGCGGCGGCGGTGGTGAGCGCGGCTCAGGCGCCCGTGGTTGGGAAGACCGCAGCTACGGCGGTGGCAACCAGGGCGGCGGCGGTGATGCCTACGGCGGCGGTGGCGGCTACGGCGGTGGCGAACCCAGTCGCGACAGTTTTGATGAAGGGCGCAGTCGCCGCAAGCGCGGCGGCGGCAGCGGTGGTGGCGCCCCCTCTGAGGACTGGGGTGATTACGGCGGCGCCGAGGGCTGAGCCCTAGAGCCCTCGCTCTTCCAACTGCCGAGCGGCCCGTTCCAGCACATCGGGGCGTGCTGAGCGTTCGCTGGCCTCCCTGCTGAGCTGTCGTCTCCAGTAGCGGGCGCCGCTCACACCCTCCACCAGATGAACCAGATGCCGGGCTATGGGCCAGAGACGTCCACCGGAGCTGCACCATCGTTCGGCATGGGGGATCACACCGCGCAGCACCTCTGAAGCCTTCACCGCGTTGCGGCTGTGGTCTCCAAAGAGCTGCTGATCCACCTGGTTCCACTGCAGTGGGTGGGCGTAGGCCGCCCGCCCAACCATCACGCCATCCACCCTGCTGAGCTGTTCTCTGCAGTGCTCCAGGGTTTCGATGCCGCCATTGAGCTCCACGGTGAGTTGGGGTCGTTCTTGTTTGAGGGCGTGCACCAGCTCGTAGCGCAGTGGTGGCACCGTGCGGTTTTGTTTTGGATCCAGGCCCTCCAGCCAGGCTTTGCGGGCATGAACAGCAAAGCGCTGGCAGCCGGCTGCAGCCACGACATCGACGAAATGCAGCAGCTCGCTGTAGCTGTCCTGATCATCGATGCCGATGCGGTGCTTGACCGTGATCGGCAGTCTGCACGCCTCCCCCATGGCAGCCACGCATGCAGCCACACGATGGGGCTGGGCCATCAGACACGCGCCAAAACGCCCCTGCTTCACCTTGGGACTGGGGCACCCCACATTGAGGTTCACTTCGTCATATCCCCAGCGCTGCGCCAGCTCCGCTGCTTCTGCCAGCAATTGCGGGTCATCACCCCCCAGTTGCAGGGCAATGGGTTTCTCATCTAAGTCAAAACCGAGCAGGGCATCAGCGCGGCCGTGGTGCAGGGCCTGGGCCACGACCATTTCGGTGTACAGCAGGGCATGGCGGCTCACCTGCCGCATCAGCACCCGGAAGTGCCGATCGGTGTAATCCATCATCGGCGCCACACTGAATCGGTGGGCCGGAGGCAGGTTGGGGCTGGCGCTGGTGCAGGTCACTCCCCCATGCTGCAACCAGATGCGCACCCCCAAGCGATGGCCCAGTGGCAACGCCGTTCTCTGCTCCAAGCTGCAGCGGCATCAATCGCTGCGCTCTTTCGGCCCAAATCCGCCGCCGCAGCCACGGCGGCGGATCCTGACTGGCAGCTCAGTGATGCTCAATGGCGCGAACGACTCTCCCCTGAGGCGTTTCGCGTCTTGCGCCAGGAGGGCACTGAGCCTCCCTTCTCCAGTCCTTTGAATAACGAAAAGCGCAAGGGCACCTTTGTCTGCGCCGGTTGTCAGCTGCCCCTGTTCTCCAGCGCCGCCAAGTACGACAGCGGCACCGGTTGGCCCAGCTTCTGGCAGCCGCTGCCTGATGCGATCGACACCCAGGTGGATTTCCGCCTGATCGTTCCCCGCACCGAGTACCACTGCCGCCGCTGCGGTGGTCACCAGGGGCATGTCTTTGGTGATGGCCCCAGGCCCACCGGCAAGCGCTACTGCAACAACGGTGTGGCCCTGGCTTTTGTGCCGGATGCCTGAGTCCCCGGTGTTGCCTCTGGTGGTGGCCGGTGGTGGGGCTGCCGGTTTCATGGCGGCCATCACCGCTGCAGAGGCCGGTGTTGCGGGTGTGGAAATCTGGGAGGCCACTGCAGAACCGCTCAGCAAGGTGCGGATCAGCGGTGGGGGCCGCTGCAATGTCACCCATGCCTGCTGGGATCCCACGGAACTGGTATCCCACTACCCCCGCGGTCAACGGCCCCTGCGGGGACCCTTCAGTCGCTTTGCCGCCGGTGATGCGGTGGCCTGGTTTGCTGAACGCGGCGTGGAGTTGGCCGAAGAGAGCGACGGGCGGATGTTCCCTGTCAGCAACAGTTCAGCTTCGGTGGTCGCTGCGTTGCGTGCCGCAGCGCAGCGTTCAGGCGTGGTGTTGCGCCCCCAGCGCGCGCTGCAGCAGGTGATTCCCGCTGCTGATGGGTTCCATCTCAAGGCCAGGGGCACAAGTGCGTCCATTCGCTGCAGGCGCTTGCTGCTGGCCACCGGCGGACATCCCAGCGGCCGACGCATCGCCGCGGCCTTGGGCCATCAGGTGGTGCCGCCGGTGCCCTCACTGTTCACGCTGCGGCTGGAGGCCCCCTGGTTGACCGCCCTCGCTGGTCTCAGTCAGGTCCCGGTGGATCTTGAGCTGCAGGTGGGTTCTGAGCGCTTCCGGCAGTCCGACGGCATTGTCTTGGTCACCCACTGGGGCCTCAGCGGGCCTGGATTGCTGCGCTTGACGGCGTTTGCAGCCCGCGCGTTGCAACACCACCACTACAAAGCCGAGCTGCGCATCAACTGGTGCGGCGGACTTGATGTTGAACAACTGCGGTTGCAGCTGGCGGCGGCGCGTCAGCAGCTTGCTCGCCGCCAGTTGGCCAATGGCCGGCCCGAATGTTTGTTGCCCCTGCGCCGGCGACTCTGGTTGGCCCTGCTTGAGCAGGCCGGCCTGGATGGCAACCGCACCTGGGCTGAGCTGCCGCGTCGCGGCGAGCAGCGCCTGGCTGAGCTGCTGCTGCGCACGCCATTGACGGTGTGTGGTCGCGGTCCTTTCGGCGAGGAATTCGTCACCGCGGGCGGTGTGGACCTGGGCGAGGTGAATCTGGCTGTCATGGAAAGCCGCCTGATTCCGGGCCTGCATCTGGCCGGCGAGCTCCTGGATGTTGATGGAGTGACCGGTGGCTTCAATTTTCAGCATTGCTGGAGCAGCGGCTGGATCGCTGGTTCAGCAATGGCTGATGCCCTTACTTGATGTTGTCGAAGACGCTGAACATCGGCAGATACATCGCCAGCAGGATCGAGCCGACGATGCCACCCACGATCACGATCATGGCCG
>CAJWYF010000009.1 GCA_913049535.1 uncultured Synechococcus sp.
CCTCGGCTCCAGGTTGACTTGCGATTGACTGCAAGAGAGCAATCACAGATCTCCAAATACCCAACTCGCCTTTTGACGTCAAGCCAAATGAGCGGTGCTCATGATTGTCACCAGGCTCAATGCCCTCAAAACGCTGATACAAGCCAGGCTCACAACCCAATTCACCCAAATGCGCCAACAACGTCTGACGACGCTCAACGCAGCGCTCCAGATTAATAAAAAGCCCAGAATAGCTATTCACCTTTCAAAGAACACTGAGCTCTCACCCTTGAGCTTATCAACCAAAGCGCGAATGACAGCATCAAGCACGGCCTCTTCGGCCAACAGATCGCCACAAGACCAAAACTTAAAATCATTCAGGGCAATACGCCACAAGAAGCAAAAAATCGCTAGTTACCTAATATGCATAACGATTGACCTGATGGGCGCAGAGTCCTCTCAATCGATCTTGGCGCCTATTTCGCTTGGCGAGCTGGTCGACAAGATCACAATCCTAGAGATTAAGGCGACCAAGTTCAGCGGCACCAAACTCGAGAATACCGAGAAAGAGCTCATTGCACTGCAAGCCACACTGAAGGACCTCAACAAGCCGATTGAGCCACATCTAGTCGACTCGCTTCGCCGGGTCAATCAGTCACTATGGAGCATTGAAGATGATATTCGGAATTACGAACGAATGGACAACTTTGGACCACAATTCATTGCCTTAGCCCGCTCGGTCTACCGGCAGAATGACAAGCGCGCGGCCATCAAGAAAGAAATCAATTTACGCTATGACTCCAACCTGGTTGAAGAGAAATCATACGCAGAATACTAAGTTAGAATCTTAAAACCATTAAGGCATTTTGCAGCCCCACAAACTCACTTCTTAACATGAATCATATAGGCCCGTGCCGACCAATGACCCGCAACAGGGGGTTTGGAAAAACAAATAAGAAAAGCCGTATTTCCTCAGCGAGAAGCCAAGTCGACCATCAACAACTCAACGACCGCAGCATTGAGCTGATCCAAGTCGGGGACTTGGATCAGGCTTGCGATATTCTCCAGAGACTGGTGGATGATGACACCACACTCTCCAACTCATACAACAATCTTGCAGTCATCCATCAAACCAGAGGGCGCCACCAAGAGGCCATCCCACTGCTGAAGCAAGCCATCAAATTGGCACCCGAGGATGCAGAGGCTTACTTTAATCTAGGCATTTCTTATCAGGAAAGTCAGCAGCCAGATCCCGCGATTCATGCCTACGAGGAATGCCTGCTTAGGAATTCACGCCATATCGATGCTCTCAACAATCTTGGCAACGTCCTCAAGCAACAGGAACGCATCACTGAGGCGATAGCTCAATATCGGAAAGCCGTCAACTATCAACCTGACAATGCCGATGCCCATAATAATCTGGGCAATGCGCAGCGTTCACTAGGCCAATACCAAGCTTCAATTGATTCCTTTCAACAAGCCCTCCTCATTGACCCTGAACACGCGGAAGCACACAACAACCTCGGCAACGTTTACCAGCAGCTCGGCCAAGTTCAATTAGCCATCAGCAGTTACATCAAAGCCGTTGACATCCGACCTGACTACGCAGAGGCGCATAAAAATTTAGCCCTATCCCTACTGAGTGCCGGCAACTACCCCCTTGGATGGCAGGAATATCGCTGGAGAACACGTCAACGTGATGCCATTCATCCCCACGCAAGACCTCGCTGTAATCCCTGGCAAGGGGCAAGCATCCCCGCGCAGGAGCCATTGCTGCTGCTCAGTGAACAGGGACTCGGGGACAGCCTGCAATTCATGCGCTACACATCGATTCTTCAGCAGCGAGGCTTACAGACGCGGCTGTGCGTGCAAGAAAAACTGCACGGTCTGGTGAAAGCCTCTGGCCTGGATCTGCAGCCCTTATCCCCAGAGCAGGGCAATGCTTTCACCAAAGGGCAGTGGATCTCGCTGATGTCTCTACCGGAGGTGCTTGGCGTTACACCTGATCAGCCCCTGGTGACCGCCCCCTACTTAAAGACCACATCGGCCCTGCAACAGCGCTGGACGCAAAAGCTCGATCGCGAGTCAGGTCCGGTCCTTGGCATTCATTGGCAGGGAAATCCGGTTGCTGAAAAAAACTCCTTGCAAGGACGCTCACTGCCCCTGCAACTGTTTGATGCCATCGCCCAGTCATGGCCAGGCCCATTGCTGTCACTCCAAAAAGGGCCTGGCAGCGAACAGCTCACGAGATGCTCGTTTGCTTCACGCTTTGTCGGCTGTCAAGACGAGGTCAGTCAAACCTGGGACTTCCTTGAAACAGCAGCAATGATTCAGGCCTGTGAGCTGGTGATCACAAGCGATACCGCTGTGGCCCATCTCTCTGCAGCTCTGGGGCAGAAGACATGGTTGCTGCTGAACACCAGTCCGGACTGGCGCTGGGGCTTGAGCGGGGATCACACCTTCTGGTACCCCTCGATGCGCCTGTTCCGGCAAACAACACGGGGCGACTGGCAGCGTGTGATCCAGGAGGTCAGCAGTGCTCTGGTGGCAATGCTGGCTAACTTATAAATAAAAAGGTATTCGCCATGACTTTGTCTCAAGTGCTGATCCCATTGGCCATTCTCTTCAGCATTTCTCTTGTGGTGTTTGGCCTGAGTGGCGGCTTCTACGACACCGAGTCGTATTCCGGCAACGGCACGGCCCACTGAGCCATCATCTGGCTAGCACCCCCGATTCGATGAGCACCAGTGGTCCCGGCCCTGTGGAGAACAGCGAGGACATCAGGCTGCAGCTGCGCAGCTGGCCTGATGTGGAGTCATACCTCAAGCGCTGCAAAGGGATCATTGTGCCGTTGGGCTCAACTGAGCAGCACGGTCCCACCGGCGCCATCGGCACCGATGCGTTGACAGCTGATGCCGTGGCCCTGGAGGTGGGTCGACGCAGCGGTGTGCTGGTCACACCGCCCCAGGCCTTTGGCATGGCCGAGCATCACCTCGGCTTCGCTGGGACGGTGAGCCTGCAGCCGAGCACTTTGCTGGCGGTGATGCGTGATGTGGTGCTTTCACTGGCAACCCATGGCTTTGAGCGGATCTTTGTGATCAACGGCCATGGGGGCAACATCGCCACCACCAAGGCCGCCTTCGCCGAGGCCTATGGAGAGGCCAGGCGCCGCCAGCTACCTGTGGCCGGCCAGTTGCAATGCAAGTTGGCCAACTGGTTTATGGCAGGCCCTGTCTTTCAGGAGGCCCGCAAGCTCTACGGCGACCGTGAGGGTCACCACGCCACCCCCAGCGAAATCGCTTTGACGTTGCATCTCGAGCCGAGCCTGGAGTCGCTGCAACGACCTCTGCCCGATGCGGCTCCCGCCGGACCCATCCATGGCCCGGACGATTTCCGCCGCCGCCATCCCGATGGACGCATGGGCTCTGATCCCTCCCTGGCCCGCGCGGAGCATGGGGCCACTTTCCTGGAGCTGGCGGCAACGGCACTCTGCAAGGATCTGGAGCAGTTTCTGAGCCACCAGAACCCATGAGCCACATCAGTGCCGACGACGTGCGCAAGGTGGCCCAGCTGGCGCGTCTTGAGCTGCCCGATGAGAGCATTGCCACCTTCACGCCGCAGCTGGAGCGCATCCTCGATTTCGTCGCGCAGCTGGAAGCCATTGACACCGACGGGCTGCCGCTGACAACCCGCGCTGTGGAAGTCATCAATGTCACCCGCGAGGACAGCGTGACTCCCACCCCGGTGAGGGAGGAATTACTGGATCAGGCGCCGCAGCGGGAAGGTGATTTCTTCCGTGTGCCGCGCATTCTCAACAGCTGAAATCAGCGCGGACCGACGCTGGTGCGATGCAACAGGCTTATCAAGCGACGGCGGTTGTTGAAACCGGGAGCGAGGTGGGCCAGCCAGCGCAACTTGGAGCGGCTGCGGCTGTGGCTGCGGATGCCGAGCAAAACGTCGTAGAAGAAATTGCTGCAATCGTGCAGTGTCTCGAAGATGCCCAGCCGCTGGGGTGAGCCCTTGCGATCGAGCAGTGGCTTGGTCGCCCTGTAGGCCGCCTGGTACTGGAACCAGGGAATCGAGGGCCAGAGGTGATGCACCAGGTGGTAATTCTGCCCCATGATCAACAAATTCATGGTGTTACCCGGGTAGACGCGAGCGTTCTGCCAGCGGTTGCGAGAACTGAAGGGGCGGTGGGGCAGGTAATCAAAAAACAGGCCGAGGGTGACACCCACCAGAAGGGCAGGAGCAAACCAGCAATTGAAGATGAAATCGAGGAAGCCACCCTGGGCTGCCGCGACGATGATCAGGACGAACAGCGTGCGGGCCAGGGCCCACTCAAACAACTCGTAGCGGCGCCAGAGCCTGCGCTGGAAGAAGAAAAACTCGTGATAGAAAAATCGCGGTGCGATCAACCACAGCGGCCCGAAGGTGGAGACGATGTGGTCCGGATCGTGCTTGGGGTCATTGACGTGGGCGTGGTGTTGCAGATGCACCCGCGTGAAGACCGGATAGCTGAAACCCAGGAGCAGGGCCGCGCCGTGGCCCATGAAGGCATTCCAGAAACGATTGGGATGGGCTGCGTTGTGGCAGGCGTCATGGATGACGGTGCCTTCCAGATGCAAAGCCAGGAAGCCCACCAGAACCAGCACCGGCAGGGGCCACTGACCGATGAACCAACCCCAGATGGTCAGACCAGCGAGCACATACCCGCCAAGAAACAAGCCGACGGTGGGGTTGAGCGGCGCTGGCGGCTCAACGAAGTGGCGGGGAACCGAGCTCAGCGCTGGGGTTGCTGTCACAGCCTCGGCGCCTCCGCCTGAAAGGGCTCACACCCTAGGCAAAAGCGGGGCTCAGACGCCTGAGGAGTCCAGCAGCGAAGGCAGCAGAGCCTGGGTGGCGGGACGGGAGGCAGACGCGGTGCAGCTGTCGGCCAGCAGATCCGTCACCGCATCAGGAGCAAAGGTGTTGGCCACCCAACGGGCCTCCAGCTCATAAAGCCGTTGCTCCGGTGGATAAGCCGTGAGGATGTAGAGCTTCTCGCGCTGGGGCGTGCTGCTCAGCATCGCCTCTTGGATCTCATCAAGTCCCACAGACAGGGGGCTGGCGTTGCGGCACACCTGCATCACGTGAACCGATTCGTGGGCCAGGGTGTTCCAGTAGTTCTCTGAACGGTGCGGCATGGTGTTGCGGCACATCAGGATCTCGTTCTGCCTGGGGTCGTAGAGACCCTCGAGACCTTCAGGGCAGCTGTCGCGGTAGACCACCGGCACGCCATGGCTGATCAGCACCTCCTCGAGGCGATCCACATGCTCCCAACTGGCTGGGACCGGCGCTGCACTGATGCCTGGCCCCCATTGGTAGAAGTTCTGGTGCACCGGTCCACTGGCCAGGGGCAGCGCAGGGGCAAGGGCACCCAGTGCCACCACCGCCGCCGCAAGACCCCGGAACACCACAGCCAAGACCCGTGAGTCCTAACCATGGACACAGAATTGGACTGGTTCGTCTCAGTTTCGATTCATTCCCGAAGTGCCCACCGGGGGACTTGAACCCCCACGACCGAAGCCACTGGTACCTAAAACCAGCGCGTCTACCAATTCCGCCAGGTGGGCAGACCATGACTGTAAGCAGCGCTTGAATAACCCCAGTGATGCCGCTGCTGTGCTGGCCGTCTTAACCGGATCGATTGCCCTTGCCGCCGGGCTTCTGCTGATACTGCTGCCCCTGCTGGCCAGCCAACTGGCGCGTCCCCGCGATGGGCTCTGGGCAGCCGTGGTGCTGCTGCTGGGCCTGGTGCTGGTCACCGGTGCAGAACGCCTGACGGGCGCACCGATGCTTGGTGTGCTCTGCGGCGGGCTCCTGATCGGCCGACTCAGCACCGAGGTGGGACAGCAGCGCTGGCAGGCCCTGGAGCCCAGCGCCCGGGAGCAGTTGCGGCAAAAGGAGTACTGGCAAACCCAGCTGGTGCAACTCAGCGAGGCGCTGCAAAAGCTGCTGGCAGCGCTGCTGGACCTGCTGGGGTGGATCAAGCAGCGGCTGCGCAAACCGGAGGTGACCAAGCGCTGGGTTCGCAGCGAGGCTGAGGTCACTGCTGCCGTCGCTGCCCCAGCGACCAGCCCCGAAGCCGCGGCCACGGAAGAGGAGCCAGAACCATCCCCAGCGCCTGAGCCCTCCGGCGAACCAGACCCAGCACCGGAGAACGAAGCCGCTTGGCTGGCTCCTGCCTCAGCGGATGACAACGTTGCAGCTGCTGATCACAGCAACCCGTCAGCTGAAAGCGAAACCAGCGAACCGCAGATCATCGAAGCCGCCGCGGCGGAACCTGAACCCTCGTCCAGCCCAGCAGAGGCGCCAATCGAGCCGCTCGAGCCTGCGGCGGCGGAGCCACTGCCTGTGGTGGAGGCCGACATCCTGGACCCAGAACCCCAGCCCGGCCGCGATGCTGATCTGCCAGCGGTGAGCGTGATCACGTCCCTTGATGAGGTGGATGCACTGCTGAACGACGGCCGAAGCTGATAATCGCCAGCAGAAACAGGGCGACGGTGACAGCCAGCGACATCTCCTACAAGGACACCCTCAACCTGCTGAAGACCGATTTCTCGATGCGGGCCAACTCCCGCGTGCGGGAGCCGGAGTTGCAGAGCTTCTGGGGCGAGCTGGACCTCTACAACACCCTCAGCCGCCACAACCCCGGTCCTCGGTTCACGCTGCACGACGGACCGCCCTACGCCAACGGGGCCCTGCACGTGGGCCATGCCCTCAACAAGACGTTGAAGGACATCATCAATAAATACCAGCTGCTCAATGGGCGCCGCGCCCGCTACATCCCGGGCTGGGACTGCCACGGATTGCCCATCGAACTCAAGGTGCTGCAGAGCCTCAAAGGGGAGGAACGCCGCAACCTCAGCCCGCTGGAGCTGCGCCGCAAGGCCCATGCCTATGCCCTTGAGCAGGTGGAAGGGCAGCGCCGGGGCTTTCAGCGCTGGGGCATCTGGGGGGAGTGGGACACGCCGTATCTCACCTTGCAGAAGCGCTATGAGGCCGCCCAGATCGAGGTCTTTGGCCGCATGGTGCTGGCCGGCCACATCTACAGGGGCCTCAAACCGGTCCACTGGAGCCCCAGCTCCCGCACAGCCTTGGCGGAAGCCGAACTGGAGTATCCCGACGGCCACACCTCACCGAGCGTGTTTGTCGCCTTCCCCCTCGAGCAGCCCTCCGCAGCCCTGAAGGCGCTGATGGAATCCCATGGGGAAGGCCCGGTGGCCGTTGCGATCTGGACCACCACCCCCTGGACGCTGCCGGCGAATCTTGCGGTGGCTGTCAACGGGCGTCTCGACTACGCCCTCTGCTCCAGCGGTGATGGCCGCCGTCTGCTGGTGGCCAGCGAACTGGTGGAATCCCTAAGCCAGCAGCTGGAACTGCCGCTCCAATCCCTGGCCAGCCTCAAGGGGGAAGAACTGCAGGGCAGTCGTTATCGCCACCCGCTCATGGAGCGCACCAGCCCTGTTGTGGTGGGCGGCGATTACATCACCACCGAAGCCGGCACCGGTCTGGTGCACACCGCGCCGGGCCATGGCGTGGATGACTTCAACACCGGCCGTCAACACGATCTGCCGGTGCTCTGCCCCGTTGATGAGGGGGGCTGGCTGACCGAGGAGGCCGGCCCCTTTGCCGGGCTGAACGTGCTCAAGGACGCCAATCCCACCATCATCGAGGCCCTGTCGCAGGCCGGGGCCCTGCTGAAGGAGCAGCGCTACGAACACCGCTACCCCTACGACTGGCGCACCAAAAAACCCACCATCTTCCGCGCCACCGAGCAGTGGTTCGCCTCCGTCGAAGGCTTCCGCGAGCAGGCCTTGGCGGCCATTGCCGAGGTGGAGTGGATGCCTGCCAGCGGCCGCAACCGCATTGAAGGCATGGTGCGCGAGCGCGGCGACTGGTGCATCAGCCGCCAGCGCACCTGGGGGGTGCCCATCCCCGTCTTCTATCACCGCAGCAGTGGTGAGGTGCTGCTCAACGCCGACACCCTGCAACACATCCAGGCCCTGATTGCCGAGCATGGCGGCGATGTGTGGTGGGAGCGCGAGGAGGCCGAGTTGTTACCTCCGGCCTACCGCGACCAGGCCGATCAGTGGCGCAAGGGCACCGACACGATGGATGTCTGGTTTGACTCCGGTTCCTCCTGGGCTGGCGTGCTGCAGGGCCTCGATGGCGACACCAGTGATGCAGCCCTGAACTATCCGGCCGATCTCTATCTCGAGGGTTCCGATCAGCACCGCGGCTGGTTCCAGAGCAGCCTGCTGACCTCGGTCGCCGTTCATGGCCACGCCCCCTACAAGCGGGTGCTCACCCATGGCTTTGCGCTCGATGAGAAGGGTCGCAAGATGAGCAAGTCCCTGGGCAACGTCGTCGATCCGGCCGTGATCGTCGAGGGGGGAAACAACCAGAAGCAGGAGCCGGCCTTTGGCGCTGATGTGCTGAGGCTATGGGTGAGCTCAGTGGACTACTCCGCTGATGTGCCCCTTGGCCCTGGCATCGTCAAACAACTGGCAGATGTCTACCGCAAGGTGCGCAACACCGCCCGCTACCTGCTGGGCAACCTGCATGACTTCGATCCAGGCCGTGATGGCATCGCGCACGATCAGCTGCCGCTGCTGGACCGCTGGATGCTGCACCGCACCGCAGCGGTGCTGGAGGAGGTGACCGGTCATTTCGAGCGCTACGAGTTCTACCGCTTCTTCCAGACGCTGCAGAACTTCTGCGTGGTGGATCTCTCCAACGTCTACCTCGACATTGCCAAGGACCGCCTCTATGTCAGTGGGGCCAGCAGCTTCCGGCGTCGCAGCTGCCAGACGGTGATGGCCCTGGTCGTCGAACGGCTCGCCGCCATGATCGCTCCGGTGCTGTGCCACATGGCTGAGGACATCTGGCAGCACCTGCCGTATGACGTCAACGAAGCCTCGGTGTTTCAACGGGGCTGGCCCACCGCCGAACCCCAGTGGAGCGCCCTGGACGCCGATGGGGTGGCCGCCATTGAAAGTGTGGTGAAGCTGAGGGCTCTGCTCAACCGGCAGCTTGAGAGCTGCCGCGCGGAAGGCGCTCTGGGGGCGTCACTGGAAGCGTCGGTGCAGCTGGAGCTGGGCGATGGTGAGCTGGCCCGAGCCATCACCGCCGCGCTGCACCAGCTGGAGGCAAGCCCCCATGCCGCGGTGGACAACCTGGCGGACTGGCTGCTGGTGAGTCAGCTGCAGCTGGGCGGCACACCAGCTGCAGCCGTCCTGGCTGAGGTCGTGGAGGACGGGGTGACGCTGCGCATCAGCCGGGCCAGCGGTGAGAAATGTGAGCGCTGCTGGCACTACACCGAGGACATCGGCGACAACAGCGCCCACCCCACCATCTGCGGCCGCTGCATCGCGGCTCTCAACGCGTAAGCCTCACCCCAGCCAGTGCGCGGCGGTGAGGAAATGCTCCGCCGGCAGCGGGCCGCTGAGCACCTGCTCCTGGCCAGGCGTCAGCGGACCCTGCAACAGCTCAGCCGCAGCGATGGTGCTGCCGGCGGGCAGGACGGGATGGTCGGGGTCCACCGCTGTGGGATGGGTGAGGCTGCTGCTGAAGCCCCGGAAGATCACCAGTTCAAAGGCCTCAACTCCAGAGTCCACTGGCATGGTGCCCCGCAGACGCAGGGCACGATCGGGACAACGGCTGCTGATGGCCTCCAGTGCGGCAAGCACCTCAGAAGCCCCCGGCCAGGCGACCCTGCTTGGGCAGACGCACCACCAGGAACTGGATCAGGCCCACCCCATAGGCGGCCAGGCCCAGATAGCCAAAGAACGCCGAAATGGTGGCCGTCCAGCTGCCGCCAAAGAGGAAGCCCAGCAACAGGGCCAGTCGGTCATGGAATTGACGGGGTGCTTCCATCCACAACTGGCAGAGCGGCGCCGAGGCATCGCTGAAACCGCATCCCAAGGCGGAGAGACTAAGCACCAAGCCGATGACACTTAGCCCGGTCATGGCCCAGCGCCAGCAACGCACCGTCAGCGGCAGGGCCCTGTAGGGCGGCAGATCCGCCAGTTCCTCATTGAGATCCGCCCAGAACCAGAGGGCGATGAGAATGAAGAGGTTGGCCGCAGCCCCCGTCAGAAATGCGAGGGGAACACCGTCAACCATCAACAGAACGGTGATGCCAAGCAGGCTGCTCACCTGCCAGTAGAGCGTCAGCAAGCGCACCAGGGCCTGCTCACGCCGGGCCGTCGACCAAATCAGCAGCACAAGGGGCAAACCCACAGCAAACAGCAGGGCGAGGCGGTAATCCAGCCAGATCAAGCTGCGCAGCAGGGTGAGCGGCATGCCGTACATCCAAGGGCGCTCATTATCCGCGGCGCAGCTGTAGCGTCCACCCAGCACGTTGGTGCCCATGCTCCCCTGGTTCTCGAGCGGTGGGTCATCGGCCCAGGCCCGCACTGCCCTCTCGAATCGCCCCTCCCTCGACGAGGCCGTGGCGGAGGTGAGCAGTGCCCTGGGAGGCGGCGGTCAGACCGATCTGGCCTTGGTCTTCTGCAGCACCAGCTTCGCGAGCGACCTGCCGCGGCTGCTGCCACTGCTGCAGCGCAGGCTGCAGGCCAAGCACTGGATCGGCGCCTGCGGTAGCGGGGTCGTCGGCACCGGCCCCAAGGGGCAACCCCAGGAACTGGAACAGGGCCCTGGTCTGAGCGTGACGCTGCTGCGGCTCCCTGGCGCCCAGGTCACGAGCTTTGCCGTTGATCCTCAGCAGCTGCCCGATCTTGATGGCCCCAGCCAGCCCTGGGTGGATGCGGTGGGGGCCCAACCCGCTGCTGGCGGGGGCATGTTGCTCTGGATCGATCCTTCCAGCAGCGGCATCAACGATCTGATCAGCGGTCTGGACTACGCCTTTCCATGGATGGAGAAGGTGGGAGGCATGGCGGGCAACCACGGAGCAGCCCATGGTTCGCTGCTGTTGGGTGATCAGGTCTGCAGCGGCGCCGTGGGCTGCGTGATCAGTGGTGATTGGAGCCTCCAGTCAGTAGTGGCCCAGGGCTGCCGTCCCATCGGCCCGGTCTTTGAGGTGGAGCAGGCCAAGCGCAATGTGGTGCTGGAGCTCAGGGAAGGCGAGGAGCTGGCCCCACCAGTCCTCGCCTTGCAGAAAGTGATCGAGACCCTGCCGGAGCAGGACCGCGAGCTATTGCGTCAGTCCCTCTTTGTCGGTCTGGCTCGCAACCGCTTCTCCCTGGCACCCGATCAGTCCAGCAGCCCGTTTCTGGTGCGCAACCTCATGGGGGTGGACCCCCGCCACGGCGCCATGGCCGTGGCGGACAGGCTCCAGGTGGGACAGCGGCTGCAGTTTCAGCTGCGGGATGGCAGCACCTCCCGCCAGGAACTGGAGGGGCTCCTGCGCCAGCAGCAGCAACGTTGCGCCGCACCGCTGGCCGCACTGCTTTTTGCCTGCGCCGGACGAGGGGAGGGGCTCTACGGCGAGAGCAACGTCGATGGCGGACTGTGCCGGCGTCAGTTCCCCGAGCTGCCCATCAGTGGCCTGTTCTGCAATGGCGAGCTGGGGCCGGTCGATGGCAGCACCCATGTGCACAGCTACACCGCCTCGCTGGCCTTCATTGTCCCGAACAAGTCCTGAGTCCAGTGCGGCAGCACGTCAATCCCCTCAGCAGTTTCTTTCAGGTGGAGCGGGATCTCCCCGCACCAGGCGAACTCTTCGCCAACCCCGAGCTGCCACTGCACCTCGACATCGGCTGTGCCCGAGGCTTCTTCTTGCTGGCCATGGCCAACGAACATCCGGAGCGCAACCATCTCGGCCTGGAGATCCGTCACCCGCTGGTGCGGGCTGCGGATGCCCAGGCGCTGCGCGAGGAGCGCAGCAACGTGCGCTTCCTTTTTGGCAATGCCAACGTCAGCCTCAGGCGCTGGCTGGAGGCTCTCAAACCGCTGCGGCTGGAGCTGGTCACCATCCAGTACCCCGACCCCTGGTTCAAGAAGCGCCACTACAAACGCCGCATGGTGCAACCCGAGCTCTTGCGCTGGCTAGCGACGGCCATGCCCGCTGACGGCAGGCTGTTTCTGCAGAGCGATGTGCCCGAGGTGATCGCCCAGATGCTGGAGGCCGTCGCCGAGGCAGGCTGTTTCACTCCGCTCGATGACGGCCAGTGGTTGGCGGACAACCCACTGGCGGTGAGCACCGAGCGCGAGCGCTACGTGCTCGCGCAGCAACTGCCGGTTTACAGGCGTCTGTTCAGCTGCTCCGCAGCCGGCGAGGCCCTGCATAATCCGCTCGCGGAGCAGCCAGACGCCGGATGACACCATCGCCGACGACCCCTTGGCTGCTGCGCTGGCAGGGACGACTGGCCGCAGGTCAAGCGAGCCGGTTGCGCCGCCACCTACCGCTGCTGGCGGGCGCCATCCTGACGACCCTGCTGCTGCTAATGCCCGTACTCAGCAGGGGCGGCCTGGGTCTGATGATCAGCGCCTGCGGCCTGCTGTGGCTCGTGTGGGGGCTAGCCACCGCTCCATCGCGGCGGCACCTGGGCGCGCTCAACGGCTGGCTGCTGGCCTACCTGGCCTTGGCTGTGCTGGCCACTGGCTGCTCACCGGTGCCGGCGGCCGCTGCCAAGGGTCTGTTGAAGCTGCTGAGCTATCTGGGGGTTTACGCCCTGATGCGGCGTCTGCTGGAGCAGGCACCGCAGTGGTGGAATCGCTTGCTGGCCGGACTGCTGCTCGGACAACTGGCCACATGTGTGGTGGGGCTGCGGCAGCTCTATGCCCCCACCGAGGACCTGGCCCTCTGGGCTGATCCCAACTCCGTGGCCGAAGGCACCCGCCGCATCTACAGCACCCTGGGCAATCCCAACCTGCTGGCGGGGTATCTGGTGCCTCTGCTGCCCCTTGCCGTAGTGGCCCTGCTGCGCTGGCAGGGCCTGTGGCCCAAGCTGCTGGCCCTTAGCAGCCTGGCTTGCGGCCTGGCGGCAGCCCTGTTCACGTACAGCCGCGGCGGCTGGATCGGCCTGTTCTTTGGCTTGGGCAGCCTGGGGCTGCTGCTGCTGTTGCGCCAGAGCCGGCACCTCAGCCCGCTGCTGCGCCGATTCGTACCGCCGCTGGTGATCGCAGCTGTGCTCGTGGCACTCGTCCTCGCTGCTGTGAAGGTGGAGCCCCTGCGCATCCGCCTGCTGAGCATGGTGGCCGGCCGCGAGGACAGCTCCAACAACTTCCGCATCAACGTCTGGCTCTCCGCACTAGAGATGGTCCAGGCGCGCCCCTGGCTCGGCATCGGACCTGGCAACAGCATCTTCAACCTGATCTATCCGCTGTATCAACAGCCCGGCTACACCGCCTTGAGTGCCTACTCCGTGCCGTTGGAGCTGGCCGTTGAAACGGGCATCCCCGGCCTGCTTGCCGGCCTGGGGCTGTTCATCACCAGCCTGCGGCTCGGCATGGCCCAGCTGCAGCGCGATCTGCTGCTCAGCCTGCCGGCGGTGGGGGCCATGGCAGCGGTGATCGGCCTGGCGGGCCATGGCCTGGTGGACACGATCTTTTTCCGGCCGGAGGTGCAGCTCAGCGGCTGGTTTGCCCTGGCCACCCTGGGCGCCGCCGAGGCCACAAAACGCACTGACCAGGAGCGGGCTAGCGGTGGTTGATGGCCTTGCCCCAGAAGTGCTGCTGGCGGGCTTTGATGCCGGTCAGACCCACACCCGCTGCCGTCTGGCCCTGGCCGATGGCCGCGTGATCGGGGAAGGCGAGGGCAGTGGCGTCAGCCATCTGGGCAGCAGCGGCGGCCCCGAGCGCTTCACAGCCGCATTGGCCAGCAGCCTTGCGGCGGCACGGCGAAGTGCTGGCTGCACCGCTGGCTTGAGCGCTGCGGCCATCGGCGCCAGTGGCATCGAGCAGGGCAGTCCCAGTCAGCGCCAGGGCACCGACTTGGCACGCAAGAGCCTGGGAATCGAAACCGTGCTGGTCACCGGTGATGAACGCACCGCACTGGCAGGAGCCTTTGGCGCTCGCGAGCCGGGCATCGTGCTGATCAGTGGCACCGGTGCGATTGCTGTTGGGCGTGATGCCAGCGGCCGCCAGCACCGCTGCGCTGGCTGGGGCTGGCTGGTGGACGGGGTCGGCAGTGCCATGGACATCGGACGCGACGGGCTGGCTTTGACCTTGCGCATGGCCGATGGGCGGCTGGAAGAGACGGCACTTAAAACCGTGCTCTGGGAAGCACTGGGGGTGCATGAAGCCCACGAACTCAAGGCTCGGGTGGTGGATCCGAGCTTCGGGGCAGCGGGCTTTGCCCGGCTGGCACCGCTGGTGAGCGCCCAGGCCGAAGCCGGTGATCCCCATGCCGGCCAGGTGCTGGAGATTGCCGGCGAGGAGCTGGCCTTGATGGTGGAGGGGGTCGCCTCAGCCCTGGCGCTTGACGCTCCTGCCCTGTGCTGCTTCGGCGGGGCCATCAGCCATCTGGCGCCCCTGCAGCAGGCGATGGAGGTGGTGCTGCAGGAGCGGCTGCCCGGCATCCGCAGGGTGCAGGCCCAGGGCGATGCCTGCGGCGGTGCGCTGCAGCTGGCTCAGGCGTTGAGCAGCTGATCAGCCAGATCGCCCAGGTGGTCGGTCCAGTGGTCCACCTGCTCCTGGGTGGAGGCTTCCACCATCACGCGCAACAGCGGTTCGGTTCCCGAAGCACGCACCAGGACGCGGCCCTCATCCCCCATGGCGGCCTCCGCCGCGGCCACCGCGCTGGCGAGCGCATCGCACTGCTGCCAGCCCTTGCGGCGATCACGGTCAAGAACCCGGACATTGCGCAGGCGCTGCGGGAAGCTGCTGAAGCTGCCGTCGAGTCGATCCGCCAGGGTTTCACCGCTCTGCAGCAGGGCGGCCAGATGCAGGGCGGTGAGCAGACCATCGCCGCTCATGCCGTGCTGGGCGCTGATGATGTGGCCCGACTGCTCACCGCCGAGGGAAGCGCCGAGCTTGGCCATGGCGGCATGGACGTGCTGATCACCGACGGCGGTGCGCTCCAGCAGTCCTCCACGGTTACACCAGGCCCGCTCGAACCCGAGATTGCTCATCACCGTGGCCACCAGCCGTTGCTGCGGCAGCTGGCCGGCAGCGGCCAGCTCAGCCCCCCAGAGGAAGAGGATGTGGTCCCCATCGACGAGGCGACCGCGGCCATCAACGGCCAGGACCCGGTCGGCATCGCCGTCAAAGGCAAACCCCATCTCGGCACCGCTGGACAACACCGCCTGACGCAGGGGCTCGAGGTGGGTGCTGCCGCAGGCCACATTGATGGCGCTGCCATCGGGCTCCCCGTGCAGAACGGTCACCTCAGCGCCGAGGCGGCGGAAGAGCTCAGCGCCGCAGGAGGTGGCCGAACCCCAGCAGAGGTCCAGCACGACGCGGCGGCCATCGAGGCGACGCCCCCCCAGGCTTTGCTCCAGCAAATCGCTGTAGGAGCTCAACAGGTCCTGACGCCTGCGGGTGGGGCCACAACTGGTGAGGGCCGGACGCACCTCACCGCGCAGGCCGGCTTCGATGGCGTCCTGCTGCTGGCGGCTGAGCTTGGCTCCGGAGGGACCAAAAAGCTTGATGCCGTTGTCTTCTGGGGGGTTGTGACTGGCGGAGACCATGAGGCCACCGGCGGCCTGCTGCTCGCTCACCAGACGGGCCACTGCAGGCGTGGGACAAAGACCAAGGGACCAGACCTCGCGGCCGGCAGCGGTGAGACCGGCTTCGAGGGCGGCCATCAGCATCGGCCCGCTGTTGCGCGAATCCATGCCCAACAGCACCGGTTGTTTCCCGGGCAGCACCTGGCCGGCCCAGTAGCCCAGCTGCAGGGCCAGGGCCGGTGTCATCACGGTGCCCACCCGCCCGCGGATGCCGTCGGTGCCAAAGCTGGCGCCGCCATCGCCAAGCGGTTGGCCCACCGGATGGGTCGCCAGGTCGGCCATGGGGACAAACTTCGTTCCGCCAGAGGTTAAAGGCAGCAGCAAATAAGCACTGGACGCAGGAGACCCATGCCGAGCTGTCCTCGCTTCAGCGCCAGCGCCGCGGCCTCCAGGCCAGCAGGGCCAGTTCAACGGCGGCCCACAGCAGCAGAGCGCCGACCAGCCAACCGGGGAACCAGCTCAACGGTGGGATGGGGCGCAACAACCAACTCCCCAGACCGCAGCCCACCGCCAGCAGGGTGCGGCGTCGCTGCCGCTGCAATGGCGACCAGCCCGCCAAACGGCGCTCCAGCTGCTGCTTGAGATGAACCACCAGATGCTGCTGGCCCATGGGAGCGCTCAGAGGCTTGCGATACCGCGCTTCATTCTTGCCTCCATACAGTGCCGGTGCGGAACAGGCGGCCGCTGATGGCTCAACCGGACCGAGGCGTGCTCGCCATCGCGGCCATCGCGCTGGCCACTGCCGCTACCGCTGCGGGACTGCAGCAACTGATGCTGCAGCGGCGCCCCCCCCTGGAGCGCACCAGCGGTGCCACCTTGCTGCGCCGCAGTGCACGCTTTGATCCAGACCCGCAGCGGCGCCGTCTGGCCAGGTTGATCCTGGCGGCCCAGCCACAGGCCAGCGCCGCGCGGCGCCACTGGCTGCTGCAGGGACAGGCCTGGAATCCAGCGAATCACGAACAACTCCTGGTGCCGGTGCTGCTCAAAGCCCAGGCCCTGGCGGCACGGCAGCTGGGCCTGCAGCAGGAGGCCAACGCCCGCTTTGAAGCGCTGCTCCGGCATCACCCGCTGGCCCCACCCAGCGCGGATGCGCTCTATTACCTCGGCCGCAGCGGCGGGCCCAAGCACCAACTGCTGCTGCAACGCTTTCCGGCCCATCCCGCTGCCCTGGCAGCCGCTGTGGACTGGCACCGCCAGGAGGGTGGTGCGAAAGGCGGTCTGCATCTGGCCCGCTGGGGGGAACGCTGGCCAGGGGCGCAAGCCGCCCTGCTGGAGGCCTGCTTCCGCCCAGAGGAAGCGCTGAGTGAGCAACAGCGCGACCGCCTGGCCGGAGCCCTGGCCCAGCAGGGCGACCTCAAAGCGGCGCAGGAGTGTCTGGGCGAACAACCCGCTGTGAGCGATCGCACCCGGCGCCGACTGGGACTGGATGAGGCATCCGCCCAGGAACAGCCCCAGCCGGCCTGGGAGGTGATCCGCAAGGCCTTGCTGCAGCGCCAGTGGAGCGAGGCAGACCGGTTGCTGGAACGACAGCTGCAGCAGCCTGAGCCGGCGCCGATTGCGGCGCGGCACCGCTTCTGGCGGGGCATGGTGGCCCAAGAGCAGGGCGATGCAGCAGAGGCCCGGGCGCTCTGGCAGGAGCTGCTGGAGCGCCACCCCTTTGGCTATTACGGCTGGCGGGCCAGTGAACGGCTGGGACAGCAACCTCGGCCTTTGCCACCAGCGGAACCTCCCGTTGGCGGCCTGCTACCGCCTGCCATCGGCAAGCTCAGCGCGCTGGGGCTCGACACCGAAGCCTGGGAACATTGGCGCACCTGGCGCGGGGGACGCGCGCCAGACGATGCCAGCGAACTGTGGCAGGAAGGTTTGCTGCGTCTGGCGGTGGGGGACCGCTGGAGCGGTCTGGACCAGCTCGATGCTGCCCAGCGGCAAGGGGCGGCCCAGACTCTCGCCGAACAGCACCTGCTGGAGCAGGGGCGCCATCCCCTCAACTACGGCGAGCTGATTGCTGCATCGGCCGCTGCCAACGGGCTGGAGCCCGAGCTGCTCCAGGGTCTGGCGCGGCAGGAATCAAGGCTGACCCCCACCGTGAAGTCCGCGGCAGGGGCGGTTGGCCTGCTGCAGCTGCTGCCGAGCACCGCAGCTGAGCTGGAAGAACCGGCACCAGATGAGCAGGCGTTGAAGGATCCGGCACGCAGCGCTGCGCTGGGCGCGGCCTACCTGGCGCAGATGCTGGAGCTCAGCGACGGCAACCTCTACCGAGCACTGGCTGCTTACAACGCCGGGCCCGGTGCCAGCACCCCATGGGTCAGTGACGATCTGCAGACCCTGCCGGAGCTCTGGGTGGAAGCGATCCCCTATCCGGAAACACGCCTGTACGTCAAAAAAGTGCTTGGCAACCGCTGGAGCTACAAGCTGCTGGCCGGCCCCCCGGCGAGGAACTGAAACCAGGGCCAGCGCAACAGCTCGAGATGCATGGCGTGGCCGTACTGCATGAACAGCAGGATGAAAATGTTGAAACCGATCAGGCCGAGCCAGGCCGGAGGCCAGATCTGCAGTCGCACCAGATCGAGTCGGGCCAGCAGCAGGGCGGCCGTGAGCACCAGCAGATCACCAAAACCAGGCATGTAGAGCAGATACATGCCCCCCACCACCACCACCAGGAGGGTCACCACCAAGGTGACCACCTTGCTGGCGGCCATGAACAGAGAGATCTGCCGCAGCACCAGCTCCGGCAGGGTGCAGAACGAGACGACGATCACCACCTGGCTGAGGGACAGCAGCCAGTAGGCCTCATCCACGTAGGAGCTGCTGTGCACACTCGAGCGGATGTCGTCCTGCAGAAACCCCCAGTGGGCGCCGAGATAAAAGCTGATCAGGGCCAGCACCACGAGCATGGGTGCCCGGACCGGCAGGGTCAGCCATCGCGCGAGGTTGGGCATCAGAGTTTCAGGCTGATGGCATCGAGAGGACAGACAGCGATGCACTGCTCGCACACCACACAGCGCCGCTGATCGAACTGCAAGCGCCAGTCTGGGCTGGTGCAGCGCAGGGCGCCACTGGGGCAGACGCTGGAGCAGATGCCGCAATCAATGCAACGCTGCGGGTCAATCGCGATCTCACCGGCAGCTGAGGTGATGTCGAGGCCGAGGCTAGTGAGCCAGTCCTGGGCGGCCTGCAGCTCGTCGATATCACCGGACAACTCCACCACCATGGTGCCGCGCTGGTTCGGCGCCACCTGGGCACGGATGATCCGTGATGCCACGTCGTAGTCCACCGCCAACCGATAGGTGATCGGCTGGTGCACGGCATCCCGGGGAAACTGCAGCGTCAGCCGGCGTTTCACGTCACCGCTCGTGCGATCACTGCCAGCATGGCAGCGCCCTCAACGCGGCGCAGCTGATGTCCACCACCCCCAACAGCCAAGGCCTGCCCGGCCGCCGCGGCCCCCAGCTGGTGCTGCTGCTGGTCTCGTTGCTGGTGGTCGGTGTTGTCTGGCTGCAGCGGGGCAGCAGCGGCGGCGACCTGCTCGACCAGATGGCACGCCGCTCCTTGCCCCTCGATCAGGCCTTGCAGAACGGACACCCCACCCTGGTGGAGTTCTACGCCGACTGGTGCGAGTCCTGCCGCACGATGGCCCCTTCCATCGAGGCCATGCAGGAGCAGCACCCCGAGATCGACCTGGTGCTGCTGAATGTGGACAATCCGGCCTGGGAAGCCCAGGTTCAGCGCTACGGGGTCAATGGCATTCCCCATCTGCAGCTGTTTGATGGATCAGGCCAGAGCATCGGCCAGTCCATTGGTGTACGCCAGCCAGAGGAGCTGGAGGCCCTGGCGATGGCACTGGAGGGCAACACCCCCCTGCCGCAGCTGGCGGGGGTGGGGGCCACCAGCAGCCTGGAGCCGCTGGAGGAGAGCCGGCGCGATGTCTCCAGCAGCATCGGCCCCCGCAGCCACGGCTAGGCGGTCAGCTCCTGCATCAACCGGGCCAGGACCCGATCGGCATCGCGCACCGCCAGTCGCTCCATGCCTGCGGCCAGAGGCACCAAGGGGTCGTCTGCAGGGGCTCCATGGTTCAGACGCGGCTCCAACAAGGTGTTGAGCACCGCTGAGAGGGTGGTGTCATCCGCAGCATGCTGAGCAACGATCACGGCTGCACCCTCAGCCCTTGCCGCCTCGGCATTGGCCCGTTGGTGATCATCCGCGGCCTGGGGGAAGGGCACCAGCACCGCCGGCGTGCCGCAGACGGCCAGTTCGCTGAGGCTGCCGGCACCGGCGCGACTGATGGCCAGGTCGGCGTGCTGCAACAGACCTGGGATTTCATCACTGAAGCTGCGCTCCACATAAGCGTGGTGCTGCAGCTGCCCCTGATCCGGGTCCTGATTACCGCAGAGGTGAACGATGCGGCACCCCCGAGCCAGCAACCGGGGCGCCGCCGCACGCACCATGCGATTGAGACCCAGCGCCCCCTGGCTGCCGCCGATGACGAGCACCAGGGGGCCATCACCGGGGGGCACCCAGCCAGGGCATGGGGCGGGCTGAAGAAACTCCCGGCGCACCGGCGTCCCTGTGACCCGGGGCCGGGCAGCAGGCAGATGGGATGCAGCCTGGGGCAAGCCCAGGGCAACCCGGGTGCAGAAGCGCCCCAGCAGCCGCGTCACCTGACCTGGCACCGCGTTGGATTCATGTAGCACCACAGGCTTACGGGCCAGCCGCGCCGCCAGGATCGCCGGGGCTGCGATGTACCCCCCGGTGGTGAAGACAGCACAGCAGTCCTCGCGCTGAATCAGCCGCAGCACCGGCACCGTGCTCCAGAGCAGCTTGAGCAGCTGCTGCAGCTTGCGCAGGCCCCGGCCTTGCAATCCACCGGCGCGCACGGTGTAAAGCGGATAGCGCGACGGCACCAATTGACGCTCAAGCCGGTCGGGGACACCGAGCCAGCGCACCGACCAGTCCGGTGGCATCTGATCGGCCACCGCCAGAGCAGGGAACAGATGGCCGCCTGTGCCGCTGGCAGCAATCAAGAGCCGGGGCATGGACGGGGAGGGAAGCGCGCCTAACTTAAGGGTCATTCATCGATTTGCTGTGACTGCAACGCCCTGGCCGGGTCGCCTGTCCGCCCTGGTCGCCCTGCTGGGCGGCCTGGCTCTGCTCAACGCATCCCCCGCCTCGGCTCGGCTGACAACGGGTTTTGTGCAACAGCTCGAGGAGGCCCTCAACAGCGGCGATGAATCGGCGGTGGCCACCTTGGTGCAAGGGGGTGATGGCCTGGTCCGCAGCGATCTGGAAAGCCGCTACGTCCAATTGCGCGAGCGCTTTCCCGACAGTCGCTGGAGCCTGAGCCTGGGGCCCGATCAGGCCGATGGTCGCAGCACGCTTGAAGTCAAGGTGGAGGGCAGCAGCAGTCGTGACGGACGCAGCTTTCGCCTCAATGCCAGCCAGACGCTGGCGGTGAACTCCGATGGGACAACCCTCGGCGAGCAGGAGGTGCTCAGCGAGGAATCAGTGGTGCACAGCGGCGAGCGGGACCTGCCGGTCAGCCTGATGGTTCCCGACACCGTGCTGACCGGGCAGCGCTACGACTTCGATGTGCTCATGGATGAGCCCCTCACCGACGCCGTCCTGGCTGGAGGCCTGACGGAACTGACCCCTGAGCAGCTCAGCAGCGGTGAAGGCCCCGATCTCAAACTCGGCGCGCTCAACGCCGGCGGGATCTTCAAGACGATCCAGGCCCCATACAGGCCCGGCAGCCAGTCCTGGGCCGTGCTGCTGCTGCACCCGCAGGGCACGGTGAGCATCAGCCGCATGGTGCGTGTGGTCAATCGTCTTTGAACCACTGCATCAGCACCGATACATCCTCATCGCCATGGCCTGCATCGATCAGGTCCTCCTCCATGGAGGCCACCTGATCGGTCACCGGCAGGGTGAGGCCACAGGCTTGGGCCTCCGCCTGGGCGATCGCAAGATCCTTGCGGTGCAACTGCAGCTTGAAGCCAAGCGGGAAGTCCTGGCGCAGCATCGCCGGGGCCCGGTGGCGCAGGGCCCAGGAGCCTGCAGCCCCATCCTGCAAAGCCGCCAGCAGCTCGGGCATCGGCAGGCCCAGCTTCTGACCCAGGGTGAGGGCTTCTGCCACGGCGGCATAACTGCCTGCCACGAGCACCTGGTTGACCGCCTTGGCCCGCTGCCCTGAACCCACTGGACCGAGATGGGTGATCGTGCCCCCCACGGCCTGCAACAGCGGCTGTGCCAGCGCCAGCTGAGCCGCGTCTCCCCCCACCAGCACCGACAGGGTGCCCCGGCGGGCGCCTTCGGTGCCACCGGTCACCGGAGCATCCAGCCAATGCAGCCCCTGCTCAGCCGCCAGAGCCGCCAACTCCTCGGTGGCAGCAGCATCAATGGTGGAGAAATCAACGATCAGATCACCCGCAGCAGCGCCGGCCAGCAAGCCGCCGGCGCCGAGCAGCACCGATCGCACCGCTGCTGTGTCACTGAGGCAGAGCGCATGGACACGGGCTGCTGCCGCTGCCTCTGCCGGGTTGAGGGCCACCGCTGCACCGAGCTGCTGCAGCGCCGCGGCGCGCTCAGCGCTGCGGTTGTGCACCGTCAGGGGAAATCCAGCAGCCAGAACATTGGCCGCCATCGGGGCGCCGAGGGCGCCAAGGCCGATGAAGGAAACCGGGAACTTCTCGGACATGGCTTGCCCCCATTCGGCGGCTTGGCGACACTCCGGCCATCGTGCAACAGCCGTCCTGTGGCGCCGACCTGGGTGAACAGTCCCGTGCTGATGGAAGCGTTGCAGCGCTATGAGCAGGGGCGTCTGCCCCAGCACCTGCGCTGCTGGGTGCGCGGCGTGCTGGAACTCAGCGATGGGGAGGGTTGCACCTCGTCAGAGCTGTTGCCGCCCGTGACACAGGCTGGTCACAGCAGTCGCTGACACTGCCAAGGCCTTGCCTATCGCCCGTGCGATGGATCCCTTTCCTGCTGGTGGTTGGAATCATCAGCGGCCCGCCGGCAGCTGCCCACGGGCCTGATCAGGTGGCGGCCTTGCAGCCGCAGCAACGCTTCAAGCTGCGCCGCCACATTGAAAAGCTCAACCACCGGGGCCGGATGGCCATCCTGCAGGACGCTGAAACCTGCCTGGAAGGCGTCAGCGACCTGGAGGGGCTGCGCCGCTGTGAGCAGCGGGAGCGTCAGGCACGCCGCACCCTGCGCAGCAAGCTGCGGGCCCGCGCCCGCCAGCTGCACCGGCGCTACAGCCAGAGGAGCAGCTTCAGCGGCCGAACAACAGCCACAGCAGCAGCACGACCAGCAGGGTGATCACCCACCAGGGCAGCTTGCCGCGGCCGCGACCCCGGCCGCCGGATGGGCGGCGGCCCAGGCGCCGGTCCCAGAACTGCTGGGAGAGATCCCGTTCGCGATCAGTGACCACCCGCTGCGGCCTCAGGCTGCGTCATCGAGGGCAGCCACACCGGGCAGCACCTTGCCCTCGAGCAACTCGAGGCTGGCACCACCGCCAGTGGAGATGTGGGACATCTTCTCGGCCAGGCCTGCCTTCTCAACGGCGGCGACGGAATCACCACCACCAATGATCGTGCAGCAGCCCTTGGCGCTGAGCTCAGCCAGGGTGGTGGCGATGCCGTTGGTGCCGGCAGCGAACTTGTCGAACTCGAACACGCCCATGGGACCGTTCCAGATCACGGTCTGACAGTCGGCCAGAGCCTCCTGGAACACCTTGATGGAGTCAGGACCGATATCAAGGCCCATCCAGCCGTCGGGGATGGCATCAACAGAAGCCACCTGGCTGTTGGCGTCGGGAGCGAAATTGTCAGCCAGGACCACATCGGTGGGCAACAGCAGCTGCACGCCCTTGGCTTTGGCCTTGGCCTCGAGCTCCTTGGCAAGCTCCAGCTTGTCCTCTTCCACCAAGCTCTTGCCGACGGAAAGGCCGCGAGCTTTGTAGAAGGTGAAGATCATGCCGCCGCCGATCAGCACCTTGTCGCACTTGTCGATCAGGGCCTCGAGCACGCCGATCTTGGAGCTCACCTTGGAGCCACCGACGATGGCAGCGAGAGGACGCTTGGGCTCATCCACGGCACCCTGCAGGTACTGAAGCTCCTTCTCCATCAGGAAGCCGGCGACGGCGGGCTTGAGGAACTTGGTCACACCCTCGGTGGAGGCGTGGGCGCGGTGGGCGGCGCCGAAGGCGTCGTTGACGTAGACCTCAGCCAGGGCAGCGAGCTTTTCGGCGAAACCGGCGTCGTTCTTCTCCTCCTCGGAGAAGAAGCGGACGTTCTCAAGCAGCACGACATCACCGTCGGCCATCGCGCCCACCTTGGCCTCAGCATCGGCGCCGATGCAGCTGTCGGTCTTGGCGACGGGCTTGCCCAGCAGCTCGCTCAGGCGGGCCGCCACAGGCGTGAGGCGCATGTCCTCTTTCACTTCACCTTTGGGGCGACCGAAGTGGGCCGAAAGGATCACCTTGGCGCCCTTGCCGGTCAGATCATTGATGGTGGGCAGCGCCGCGCGGATGCGGGTGTCATCGGTGATGGCGCCGGCATCGTTGAGGGGAACATTGAAATCCACCCGCACCAGAACGCGCTTACCGCGCAGCGTGTCGGCGGAGAGGGCGGACAGGGAGCGCTTCGCCATGGAGCTGGTGGGGATGGAGCGCGGAGAGGTTAACCCGTCAACCCTTGTTCAGTCGCCTTGAGGAGCTAGGAAAGGGGAATGCCCGTGGCTGCAGCTTTGTTCAGCACCGTTCTGTTTCCCCTCGACCAGAGCCGCGCCGCCCTGGACACCATTGCCACCGTCCTGAAGCTGGTGCAGGAGCACCAGAGCAGGCTGCTGCTGCTCTCGGTGGTGGACCCTGAATCCAGCGCCATGGCTGATGCCGACCATGTGGCCCAGCTGTTGCAGAAGGCCCAGGACACCTTCACGCAGGCCGGAGTGAGCTGTGAGGTGATCGAACGGGCCGGCAAGCCGGCATTCGTGATCGGCGATGTGGCCGATGAGATAGAAGCTGATCTGATCGTCATGGGCACCCGCGGGGTGAACCTCGATGAGGCCCAGAGCAGCACCGCAGCCCGGGTGATCCAGCTGGCCCCGTGCCCTGTGCTGGTGGTGCCGTGAGCACCCCAGCCATCCAGTGGTACCCCGGCCACATCGCCAAGGCGGAGCAGCAGCTCAACCAGCACCTGAACAAGGTGGATCTGGTGATCGAGGTGCGGGACGCCCGGATCCCTTTGGCCACAGGCCATCCCCGCCTGCAGCGCTGGATCAACGGCAAGCAGCACCTGCTGGTGATCAACCGGCGCGACATGGTGACCAAGCAGGCCCAACAGGCCTGGGACCAATGGTTCCGCCAGAGAGGTCAAACCCCCTGGTGGTGCGATGCCAAGGCGGGCACCGGCGTCAAACAGGTGCAGCAGGCCGCCATCCGCGCGGGTGAACAACTCAATGAGCGGCGCCGCTCGCGGGGGATGCGGCCCCGGCCGGTGCGGGCGCTCACCCTGGGCTTCCCCAATGTGGGCAAATCTGCCCTGATCAACCGTCTGGTGCGGCAGAAGGTGGTGGACAGCGCCCGCCGCGCCGGCGTGACCCGCACCCTGCGCTGGGTGCGCCTGGGCCAGAGCCTGGATCTGCTCGATGCGCCAGGGGTGCTGCCGCCGCGCCTGGATGATCAACAGGCAGCACTGCGGCTGGCCCTCTGCGATGACATCGGCCAGGCCGCCTATGACGGCGAGAGCGTGGCGCTGGCGTTCATCACCATGTTGGAGACCATGGCCCCGCAGGCAGGAGCCGGCATCAGCGCCGGCCTGCTGCTGCAGCGCTACGGCATTGCCCCGGAGCAGGAGCAAGCGGATCCCAGCGCCTGGCTCAGTGCCGCGGCGGAGCGCCACACCTCAGGCCAGACCGAACGCATGGCCCAACGGCTGCTGGATGATTTCCGCCGCCAGGTGCTGGGGCCGATCGCACTGGAGCTGCCATGAGCAACGCCGAGCCCTGCGCCGGCTTCGGGGAGGGGGAGGGGGAGCTGCTGACATTGCAGTACCCCAAACCGCTGCCGATGCGCCTGGACCGCTGGCTCGTGAGCCAACGGCCGGAGCAAAGCCGGGCCCGCATCCAGAAGTTCATCGATGCCGGTTACGTGCGGGTCAACGGCATCACCGGACGGGCCAAGACACCGCTGCGCCAGAACGATGAGATCCAGCTCTGGATGCCTCCTCCGGAACCGCTGCCGTACCTCAAGCCCGAGCCCATGGAGCTCGATGTGCTGTTTGAGGATGAGCACCTGATTGTGATCAACAAACCCGCCGGACTGACGGTGCACCCGGCGCCGGGGAACAAGGACGGCACGTTGGTCAATGGCTTGCTGCACCACTGCCCGGACCTGCCAGGGATCAGCGGCAAGCTGCGGCCCGGGATCGTGCACCGCCTCGACAAGGACACCACCGGCTGCATCGTCATCGCCAAAAGCCAGCAGGCCCTGGTGAATCTGCAGGTGCAGATTCAACGAAGGGTGGCATCGCGGGAATACCTGGCGGTGGTGCACGGCGTGCCCGCTGGGGAGAGCGGCACGATCGTGGGGGCCATCGGTCGCCACCCGATCGATCGCAAAAAGTATGCGGTGGTGAGTGATGACAGCGGCCGCCACGCCTGCACCCACTGGTCCTTGCAAGAGCGGCTGGGGGACTACTCACTGCTGCGCTTCAAGCTGGACACCGGTCGCACCCACCAGATCCGGGTGCACTGCGCCCACAGGGGGCATCCGGTGGTGGGCGATCCCACCTACAGCCGCTGCCGCAAGCTGCCGCTTGAGCTGCCAGGTCAGGCCCTGCATGCGGTGCAGCTGGGCCTGGACCATCCGATCGATCGGCAGCGGCTGGTGTTTGAAGCGCCGCTGCCCGAGGTGATGCAGAAACTGCTGGAGCTGTTGCGGCGGCGCAGCCGTTAGAGCGGCGTGATGCTGCTGCCCTCGGCCAGCAGCAGATCGGCCGAGAGCTCGCCCTCGCGGGCCAGGTCCTCACCGGAAAGGGCGTTGAAGCCCACGGTCATCGACTGACCCACGCCGATCGAACGACCCCAGTCGGCCCCACTGAGTTCGTAGCGGTAGAGGCCCTCACCAAGCGCTTCGGTGACGACATCAACGCCCCAGGCTTCGCCGTAGAAGCGATGGGCACTAGTGAAGCTCACGGCCCATTCATCGATGCGCTGCTGGCTGTCATTGGTGAGCGTGATCTCCGCGGTGAAGCCGCCCCACCAGAGATCACCGCTGACCGCCACATCAACAGCGCCGCCGGCGCCGGTGATCGGATCAGGCGTCGATTCAGCAGCCGGCGCCGCTGGCGCAATCGGCTGCGCCTCGGGCACCACAACCTCAGACGCCGAGGTCTCGGGAACGGCCTGCACCTCCTCCAGCGCCGCGGCTGGCGCCGGCGCTGCCAGAGCAGCGGGCAGGCTCTCGAGATTGGCTCCCAGAGGGTCCCCCAGGCTGACGATGCCCTGGTAGTAGTTGATCACCGTTGCATCACTCACATCCAGCGCCGGCCACTGCGGCCAGTCGAAGGTGTCGTTCATGAATGGCTGGCTCTGGTCCCAGCCCAGCACCGTCAGGTGATTGATGTCATGGGCAATGGCCACCCCCTCGATCTCAAGAAAGCCATGGGTGCGGCCATGCATCCAGCCGCCGTAATGGGGCTCCATCTTCAAGGTGTTGATGAATGCCTCCTCGAGCGAGAACTGGCGCAGGTGCTCGGCGAATCCCTCGTGGCCGTACTGCTCCACCATCGCCATCACATCCGCCGGATCGCCCAGGCGTGCGGTGCGCTGGATGTCCGCCAGGATCTGCGGGTCGTAGGCCCCATCAGCGATCCAGCCCACCTTGGCCCCCTGCATGGCGTACCAGAGGCCCACGCCCTGGATGTCATTGCCCCAGGCCTGGCTGTTGTTCGTCAGCCCCTGGGAGAAGGCCCACTCCCCCACAGCCTCAAGGCCGACCGCCTCCAGTCCGGCAAAGGCCCGCAGGCCGTTGTAAGCCACCAGTGCTTCGGTGGTGATCGCCGTCCGTCCGCCCACCAGCTCGTTGTGCTCTGAGTTGTTGTTGGAACCGTGAAAGGTGCCCCAGGTGGTGATGTCGGTGTACGTGGCTGCCGCTGAGGAGCCATCCATGCCGTGGTCATGCCCCAGGCCGTGGTCAGCGCTGGAGTGAGCCTGATCCATCGTCGAGGCCTCAGGGGATGCCGCCGCAGGCAACGCAACAACCTCCGGGGCAGGGGATGGCTCCACAACCAGCGGAGCCTGGGGGTCGGCCAGGAGCAGATCAGCGCTGAGTGAACCGCTTTGACCAAGCGCCACCCCCTGCTGGCCGTTGAAGCCGACGGTGATCGATCCACCCGCGGGAATGGCCGCTCCCCAACTGTTGCCCGAGAGGGTGTAGCGGGTGAGACCATTCTCCAACAATTCCGCCTCCAGCTGGGCGCCCCAGGGGGCGGAATTCAGCTGATGGGGGCTGTCAAAGGTGTAACTCCAAGCATCAAGATCGCGGCCTGTGGTGTTGGTGATGGTGACCTCTGCTGTAAAGCCACCCCACCAGATGTTGCCGGCAATATTGACATCAAGCCCGGCAGGATTCAGCGCATTCATACAAACAGATTCCGGTCATTGATGTTCCTTATGACCGTAAAAATGCTCACCCCGCATCGTCACCGTTCAGCTGAAGGCATTCTCCTGAGGGTTGGCTGAGGACCGGCTGAAGCCACCATGAGGCCATGCCATGGCACCGGCCTGCTGCCATCACGGCGGCAACGGCTCACGCGAGCTCAGCGCTCGTGGGGCAACCGCGGGCAGGCCGCCACCAGCTGGCGGGTGATGGGGGCCTGCGGCTGTTCAATCAGCCCATCGCCTGGGCCCTCCTCGACGATCTGCCCCTGATCGAGAACGATGACGCGGTGGCAGAAGCCGCTGGCCACACCCAGATCGTGAGTGACAAACAAGATGCCAAGGCCCAGCTGCTGCTGCAGCTGGCGCAGCAGGCGCAACACCTCAGCCTGCACTTCAGCATCGAGCATGCTCACCGATTCATCACACAGCAGCACCGCAGGCCTCAGCACCAGGGCGCGGGCGATGGCCACCCGTTGCTGCTGGCCTCCTGAGAGCTGACGCGGCAGCCGCGATCCCAGCTCCGGATCCAAACCAACCGCCTGCATCTGGGCAGTCGCCAGCTGCCTGGCCTTGGGTGAATCGGCCAGGCCATGAATCAACAACGGATCAGCGATGGCCTGCAGCACGGTCATGGCCGGGTTGAGGCAGGCCAAGGGGTCCTGGAACACCATCTGCAGACGCTGCCTGGCCTGACGCAGCTCGCGGCCGCCCAGGCGCCGCAGATCCTGGCCCTGCAGCAACACCTCACCGCCGCGGACGGCATTGAGACCCATCAGGGCGCGGCAGAGGGTGCTCTTGCCGCACCCCGAGGGACCCACCACCCCGAGGGTCTCGCCGGCATGCAACCGCAGGCTGATGCCATCCACCGATCGCAACCAGCGCTGGCGCCAGAGCGCGGAGGGCAAGCGGTGCCAGCAGCGCAACTGCTGCAGCTCCAGCACCACCGGCGCCGCCGGTACCGCCGGTGTGCGCCCCCCCTCCCGCTGACGGGCCGCTGCCACCAGGCGCTGGGTCAGGGGCTCCCGGGGCTGCAGCAGCACCGCATCGGCAGGGCCGAGCTCCAGCAGTCGGCCCTGCTCCATCACGGCCATCTGCTGGCACCAACGGCCGGCCAGGGCCAGGTCATGGGTGATCAGCAGCAGGGCGCTGCCGGCTTCTTCACACAGGGCCGTCAGTTCAGCCATCACCTGGGCCGCCACGGCCACATCAAGGCTGGTGGTGGGTTCATCGGCGATCACCAGCGGCGGCTGCCAGGCCATGGCCAGGGCAATCGCCACCCGCTGACGCATGCCGCCACTGAACTCATGGGGGAAACTGCCGTAACGCTCAGGCGCGATCCCCACCCGCTGCAGCAGCTGCTCCGCCCGGCGACGCCGTGCACCAGCGGCAGCGCTGGCGCCATGGGCCGCCAAGGTGTCATCCAGGTGTTCGCCGATGCTCAACAGCGGGTTGAGTCGCGTCATCGGGTCCTGGAACACCAGTCCCACTGCCTCACCCCGCAGGCGATTGAGCTCTGCCCGGCGCAACCTGCGGGGGTCCTGGCCCTGCAGCTCCAAACCGCCACTGCTGCGGCTGCCTGGCGGCAGCAGTCCCAACACCGCCCGGGCCACCGTGCTCTTGCCACAGCCCGAGGGGCCCACCAGGGCCAGCCGCTCTCCCCGCTGCAGCGTCAGATCCAGGCCGCAGAGGGTGCAGTCACGGGTGCCGGGGTAGGCCACCACCAGCTGGCGCAGCGAAAGCACGGGGGGTTCGTCCATCGGCAGCTGCTGACCTCCGTGGTGATTGTGCTCGTGCCTACATACGATGAACACACTCAGCCCAGGCCATGCTGGATGCTGCCGACCGGCTCGTAACCACCGCAGCCCCGCCGCTGCAAGGTGTTACGGCGCCTGAAGCCCCCCAGCTGCGGCTCGAAATCTTCAGTCCCGACGAGTACGGCATCCCCCTGCCGGAATGGCTCCGCCATTGCATCGAGCACGTTCCCCCCGGCCGTGGGGAGACCTGTCCCACCGATCCGGAGGCGCTGCTGGCCTCCGCCTTTGATTTCGCCTTCCAGCTGCACCGGCGCCAGGTGCGGGCCACCGGTGAGCCTTACATCATTCACCCGGTGGCGGTGGCGGATCTGCTGCGGGACATCGGCGCCAGCGCCGCGGTGATCGCCGCCGGGTTCCTGCACGACGTGGTGGAAGACACCGACGTCAGCCTCGAGGAGATCGAAGCCCACTTCGGCAAGGAGGTGCGTCATCTAGTGGAAGGGGTCACCAAATTGGGCGGCATTCACTTCACCAATCGCACCGAAGCCCAGGCGGAAAACCTGCGCAAGATGTTCCTGGCCATGGCCAGCGACATCCGCGTCGTGCTGGTGAAGCTGGCGGACCGCTTGCACAACATGCGCACCCTCGGGGCGCTGCGGCCGGAGAAGCAGCAGCGCATCGCCACCGAAACCCGCGACATCTACGCCCCGCTGGCCAATCGGCTGGGCATCGGCCGCTTCAAGTGGGAGCTGGAGGATCTGGCCTTCAAGGTGCTGGAACCTGAAGCCTTCCGCAGCATGCAGCAGGAGGTGGCCAGCAAGCGCAGCGACCGGGAGGAACGGCTGGGGGTGACGGTGCAGCTGCTGCGCGACCGGCTGGAAGCCTCTGGCGTGCGGGACTGCGAGGTGGAGGGCCGGCCGAAACACCTCTACGGCATCTGGAGCAAGATGGAGCGCCAGCAGAAGGCCTTCCACGAGATCTATGACGTGGCGGCCCTGCGGATCGTCACCCCATCCGTGGAGTCCTGCTACCGCGCCCTGGCGGTGGTACACGACACCTTCCGCCCCATCCCCGGTCGGTTCAAGGACTACATCGGCCTGCCCAAACCCAACGGGTATCAGTCCCTGCACACGGCGGTGATCGGCCGGCACCGGCCGGTGGAGGTGCAGATCCGCACCGCTGAGATGCACGAAGTGGCGGAGTACGGCATCGCCGCCCACTGGAAATACAAGGAGGGCGGCTCGCCGGCCGACGGCGATGAAATGGCCCGCTTCAACTGGCTCAGGCAGCTGGTGGACTGGCAGAAAGAGGAGGGGGGCCAGGACCACAACGACTACTTGAAGTCGATCAAGGAGGACCTCTTTGACGATGAGGTGTTCGTCTTCACGCCCAAAGGTGATGTGATCGGCCTGCGCAAGGGCTCCACCGCCGTGGACTTCGCCTACCGGATCCACAGCGAGGTGGGCAACCACTGCCAGGGGGTGCGCATCAACGATCGCCTCAGTCCCCTGGCCACACCGCTGCAGAACGGCGACTTCGTGCAGGTGATCACCGCCAAGACGGCGCACCCGAGCCTGGACTGGCTCAACTTCGTCGCCACACCCACCGCCCGCGAGCGGATCCGCCAGTGGTACAAGCGCAGCCACCGTGAGGAGAATCTCCTCCGCGGCCGGGAGCTGCTGGAGCGCGAACTGGGCCGTGACGGCTTTGATGCCCTCCTCAACAGTGAGCCGATGGAGCGTGTGGCCAGCCGCTGCAATCTCCAAAGCGTTGAGGATCTACTGGCCTCCCTTGGCTTTGGCGGGGTGACCCTGCATCAGGTCACCAACCGGCTGCGGGAGGAGCTGCGACTCCAGGAGGAGGCCAAGACCCCTGAGCTCAGCAATGAGGAGCTGGCCCGCAATCTCAATCAGCAGGCCAGCGGCAGCCAGGAGGACCCCAGCGGCAGCCCCATCCTTGGCGTGGAAGGACTCGAATACCGCCTGGGGGGCTGCTGCGCGCCCCTTCCAGGTGAGCCGATCCTCGGCACCGTTGCCCTTGGGAACCACGGCATCACCATCCACCGCCAGGACTGCACCAACCTGCATCAGACACCGGTGGAGCGACGCCTGCCGGTGCGCTGGAACCCGGTGGTGAGCGAACACCGACGCCGCTATCCGGTGCAGCTGCGCATCGAAGTTCTCGATCGCGTCGGCATCCTCAAAGATGTGCTCACACGGCTCTCCGACAGCAGCATCAACGTCTCCGATGCCCGCGTGAAGACCGCCTTTGGCAAGCCGGCCCGCATCGATCTCAAGATTGAACTCAGCAGCATCAGCCAGCTGCAGGCCACGATGGAGCAGATCCGCTCGATGGCGGATGTCCTGAATCTGGCCCGCTGCGGCAGCGCCTAACCCGGCTCTGCTGGCATCGGCTCCTGTTGGCCCGCGATCGTGAGCTCCATGCCGCAGAGCAAGACCTGTTCAGCGCCTGAGAACCCAGCACACTGGAGCCAACCATCCTCACCCCATGACAAGAAGCCCGGTTGATTCGCGCGACCGCGGTCTGGCTGCAGCCGGTCTGGTGGCCAACGTGGTCTGGTTGATCCTGGCGTCACTGGCCCTACGCCAACCCGATCCTCTGCAGACCGCCAACCTGGTGCTGGCGCTGGCGGCATGGATCCCCACTGCTGTGGTGGGGCTGATCGCCAGCCTGGCGCTGCTGCTGCGCCGCCGTTGGGGCATGGTGCTGGCCCTGGTGGCCCTGGGACTGCAGATTCTGGTGTTGATCCCCTACGGCATCGTGCGGGTCTGCCTGGTGAGCGACGCGCGCGGCCTCACCGCCAGCCTCACCACGGCGGTGCTGGTGATCGTGATCCTGCTCATCGTCCACTGGGGCAGGGCATTGGCCCGGCCGCGCCCATGAGCCTGACGGCCAGCGACGACACCATTGCCGCCATTGCCACGGCCATCGCAGCAGGGGCCGGCAGTGTCGCCATCGTTCGCGTCAGCGGGCCGGAAGCAGAAGCCATCGGCCGTGTGTTGTTCAAGCCAGCAGGTGAGCAGCGCTGGGAGAGCCACCGGGTCCTCTACGGCCATGTTCATGACCCAAGCAGCGGCGAGCTGGTCGATGAAGTGCTGCTGCTGCTGATGCGTGCCCCCCGCAGCTTCACCCGCGAAACGGTGGTGGAATTCCACGGCCACGGCGGCCTGGTGGCGGTGCAGCGGCTGCTGCAACTGGTGCTGGCAGCAGGCGCCCGCCGCGCCCTGCCAGGGGAGTTCAGCCAGCGCGCCGTTCTCCATGGCCGCCTCGATCTCACCCAGGCAGAAGCCATCAGCGAACTGGTATGCGCCCGCAGCCAGCGGGCGGCCCAGCTGGCGGTGGCGGGGCTCGATGGCGGGCTGCAGCAACGGATCGATGGCCTGCGCCAACGGCTGCTGGATCAGCTGGCGGAGCTGGAGGCGCGGGTGGACTTTGAGGAAAACCTGCCGCCGCTCGATGCCACGGCGGTGCAGGACGCCCTGGCCCAGGTGCAGCAGGAGCTGCAGCAACTGGTGGCTGATGGCGAGCGGGCCCGGCTGCTGCGCGACGGCGCGCGGGTGGCGATTGTGGGTCGCCCCAATGTCGGCAAGAGCAGCCTGCTCAATGCCTTGAGCCGCAGCGAGCGGGCGATTGTGACTGACCTGCCGGGGACCACCCGCGACCTGCTGGACTGTGATCTGGTGCTGCAAGGGGTGCCGATCACCCTGTTGGACACCGCCGGCATCCGAGCCACCACCGACCGGGTCGAGCAGCTCGGCATCGAACGGAGCCGCAGCGCCCTGGCCGGTGCCGATGCGGTGCTGCTGCTGTTTGAGCTCAGCAGCGGCTGGAACTTGGATGATCAGCAGCTGCTGGAGACCATGCCGCAGGGCGTGCCGCTGCTGCGGGTGGGCAACAAGGCCGATCTGGCGGCACCAGGGGCGGCAGCACCAGACGTGGTGGCCATCAGTGCCCGCCATGGCCAGGGGCTGGAGCTGCTGGAGCGCGAATTGCTGCGCTGCTGCGGCCACTGCAGCGAAGGCGGCAGCCTGCAGCTGGCCCTCAACCAACGCCAGTGCGACCTGGCCCAGGCCGCGGCGATCGCCATCGAACGCAGCCTCGAGGCCGGACGGCAGCAGCTGCCCTGGGATTTCTGGACCATTGATCTGCGCGATGCCGCCCGATCCCTGGGAGAGATCACCGGGGCAGAAATCAGTGAAGCGGTGCTGGATCGGGTCTTCTCGCGCTTCTGCATCGGCAAGTAGGCGCTGCATCATGGGGAAACCTGGGCCCCGGCGATGGCCGTACCGCAACTGGCCATCACTCCGGCCCTGAAACGCCAGCTGGGCCTCTGGCTCGATGAAGACCTGGGCCGCGGCGACCTCAGCGCCGTCTGCCTGTGCAGCGATTTGGTGGAGGCCCATTGGGTCGCCAAGGCCCCTGGCGTCTTTGCTGGTGGCGTGCTCGCTGCTGCTGTGTTCCAACAGCTCGATGCCCAGGTGCAGGTGCAGCAGCTGGTGGCCGATGGTGAACCCGTGGTGGCCGGCCAGCGACTGCTGAACCTGACTGGAGGCGCCCCAGCCCTGGTGGGGGCCGAGCGCACGGCCCTGAACCTGGCCATGCGGCTCTCCGGCATCGCCACCGCCACCGCCGCCCTGGTGGCCGAACTGCAGGGCAGCGGCATCCAGCTGGCGGACACCCGCAAGACCACACCGGGGCTGCGGGCGCTGGAGAAATACGCCGTGCGCTGCGGCGGCGGCCAGAACCATCGCCTTGGCCTCGATGACGCCGCCATGCTCAAGGAAAACCACCTGGCCTGGGCCGGCGGCATGGATGCAGCCGTGGCGGCCGTGCGAAGCCAGGCGCCCTGGCCGGCGCGCGTCATCATCGAAGCCGAGACCGCCGCAGAAGCCACAGCGGCCGTCAACGCCGGCGCCGATGGCGTGCTGCTCGATGAATTCAGCCCAGACGAGTTGCGTGAACTGGTGCCGCAGCTGCGCCAGCTGGCCAGCCAGCGCGGCAGCGCTGTGGTGCTGGAGGCCAGTGGCATCCAACCGCAGCAGCTCAGCCACTTCTGCGACACCGGTATCGATCTGATCTCCACCAGTGCCCCGGTCACCCGCAGCGCCTGGCTGGATGTGAGCATGCGCTTCTCCCCCCGCCAGGAGGGATGATCAAGGGCTGTTGATCCCGCTGCAGCGGTCCCGCCCATGCTGCGCCTCGCCCAGACCCTCCAGCAGCAGCTTGTCGCTGCCATGGCGCGGGCATTCCCAGACGCCGATGGCCCCCTCGATCCGGCCCTGGGACCAGCCAGCAAACCCGAGTTCGGCGACTTTCAGGCCAACGGCGCCCTGGCCCTGGCCAAACCGCTCAAGCAGGCCCCCCGCGCCATCGCAACAGCCATCACCCAGCAGCTGCAGGCGGACGAAGCGTTCATGGCGCTCTGCACCCCTCCTGAGATCGCTGGGCCGGGATTCATCAACCTGACGATCAAACCTGAGGTGCTGGCGGCTGAAGTGCGCCAGCGCATCGGCGATCCCCGCCTTGGCGTGGCATCCATCGATGACGACCAGGGCGCGGTGATCGTTGATTTCTCCAGCCCCAACATCGCCAAGGAGATGCATGTGGGGCATCTGCGTTCCACGATCATTGGCGATTGTCTGGCGCGGGTGCTGGAGTTCCGCGGCCACCGGGTGTTGCGGCTCAACCATGTGGGCGACTGGGGCACCCAGTTCGGCATGTTGATCACCCACCTCAAACAGGTGGCCCCCGATGCTCTGACCACCGCCGATGCCATCGACCTGGGTGATCTGGTGGCGTTCTACCGGCAGGCCAAGCAGCGCTTTGACGAGGACGAGGACTTCCAGACCACCTCACGGGAGGAGGTGGTCAAGTTGCAAGGCGGCGATGCCACCTCCTTGAAGGCCTGGGGCCTGCTGTGCGATCAGTCGCGGCGTGAATTCCAGAAGATCTACAACCGACTCGACATCCGCTTGAGCGAGCGGGGCGAGTCCTTCTACAACCCGCACCTGCCAGCGGTAGTGACGGACCTCAAGAGCGATGGCCTGATGGTCATCGATGAGGGCGCCGGCTGCGTGTTCCTCGAGGGGGTCACCGGCAAGGAGGGCAAGCCCCTGCCATTGATCGTGCAGAAAAGCGATGGCGGCTTCAACTACGCCACGACGGATCTGGCCGCTATCCGCTACCGCCTCAGCAGCGAGGGCGATGGGGCTGAACGGGTGATCTACGTCACCGATGCCGGCCAGGCCTCCCACTTCGCCGGGGTGTTCCAAGTGGCGCAGCGGGCCGGCTGGGTGCCGGCAGGCTCCAGCCTTGAGCACGTGCCCTTTGGGCTGGTGCAGGGGGAAGACGGCAAGAAACTCAAGACGCGCTCGGGTGAAACGGTGCGGCTCAAGGACCTGCTCGATGAAGCGGTGGAGCGCTCAGAAGCCGACCTGCGCCGGCGCCTGGGCGAGGAGGAGCGCAGCGAGAGCGATGCCTTCATCAGCGAGGTGGCCACCACCGTCGGCCTGGCGGCGGTCAAATACGCCGACCTCAGCACCAACCGCATCACCAACTACCAGTTCAGTTTTGATCGGATGCTGGCCCTGAGCGGCAACACAGCCCCTTATCTGCTGTATGCGGTGGTGCGCATCAGCGGCATCGCCCGCAAGGGGGGCGCCTTAGAGGCGGAACCGCCCGAGCAGCTGGTGTTCAGCGAGCCCCAGGAATGGGCCCTGGTGCGGCAGCTGCTGCAACTCGACGCCGTGCTGCAGGAGGTCGAAAGCGACCTGCTGCCCAATCGCCTCTGCAGCTATCTGTTTGAACTCAGCCAGGTCTTCAATCGCTTCTACGACCAGGTGCCGGTGCTCAAGGCCGAGGAGCCGGCACGGAGCTCGCGCCTGGCCCTGTGCCGTTTGGCCGCCGACAGCCTCAAGCTGGGGTTGGGTCTGCTGGGGATCCCCTCTCTGGAGCGCATGTGATGGCACAGCCGCAACCGGGTGACTGGCCCCTGGCCCGCGCGGAGGTGGAGACCCTGCAGGGCTACAGCGCGCCCCTTGAGGGGCGCCGCGGCCTGCTGCGGCTGGATTTCAACGAGAACACCGTGGGCCCCAGCCCCAAGGTGGTGGAGGCGATCCGCGCCATCCCCGCCGAGCACTACGCCATTTACCCCGAATACGACGGCTTGAAGGAGGCCTTCGGGCGCTCCCTCGGGGGCCTCAGGGCCGATCAGATCGGCCTGTTCAACGGGGCCGACGGCGCCATCCACGCCATCTGCCAGGCCTACGGCAGCCGCGGCGAGGTGATGCTCACCACCAGCCCCACCTTTGGCTACTACGCCCCCTGCGCCCGGATGCAGGGCATGGTGATCAACGCCATCCCCCATGAAGGAGACGCGCTGGCCTTTCCCCTGCAGACCATGCGGCGGGCCCTCAGCCAGCTCAACCCCAAACTGCTGCTGCTCTGCAACCCCAACAACCCCACCGGCACGCGCATCCCACCGGAGCACATCCTCGAGCTCGCTGCCGCTGCTCCCTCCACCCTGGTGGTGGTGGATGAGCTCTATGAGGCCTTCACCGGCGACAGCGTGCTGCCGCTATTGCAGGCCAGCGATGGGGCCGATCCCTTTGCCAGCTACCGCAATCTGGTGGTGCTGCGCTCCCTCTCCAAAACCGCCGGCATCGCCGGGTTGCGGATCGGGATCGCCGCTGGCAGTGAACCGGTGGTGGATCGCATCAGCCGCGTCACCGGGCCCTACGACATCAACAGCTTTGGGGTGTGCGCTGCCTTTGCGGCCCTGGAGGACCAGGCCCATGTCGATGCTTATGTCACTGAGGTGCTGGCCGCCAAGGCCTGGCTGGTGGAGCAGCTGCTCAAGGCCGGCATTCGCCACCAAGGTGATGGCGGCAACTACCTGCTGATCTGGCCCCGCTCAGGCGCTGGCCCCACAGAAGCCGCCCTGCGCGAGGAGGGCATCCTGGTGCGGTCCATGGCCGGCAAAGCCCTGATCGATGGCGCCCTACGGGTGAGCATCGGCACGGGCGAGCAGATGCAGCGCTTCTGGCAGGCCTACCGCCGCTGCGACGGCATCGACTGACTCAGGGCTGCAGCGGCTGCGCCGTTGTCTCACTCCAGTGGGTGGTGTGGGGAATGACCTGCTGACTGCCCCAGGAGAACAGCAGCAGCAGCACGCCCTGCAGGGCCAGACAGATCCCAATGGCACGGCGCTGACGCCAGAGGAGTGTGGCCATGGCAAAACCCCAGGGGTTGCCTATTTAGGGCATCAATTCGATGCGGGTTGTATCGCCGAGGGGCGGGGTCAGGGTCAGCACACCTCCCACCGTGTTGGAAGGAACCCCGGGCAGGGATTTGAGGAAGGGCTGGGGGCCGCCCTGATCACAACCGGCCGGGGAGTCACCGCTGCGCACGTACTGCACCGGGATCACCACCTTGGGGTTGAGGGCCTTGACCACCGCAGCCGCTTCCTTGCCGTCGTAAACCTTGGCGCCACCACCGATGCCGAGGATCAGCACATCAGGGCGACCCAGCAAGACCTTGTCCTCCGGAGCCAGGGGGGCCGCGGTGCCGCCGAGGTGGGCGAACTGCAGGCCCCCCTGGGACCAACGCCAGATGACGCCGTTGCCAAAGCGGCGGCCGCCGAGGCGGTCATGGGGGGCAGCAAAGCCTTCAAAACGGATCCCCGCCACATCAAAGCCACCGGGGTTGCTCAAGTAGGTGCCCTTGGCGATGGGGGCCCCTTCATCCAGCAGCCGGCTGCTGGTGACCACCACATCGGCCGTCACCCGTGGTTCCTTGAGGCCCGTGGCGCAGGCCACCGCCTTGAAGGGATTCACCAGAACGGTGCTGCCGCCGCCTTTGATCAGCAGGGCGCTGTGGCCATAGCTGGTGATGCTGACGCCCTCGGCCAGGGCCGCCGCAGGCAGGGTGAGAGCAACAGCGCTGCCCAGCAGGCCGCAGAGCAGGGGGGAACGCATCACAGCCGTTCACAGAGGCCGGGAACCTAGCAGCGATAGCAGCCCGATCTCAGGCTGATGCGCAGCTGAGAAAATTGGCCAGCAGGCGGTGGCCGTCCTGGGTCAGGACGCTTTCGGGGTGGAACTGCACCCCCTGCAGGTGGGGATGCTCGCGGTGGCGCAGCCCCATGACCATGCCCCCCTCCAGCCAGGCGGTCACCTCCAGGCAGTCCGGCAGGCTGTCGCGATCGGCGATCAGCGAGTGATAACGCGTGGCGGTGAAAGGCTGGGGCAGGCCGGCAAACACCCCCTGGCCCTGGTGGTGCACCGCTGAGGTCTTGCCATGCATCAGCTCCGGGGCGCGCACCACCGCGCCGCCAAACACCTCAGCGATCGCCTGATGACCCAGGCAGACGCCCAGCAGGGGAACTCGGGGCCCCAGCTCGCGGATCACCGCGCGGCAGACCCCTGAATCAGCCGGGGTGCCTGGCCCCGGGGAGATCAGCACCGCCTCAGGCTTGAGGGCCTCGATCTGCTCAAGGCTGAGGGCATCGTTGCGCTCCACCCGCACCTGGGCAGCGATCGGGTGATCGACCGCCAGCTCACCGAGGTACTGCACCAGATTGAAGGTGAAGCTGTCGTAGTTATCGAGAACCAGCAGCATTCAGATCCCCAGCCGCACCAGCAGCGGCGGCAGCAGCAACAGCAAGGCGATCATCAGTGATGAAAGGGCCGCTACCAGGACCGCAGCGGCGGCACAGTCCTTGGCGATGCGCGCCAAGGGGTGGAAACGGCGCCCGACACTGAGATCCACCACCGCTTCTGTGGCGGTGTTGAGCAGCTCCAGCACCAGCACCGCGGCAACGGTGAGCACCAGCACGGCCAGCCGATCAACACTGAGCTGGAGCCACAGGCCCAGAGCGAACACCACCACGCCCGTCAGCACATGGATACGGAAGTTGCGCTGGCTGGCAAAGGCATACACCAGGCCCTGGAAGGCGTAGCGGAAACTGGCGGGCAAATCGCGAGCCACCTGCCAGGCACCGACCCGCAGGCGGCGCGCCCGCGGGCTCATCTCCGGCCCCAGGGGCATGGATTCTGTGGATTCCAGTTCTGAACTCACCTGTGGCGCCATCCGATCGGGCCGGCATGCCCTCGCAGACCTGCTCGGCACCCTACCGCTGATTCAAGGTGCTGCATCGTCCAGCAGCTGACGCTGACGCTGCAGCATCCGCTCAAGCGCGGCGTCATCGGGATGATCCCAACCCAGCAGGTGCAGCAGCCCGTGGCTGGCCAGAAAGCCCAGCTCGCCGGTGAGGTCATGGCCCTGATCTGGGGCCTGGCGCAGGGCCGCCGGCAGCGAGATCACGATGTCCCCCAGCTCCAGGGGCACCCCATCGAGCTGCAGCGGGGCCACCTCCTGGGCCGCAAAGGAGAGCACATCGGTGGGCTCCGGCTTGCCGCGCCAAGCGCCATTGAGAGCGGCGATGGCCTCGTCATCGCAGAGCTGCAAGCCGAGGCTGTAAGCGCCTGACTGCAGCGCAGCAGGCAGCTCCTGCTGCAGCGCCACCAGCCAACGGCTCAACAGCTGGTTCCAGCTGGCTTCCCCGATGGGGTCCTGGGGCTGCAGCTGGGGCTCCGGGCCCTGGTAGGCCAGATCGAGCTCCAGCTCAGGGCTGGCGCTCACGCCCCGGGCACCGCTGGACGGGCGAACCAGGCCAGCAGCAGCAGCACACCACCGAAACCAACGGCGGTGAGGGCGAAATGGAACAGGCTCTGACGGCCCTTGCGCACCATGTTGCGCATGGCCAATTTGACGAAACTGGGCTTGGGCTCAGCCGCAGCAGGGGCCGGCGCTGGGGATTGGCTCATGCCGCCTCCTCGGTGTCAACCTCCACACCCTGGCGCAAAAGCGCCTGGATGAAGGTATCGAGGTCGCCGTTCATCACCCCCTGCACGTCGGTGGTCTCCTCGTTGGTGCGCAGGTCCTTGACCATTTGGTAAGGGTGAAAGACGTAGTTGCGGATCTGGTTGCCCCAGGCCGCTTCCACGATGTCGCCGCGGATGTCGGCGATCTCCGCCGCCCGCTGCTCCTGGGCGATCACCAGCAACTTGGCCATCAAAAGGGCCATCGCCTTCTCCTTGTTCTGCAGCTGGGAGCGCTCCTGGGTGCAACGCACAAAGAGACCGGTGGGAATGTGCAGGATGCGCACAGCCGTCTCCACCTTGTTGACGTTCTGACCGCCGGCACCGCCGGAGCGGCTTGTGGTGATCTCCAGGTCCTTCTCAGGGATGTCGAGCTTGACCTCTTCTTCGATCTTGGGCATCACCTCCACGCCGGCAAAGCTGGTCTGGCGCTTGTCGTTGGCGTTGAACGGGGAGATCCGCACCAGGCGATGGGTGCCCTTCTCATTGCGCAAATAGCCGTAGGCGTAGCGGCCATCCACCTCGATCGTGCAGCTCTTGATGCCGGCTTCCTCCCCTTCTGAGAGCTCGTCCACCGTGACCGACATGCCATGGGCTTCCGCCCAGCGGGTGTACATCCGCATCAGCATCAAGGCCCAGTCCTGGGCATCGGTGCCACCGGCACCGGCATTGATCGAGATGACAGCCCCTTCCTTGTCGTAGGTGCCGCTCAACAGGCGCTCCAGCTCCCAACGGTCAAGGGCCTTGCGCAGCTCCTGCAGCCCGCCGTTGGCCTCATCCAGCAGGGACTCATCGGGCTCGAGTTCGTAGAGCTCGAGGGTGGCGTTGGCGTCATCCACGCTGGCGCGCCAGGTGCGCAGCTGCTCGAGCTGGGCCTTGACGTCATCGAGCTTGCGCATCTGTTTGCGCGCATTGTTCTGGTCATCCCAGAAATCCGGCTGCGCGGCGAGCTGCTCGAGATCCTGCTGTCTGGCGTTCAGTGCAGGGACGTCAAAGACAGTCCTGGGCGTTGCCCAGGCGGTCAGTGAGCTCGGAGAGATCGCGCTTGAAGTCGGTGAGATCCAGCACAACAGAGGGACTTGATGATTCGACCGTAGCCACCCGTAGGATCCAGCCACCAAGGGGCGTTGCCATGGCGGCCAGCGTTGAGATCTACACCTGGCGGAGCTGTCCGTTCTGCATCCGCGCCAAGCAGCTGCTGGATCGCAAGGGCGTGAGCTACATCGAGCACGGCATCGATGGTGACCGGGAAGGTCGGGCGCTGATGTCGAGCAAAAGCGGTGGACGCACCAGCGTTCCCCAGATTTTCATCAATGGCAGCCACATCGGCGGCTGCGATGAGCTCTACGGCCTCGAGCGCAGCGGCCAGCTCGATGGCCTGCTGGCCTGAGGCCGGAGCCGAACGACGTGGGCCAACAGCTTTTTCTGATTGATCCAGTGGCGCGCCTGCGCCCGGAGAAAGACAGCAGCGTGGCGCTGATGCAGGCCGGTCAGCGCGCTGGCGAGACGATCTGGGTGGCGGAGCCCAGCGATCTGGCCGCCGGCGCGGGCGGCCCGCAGGTGCGGGCCACGGCCATCAACACTGAACCCTGGTACAGCGCCGGTCAGTGCTGCTGGCTGCCTTTGAACCACTTCCAGCGGGTGTGGATGCGCAAGGACCCGCCGGTGGATGAGGCCTACCTCTATGCCACCCATCTGCTGGAGCTGGCGGAAGCGTCAGGGGTGCAGGTGCTCAATCGCCCGGCAGGACTACGGGCCTGGAATGAAAAGCTCGGTGCCCTGCAATTCCCCGAGCTGATGGCGCCAACGCTGGTCGCCTCCCAGGTGGAGCTGCTCAGCAGCTTTGCCAGAGAGCATGGCGAGGTGGTGCTCAAGCCCCTGGGCGGTCGGGCCGGCCAGGGGGTGGTGCGCGCCAGCGGTTCAGCCCCTGGCCTGGGGGCCCTGCTGGAGCTGGTCACCCAGCAGCAGCGCCTGCCGGTGATGATCCAGGCCTTCCTGCCCGAGGTTGATGCCGGCGATAAGCGCATCCTGCTGGTGCAGGGGGAACCGCTGGGGGCGGTGAACCGCAAGCCCAAGGCCGGCGAATTCCGCAGCAACCTGGCGGTGGGCGGTCAACCGGAAGCCACCGAACTGACCGAGCGCGAACGACAGATCTGCGCGGCGCTGCGGCCGGCCCTGATCGATGCCGGACTCTTCTTTGTCGGCATCGATGTGATCGCCGGGCGACTCAGTGAAATCAACGTCACCAGCCCCACCGGCATCCGCGAGGTGGAGCAGTTGGGGGGCATCCCCATCGCGGATCTCACCCAACAGCGCCTGCTGCAGGGCTGAGGCTGAGCTGCTGCTGCAGCACCTCCAGCTTGAGGGCCACCTCCTGCAGTTCCCGCTCCGGCACCGAACCCTGCACCAATCCGGCACCAGCGGTGAGCTCGAGCCGTGAGCCACGCAGCACACCGCTGCGGATCGCCACCCGCAGCTCCGCATCACCGGCGCTGTCGATCCAACCGATCGGTGCGGCGTAGGCGCCACGCTCAAACGGCTCCAGGCTGCGCAGCCAGGCCATGGCCTCCCGCCGCGGCAGGCCCGCCACGGCGGGAGTGGGATGCAGCACTTCGGCCAGGGCCAGGGGGTGCTGACCGTTCAAGGGTGCCGTGATGGGGGTGTGCAGATGGCGCAGCGGGCCGTGGCTGGCCAGGCGCGGATGGCGCGGTTGCCGGGGGTTGAGCCCCTGCTGCTGCAGCACCGCTGTGATGGCCTCCACCACCAGCTCATGCTCATGGCGATCCTTGAGCGAACGCATCAGGGCCTCGGCAGGCTCCTGCTGGGAGGCGGTGCCCGCCAGAGCATCACAGCGCAGTTGCCCCTGCCGCACCGCCAGCAACCGTTCCGGTGATGCCCCCACCAGATCACCGCCATCGGCCAGACCCCAGAGGAAGCGGCAGCTGCCGGCCTGCTGCCGGCGCAGGCCGCTGAGCAGCAGTTGGGGATCGAGCGGCGCGCTGAGCTGCAGCTGCTGACGCACCGCCAGCACCAGCTTGCGCAACTGGTTTTGGCCCACCAGCTCCAGGGCCTGATCGATCGCCCGCCGGTAGGCCCCATGCCAGGGGCTGCGGCTCAGCAGCTGCGGGGCAGGGCCCGGTGGCGGCAGCGCCGGCAGCTGCTGCAGCCGCTCGGCCTGCTCCCAGAGCTCCTCGGCCACCACACGGGGGGTGACCTCACCGCCGATGCAGCGCTGCAGGCGCAGCCAGCAGTGGCGGCCCTGGCGGCTGAGCTGCCAGCGCGGCAGCACGGCCCGCACCCCAGGCAGGGGCTCAGCAGCATCCTGCAGCGGCGCATCAAAAAACGAGAAGGCCAGCAGCACCCGTGGCCGCGCCAGGGCCGGAGCAGCAGGGGCGGCATCGGCCAAGCGCGCGAGGCTGAGCTGGCAGAAGCGCTGGGCCAGCTCAAAGCGGCGTGGACCGCTGAGCTCCAGCTGCTGGGCCACACCGCTGGCGGCAAAGCAGAGCCCCGGCTGGCTGTCCCAGAGCGCCCGAAAACGCAGGACCCCGGGCAGGCGCGGCAGTGCCTGCAGCGGATCCAGCGGTGCGACAGGCAACGCCAGGCTCAGCACACCCCCGTCCTCAAGGACCTGGGCCTGGGCCGACGCCTGACTCAGCAGTTCGGTGAAGCAGGGGGCCTGGGGCACTGCATCAGCGGGGTACTGCTCAAATGTATGGGTCTTCTGTCATCAAACGCAGGCGCCACCCATGGCAGAGCCCCAGGTCGTCGCAAGCCGTTACGCGCTCTGGAAGGCCGCGATCAAATGGCCGATGTACTCGGTGGCCGTGATGCCGGCGCTGCTCAGTGCCGGCTGGCTCATCAGCCAGGGGCTGGATCCACGCTGGGACCAGCTGGGCCTGTTCCTGCTGGCTGCGGTGCTGCTGCTGGCCTGGGAGAACCTCTCCAACGATGTCTTTGACGCCGACACCGGCATCGATGCGGTGGGCAAGCCCCATTCGGTGGTGGCCCTCACCGGCCGCCGGCCCCTGGTGGCCCGCATCGCCAACCTCAGCCTGGCGGCAGGTCTGGTGCTGATGGCCCTGGTGGCCCTGCGCAGCCAGCCGGTGGTGCTGGCCCTGGTGCTGGCCTGCTGCGGCCTGGGCTACGTGTACCAGGGCCCGCCCTTCCGGCTGGGCTACCAAGGACTGGGGGAACCGTTGTGCTGGCTGGCCTTTGGCCCCCTGGCCACCGCTGCGGCCCTGCTGGCACTGCAGCCCCCCACGGCCCTGGCGGCGGCGGTGCCGTGGGGCCCGGCCTTCACGCTGGGGGCAGGGCCAGCCCTGGCCACCACCTTGGTGCTCTTCTGCTCCCATTTCCACCAGGTGGACGAGGATGCCGCCCACGGCAAGCGCTCACCGGTGGTGCGGCTCGGCACCGCCCGCGCCGCAGCGCTGGTGCCCTGGATCGTGGCCGCCAGCCTGGCTCTGCAATGGCTCCCGGTGCTCGAGCGCCTCTGGCCCTCCACGGCGCTGTTGAGCGTGATCGGCCTGCCGGCAGCAGCGCAGCTGATCCGGCTGCTGCGCGATCACCATCACCAACCCAAACGGATCAGCGGCAGCAAGTTTCTGGCCCTGCGCTTTCAAGGCCTCAGCGGCCTGGGCCTGGCCATCGGCTTGGCCATCGCCCCTCTGCTGGGGCGCTGATGCAACTGCAATGGCGGCCCTACCAATTCCCGCTGCCCCGGCCGCTGCGCACGGCCGGTGGGGAGTGGCACCAGCGCAGCGGCTGGTTGCTGCGCCTTGAAACTCCTGATGGAGCGCTGGGCTGGGGGGAGGCGGCGCCACTGCCCGGGGGCGAAAGCTGGTGTGCCGCAGCCATGAACGAGCTGCCATCAAGTACTGATCGCGACGAGCTGGAGGCGCTGCTGCCGGCCATGCCCGCACCGGTGGGCTTTGCCCTCGGGCTGGCCCTGGCCGAAGTGGATGGCCTCGGCAGCGAGGGTTGGCAGCCGCCGCCACCATCGGCGGTGCTGCTCCCCGCCGGTGAGGCCGCACTGGAGGCCATGGGCCTGGCTGCTGGCCTGCACCGACAAGGGCCATGGCCCTTCACAGCCAAGTGGAAAGTAGGGGTGCTGGCTCCCAGCACTGAATTGGACCTGCTTGAGCAGCTGCTGGCTGGCTTGCCAAGCGATGGCTGCCTGCGCCTTGATGCCAACGGCGCCTGGGATCGGGCGACAGCCGGCCGTTGGGCCGAGCGGCTGCAGGCTGAACCCCGCTTGCAGTGGCTCGAGCAACCCCTGCCCCCCAGCGACCACCAGGGGCTGATGGCCCTGAGCCGGCGGCTACCGGTGGCCCTGGATGAATCGCTGCGGGATCCAGCCGGGGCTCCCCCCAACTGGCAGGGCTGGC
>CAJWYF010000010.1 GCA_913049535.1 uncultured Synechococcus sp.
CTCCCGACCCTCTGATCCGTAGTCAGATGCTCTAATCCGCTGAGCTACAAGCGCCTGAGGGATCCATTCTGCTCATCACATGGCGGCTTTCGTCAAGCCACCCTCCGTTGCGCAGAATTGGAGCAACTGTCGAGCCGGTTCATGCCCCTGGTGATCACCCGGCCACCGGATCCCAGTGATCCTGAGTACCAGCACTTGGAGCGGTTGATCAATTTTGCTGTCCATGCCGCAGCGTTTGCCTCGTTCAACAGCGGGCTCTGGGTCTGGCGCGGACTGCATCCTGGCTTCTTCCCGCAGCTGGGGTGGCTCAGCGGAATCTGGGCTGTGGTCTTGCTGATCCACCTTCTGGTCGTCGTACGACTGCGTCCTGCCCGCAGCACCGAAGAGAGCTAGACACTGGATACCGGCTGCTTTGTGACATGACGCTTTCTGCCGCGCAGCTCGAGGAACTCACCCAGGCCCTCGCCGAGCGGATCTACCTGCAGGTGGCGGGCTGGAACCTCTATTTGGGTGACGCCAAGCTGGCCCGTCCTCTGGCCGAGGAGCTCGCTGCTGTGGCTGATCAAGGCGCCGCCGCTGCGGTGCGTCAGGCGCTGGAGCGGCTTCAGGTGCCCTTGGGCGGTGGCAGCACCCGGTTGCCTCTGGCTCGGCTGATTCCTCCTGGGCAATTGGTGGACCTCGAAGAAGTCGTCGAATCGTTGTGTTCCTGAGCGGCCTGGCCTGCAGCGGCGATACTGGGGCACCGTCGCCGGCGTCGGATGCTTGTCATTGAAGTGACCAACGCCCGAGAGGTGGTGCGTCAACGGGTGGGCCGCCTGGGTGAGCGGCTGATTGGCACCGTCGTCGATGCCGAGGCACAGGTGGAGAAGGCCCTGTTGCAGGAACTGGAAACGGCGTTCCGTGAATTCGGCATTCAGGCGCGGATTTACTCCGTGGATGGACCACAGATGATCGGACGCAGCCATCTGGAGCTGCCGATTCACGTGCGTGATCAACGCCTGGTCGAATAGCGCTTCAGATGGGCAGCTTGGCCCGCAGCTGTTGGCCCAGTTGACGGGCTTCCGCCACGCCCAGAGCCGAAGCCATCAGTCCGTAGAGCAGCGCGCCGACGGAGCCGCATAGGCCCACTTGCAGCAAGAGGCCGACCAGGTCATCGGGCCACTGGATGCCACGGGCCATGCCCCAGGCCGCCAGGGCGGCCAGCAGCGCGGCTGTTGTCAGCAAAAGGGTGTCGCGCCCCCAGCTCCTGAGGGGCAGCTGCCCCAGGCGTTGACGCAGGGCCAGCAGCAACACCACGCAGCTCACCAGATTCACGGCCACGGTGGCCAGGACCAGTCCGGGGGCGCCGCTGTTGAGGGCCGGCAGGAGCAACCCAGATGGGGTGGGGCCGCCCACCAGAAGCCAATCGAACACCACATTGAGACCAATGCCGCCGATGGAGATTCGAAACGGGGTCTGGCCATCGCCAAGGGCATAGAAAACCCGCACCAGCACATCTCTGGCCAGATAGGCGGGCATGCCCAGGCCATAGGCCATCAGGATTCCGATCACCAGCTGGGCAGCAGCGGCATCAAAGCTGCCCCGCTCGTAGATGAGGGCCACGATCGGCCCTGCCAGAGCGATCATCAAGGCCCCCAGCGGCAGCATGCTGGCGTTGCTGAGCATCACCCCCTGGCGAATGCGTCCGATCAGTTCATCGCGCTTCTCCGGCGCGCTGAGTCGCGCAAACACCGGCAGCAGCGGCACCAGCAGCATGTTGGAGAGGATCCCCAGGGGCGTCTGCACCAGCAGTCCGGCGTAGCCCAGTCCAGCGGCGGCACCACTGATGCCACTGGCGAAGAACAGGTCGGTATAGACGTTGATCTGCAGCATCCCTGAGGAGAGGGTGGCGGGCCACATCACCTTCAGCACCTCCTGGACCCCGGGCTGGCGCCAGGAAAAGTTGAGGCGAAGCTGCCCCAGGCCTTGACGGGCCAGAGCCGGCAACTGGATCAGCCATTGCAGAACAGCTCCAGCCAGGGTGCTGAGGGCCAGCACGGCACCACCAACGAAAGCCCACGCCGTTGAGCCGATGGCGCTTCCCGCCTGAAGCCAAAGCAAGGCCAGCCCGACCAGCACCGCCAGGCTGGAGAGCAGCGGACTGATGGCCGGTAGCCAATAGACATCCGCCGCGTTGAGCGCCCCGAAACCCAGCCCAATCAACCCGGCCAGCAGTGCCATGGGCGCCATCAGACGCAGCTGCAAAGCAGCCAGGGCATGGGTCTGTGGATCCAGGCCTGGCCCGACCAGCGTGATCAGTGGATCGGCCAGGACCACCATCAACCCTGTGATCACCAGCAGACCCAAGCCCAGCAAGGTGTTCACCGCAGCCAGCAGCCGCGCACTGTCATCCCGTTCCTGCTTGGCCATGACGCTGACCATGGCGCTGTGAAACGGGCCATTGATCCCTCCCAGCAGGATCAGCAGAAAGCCGGGAAGCACATAGGCGTAGTTGAAGGCGTCGTAGGCCGCGCCGACACCAAAGGCGGCGGCAATCGCCTGCTGACGCAACAGGCCGGCCACCTTGCTGAGGCCGGTGGCCAGGGCCACCAGCAGGGCGATGCTGCGCAAACTCCTGCCGCCGCTGCTCGGGGTCTTGGCCATGGAGAGGGGGCTGGAATGCTGATTGTGGGGGACTCAGCCGCTCCTGATCGGTCACCATGGCCCGGTCCCCGGCCTGCCCCGATGTCCTCCACTGAGGTGATGCGTTTTGAGCCGCTGCTGGAGGGCGTGTTGCAGCGTCGCTGGAAGCGGTTCCTGGCTGAGGTGGAATTGGATGACGGTCAGCTCGTCACCGCCCATTGCGCCAACACAGGTCCCATGATCGGGGTGTTGCACCCGGGGCAGCGAGTGCGGCTGCGCCACGATCCATCGCCCAAGCGCAAGTTGGCCTACACCTGGGAGCAGGCCGAAGTGCCCGCTGCTGGCGGAGGGACTTGCTGGGCTGGGGTGAACACGGCGCTGCCGAACAAGCTGATCCGCGCCACGGTGGAGGCCGGCTTGCTGGAGCCATGGCTGGGGCCGGTGGCCTCCATCCGTGCTGAGGTCCCCTATGGCCACGAGCGACGCAGTCGTATCGACCTGCTGCTGAGCCCGCCGGCGGATGCCCTTGATCCCAGGCCGATCTACGTCGAAGTCAAGAACACCACCTGGAGCGCGGATCGCTTGGCGTTATTTCCCGACACCGTGACCGAGCGGGGCCAGAAGCACCTCATCGAGCTTGTGGGCGTACTGAGCGAAGCGCGAGCTGTGCTGCTCCCCTGCATCAGCCGTGACGATGTGGATGCGTTCGCACCAGGTGACAGTGCTGACCCTCGGTACGGCGAGTTGTTCCGCCAGGCCATTGAGGCTGGTGTGGAGGTGCTGCCGTGTCAGTTCCGCTTCAGGCCTGATGCGGTGTTGTTTGAGAGGGTGCTGCCGGTGCAGCAGCGGCAAGCCGGCTGATCGCGACGCCAGCTTCGGTGGCATCACTGCAGAGCTCATCAGCGCAGTCCGCTTCCAGTTGAATCCCGCCCAAGCTCAGAAGTTCCCAGTGTTCATCTTCAAAGTGGGTCTGCAGCCAGAGCATTCCCAACGCCGAATGGGGCATCAGCCGATAGGTGGTGCCCAGGCAGGCCAGCGTCAGGTCCATGGGCTCATCCAAAGCTCCTAAGACCATTGGAGTCTCAGGAGCATCAATGAGGCGTAACAACCGTGACGGAATGTCAGATTGCGCGCTGTCTCAGTTGGCCTGGACTTGGGCTGCTGCTTCGGCTACGCGCCGTTGATAGGCACGGCCGCGGTAATAAAGCGTCTTGGTCTGAGTTGTTGCAGCAGCCTCATGGCGCAGAGGTGCTGCGAACTGTTGTCCCCGATAGGTGTGCTCAACGGGGGTGGTGTCTGGCTGCTCGCGACGGGAGGGGTCGTAGCTGACGCCGAGGAATTGCAATTTGGTCATGGTGATGGGCCAAGAAGGGGGAGAACCGCTTCAAGGGAAAGAGCGTTGCTTCGCCGTGCGGTGGGCTACTTCCGAAACGACAGGGCCCTGGGGCGTCGCTTCCAACGTTTTGTCTTTCCGCACCATCTATAGCGTGTTTCTGATGTTCATTGTGAACATTTTGTGAGATTGGCTTGATGAGTTCTGAATTCGGTATCGAGTAGTTACCGCTTTTCCTTCAATCCAGGCGCGAAGGCGTCGTCTTTCAGGCGACTGATGCCAGTTTTTGTATCAACGCAAACAGTCCATGCGCGCTCCAGTGAACAGATTTCCTCCATGGCGGTGATCCGTCTGTTGACTGCTTGCTTTTTTCATGACTGCCCAACCCTTGCCGCGGCCTCGCCCGCGGACCCTGCGGGAGGCCACCCTGCTTGAAGCTCCTCAGCTTCTGCTGAGCAAGGTGCGCGGACTCTCCTCAACCCACTCCCTTACCTGGCTGGCCTGCGTGCCAGTTGCTCTGTTCGGTCTGGGGGTGTTCAACCTCTCTGCCAAGGCAGCTGAGCTTCCTGAGCTCAATGCAGCGTTCCTGGCCAACAACCTCTGGTTGTTCATTGCAACGATCCTGGTGATCTTCATGAACGCCGGCTTCGCCATGGTGGAAGCCGGGATGTGTCGTCAGAAAAACGCAGTCAACATTCTCGCCAAAAACCTTTTCGTCTTCGCCTTGGCGGTGACGGCCTACTGGTTCATCGGCTATTCGCTGATGTACGGCAATGGTGACAACGGTTGGTTCTATTTCGCCGGACTGTTCTTTGACCCAGCGGTGACTCCAGAGATGGTGGAAGAAGCTGCGCTGGTGCCGACGGTTGATTTCCTCTTCCAGGCTGCTTTCGCTGGCACCGCCGCCACCATCGTTTCCGGTCTCGTTGCCGAGCGCGTCAAGTTCGGCGAGTTTGTGGTCTTCGCGCTTGTGCTGACCGCGATCATCTACCCCATTTCCGGTTCTTGGCAGTGGAACGGCGGCTGGTTGAGCGAACTGGGCTTCATTGACTTTGCTGGATCATCCATCGTCCACTCCGTTGGCGCTTGGGCTGGACTTGTTGGAGCCATGCTGCTGGGTCCCCGCATCGGCAAGTTTGTTGAAGGCCGCCCCCAGGCGATTCCCGGTCACAACATGGCCATCGCCACCCTTGGTGCCCTGATCCTGTGGATCGGCTGGTACGGCTTCAACCCTGGTTCGGAGCTGGCCATGGACCAGTACGTGCCCTACGTCGCTGTGACCACCACCCTGGCTGCTGCCGGTGGTGCCATCGCTGCAACCATTGTGTCAACGATGACTTCAGGCAAGCCGGACCTGACCATGATCATCAATGGCATCCTTGCCGGCCTAGTCAGCATCACCGCCGGTTGCGGCAACATGACGCTGGTGGGCTCCTGGGTTGCTGGTGCCGTCGGCGGCATCATTGTGGTCTTCTCCGTGGCGGCCCTTGACTCAGCAGGAATCGATGACCCTGTTGGTGCGTTCTCTGTTCACGGTGTCTGTGGCATCTGGGGAACTCTGGTCATCGGCCTTTGGGGCGTCGACGGCATGGATCCCGGTTCTGCTGGCATCGGCCTGCTCAATGGTGGCGGCATCAGCCAGCTGGGTATCCAGGCCGTCGGTTGCGCTGCTTACGCCATCTGGACCTTGATCACCTGCTGGATCGCCTGGCAGATCATCGGTGGCCTCTTCGGTGGGATCCGCGTGACGGAGAAAGAAGAGATCGAAGGTCTTGATATCGGTGAGCACGGCATGGAGGCCTATCCCGATTTCGCTTCGGCCAAGTGAGCTGAGCCATTCAGCAGCTGAGTGCTGTTGCGTTCGCTGGCACCCGCCTTTGGGCGGGTGCTTTTTTATGGCTGCATGACCCATAGATTGGTCCGGACCGGTGCAGCGTCTTCGCCATGGATACCCGCGCGTTCAAGCGTTCCCTGCACCACTCTGAGCGTTACAACCGTCGGGGCTTCGGCCGCGCGGAAGAGGTGGCTGGCAGCCTGGAAGAGGCCTACAAAAGCGATCTGATCCAGAGCATCCGTGACAACGGCTATGTCCTGGTAGAGGGCCGCGTCACGATCCGGCTGGCGGAGGCTTTCGGCTTTTGCTGGGGCGTGGAACGAGCGGTTGCCATTGCCTATGAAACCCGCCGTCACTACCCCACCGAGCGCATCTGGATCACCAACGAAATCATTCATAACCCCTCGGTGAATGCCCATTTGCGTGAGATGGATGTGCTCTTCATTGCGGTGGACGAGGGCGTCAAGGATTTCTCGGAGGTGGAGAGCGGTGATGTGGTGATCCTGCCGGCATTCGGTGCGACGGTGCAGGAGATGCAGTTGCTCAACGAGCGGGGGTGCCACATCGTTGATACCACCTGTCCTTGGGTCTCCAAGGTGTGGAACAGCGTGGAGCGCCACAAGAAGCACTCCTTCACCTCGGTGATTCACGGCAAGGTGAAGCATGAGGAGACCCTGGCCACCAGTTCTTTTGCCGGGACCTATCTGGTTGTTCTGGACCTGGAAGAGGCGCAGTTGGTCTGCGATTACATCCTGGGCCAGGGTGATCGCGACACCTTCCTGCAACGCTTTGCAGGGGCCACCTCTCCTGGCTTCGACCCTGACAGAGACCTGGCGCGGATTGGCGTGGCCAACCAGACCACGATGCTCAAAAGTGAAACCGAGGAGATCGGTCGTTTGTTTGAACGCACCCTGCTGCGCCGTTATGGCCCCGATGCGATCAATGACCACTTCCTGGCGTTCAACACCATCTGTGATGCAACCCAGGAGCGCCAGGACGCCATGTTCTCGCTGGTGGATGAGCCGCTTGATCTGATGGTGGTGATCGGTGGTTACAACTCCTCCAACACCACCCATCTCCAGGAGATCGCGATCAGCCGGGGCATCGCTTCCGTCCATATCGATGCGCCGGAGCGCATCGGACCTGACAACAGCGTTGAGCACAAGCCCCTCGGTCAGGACCTCACCCGCATGGCCCCATTCCTGCCTCAAGGTCAGTTGCGGATCGGGATCACCTCAGGGGCATCCACGCCGGATCGGGTCGTGGAGGGGGTGATTGATCGTCTGCTGTCCCTTGCTGCCGACCAACCGCTCGAGGTGAGTGCAGAGGCACAAACCGGGGCTTAATGCTCCGTTACATTGGCCGCCTGACATGGGACTGATCGGTCGCTGTGACACTGACGCTTCCCTGCCGCCTGCCGCGAGATCCGCGTCGTCCCATGGGTGACGGCGCTCTGCGGACCTATTCCAGCCGCTTTGCGGATGTGATGGAGATGCGTGCCCCGGTGGCGCAGGTTTCGGAGTACCTCGATGCCCATCAGGGCTGGTTCGGCCGTTGTGCTGCGCCGATGCAGGTGATGCCACTGGGATGCAACGGCTATCGCCTCACCCTGGGTCGTTTTGGCAACTTTGGCTTTGAGCTGGAGCCCACCATCGCTCTGGAACTGCTGCCCCAGCAGCAGAGCGTTTATCGCATTGAGACCCTTGACGACCCCAGCAGCGATGGGGTGGCCGAGGTTTATGCCGTTGATTTTCAGGCCTCCTTGCAACTGCGCCCCGAGCAGGAGCACACCTTGGTGCAGTGGGATCTCGATCTGGCCGTGGCGATTCGCCTGCCAGCCTTCATCGGCGTTTTGCCTGAATCCCTGGTTCAGTCCAGCGGCGATCATCTGCTCCGCCAGATCGTGCGCCAGGTGTCACGGCGGCTGACATGGAAAGTGCAGGAAGACTTTCACGCCCATGCCGGCCTGAGTTGCCCTCCGCGCCGCCGTGCCTTGTTCTGAGCTGGCCTCAGGGCGTTAGCGGCTGGTCCAGATCTTGTTGACGATCTGCATGCCGCTGACGGCTTGCCACAGGAACAGTGTCATCACGAGCATGTTGAGCCCGACATGGGCTTTGCGCGCGATCAGATTGCCGCGCTGCATCAGTGGCGAGAGGGAGGCCGCCAAGGCGATCAGGCCTGTCATGCCCAGGCCCGCCAGCAGGTGGGCGCCGACAAACAGCTTGCCGTTGTTCAGGTAAGTCACCGCCATACCGCCGAGGGTGCCGAGCACCATCACGGCCAGCACCCCGCTGCCGATGAGGTAGTGCCGCTGGGCGAACTTCCCTTTGATCAGCTCCTTCCGCTCCTCTGCAGAAGCGGTTCTGGTTTTCTTGGCCTTGATGCCCAGGTAGAGGGCGTAGCCGGAGCCAGCGAGCAACGCCCACATCAGGAGCGGATGCAGGAAATTGAGATTGAAGACCAGAGCCTCGGGCATCGGATCGGGGTCGGATCAGGCGACGCTACCGGGCCGCCGGTTCAGTGCAGGAAGTGGCGTCGCCCGGTCAGCACCATGGCCACCCCTGCAGCGTTGCAGGCAGCAATCGAATCCGCATCCCGCTTGCTGCCTCCTGGCTGAATCACAGCGCGGATTCCGCGGCTGGTGGCCAGCTTGACCGTGTCATCAAAGGGGAAGAAGCCATCGCTGGCGAGCACGGCACCACGGGCACCATCCCCAGCTGCCGCTAGAGCGATCTCCGCTGATCCCACCCGGTTCATCTGACCGGCGCCCACCCCCAGGCTCTGACCGGCTTTGGCGACGACGATGGCGTTGGAGCGCACATGGCGGACCACGCGCCAGGCAAAGCGCAGATCCTCCAGCTCATCGCGCTCTGGTTGGCGCTCCGTCGCGACCTGCCATGCCTCAGGCTCATCGGCGCTTTGATCGCGATCCTGCACCAACACCCCACCGAGGATCGAGCGCAGGTGCTGCCGGCTGGCCTGGGCGCTGGCCTGGCTGGGGAGCTCCAACAGGCGCAGGTTGGTCTTGGCAGCGAGCTGCTCGCGGGCTTCTGCACTGATGCTGGGCGCGACGATGCATTCAAGAAACAGCCCCTCCAAGCTGGCGCAGGCGGCTGCGTCCAGGGTCTGGTTCAGAGCGATGATCCCTCCAAAGGCGGAGACCGGATCAGCGGCGATGGCTCGGGCGAGGGCCTCGGCGCAGCTGTTGCCGGTGGCGACGCCACAGGGGTTGGTGTGCTTGATCACCACCGCTGCAGGGCCTTCTGCTGCGGGGAAGCGTTCCACCGCCGCCTGGGCAGCATCAAGGTCGAGCAAATTGTTGTAGCTCAGGGCTTTGCCTTGCAGTTGTTGGGCCCCGCCCCAGCCATTGCTGCTGCTGAACCAGCCCGCGCTTTGGTGGGGGTTCTCGCCGTAGCGCAAGCTTTGGCGCAGCGGTAAGGCCAGTTCCAGCGTTGTGGCCGAACCCTCGGCTGCGTCTCCTTGGAGCTGTTGCCCCAGCCAGGTGCTGATGGCGCGGTCGTAGCCGGCCGTGTGCTGGAAGGCCTCCAGGGCCAGTTGCTTGCGCAGCTCAAGGGGCACTGGACCGGCGTCGAGGGCGTTGAGCAGCCGTTTGTACTGCTCAGGGCTGGTCAGCACACTGACGTGGGCGTGGTTCTTGGCGGCCGCGCGCACCATGGCCGGCCCGCCAATGTCGATCTTTTCAATGGCGTCCTCCCAGCGCACATCCGGCTGGGCAATGGTGGCCTCAAAGGGATAGAGGTTCACCACCACCAGCTCGATCGGGGGGATCTGCTGCGCCTCGAGATCCGCCTGGTCGGCTGCTTCGCTTGGGCGGGCCAGGATGCCGCCATGGACGCGGGGGTGAAGCGTCTTGACACGGCCCCCCAGGATTTCCGGTGCTCCGGTGTGTTCGGCCACCTTCGTGACGGGCAATCCAGCGGCAGCAATGCATTGCGCCGTGCCACCACTGGAGAGCAGCTGAAAACCGTGGCGCTCCACCAGGGCACGCGCCAGGGGCTCCAGCCCTTCCTTGTTGGACACACTCAGCAGTGCCAGACGGGCCATGGGCTTTTGATCAGGTAGCAGGCGGCCATGGACGGGGATGGCCAATCTCTGATGGTATGGGGCGGACTTCTCCCCCAAGACCTTGCATCTAATCCTTCTGCACGGCTGGGGTGCCAGCGGTGATGACCTTTTGCCCCTCGCGCAGGCCCTCATCGAGGCCATGGCCCCATCCGATGAGGCCGTCACGTCGATCGCCCTTGAGGCGCCTGATGCCCATCCTGCAGGCGGAGGCGCGCGTCAGTGGTACGACCTCAATGCCCCTGGATGGCCTGGCATTCCGGCAGCAGTGGCCGACTTGGGACAGCGCCTCGATGGGGCTCTGGCCAAGGCCGGCAACGAGGCGGTGGTGGTGCTGGGTTTTTCCCAGGGCGCAGCGATGGCGCTGGAAACAGCCATGGCCAGACCATGCGCCGCTGTGATTGCTTGCAGCGGTTACCCCCATCCGGGCTGGAGCCCAGAGGGAACCATGGATGTCCCCTTACTGGTTCTGCATGGCCGCGACGATCAGGTCGTACCGGTTGCCGCCGCGGAGGCCATCGCCAGCAAGGTGGCTGCTGCTGGAGGACGGGTGGAATGCCACATCGTCAGCGGCGGCCACACCATCGGCCCTGAGGCCGTGCAGCACATGGCCCAGTTCCTCGACGGCTTGGGCTTGATGAATCGGGGCAGCGTCAGCTGAGCGAGCCGGATTCAAACGAAGGCGTACTCGTACTCCTCCATCTCCTCCCAGTCATCGGCGATCGCTTCGAGGCCCGCGAAGATCGTCTCTTCGCCGACTGAATCGACAATCGAGCGCAGCGAGGGGAAGAGGAAGTGGTTTTCCTCGGCGTACTGAGCGCTGAAGAGCCCCTTTTCGCCCCAGAAAAAGCGATCGGTGGTGTGCTCGTTGCGTCGCACGTTGATCAGCGCCGGAGCCACGAGATGGGACTCGGCGATGTAGCGGCGTGCCGCAGTGACCGGCTTGTGTTCGCCGGTTTCAAGGTTGAAGGTCGGGACATGGGCCAGCACACGCTGACCCGCCAGACGGCGGCGGCTGATGCGCTTTCTCTTCTTCGACATGGCAGGACCCCAGCTCCGGGGTGGGTGGATCGGACAGGACAAGCCCCCCGCTGGCGCAAGGCGTCAGCGGCTTCGGCTCAGGCGCAGGTATCCCTGCAGCGCCCATACGTCTTGTCGACCGGAACATGGATTCAATGAATCCAAGGCTGGGAGGTTGGCTCCACCGATCGTCGTTACCGTCGTAACGAGGGACGCAGGGGGTTTGAACTACCCCTGCTGTAGCCTTTCCAGCAGGGAAGTGCCAGAAAAGCCACGGTGCTTGATGGAACCAGCTCCACAGGACCAGTGCCCCGGGACTGTGAAGTATTGGTCGTAACACTGATCTTAAGACTTTCTCCGAATTTGGCAAGGCCCTTTTGGCTGGGGGCGCCAACTTGCCGATTGGCACGCGGCCGATGATCTCGCCACGCTTCCGCCATCTGGTCGCGCAACAGCTCAACCAGTTCAGCGATTGCGCTCAGCTGGTTGGTCTCGGTGTCTATGTGGCCCTGCCCTCGGCCTCCGGTGAGCTGCAGCTGCAGTTGATTCAGGCCTGGCCAGAGCGGACCGCCCGGCTTGAGCCTGTTGCCAGCGGTGATCCGTTGTTGCTGGCTGATCAACAGCGGCGCTGGCTGCCGCTGCGGCGCGAGGCTGCAATTGTCGGTGCCCTGCGGGTCGACAGCAGCGCCGAGCCCTGGTCCGATGCCCTGCGGGCGCGATTGCAAGGGGCTGCACTACTGCTCAGCGATGCCTTGTTGCTGGATCTCGAGCAGCAGCGCCTGCAAGGCCAGCTGGAGCAGGAGCGACGCCAGCGTTCCTTGCTGGTGCACCAGATGCGCAACCCTCTGGCGGCCTTGCGCACCTTCACCCAGTTGTTGCTGCGTCGTGTTGAGCCTGGTGATACCCGCCGCGAACTGGTGGAACACCTGTTGGAGGAGGAGCTGGCCCTGGATCGCTATCTCGATGCCCTTACTCAGAGCGAATCGGCTCCGGCCCTGCCTGGTGATGGTGCCGCCGAAGCGCCACTCCTGCTGCCTCCAGCGCTTGCGGCTGATCAGAGCGAGCCGCTGCAACCCCGGCTCCAGCCGCTGCTGGCTCGGGCGGCAGCCACGGCCAGTCTTCAGGGCAGGCGCTGGTGTCCCCCAGCGGCCCTGCCTGAGGTGAAGCTGGCGGCTGCATCGGTGGCCGAGATCCTGGCCAACCTGCTTGAAAACGCTTTCCGCTACAGCGATGCCAGCGGTGATTTGGGGCTGTGGTGCCTCCAGGACAAGGGGATGCTGCACCTTGCGGTTTGGGACAGCGGTCCGGCCATTGCTCCTCAAGAGCGCAAGCGCATCTTCCAGCGCGGTGAGCGCGGTGAACGTGGTGCTGGTTTGAGCGGTACGGGACTGGGGCTCGCCCTGGCCCGCGATCAGGCTGAGGCCCTCGGTGGCAGGCTCGAATTAGTGGTGCCCGCCTCCCAGCTGGCGCCTGAACTGGCTGCCTGCGGCAATGCGTTTGTGTTGAGTCTCCCGCTCAATGCAGCAGCCACCAGCTGAACCAGCCACACCACAGCGTCAGCGCTTCTGTCCACTCCACGCAGGCGCCATAACTGTCACCTGTGTGGCCGCCCAGCCGGCGGCCCAGTTCAAGCGGCACCAAGATCGCGGGGGGCAATCCCGACAGACCTGCCACCAGGCCCGCGGTTCGCTCAGCGCTGGCCTGGCTGCCAAGGCAGAGAACAGCGAGCAGGGCCACCAGCACCGCTGCAGGCACCAATTCCTGCGGCAGCGCACGTTGCTGCTGGCGATGAAACGCAGCGCTGCCTTCCGCTCGCAAGTAAGGAAACCAGGCCATGGCGGGCAGCGGGGCAATCCGCCCCCATACCGCACTCCAGATCAGCAGTGCTGGCGCCAGTGGCCCCAAGCTGAGCAAGGCAGCGGCCTTGAGCAGCAGCACCAGCAGCGCCGCCACCAGACCACTGGCGCCGATGCGGCTGTCGGCCATGGCCTCGAGCTGGCGCGGCCCAGCTGCCAGGCCATCGCCGGTGTCCATGACGCCATCGAGGTGCAGTCCTCCGCTGAGCAACAGCCCAAAGCCCAGCACCAGGGCCGTGCAGGCGGCAGGCGGCAGACCCAGCTGCTGGCCCAACCACCAGAGCGTGGCCTGGCCGCCGCCGATCACCAGCCCAAGCCAGGGGGCAAAACGGGCGATGCGCGCAAAGCGCGGCGTCGCCCCAGGCAGTGCTGGCAGGGTGCTGTAGAAGATCCAGCTGCCTGCCAGGTCAGGCCACCAGCGAGGCATCTCAGCGCCAACGCGACTGAGCCCATCCTGGAGGGCGCCATAGGGTGAAGCGTCATTCCACCGTGCTTTGAGTCAGTCGGCTGCTCCCTTCCGCTTTGAGCTATTGCAGCGCTGCGCCAACACCGGTGCTCGGGTGGGCCGTTTTCATACCCCCCACGGTGTGGTGGACACGCCCCGCTTCATGCCGGTGGGTACCGCGGCCACGGTGAAGGGCATCAGCATCGAGCAGCTGCGCAGCACCGGAGCGCAGATGGTCCTCTCCAACACGTTCCATCTGCACCTGCAGCCTGGTGAGGGCATCGTCGCCGCGGCTGGCGGTCTGCATCAGTTCATGGGTTGGGATGGCCCGATGCTTACCGATTCCGGCGGCTTTCAGGTCTTTTCGCTCGCCAGCCTCAACGCGATCAAAGAGCGTGGCGTCACCTTTCAGTCCCCCAGGGATGGGGCCGTGGTTGAGCTGACGCCTGAGCGGGCCATGGCCATCCAAGGGCAGCTTGGGGCCGATGTGGCCATGGCCTTTGACCAGTGTCCGCCCTACCCAGCCAGCCATGAGGATGTGCGCGAGGCCTGCGGCCGCACCCATCGTTGGCTTGAGCGCTGCGCCAGTTCGCATCAGCGGGCCGATCAGGCCCTCTTCGGCATCGTTCAGGGGGGAGTCTTTGAAGACCTCCGCCGCGAGTCGGCCCGAGTGGTGGCTGGTTTTGATCTGCCGGGCTGCGCCATCGGTGGTGTCAGCGTCGGTGAGCCCGCTGCGGCCATGCATGAGGTGGTGCGCTGGTGCACGCCGCTGCTGCCCGAGCACAAGCCTCGCTATCTGATGGGCGTGGGCACGCTCCCGGAGATGGCCCAGGCGGTGGCCCACGGCATTGATCTCTTTGATTGCGTCCTGCCCACCCGTTTGGGGCGTCACGGTGCGGCCCTGGTGGGGGGGGAGCGTTGGAATCTCAAAAACGCCCGCTTCCGGGAAGACCACACACCCCTGGACCCCAGCTGTCCCTGTTACTGCTGCCGCCATCACACGCGCGCCTACCTGCACCATCTGCTCAAGAGCGATGAAATCCTGGGGCTGACCCTGCTGAGCCTGCACAACATCACCCAGCTGGTTCGCTTCACCACCGCCATGGGGCAGGCCATCGGTGATGGGGTCTTTTCAGAGCGTTTCGCTCCCTGGGAGCCCGGCTCCCCTGCCGCTCACACGTGGTAGCGTCCAGCGACTGCATGGTTGCGACCGCGATGGTGAACGCTGTTTTGCCCCTGATGGCCCAGCTTCCCGAGGCTTACCGCGCCTTCGGCCCCCTGGTGGACATCCTTCCGCTCATCCCGGTGTTCTTCCTCCTGTTGGCTTTTGTGTGGCAGGCCTCGGTCGGCTTCCGCTGATCACCGCCAGCGCAAATTTCGGCAGGGAGAGCATGCGCCGCCAGCGTCTGGGCTCTTGAAGCAGCCGGTAGAGCCATTCGATTTGCAGGGTTCCCATCCAGCGTGGGGCCCTTTTCTTTTGGCCTGACCAGACATCAAAACTGCCCCCGACCCCCATCCACAGGCCGGGCTGACCACGGCGGAGCCTGGCGATCCAGGTTTCCTGGCGCGGTACTCCCAAGGCAGCGAGCACCAGATCCGGCTGCAAGGCCAGCAGCTGACGCTCCAGTTCAGGCCAGACCTCAGCGGGCTGGTAGCCGTGCAGGGCCATGACCAGCTGCAGGCCGGGGTGCTGCTGGGGCAGGCGCTCCACCAGGGTGTCCATGACTTCTGGTGAGGCACCGATCAGGGCTACGCGCCACCCCTGGCGAGCGCTGTGGGCCAGCAGGTCATGGGCCAATTCGATTCCAGGGCTGCGCCGGACCCACACCCCCTGGCGACGCAGGGCCCACACCACACCGGCACCATCGGGGATCACCAGGTCGGCCTGGCGGATGGCCTGCTCCAGTTCCGGCCGCTCAAGGGCGGTCATCGTCATCTCAGCGTTGAGGGTGACGAGCTGGCCGCCACCATGGCGGTGCAGCGCCAGCGCGGCCTCCAGCACATCGCTGCAGGCATCGATGGGGAGACTCAGCACCTGGCGGCGCTGGTTCGAACGGACCGCGCTGCTCATGGGGGGGACGGCTGACCCGAGAGAATCTGACCGATGAAGACCAGCCTGACAACGGCACCACCAGCTCTGATCCAGCTCGATGCGCAGCTGGATCGTGTTTTTCTGGCGCGCCAGCACCCCATCTCCGGCCTGATGCCGGCCAGCACAGCCGTCACGGTGCACGGCGACTACAGCGATGCTTGGGTCCGTGATGGCATCTACACCATCCAGGCTGTCTGGGGCATGGCCCTGGCCTGGCGTCGTCAGGGCGGCCGGCCCCAGAGGGTGTTTGAACTCGAACAGAGCGTGCTGGCGCTGATGCGGGGACTGCTGCGCTCGATGATGGGTCAGGCAGCGAAGGTGGAGCGCTTCAAGGCCGATCAGGAGCTGCTCGATGCCCTGCATGCCAAATACGACACCGCAACAGGTCAGCCGGTGGTGGCCGATAACGCCTGGGGCCATCTGCAGCTCGATGCCACCGCACTGTTTCTGCTGCAGCTCGCCCAACTGACGCGCTCCGGGCTGGTGGTGGTGGCCAGCCAGGCCCAGGTCGCTTTTCTGCAGAACCTGATCTTCTATCTCAGCCGGGCGTACCGCGTGGCGGACTACGGCATCTGGGAGCGGGGCGATAAAGGCAATAACGGCGCTCCAGAGCGCAACGCCAGTTCCATCGGTTTGGTCAAGGCGGCTCTTGAGGCCGTTGACGGGCTGGATCCCTTCGGACCGGAGGGCGATGGCCAGCAGCTGCTGTGGGTCCCCCCCGATGCGGTGGTGCGGTTGCGTCGCTCGCTGGAGGCGCTGCTGCCGCGGGAATCTGCCAGCAAGGAGGTGGATAGCGGTTGCTTGGCGGTGATCGGCTATCCAGCCTGGGCCGTGGAGCGACCTGAGCTGCGGCGCCGCACCCTCGAGGCCATCCGCCGCGAGCTGGGTGGGCGTTACGGCTACGCCCGCTTCCGCCGCGATGGTCACCAGACCGTTGTCGAGGACAGCTCCAGGCTCCATTACGAACCTGAGGAGCTGGCCTGTTTCGAGAACATCGAATGTCAGTGGCCACTCTTTTTGGCCTTTGAGCTGGTGACCGCCTGTGTGGAGGAGCGTTGGGAAGAGGCCCGCGCCCTGGATCTGCGGCTGCGTGGTCTGGCCATCGAGCAGGGGCCTGATGCTGTGCTGCCTGAGCTTTACCGGGTGCCTGAAGCAGGCGTCGATGCTGAACGCCGCTACCCCGGCAGTCAGTCGCGTGAGGCCAACGACAATGTGCCGCTGCTGTGGAGCCAGAGTCTCTGGCTGCTGGGTCAGCTGCTGCTGGAAGGACTGATCACCCCGGCTGAGCTCGATCCCTGTGGGCGTCGCCGACCGGAATCTCCGGGCTGCCGCCAGGTGCGGGTGGCCCTGGTGCCGGGTGATGCTGCCGTTGCTGATGCTCTGGCGGCCGAGGGGCTGCCGATGGTCACCCCTGGGGATGGGGGTGTGGCGGTTGAGCCCTCCCATCGCCTGGCGGAAGCGTTGCAGGGGGTGGGGGCCTGCCCGGCGCTGGGCCTGAGTGGACCGTCTGAAGGGGGCCTGGCCACCCTGTCGGTGACACGGCTGTACCGCTGCGGCGAACGGCTCACCGCCTTCCTGCCGCCGGTGTTGGAGGAGGGCACCTTTTATTTGGCGGATGATCCCGAGCAACTCGCTGATGCGGTGCTGGGTGAGTTGCGGCTGTTGCAGCGCCATTGGCAAGCGCAAGGGGAGCCTCTGCTGCTGGTGCCCCTGGCCGCGGCAGCCTTTGCCCGCCGCCAGGAGCAGATGCTGGCGCTGGCGCGCAGCCTCGCCTCTGGTGCTGTCGGGGGCGTGGAGGTGCAGCTGGGCACCCTGGAGCAGCACCTGCCCCATCTCGGTTGTGAGCGGCTGCAGCTGCCCCCACTGGCGCCGGCGGTGCCGGTGCCGGCCACCCCTCTGCGGTTGGCTGAAGCCAGTGGTCACCGCTCATTGACGGTCGCCCGTGAGCAGGAGCTGGAACTGGAGACGACCTCTGTGCTGGATCTGGCCGCTCAGCTTTGGAACAGCACCTCCTTGCGTGAGCAGGCTGAGCTGCTGGAGCAGTTGCAGCTGCGTCTTGGCGCCAGCGGCCAGATCCAGGCACCGGATCAGCCGCAGCCCATGCCGTTGCGCAAGCTGCTGGAGGCCGTGTATCGCCGCAGCCTTGAGGCCGGTGACTGGGAACCTGTCCGGCGCTGCGCCGGTCTGCTGGGTTTGGTTCATCCCCACCTGGAGGATGCCCTTGATGACCTGTTGGTTCGCAATCGCCAGCTGGTGGTGGGGCGCAACTACACCGATCAGTCCCGCATCAGCGAGCCGCTTGACAGCAGTGCCATCGCCGCCCGCATGCGCCGCTTCAGCGGCGAGGACGGTCGTGAGACGCTATTGCAGCAGGAGCTGCTGCTGGCCTTGGAGGGGTTGGCCCGCCAGCGGCCGGCGCTGCTGGATGGGACGCTCACCTTCCAGCTCGGCCAGTTGTTACTGCTGCTCACCAGTGAACTGGCCGCGGAACGCAAACTCAGCTCCTCAGAGGCCTTTGAAGCCCTCTGTGCCCTGCCGCCCCACGGCATCTTCCGGCGCTTGGGTGTGGTGCTCGCCGATCTCAACCGGGCCCGCGCTGCGCTGGAGCGCTGCGAGCAGTTGCACCTGCGGGGACAGGCGCTCTGGCTGGCCCCCGCACCGGCGGCGGAGCGACCGATGGGTGGATGTTGGCTGCAGCACCGGCTGCGCCAGGGGGCGCTGCAGCGGGTGCCGCGCAACTTCTACGCCGGTGTCTGGGGCCTGTTGCAGCATTGCCGCGGTTTGCTGATCGGCGACAAGCTCGAGCGGCGTAACAGGCTGGACAGTGATTTGCTGGCCGAGAAGACCCCGGGGGAGCAGAACTTTGCCGCGGTGGTGGATCATCTGCTCAGCAAGATCGAGGCGCCGGAGTACCGCCAGCTCTCGATCGAGGCCCTGCTCTCGTTGATGGCGTTTTTTGAGGCCAACCCCAGCGTCTGCTTTGAAGATCACCTGGCCCTTGATGTGGTGATCGGCCATGCCGTCCGCCTGGGCTGGCAAGCCGACCACCCGGACCGCAGTCCCAGCTTGTATCCCCAGCACAAGGCCGCCGCCTGGGATGGGTTTTATCGGCGCTCCCCGACCCGGTGCCGCGAGCTGTGCGTGGATGCGTTGCGCCAGCTGGCTGGGGTTTAGAGCGGCTGCGGCAGCTGCAGCAGGCTCTGCTGTGGCTGTTCCACGGCCTGCTCGATCAGGTCAGCGAGTCGCAGGGCACGGGAGGCCTGCAGGCCATCCACAGCCGGTTTGGCGGCACCACGGACGCACTGGAGGAAGTGCTCCAGCTCGGCGTAGAGGGGCTCGGTCGGCGTGATGCTCACCTCCTCGATGAAGCCGTCGTGGCGGTAGAGCAATTCCCCTCGGGTTGCCGAGTAGGACTCCTGGGCGCGGCGATGGATGCGCAGGTTGCGGTGCAGAAAGTCCGCTTCCACCAGGCTGGCGCGGCAGTGAGCGCTGAGACAGCGCACCTTGCGGTGGCTCATCTTGCTGGCGGTGAGGCTGGCAGCCACGCCATTGGCGAAGTTGAGGGTGGCGGTGACGTAATCAATCGGTCCATCGCCGCTGCGGCCGCCAGCGGCAGCGAATCCCACCACAGGCGCTCCGGCCAGCTCCAGCACCAGGTCGATGTCGTGGATCATCAGATCGAGCACAACGGAAACATCGTTGGCGCGATCGGCATGGGGGCTGTGGCGGCGGCCTTCAAGCACCACTACCTCTTCATTAGCCACCACATTGAGCAACTCGCGGAAGGCGGGGTTGAAGCGCTCGATATGCCCCACCTGCAGCAGGCGGCCGGCCTGCTCGGCAGCAGCAATCAACTCCCTGGCTTCCTGCTCGCTGGCTGCGATCGGTTTTTCGATCAAAACGTGAACGCCGGCCTGCAGACAGGCCATGCCGACGGGGTGATGCAGCAGTGTGGGGACGGCGATACAGACCGCCTCCACCTCTGGAATCAGGGCGTTGTAGTCGGCGAACCACTCGCAACCGAACTGCTCCTTGGCCAGGGCCCCACGGGCGGCGTCGGGGTCTGCCACACCCACCAGTTCGGCATCCCGCAGCAGGCTCAGGACACGGGCGTGGTTCCAGCCCATGTTGCCGATGCCGATCACGCCCACCTTGACTGGTCTCATCGGGCGGAGTGGCAGAGCGGTACGGGCAAGGGATCAGTCCTGCTGGGGGGCCATTATCAACGCATCGGCGCGATCGCCGAGGCAGATCTTCACGTCCTCGATCCGCGGGCCATCCATGGTCAGCACTTCAAAGCGGTGACCGCCCCAGCGCAGGGCCTCGCCGGGGGAGGGGATGTGCTGGAGACGTTCGAGCAGAAATCCAGCCAATGTGTGGTGTCCATCGGCTTCCGGCAGCTTGAGGCTGAGGCGGCGATTGAGCTCGAAGATCTCTAGATCCGCGGCCACCCGCCAGCAGCCCTCTTCCATGGGCTGCACATCCGGAGGCCCCTCGTTCTCCTCGATTTCATCGCCGACGATCTCGCCGGTGAGATCGGCAATGGTCACCAGACCCTCGGTGCCCCCATGCTCATCAACCACCACCAGCAGGGGTTCGCCGCTGCGGATCCGCGGCAGCAAATCCGCCAGCGAAGCACTTTCCGAGATCCGCGCCACGCTGCGGATGTAGGGCGCCAGTGCGGAGTCCAACTGCAGCTCCCCGCGGGCCATGGGTTCGGCCAGCAGCCGCAGGTCCAGCAGGCCTCGGACATCATCCAGCGAGTCGCCGATCACCGGGAAGCGGGCGTGTTTGGTGCTCACCACCGCCTGCATCAGCTCGCCAAAGCACGCCGCCAGCGGCAGGGTGACCATGCCTGAGCGGGGCACCATGACCTCGCGCACCAGCGTGTCGCGTAGCGAGAAGACGCCTTCGAGGATGTTGCGCTCGTCGGGCTCCAGGCCGGTGACGGCATCGTTCTCAATCAGATTCTCCAGTTCACCGGCGGAGAGCGCTGGAACGAGGCGCCCCCAGCGGCGCGGCAGGCCTGCCGCCTGCAGCGCAGCATCAGTCAGCCGTCCGAGCACGGTCAGCAAAGGATCAAGGGCCCGGTTCATGGCTTCGAGCACCGGGCCCAGCCGCAGGGCTGCCGCCTCTGGATCCGCCAGGACCCAGGCTTTGGGAATCAGACCTCCCAAGAGGCTGACCGTGAACGTGAGCAGGAGGAAGACCACCAGCTCCAGCCAGGCAGGGGAAGCGCCGCCGCTGAGCAGGCCCAGCAGGTTGTGGCAGCCCCAACCCAGGGCCAGCAGCGCCAGGCTCAGACCGAGCTGGGTTGCCAGCAGGGTGCGCCTCAGCCGCTGCTGCAGCCGGGCCACGGCCTGGGCGTCGGTGTTGCCCTGCTCGGCCAGCTCCTCGACCCTGGTTGCGCGCAGTCGGATCAGGGCAAATTCACAGGCCGTGAAGAAGGCCAGCAGGGCCAGCAGCAGCAGCAGGGCGAGCAAGCGCAGGGCCAGACCCATAAATGTTGTGCTGAGCAAGCCGGGATGCGGAACCGAATTATGGATCGGCTGGGCTCTCTTGCCAGCTGCGGTGCAGGTGCTGCAGCAGGGGTGCCAGTGGATCGGCCATGGCTGAACCGGCGGCGGCGGCGGCCGGATCGGGCCAGCGCCTGCGAATCCGCTCACCCGCCTTCATCCGACGCCACAGCTGCTGCAGGCGTTGGTCTGGGGCAGGCTTGGACAACCGAAGCGCGCTGAAACAAACATTATGCAACCCTTAATTTTCTGCCACTGATCAGGTGGGTTGTTGATGGCCGTTCAGCTCAGGCCCATCACCTTGCGGTAAGCCGGTCGGGCCTGGGTGGCGGCGATGGTGGCCTGCACCGCCGGGTAGGGCCCGAGATCCAAATCGGGGAAGAACATCGGCAGGTAGGCCAGATAGGCGTTCACGGCGCAGTCAGCCACTCCCCAGCTGCCGCCCATCAGAGGATGGCCGCCATCGAGCAGGCCGTTGAGCACGCCCATCAGCCGCGGGAACTCTTTCTCTCGGTTGCTTGGAACAAACAGCGCCGTGGCCAGCGTGGCGTTAGCAAAAAGCACCCATTGGGCCGCCAGGCTGCGGCTGGCCGGGGTGCTGCATTCGCCGCTGAGCTCAGCGAGGTAGAGCAGGATTGCGCCACTTTCAAACAGCTGCAGCTGGCCGCCTGGACAGCTCGGGTCCTCGTGCACCAGCGCCGGGAGCTTTCCGAAGGGATTGATGCTCAAAAACGGCTGCCTGCTGTGCTCCCCCGCACGCATGTCCAGCATCCGCCAGTCGTAGCTGATGCCCTTCTCCTCCATGTACCAGCGCGGCATGGAGGCTCTCGTGCGGGCGCCGCCGTAGAGGGTGAGCGTCATCGAAAAGGGAATGGGGGTCCCGGGGATCGAACCCGGCTAAGGCGAATTATGAGTTCGCTGCATTCACCAGATTGCTAGACCCCCGGTCAGCGTTTCCATTTTGACCCAACCTCACCAGAGGCCCCGCACCGGCGCTGCATCGGGCAGGGGCATGCGCTTGCGGATGCTGTTGCTGTAAGGACTCTCCAGGTCCGCCACCCGCCGCGGCAAGGGACTGCTCTGCTCCTCGAGCAGGGAGCGGTAAGTGTTTTCAATCGCGCTGCCATCCCAGACGATCGTCTGGTCGGGAAAACCAAATCCCATCACCTTTGTGCCGTCCCCACCACCCATGGAGATCCCCAGAAGATCGGTGAACTGATGGGTGATGTCGATCCCCCGCGCAAAGGGGGCGGTGTAGGAGAAGACCCGTTGATCCAGCAGTTCCGCAGTGGTCTGAACAGGCCCGCAGCGGGTCACCTCCACCGGCTGCAGGGCGGTCTCTTCGCTGCTGCCCAAAGGCGCTTCATAGGTGGTGCTGCACACCACCGGCCCTGCCTGGGCGGGGATGCTCAGCAGCATCACGGTGGCGGCGGCGGCAGCGAGGCGGCCCATGGAGCGGTTGCAGAGTCCCAGCGCAAGGTAAAAACGATGCAGCCCCCGCGCCAGCGCCCATGTCCGGCCCCGATCCCCTGCTCGAGCTCCTCGTCAGGCGGGCCTACCGCCGTGGTCAGTTCACCCTGGCCTCCGGGCGTCGCAGCGAGCATTACGTCAACTGCAAGCCCGTCACCCTCAGCGGCCAGGGCGCTCTGCTGCTCGCACCGCAGCTGTTGCAACGGGTTGAGCCGGAAGCTGTCGCGGTGGCTGGCCTCACCCTCGGCGCTGATCCGATGGTGAGCTGGGTGGCCCATGCCGCCGCCATCGCCGGACGTGACCTTGATGCGTTGATCGTGCGCAAGGAGGCCAAGGGCCACGGCACCGGTGCCTGGCTGGAGGGGCCCTTGCCGGCGCCTGGCGCCCGCATCACCCTGCTGGAGGATGTGGTGACCAGCGGCGGCTCTGCGCTCAAGGCCGTGCATCAACTGCGCCAGGCCGGATACGTGTTGCAGCGGGTGGTGGCCATCGTTGATCGAGAAGAAGGTGGTGCCGCAGCGCTGCAGCAGGAGGGCCTGGAGCTGCACTCCCTCTATCGCCTCACTCAGGTGGCAGCGCTGCATGACGCCACAGCCGGAGATCAGTTGTGAACACGACTGTTGACCCTTGGGCCCTACCGCAGCAGCCGTTCCACTTCATGCTGCCGGTCTGGGTGCTGCCGCTCGATGGCCCTGATGCCTTGCGGGTGCTCCATGGCCAGACCACCCAGGACCTTCTCCATGCGCATGCCGGTGAGGAGCACAACACCTGCTGCGTCACCGCCACAGCGCGCATGGTGGCCCTGGCTGCGGTGCAGGTGCGCCCCGATGGCGCTGACCTGATCGTCTCCGCTGGTGATGCCCAGGCCGTTCATCAGGCTCTCGATCGCGTGTTGTTCCCGGCAGATGATGTGCGCCTTGGCCTGCCGCAGCTCAGGCACTGGCATGGCTTGGTGCAGAGCGGCGGTGCCGACCGTGCTGCGGGCTGGGGTTTGCCGGGCCGCGCCTGGTTGCTGGATCCCGAGGAGCCCCTGCCAGAGCCCCTTGGTGCTGTTGAGCCCGTCACCGCTGCGCAGCAGGAGTGGCTGCGCCTGCGTCAAGGCATTCCTGCCGCTGGCGCTGAGTTGAGTGATGCGTTCAATCCACTGGAGCTGGGACTGCGGCCGCGGCTCAGCTTTGAGAAGGGCTGCTATCTGGGTCAGGAGACCCTGGCCAAGCTCAACTCTCGTGATGGGGTCAAGCAACAGCTGCGTCGCTTCTGGGCACCGGATGGGGTGGAGCCCCCCAAGGCTGGGGAGACCTTGCTTGATGACTCCGGTGAGCGGGCTGCCCTGGTGACCTCGGTCCAGGGATCTATGGGACTGTTGTTATTGCGTCGCCGCTGCTGGAATCAGGAGTCGATCGCCGGACTGGCGTTGTCGCTGCCTTCTGCTGCGGTGTTTGACAGCCATTGAGCCACAGCCCAGGTGGCGAGGCAGTCATCGCGGTTGTAGCGAAAGATCTGTTCGAGCAAATGGCGCTGGCGCTGGCCTTGCCACTGGCGCCACCAGAGCACGCAGCGGGCTCCTTCTGCAGCTGGTTGACTCCAGCGGAAGCCGCGCCAGCTGGCGACGGCTTTGAGTCCGTAGCTGCTGACGGGCAGTCGCCAGTGCTGGCGGACGCGCCGGTGCAGATCAATCAGGCCCTGCGGCGCGGCGTCCCCCTGCCGTTGGGCCAGGCGTCGCAGGGCAATCACTTCCGTTTCGCCGTAGTGCAACACCGGCCAGCCGGGGTGTGCTGCCAGCAGGCGCTGCAGGCGTTGCCACAGGCGCGCTTCCCCGTGTTGCTGCAGGGCCAGCAGTGGACGGTAACGGGCGGTTTCGGGTGGCTGAAAGCCACCGCTGCTGCAGCGCTGCAGGGGAATGAATCCGTGCAGGAAATCATCGCGAGCATCGGGGTCTGATTCGATGTCGTAAAGCAGGACACCCGGGGCGCTCTGCAGCTCTGGCAGGGGATCTGTGGGGGCATCGTCGAGGGCTTCTGCCATGCCGCTTTCCTGCACGCGGGCCTGGGCGATCAGCTCCAGTGCCAGCTCCGGCCGTTGTTCGCCCTGTCGCTCGAGCTGTTGCATGAGCCAGGCCGATGGAGTGGCCGACAGGGCCGCCCGATCGGCGATACCCAGGTCCTGCAGCATCTCCTGGCGCTTGGCGCCGATTCCGCTCACCTGACTGAGCTCCCCCTGCTGCTCTGCAACGGCATCACACCGGGCGCGCCAGCTGCACAGGGCGCACTTACGCCGGTCCTGGGTCAGTGGTGGAGGCTCGCGCCGCTTGAGGTCCTGCAGGAGTCGGGTCAGGGCTTGATCACGCTGCCGCGGCAGGTTGCCCCCCAGTCGCACCCGCTCGCGCTGACCGCGGGGATTGATCAGCAGGCCTTGCTGGGGACTGGAACCCAGCAGGGGTTCCAGCAGGAGGGCCCAGTAGCTCAGGGTGAGTCGATGCTCGCGGGTGCCGTGCCGGCCAGGCTGCAGCAGGGCCGGTTGATAGCTGAACGCCCCGAGGCGGCTGGGTTCACTGGAGCGCAGCAGCAGCGTGGGACGCCCCCGCAGAGCGCCGCGCCGCAGCAGCAGCAAACGCACTTCCGGGGCTCCAGCCTGCAGTGCCTGCAGGCCGGTGGCGTCCTCGAGGGGCTGGCTCACCAGGGTTTGCAGTCGCGCCTCCCGATCGGCCAGTTGCAAGGCGCGATGGGGGTTCCAGTGGCGGTCGCCCGGATCGCCGTGACGGTCCAGCCAGGCCTTGCGGCGGCAGCGCAGCCAGCTGCGCAGAAGCTTGTCGCTGAGCGGTGGCTCGGGGTTCGGCCGATGCTGCGCCATGGAATCAAGCTAGAAGGGTGCCCGTCTGGAGGGGGTGGCGGTGCAGCTCACGTATTACGGAGCCAATGGCTGGTTGCTGGAACTGGCGGGCCTGCGGGTGCTGCTGGATCCCTGGCTGGTGGGGGCGTTGCGCTTTGGTGGGGCGAGCTGGTTTTTCGAAGGCACCCTGCCTCAGGACTGGCCTGTGCCTGCCTCACTCGATCTGCTGCTACTCACGCAGGGTCTGCCCGACCATGCCCATCCAGAGACGTTGAAGCTGTTGCCCAAGGACCTGCCAGTGGTGGGCTCCAAAGCCGCGGTGCAGCAGTGTCAGCGCCTGGGCTTCGCTGATTGCCGCAGCCTCACCCCCGGGGAGCGGATCGATTGGCGAGGTTTGGAGATTCAGGCCACTGCCGGTGCTCCGGTGCCGAATGTGGAGAACGGCTACCTGTTGCGTGGCGGCGGCGAGAGCCTGTATCTCGAGCCCCATGGCTACCTCGATGCCGATCTGCCTGGTGAAGCGCTCACGGCGGTGATCACCCCGGTGCTTGATCTGGCCTTGCCCGTGGCCGGGGCGTTCGTCAAAGGTCAGTCGGTGGTGCCTCAGTTGCTGGAGCGTTTTCAGCCGAAGTACCTGCTGGCCAGTACCGCTGGCGGCAACGTGCGCTACAGCGGTCTGCTGGAGCGATTGCTGCAGGCCCATGGATCCTCGGCAGAGGTGGAGGCTCAGCTGAGCGGCCGGCACCCGAGCACCCACTTCATTGATCCCGATCCAGGACACTGCTATGAGCTCAGCACCGTCTGATGTCCTCTGCACCCCTGCCCTTGGAGCCGGCGCCGATCGCCTTTGGCACCGACGGCTGGCGCGGCATCCTCGGGGTTGACATCACCATTGAGCGTTTGCTGCCGGTGGCGGCGGCAGCGGCGGCGGAGTTGGCCCATTCCGCTCCCCCTGAGTTGGCGAGCCAGACCGTGGTGATCGGCTACGACCGCCGCTTTCTCGCCCCCGAGCTGGCGGCAGCCCTGGCGGCTGCCGTGCGGGGCGTCGGTCTTGAGCCGCTGCTGGCGCAGGAGCCCCTGCCCACTCCGGCCTGCAGTTGGGTGGTGGTGGAGCGCCAGGCCCTTGGAGCGCTAGTGATCACCGCCAGCCATAACCCGCCGGAATGGCTTGGCCTCAAGATCAAAGGCCATTTCGGGGGGTCGGTGGAAGGGGACTTCACCCAACGGGTGGAGCGCCGTTTGGCCGCAGGTGGCATCACGATCCCTGAACCCGGTGAGACCGAGTGTTTTGACGGCTGGGCCGAGTATCTGAACGGCCTGCGTGGCGCCATCGATACCGCCGCCTTGCGCCATGGACTGCAGCAGAGCGGTCTCAAGGTGATTGTTGACCCGATGCACGGCTCTGCTGCTGGTGGTCTGCCGGCCCTGCTGGGGGATGGGGTCACAGAAATTCGCTCCGAGCGGGACCCGCTGTTTGGCGGCCATCCGCCCGAGCCGCTGGCGCCCTATCTGGGGCAGCTGATCAAGAGCGTTCAAGCTGCTGCTCAGGACGGAACGCCTGCGGTCGGCATCGTCTTCGATGGGGATGGCGATCGGATCGCGGCCATTGATGAGCAGGGCCGCTACTGCAGCACCCAACTGCTGATGCCACTGCTGATTGATCACCTGGCTCGCGCCCGTCAGCTGCCGGGCAAGGTGATCAAGACCGTCAGCGGTTCGGATCTGATGCGGCGTGTGGCAGAAGACCTCGGCCGCGAGGTGATCGAAAAGCCAGTCGGCTTCAAGTACATCGCCAGTGAAATGCTCGCTGGGGAGGTGCTGGTGGGAGGCGAAGAATCCGGTGGTGTGGGCTTTGGCATGCACCTGCCTGAGCGGGATGCTGCCTTTGCAGCCCTGCTGCTTCTTGAAGCCCTGGTGGAGGGCGGCCAACCGCTGGGGGCGCGACTTGAGGCGCTGCAGGCCCGTTGCGGCGGCGGCAGCTACTACGACCGACTGGATCTGCGGCTGGCCGATATGGACAGTCGTGCACGCTTGGAGCGCCGTCTCAGCGAGGACCCCCCCAAGGCGGTGGCTGGAGCGGCTGTGCTGGAGGTGATTCGCACCGATGGGGTGAAGTTGAGGCTCGGGCCCAGTCACTGGTTGATGTTGCGCTTCTCTGGCACTGAACCCCTGCTGCGGATCTACTGCGAGGCCCCCGATGCTGAACGGGTGATTGAGGTGCTCGCTTGGGCCCGGGAGCTGGCTGAGTCCACATGAGCAGCACTGATGTGTGCCCGCGGATACTGGTGATTGCCAGCGGCAATGCTGGCAAGGTGCGGGAGTTCCGAAACTTGCTCGCCTACCTGCCGCTGCAATTGCAGTCCCAGCCGGAGGGATTGCAGGTGGACGAGACCGGCACCACCTTTGCGGCCAATGCCCGCCTCAAGGCCTTGGCCGTGGCTCGCTGCAGTGGGCAGTGGGCCCTGGCCGATGACTCAGGCCTGAGTGTTACTGCTTTGGGCGGTGCTCCCGGGGTCCATTCGGCCCGCTATGCCGCCAGCGACCCGGAGCGCATTGCACGGCTACTGCGTGAGTTGGGTGATGCCGACGATCGCAGTGCCCAGTTCTGCGCTGCCCTCTGCGTGGCAGCCCCGGATGGTGAGGTGTTGCTTGAGGTCGAGGGCCGCTGCAACGGCTGGATTACAACAGCGCCCCGCGGTGATGGTGGCTTTGGCTACGACCCTGTGTTTGAGGTGGGGGACACTAGCGTGACGTTTGCTGAGATGACTCTCGAGCAGAAGCGCCTAGAGGGGCATCGGGGCCGAGCCTTCGCTTTGCTGGAGCCCCAATTGCAAAAACTTTTACTTCTTTAGCAATACTGATCGGTTTTGCCTGTCTCAGGCATTGACAGCCGGGTCCCATGCGTATGGTGGCCGCTGCCGCTGACGGGTCCTTGGCCATCGCCATGACCACGGGTTACAGCGCGCAGACCGAAGGAGCTCTGCTCTGCATCAATGCCGCTTCGGACTGGGCCCTGACTTGTGTTGACAAACTCGCTGCCCAGAGCAGCTACACGCTGATCGATTACGGCGCCGCCGATGGCGGTACCGCAGTCGGCCTCTGGAACCAGGTGCTCGATCGGATGCATGCCCGCTTCCCAGAAGCGCATCTGACCCTGGTGGGTAACGATCTGCCCAGCAACGACAACGTCGCTCTGGCCGAGAACCTGGCCCTGCAGCTGCCTCGCGAGCCCCAGCCCACGGTGCTGGTGAGCTGCCGCAGCTTTTATGAGCGCCTGATGGCACCGGGCTCGGTCAGCTTCGGCTTCTCCGCAACGGCCATGCACTGGCTGAGCGCCTCGCCCGGCCCGCTCAACACCCACACCCACGTGCAGGCCTCCGGTGATGCCGAGGCTCTGCAGCGCTTCACGGCCCAGGCCATGGCGGACTGGAACTTCCAGCTCGATCTGCGCAGCCGCGAGCTGCAGGTGGGTGGTTTGCTGCTCACCGTCAATCTCTCAAGAGATGAGGAGGGCCGCTACCTGGGTCACAACGGTGGTCGCACCCGCAATGTCCACGACCAGCTCCACCAGATCTGGCGTGAGATGACCGATGAGGGCAAGGTCAGCGAGGAGCTGTACCGCAGTGCCACCGTCAACAATTTCTACAAGTCCCCTGAGGAGTTCATGGCTCCCCTGAAGGACACGGAGTCCCCGGCCTATAGCAACGGTCTGCGGCTCGTCGATCAGCGCACGGTCTACGTCGAGTGTCCCTACCGCCGCCGCTGGAATGAGGACCGAGACACCGCTGCCTTTGCTGCAGGGCTCATGGCAACCATCCGTAGCTGGAGCCGCCACAGCTTTGCCTCCGTCGCTGGTGATGCCATCGCCGATGAGGTCTACCGACGCCTGGAGCAGCGCATTGCTGCAGCGCCTGAGGAATGGAGCCTCGATTACGTCGAGCACCACCAGATCATGGAGAAGGTCGAGGCATGAGCAGTACCCCAACAAGTTCTTCCGCCGTGACGGTGCTGGCGGAGCACGTCTCTGAGCACCTCTCTGTTTTCGTCGTGGCGGAGAGCACCTGCTCCCAGCGTCCGGCCAACGGAGGTCTGCGTCTGCTCTCCTACGACGACGACGCCACCTGCAAGGCCGACGGTCACCGGCTCGCCAGCCTGATGACCAACAAGCACGATCTATACGGCACCGGTTTCGCTGGCGGCAAGGTGGTGGCCCGCGCCGCAGATCCAGCAGCGGTCAAGGACGAGCTCATCAACGTCACCGCCCATCTGCTCGAATCCCTCGACGGCGCCATGATCACAGGCTGTGATCTCAACACCAGCCTGGAGGACATGGAGCGGCTGACCGCCCTGACACCTCATGTGCTGGCTGCCGTCGGTAGCCCCGTTGATGCCAGCAGCGCCACGGCCTTCGGCACGATCGGGGCTGTAGAGGCGGTTCTCAAATCCTCTCTTGAGCAAGCGACCCCTGGCACCGCTCTGGTGCATGGGTGCGGTGCCGTCGGGGGTCCAGTGGCAAAAGCACTGATCGCCAATGGCTGGACTGTTTTCACTGTCGATATGGATCCCGCCCGGGCCAACTTGCCTGGCGCCACCATGCTCGATCCCCACAGCGATTGGTGGAACCGTGAACTGGATCTGCTGCTGCCCTGCTCGATCTCCGGTCTGCTGACCGCAGAGATCACCGCAGCCCTTCAGGTCAAGGCGGTGGTCCCTGCCGCCAATGCCCCCTTTGCCGAACCCGCCTTGGCGGAGTCGCTGCGCCAGCGCAATGTGCGGGTGCTGCCTGATCCCCTGGTGAATGCCGGAGCCGTGATCGCGGATTCCATCGAACGCTTCTCACCGGATGCCTGGAAGCAAGCCAGTCCTGAACAGGTTTATGCCTTTGTCAGGAATGCCGTGCGTGATCGGGCTGGGGAATTCCTCGACCAGCGCGACCAGGGCCTGAGCGTTGGTGAAGCCCTCATGGAAGTGGCGGCTGGTGCCAGCCATGACCCCATCGGCCTGAGCTTCGTTCTTTCGGCATGACCAACGTCTCCATCCCAAGCCGCGCCGCCGTCGTCATCGTCGGTGGCGGTATGGCAGGCCTGAGCTGCGCTGCGTCGTTGGCCCAGCAAGGCGTCAGCGATGTGGTTCTGCTTGAGGCCAAGACCCTGGCCCACGCCGGTGCCAGCAGTTTTGGTGAATCCCGCATGTTCCGGGAGATGTACTCCGATCCGGTGCTCTGTCGCCTCGCTCAAGAAGCGAACAGGCTCTGGCGGATCGAGGAGCAGCGCAGCGGTGAAGTGCTGCGCCAGACCCATGGCCTGCTCTTTTATGGCGAGAGCTGGGATGAAGAGACCATCGAAGGGTCCATCCCCGGCGCACGGCGGGTGATGGATGACCAGGGCATCCCCTATGAAGCCCTTGATGCCACCCAGATTGCAGAGCGCTTCCCGCTCCGCCCGCGCCCTGATTTCAGCGGTCTGTTCGAACCCACCGCCGGTGCGGTGCGCAGCGATCGGGTGATCGCCCACTGGACCCGAACGGCTCGCGCCGCCGGTCATCGGTTGATTGAGCACTGCCCCGTCAAAGCAGTGGATCCCCGTGCCGGCAGCGTCACCCTTGAAAGCGGCGAGACCATCGAAGCCGCCCAGGTGGTGGTGGCCTGCGGTATCTGGAGCCAGCTACTGCTGGCTCCCCACGGTTTGGCCCCCAAACTTGAGGTGTGGCCCATGCTCTGGGCCCACTACACCGTGGATTCTGATCAGGCTGATCGCTATCCCCAGTGGTTCTGCTTCCAGCAGGAACGCGGCGATGACGGCGGCCTGTACTACGGCTTCCCGGTCCTCAGCCGCACCGAGGATGGCCGTCCCAAGATCAAGGCTGGCATCGACTGGGCCCCCAAGGACCTGCGCGTGGATGCGCCCAACGCCATGGCCAAGGAACCCCCGGCCCGCTTGGTGGAACTGCTGGATCACTTCCTGTTCAACAACGTCAGCGGCATCCAGGAGCGTGTCGAGACCGTGATCAGCCCCTACTCGATGGCATCGGATGTGAATTTCGTGCTGGATCGGATGGGCCCACGGCTGAGTTTGTTCAGCGGTGGCTCTGGCCAGGCGTTCAAATTTGCGCCGCTGATTGGTAGTTCCCTGGCTCGCCTGGCCATCGGGGCCACCCCAACCGTTGACCTGTCCTGCTGGAGCCGCGATCGCGATGCCGTCCGAGTCTGATCGTTCCTGGCTGAGACAGCCCCCGCTCTGGGTTGGTGCGGGCCCGCTGCTGGTCTTCCTCGTGATGGCCGCGGTGGATCTCAAGTTGGCCACCGCCTTCACCCAAGGCGGCAAGGCGATCATCAGCGACTGGCTGGGGAGCACCTGGCAGTGGATGGTGGCCCTGCTGTTCCTGCTCGCCCTCGGGTTGGCCATCAGTCCTGTCGGGAAGCTGAGGCTTGGTGGGGCCGAGGCCAAACCTTCGCTCAAGCTCTTTGATTGGTGTGCGGTGCTGATCTGCACCCTGCTCGCTGGCGGCGGTGTGTTCTGGTCTGCTGCCGAGCCCCTGTTCCACTTCCAATCGCCCGCGCCCTATTTCCCAGGGGTTGAAGGCGGCACTGCAGCGGCTGTGGATCCAGCCCTGGCCGTCAGTTTTCTGCACTGGGGCTTTCTCGCCTGGGCCCTGGTGGCCACCACGGTGACGATCACCTTCTCGGTGCTCGAGCGACGCGGCGAGCCCTTGCGCCCCCGCAGCCTGCTGGTGCCGTTGGTGCCTCGCGGTTGGGTGGATGGCCCTCTGGGCCATCTCAGTGACGGTCTCTCGGTTGTGGCGGCCATCGCTGGCACCGTTGGCCCCCTGGGGTTCCTTTCCCTGCAGCTCAGCAATGCCGCCGGTCAGCTGCCCGGCATCAGTGACAGCGCTGGTCTCCAGTCGCTGGTGGTGGTGCTGTTGACCGCTGTCTTTGCCACCTCAACCGTCAGTGGCATTCAAAAGGGCATCAAGTGGCTCTCTGAGCTCAATGTCTGGCTCACCATCGCTCTGGCCGCGGCGTTTCTGCTGCTGGGGCCTGGCCTGTGGCTGACCCAGCATTTCTTCAGCTCATTTGTGCTCTACCTCGGCCGCCTGCCCCAGATGGCACTGGCTCAGAACAGTGCTCCAGGCAATTGGGTCAATGGCTGGACGGTGTTCTACTGGGGCTGGTTCCTGGGTTACGCCCCATTGATGGGCCTGTTCACCGCTGGCGTCAGCCGCGGCCGCAGTGTGCGTGAACTGGTGCTGGCTGTGGCGATCCTCTGCCCGCTGGTGACCAACATTTGGTTCACCCTGCTGGGTGGCAGTGGTTTGTTTCTTGAGCTCTCCCAGCAGGGCTCTGTGACCGAGCCGCTGGCGCAGAACGGCGCTGCCGCTGCCCTACTGGCCATCTTGACCCAGTTGCCGCTGGCCTGGCTGCTGATCCCCGTCGGCCTGCTGCTGGTGGTGCTGTTCATGGCCACCAGCGCTGATTCGATGAGCTACGCCGCTGCCATGGTGGTTAGTGGCCAGAGCACGCCACCGGCAGTGCTGCGTCTGTTCTGGGCCTTGATGATCGGTAGCCTCACCTTGGTGCTGCTGCGCATCGGCACCAGCCTGGGGGACAGCACCAGCATTAATGCGCTGCAAGCTTTCATCGTCATTGCTGCTGTTCCGGTGACGCCCCTGGTGCTCACGACCCTGTGGACGGCGCCGCGCTTGGCCTGGAAAGAATGGCGACGAAGCAACAGCCCGCAGGGCTGATCAACGCTGTGGTTGCAGTGTGACCTCCACCCACGTCGCCACCGCCACACCGAACAACGCCAATAAGCCGTACACCACCAGCACAGCGGTGAGATTGCCGGGCGCTGAGCTCTGCAGGATTTGACCTGACACCACCGCCATCACCGCGCCCGTCACCGTGCCAGTGGTGTTCACGGTGGCCACCGTGAAGGCTGTTTGCCCCCTGGGCGCGGCATCTTCGGCAAGCGGAAAGGCCAACACAGAAGCCCCAAGGCCCAGCCCTAGCGAGAGCGAGGCCCCAAAAAACAAGAGTGTCGACTGCTCGGGTAACAACACCAAACTCAGCAGCGCCGCAACGTTGAGGCCTGTGCCCACCAGCAATACCTTGCCTCGACGGGATGGGTGGCTACCAAGCCACCCCGCCACGAGCATGCCCACACCAATGCCGATCGACATGGTCAGCGACATCCACTGCATGCCTCCTTGGCTCCAGCCCCGCAACCCGGAAATCAAGCCGTATTGCGCTAGACCAAACACCACGCCGCCTCCCCAGGCGTAGAGCAAGCAAGCCTGAATCACCCGGCCCAGGGCAGCTTGTGTCCAGCTCTCACTCTGGGCTGGCGTCGATGAGGCCAAGGATGGCGATGGGTTGCGCCGCCCTTCCGCCATCAGCAAGACAGGCAAAGCCACCAAGGCAGCCACCAGCACCGCCTGCAACATCACCAGCTGACGCCAGACCACGGACGGCAACAGCATGGGGACGATGGCAGAGAAGGCGGCCCCCCAACCCAGCAAACTGTCGGTGAGCCCCATGGCCAGGGGAAAGCGACGCTCCGGCAGGGTGCGTTTGGCCAACAGGGCTGACGCTGGGAAGGCCACTGCACAGGCCAAGCCAATGCCAAAGCGCGACAGCATCAACCCGGCCAAGGTGGTGCTGGAGGCAAAGGCAACACTGAAACCCGCCGCCAGCAGAGCAGCACCCCAAAGCCAGCGGTCCAAACGACCCTGGTCCAGCCATCGCCCCACCGGCACCTGCAACAGGCCGTAGGGCAATAGAAAGCTGCCGGCAATCAGTGACACCTGGCTGGCCGGAAGCTGCAACTCCCGGCCAAGGCCATGCTCATAAAACTGAAAGCTGGTCTCAGCCCAAACCAGCCAAGCCACAAAGAGCAGGCTGATGCACCAAAGCCAGTGGTTGCGCATCTCAACGTTGGATCACCACCTTGTAAGAGTGGTGATCCAACCGAGCCAAGGCAACAGTCGAGATCGAGGCCCATCGACGCATGCATGACTTGGGGCTGCTCCAGGATTGATGCTCTGGGCGCGGCTCATCAAGGCCAGGGCTACCAGCCGTCCGCGCACCCCATCAATTCACTCCCTCAACGCTGAGGACGCAGGGAGGCGTGCATCGTCACGGGACAGGATGCTCGCCATGCCGGTCGCTATGGCTCAAGCCTGACCAGCTGGCGATGAACCATGAGCGGGCGCCCAACTGCCATGCAGGCCATGGGGAATCGCCAGGGGAAGTTCGATCACCGCCTGCTCGCTGAGATCGACGGCATTGAGGATCACCAGGTCGCTTGCACAGCGGGCGCCGTTCCAGACCAGACAGAGCACCCAGCCATCGTCTTCTGCTGACGCGCCAGTTCGGGCCACCATCAGCGGTTCACTCACAAAGCCCCGCGGCGCGGCGCTCCATACCGTTGCTTCCCCGCTCAGCAGATCAAGCTTGCGGATCGCCTGCAGTGGGTCATTGCCGATCTCGCGCTCAGCCACCGCCATCCAGGCGTAGCGGGCCGGCAGGCCCAACTGGCCTGGATTCACCATGGCGAACTCGCAGCAGCGCGGACTGAGCTGTTCGCAGTGCATCGTCCCCTCAGTCAGCTGGAGGCGGCAGCGCTTCAGCAGCCCTTCAGGGATCTGCTCGAAGTCCACCTCACGGAAGTCCATATCAGGACCGATGGAGGGGAAGTCGTCGTAGTAGATGCTGTCGATCACCAGCTCATCGCCCTCTTCCCAGGCGTTGAGGTGGTGGAAGACAAAGCCCTCAGGCGCATCGATGATCCGTGGGGCTTCCCCGGCTTGGGATCCGCCATCGCGGGGGACCAGCCAGAACTTGGCTTGGCCATCGGCCTTGGAGCTGAGGCACTGGGCCGCCCCTTTGCGGCCCATCACAAAGGGCAGGGGGTTGAAGTTGATGGCGTTTTGCAGAAACACCGCCCAGTTGGGCGTGATGGCGAAGTCGTGCAGGAAGGCGAAGCCGTTGAAGCTGTCCCGGCGCTCGCTGAGCAGCTGGCCGGCCTTGATGCCCGCTTCTGCGTCAGCGTCAACGGCAAACTCCATCAGCCGCACGGTGCTGCGGGGGCCGGTCTTGACCCCAAAGGTCACCATGCGTTTGCTGCCGTGGTGGCCCGGGTCAAAGCGGGGATGGGCGCTGAAGGCCTCGCCGGGCTTGAGCACACCGTCGAGGCGGCTCAGCCCGCGGGTGTCGAGTGTGTCGGGGTCGAGGGCATGGGGCTCAGCGGCCTCCCAGAGGGCCAGCAGGTCATCGCCCAGGCGCACCACCCCTGTGTTGGCGATGTTTTTGAGCCGCAGATCAAAGGCGTTGGCCATCACACCGCCAGGCTTCTGACTGCCGAAGACACCGCGGTAGAGCACCTTGCCGGCGGCTTCCTCGGCCTGCCAGCCCTCAGTGCGCACAAAGCGGTTGCTCAGCTGCGCCTGTCCCTGTTCAAAGCGCACGGCGGTGATCATGCCGTCGCCATCGAACGGGTGATGCACCCACTGCCCGCCGCGCTCGAGCCGGCCGGGGCCATTGCGGTACAGGACACCTTCCAGCTCAGCAGGCAGGCTGCCGCGGCTGACGATCAGGGGGACCGCCTCCAGCTCCTGGCCGACGTTGCGAAAGGCGCTGGCCCAGTCACTGCGGTCGTAGGCCGGGGCCTTGCTGGGGGCGGCGGTCATGGCTGGGCGATAGCGAAGACCATCATCCCGTAACGGAGTGTTAAGTGGCGTTCAATTGGCCTGCCACGCTCACCCACTGGTGCAGCTGCCAGTCCACCTGGCCGCTGCGCACCATCGGGTCCTGCAGGATCAATGCCTCGGCGCTGCGGTAGTCGCTCGCCTGCAGCAGCAGGAGACCTCCACCTCCTGGTGTGCCCTGGCCATCGACGAGGTAGCCACTGCTGATGCTCACCCCTGCAGCGCGAAGGCGGTTCACCCAGTCGTGGTGTTCGGCAATGGTCTGGCGCATCTCGGAGCCGGAGCAGCGCAGGGTTTCGCGTTTGATGAACCAGGGCACCGTTTCAGGCCTGGGCGCCGGCCTGCTCCAGCACCCCCTTGCTGCTGGGGATCTGGCCGGCGCGGCGCGGGTCGATTTCCGTGGCCATGCGCAGCGCCCGGGCGAAGGCCTTGAAACAGGCTTCCACGATGTGGTGGGAATTCACCCCATCGAGCTGACGGATGTGCAGCGTCAGCCCCGCGTTGTTGGCTACCGCCACGAAGAACTCCTTCACCAGTTCGGTGTCGTAGCTGCCGATCTTCTGGGCAGGGATGCTGAGGCTGTAACTGAGGTGGGGCCGGCCGGAGCAGTCCAGGGCCACCTGCACCAGGGCTTCATCGAGGGGTGCCAGGAAATGGCCGAAGCGGTGAATGCCCTTGCGATCACCGAGGGCCTGACTGAGGGCCTGACCGACGGCGATGCCCACATCTTCATTGGTGTGGTGGTCATCGATATGGGTATCACCGCTGGCGCTGATCTCCAAATCAAACAGGCCGTGGCTGGCGATCTGGTGGAGCATGTGATCGAGAAACGGCACCCCGGTGCTCACGTGGCACTGTCCGGAGCCATCGAGTTGGAGGACCACTCGCACATCGGTCTCACCGGTCTGCCGGTGCACCTGCCCCTGGCGCTCAGTGCCCATGCCCGCTCCGCTCTGACTCCATGCTGACAGCCTCTGGCGTCAGGTCCACACTTGGGCCCTGGGCCCCTGCGCCGGCAGCGCTGAGGGATGGCCTTGACCGAGCAGATCCGCGCTGATTTCAGCGCAAATGTGATCGAGCGGTAGTCCGAACGTCGCGCTGGTGAAGGGGTCTTCCAGCAGGGCACCGAGCCGTTCGGCCAGGACAAAGCCGATCAGGCTGATGAAGCCCACAACCGACCAATGGGGATGGCTGATTTCGTCCATCCGCAGGAACAGCAGCAGCCCGAAAAACCAGACGATCCCTCGAATGAAGAGTGAATACGACGGTGGCATGGGTTGCTGTTGGATCTGCTCCAGTGCACCCATGGCCTTGAGGATGCGGCTGTGGATGCTTAACAGCATGGCCCGGCTGGGTCCCGCGTCGATCAGCCCCTGCTTGACAAGCTGGGCCATGCCTCGGGCCTGATCGCGCAACAGTTCCTGTCGCCCCCTGCCCGGTTCGATCTCGAGTTCTTGCTCCAGCTGAGCTGTGGCTTGCGCGCAGCTGGAGCTGATCCAACCGCGCAGATCGCGATTGAGGTGCCAGCTGATCAGCACCTGCCGTCGGTTCAGCAGCTCCCACAGGTGGTGTTGCCCAGGCTGGCTCTGAAGGGCAATCAGTCCATCGCGCCATTCACGGCTGGCACTCACCATGCAGGCCCATTGGGTGCGTGCATCCCACCAGCGTTGAAAGGCCTGGGTGTTGCGAAAGGCTGTGAACACCGACACTGAGATGCCGAGTAGCGGCAGCAGCACCTTGGGGCTGAGTTTGTGCTCCAGTGCCGGAGGGATCAGCAGGTGGCAGACCAGGGTCAGCACCAGCGCCAGCACCAGATCTCCCCGCATGGCATGCAGAACATGCCAGCACAACCGCAGCGTGCCCAAGCGACCGTTGGGGTGAAGCATGGCCTCAGCTCGAGATCACATGCCGTTGACGCAGTAGCCGGCATCGACATAGATGGTCTGGCCGGAGATGCCGCTGGCGAGATCACTCAACAGGAAAGCGGCGGTGCCTCCCACCTCCATCTGGGTGACGGTGCGGCGCAGGGGCGCTTTTTCTTCCACGTTGTGGATCATGTCGAGGATGCCGCCGATGGCCGAGCTCGCCAGGGTGCGGATCGGGCCGGCACTGATCGCGTTCACGCGCACCTGCTTTTCAGGGCCCAGCTCCGCGGCCAGGTAGCGCACCGATGCCTCCAGGGCGGCCTTGGCCACGCCCATCACGTTGTAGTTGGGGATGGCTCGCTCGGCGCCCAGGTACGAGAGGGTGATCACCCCCGCCTTTTCGCTGAAGAGCGGCTTGGCGTGCGCGCAGAGCGGTGCCAGCGAGTAGGCGCTGATCTCCAGGGCCCGGGCAAACCCCTCGGCGGTGGTGGCGCTGTAATCACCCACAAGCTCCTCCTTGCCAGCGAAGGCCAGGCAGTGCACCAGGCCATCGAGCACGCCCCACTTCTCTTTGATCTGCTGGAAGACCGCCTCCATCTGGGCGGGGTCCTGCACGTTCAGAGGCAGGAACAGGCTGGGCTCGAGCGGTGCGGTGAGTTCACGCACCTTGGCTTCAAAGCGGCCCTTGTCATCAGGCAGGTAGGTGATGCCCAGCTCGGCGCCGGCGGCTCTGAGCTGCTGGGCGATGCCCCAGGCGATGGAGCGGTTGTTGGCGATGCCGGTGACGAGGATCTTCTTGCCGGTCAGATCAAGCAGCATCGGACGGTCCTGCAGGGCGTGAATCGCGCGATTCTCCCGCATGCCCCGCCAGGATCACCCCAGCGTTTCCCAATCAGGCTGGTGCCCGCCCCATCTCCGCCGCCGGATCCCCGTGATCTGCCGCGTCTGTTCAAAAGCCGAGCTGAGCTCAATGCCCTGCTGCAGCAGGAGTTTCCTGAGGCCCAGGGTGAGCTCAGTCCGATCCGTGGTGGGCGCAAGGCCGCCGAGGTGAAGCTCAGCAAGGTGGATCCCTCCCGCTACGCCCGCAGCCGCAATCACCTCAGCGGTGCGGTCACCGGACTATCGCCATACATTCGCCATGGAGTGTTCAGCCTGGCGGAGGTGCGTGATGCCGTGTTCCGTCGCATCAGCCGCCGTGATGACGGCACCAAATTGATCAATGAACTGGGTTGGCGCGATTTCTGGCAGCGCATGTGGCAGGACCTCGGTGATGGCATTCAGCAGGACCAGGAGGAGCACAAGACCGGTCATGACGCTGGCAGCTATGCACCTGAGTTGCCCCAGGACGTGCGGGACGGCAGCACGGGTCTGGCCTGCATGGATGGATTCCGCGAGGAGCTGGTCACCACCGGCTGGCTGCACAACCACGCCCGCATGTGGCTGGCGGCCTATCTGGTGCACTGGCGACGGGTGCACTGGCGCGTGGGGGCTGACTGGTTTCTCGAGCATCTGCTCGATGGTGACCCCGCCAGCAACCACCTCAGCTGGCAGTGGGTGGCCAGCTGCTTCAGTCACAAGCCTTACTTCTTCAACCGCGACAACCTTGAGCGCTACAGCAATGGCCGCTTCTGCAGGGACTGCGCCAGTGCCGGCCAGTGCCCCTTTGAAGGCAGCTACGACGCCTTGGAGGACCAGTTGTTTGCCGTGAGCGCGCCGGTGCGTGATGTGCCGGCCCGGGGCAGGGCTCAGCGGAGGCGCCGCTGATGGATCTCAGCAATCCGATCGTCTGGGTGCACGAGGAGGCCCTTGGCCCAGCCAACCCAGCCCTGAAGGACTGCCCCCAGGCCCCGGCCCTGTTTGTCTTTGACAATGACTGGATCCAGACGCAGAGCATCAGCCGCAAACGCCTGGGGTTCCTCTATGAGTGTGCCCTGGAGTTGCCGCTGACCCTGCGCCGGGGTGATGTGGTGGCGGAGGTTCTCGCGTTTGCCAAACGCTGCGGTGCCGATGGTGTGGTCACCAGCGGTGCGGTGGATCCGCGGCTGAACCGCTATGCCTCGCGCATCAACCGTGAGTTGCCCCTGTGGATCCTCGATGGTGATCCTTTTGTCGAATTGCCACGGCCGCCACGGCTGGGACGGTTCAGTCGCTACTGGCGAGAAGCAGAAGCAGTGGTCTGGGAGGGCTTCAGGGGGTCGTAGCCGGTTCACCTTGCAGCATCTGCTGCTCTTCCCGGCGCAGGGCACTGGTATCGGGCAGCAGGTCAGCCCGATCCAGTGGTGGTAGCGGTTCGATCACCACCTCACTCTCCTGAGTCGGTGGTTCCACCCACTGGAAGCTGGCTTTCGGCGCTCGGGCGTTGCAGAGCGCTTCGCTTTCGCGGCGCAGCAGCTGCTTGACCCGCCTGTTGCGAACCACCTGGAAAAACTCCTCGCGGCTGGCCAGGCCTGAGCTGAACGGGGCAGAACCATTGCCGTTGAACAGCCTTGCGGGGTCAGCATTCCAGCGTGGTTTGCACACGCCTGTGGTACGGGTGTCGGCGTCAATCCAGATGTGGAGCCCGTAGCCATCGGGCTGGTTCACAACGGCAATGGCGTCATGGGGCTCGGTGCGGCTGAGGGGGTAGACCTTGAGGCCTGGGGTGCTGTGCTGACAGGCCCCAAGCAGGACGACGAGCCAGGGGAGAGCGAGACCGCCAAGCCGTTGCCCTTGGCGTTGCGGGAGGACCATGCCGATGGGGAACCGACCCCGGAAGCTGCCCTAGCTTGCCGGCAATTCAGCCGTCTGACCGTGGCCCTGACCGCCTCGACCATGCTGCCGCTGGGCACTGAGCTGCCAGCGTTCGAGCTGCCCGCGGTGGCTGGTGGCAGCTGGTCCACGCGTGCGCTGGACGGCCGGCCCGTGTTGGTGCTGTTCCTCTGTGCCCACTGCCCCTATGTCAAACACGTGGAAGCGAGCCTGACGGCTCTGGCGCAGGAGTTCAGCGAGAGCCTTCAGATCATCGCCATCAGCAGCAACAGCGTCATCACCCATCCCCAGGATGCGCCTGAGCACCTGCTGGCCCAGCAGCAGCGTCTGGGCTGGCGCTTCCCGTACCTTCACGACGCAGACCAGGCCGTGGCCAAGGCGTTCCATGCCGCCTGCACGCCCGATCCCTTCCTCTTTGATGGTGATCAGCGCCTGATCTACCGCGGCCAGTTGGATGGCACCCGCCCCGGTGGGGAGGCGGCCAGCGACTGCGCCGATCTGCGCCGGGCGCTGGCAGCGCTGCAAGCAGGGCAGCCGCCGCTGGAGCCGCAGCATCCAGCGATGGGCTGCAATATCAAATGGCATGCAGAAAGCCCTTAAGCTTTCCCTCATGAACGTCCCTCCCTTCGACCTCTCCGTTCAGTTGGCCGATCTGGGGGACGACCTGGACCAGGCGGTGCTGGATGTGCTGCGCAGCGGCCGCTACATCGGCGGCCCCATCATCCAGCAGTTCGAATCGGACTTTGCTCAGTTCTGTGCAACGCCTCACGCGGTGGGTTGCAACAGCGGCACCGATGCCTTGATCCTGGCCTTAAGAGGTCTGGGGATCGGTGCCGGTGATGAGGTGATCACCAGCTCCTTCAGTTTTTTTGCCACGGCAGAAGCGATCAGCGCTGTGGGAGCCACCCCGGTGTTCGTCGATGCGGACCCGCTCACCTATCTGATCGATCTCGATCAGGTGGAGGCGGCGATCACCCCAGCCACTCGTGTGTTGATGCCGGTGCACCTGTTCGGGCGACCGGTGGACATGGGCCGCTTGATGGCGATTGCCGCTCGCCACGGGCTCAAGGTGGTGGAGGACTGTGCGCAGGCCACTGGCGCCCGCTGGCAGGGTCAACCTGTCGGCAGCTTCGGTGATGCGGGCTGTTTCAGCTTCTTCCCCACCAAAAATCTCGGCGCAGCAGGTGATGGAGGCGCCATCACCTGCCATGACAGCGCGCTGGCTCAACGGATGCGCGAGCTCGCTGTCCATGGCATGCCGCGCCGCTACCTCCACACCAACCTGGGTTACAACAGCCGGCTTGATGCGCTGCAGGCGGCCGTCCTCAGCGTCAAGCTGCCCCGACTGCAGGGCTGGCTGGAGCGTCGCCAAGCCATTGCCGATCGCTACCTCAAGGGCTTAGAGGGCCATCCCACCGTGCAGCTGCCGGATCGAGGCCCCGACGGTCACAGCTGGAATCAGTTTGTGGTTCGTGTCGCTGCCTGCCCTGAAGCTGCACCGGCTTGCGGTGGTTCGTGTGAGCCCTGTGCCAACAGCGCTGAATGTCAGTTGCCTGAAGGTCGTTGCCGCAATTGGTTCCAGGCTGATCTGCGCGGACATGGCGTCAACACGATCATTTATTACCCCATTCCGATCCACCGCCAGCCCGCCTATGCCGAGCTGGGTTACCGCCCCGGCAGCTTGCCGGTCACCGAGCGGCTGGCGTCGGAAGTGCTGAGTTTGCCGATCTTCCCTGAACTCAGCACGGCCCAGCAGGACCATGTGCTTCAAGCGCTTGGTGTGTCTGCACCCGCCGTGATCCCGCTGCAACGCGAGGAGCGCGGATCTCAAGCGGCCTGAGGAAGTTCGTTGAGTGAGACCTCCTGGTCATCCACCAGGGTCACCAGCGTGAAATCCTGCTCCCTCAAGTTGAAGAGCTCGGCGTAAGCCAGGCAGGAGGCCCTGTCCTGACCGGAAAAGCGCAGCACACCCTGATTGTCGTAAAGACCAGTCGTCATCAGAGCGGTCGCCGTGCTTGAAGATGCCAGTGAATCTTAAGACAATCCACTGATTTCCTGGGCCCCTAGCGCCTGCTCCATGGCTGTTCGGCCAGCGCTGCGTTGCTCAGATCGCCCCGGCTGGTGATTTCTTCGCCGCACCACTCCGGTCGCTCCAATGCAGTTCCGGCGTGATCAAGCTCCACCTCAGCGACGATCAATGGGGCGTTGGTGCCGTGGAAGACATCCACCACCCAGATTCCACCCGGGAGCCGGAGGTGATGGCGCGTCTTCTCGATCCGCCGGGGGGTCAATGCCAGCAGGGCGGTGGCATCGGCCACGGGGATCGGGTATTCGAATTCATGGCGCACCTCCGTTGAGGCTGTGCGGGCCTTCAAGGTGAGCCAGGCCTTGTCTGCAGCCCGTCGCACCCTCACGGTGATGCCTTCAGGGCCTTGGCTGAGGTAGCCCTGCTCCATGGGCTCACGGCGCTCGACCAGCGCCTTCCAGCCCTCGGAGCACACCAGGAAACGCCTTTCAATCTCCAGGGCCATGGGCGGTCAGTTCTGCGACGGCATGGCGTCGGTCAAGCTCCCGGCCCAATGAAGCTTGCGCGTCAGGTTGCGGAAGTAGGAGGGCTGCTGCTCGAGGGCCACCAGGAGTGCATGGTGATCGGCCTGTTGCACGATGCAGCGATCCCCGGGTTGCAACTCAGTCGCCAAAGCACCGTCTTTCCAGAGCTTGACGCGGCGCGCCGCATCCCCCACGGGCCAGATCGCCAGGATGGAGCGCGGCGGCACCACGACCGGGCGGCTGGAGAGGCTCATCGGACAGATGGGATTGACGACGATGGCATCGATCGCTGGGTGCAGGATCGGCCCACCGGCGGCCATGGCATAGCCCGTGGAGCCCGTGGGTGAGGCAACGATCAGACCGTCACCTTGGTATTGCCCCACCACCTCCCCATCAATTTCCAGCTCCAGCCGGCAGGTGGGTGAGGCCTCCTCCTGGGCAGGGCGGAGATAGAAATCATTGAGGGCCAAATGGCAGAGCTGCCCCTGCTTATCGCGGTGATCGCCGCTATCGGGCACCCCATCACCACGGTCGATGCTCGCTTGCAGCATCAGCCGGCGCTCCAGGGCATAGTGCTGGCTCTCGAGCCGGCCCCAGAGCCCCTCACTGCTCTCGCCAAGCAGGCGCTCGAGCAGCAGCGACTCGTGGGTCAGAAAGCCCAGATGGCCGCCGACGTTGAAACTCAAGATGGGCACCTCAAGCGCCCCCAGATAGCGGGCGGCACCAAGAACCGTGCCATCACCGCCCAGAACGATCACCAGATCGGGGAGCCGATCATCCGCCAGCAGGCCTGGGTAAGGATTGGCATACAGACCGCTGGTGGCGGTCACCACATCAGCCCCTCGAGCACCCAGCTGTTCCGCGCAGCGGGCCGCTGCCCGTGCCGCGCTCTGGCTGCCGTTGCGGCAGATGATCCAGACGCGCTCGAGCTTCATGGGCTACCAGCGCAACAGGTTGAACCGCTCCATGTCGACGGTGTCCCGGTTGCGATAAAGCGACAGCAGAATCGCCAGACCCACAGCAGCTTCTGCGGCAGCGACGGTGATCACGAAAATGGCGTAGACCTGACCACGGATTTCTGCGCCGTCGAGATAGGTGGAGAAGGCCATCAGGTTGATGTTCACGCCATTGAGCATCAATTCAATGCTCATCAGCACCCGCACGGCATTACGGCTGTTGATCAAGCCCCAGACGCCGATGCAGAACAGGGAGGCGGCCACCGTCAGGTAGGCCTCGAGGGGGACGGAAAGGCTGGTCATTGCGGCGTGTTCTCCATCAACAGGGGGGTGCGGGATTTCTCAATCAGACCTTGATCAACGGCCTCTCCGGTGGCGATGTCGGTGCTGAGCACGTCGCGGCGGGCCAGCACGATGGCGCCGATCATGGCCATCAGCAGCAGCACGGAGGCCAGCTCAAAGGGCAGCAGGTAATCGCTGAAGAAGTGCTCGCCGAGCCGGATCACCGCCCCTTCCCCCACCTGGCTGGGCCCCGGCGTGGCCCAGGCGGTGGTGAAGGTGACCCGCAGCAGCAGCCACAGCAGACCAGCGCAGACACCGCTGGAGAGCAGCCGCCGCACGCCCACGCCAGGCGATGCCGCCATGGCCTCTTTCTTGTTCACCAGCATGATCGCGAACAGGATCAGCACATTCACAGCGCCCACGTAGATCAGCACCTGGGCCGCTGCGATGAAGCTGGCATTGAGCAGCAGATAAAGCCCAGCGACCGCCAGGAACACCCCGCCCAGCAGGAAGGCGGAATAAACGATGTTGGGGAGGATCACCACACCAATGGCCCCCACCAGGACGGCGGCCGCCAGCAGCGCGAAAACAATCAGCTGGGTGAGTTCAGCAAGCGGTGGCATCAGCTCTTGGTCTCCTCCGGCTTGGGCAGGCTTTCAAGCACCTGTTGGGGCAGTTTGCCCGCCCGTGGGCTCGCAGGGTCCACGGTGTGGGGATCCATCTCCCCCTTCGGCAGATAGGCCAGCTCCCGCAGGGCCACTACAGCAGGATCAGTGGTGACGCTGGTGGGCAGCCGCCCCAAGGCGACATTGTCGTAGTTGAGGCTGTGACGATCGAAGGCGGCGAGCTCGTACTCCTCGGTCATGGAGAGGCAGTTGGTGGGGCAGTACTCCACGCAGTTGCCGCAGAAAATGC
>CAJWYF010000011.1 GCA_913049535.1 uncultured Synechococcus sp.
TCGGCGTTGATGCGCACGTACTGATCAGAGAGGTCGCAACCCCAGGCGGTGGCTGCACCTGGCCCTTGGCCCACCTGCAGCCGGATCAGCACCGTGTCATCGGTGAGATAAACGCCCGCAGCCCGCTCACGCATGTAGCGACTGGCGGCTTCGCGATCAAACCCCAGGGGCTGACCAGCGTCCATAAGTTGATGCTCTCCCAGCCAGAGGGCCACAACCTCTGGGTCAAACGCCACACCAGCGCGCCCCGCTGCCCCGACAATCCGTCCCCAATTGGGATCACGGCCATGCACAGCGGTTTTCACCAGCGATGAGCCGCAGATGGTACGTGCGATCGCCCGGGCTCCGGCCTCATCCGCTGCCCCCAGCACCTGCACCTCCAGCAGCAGCGTTGCCCCTTCCCCATCACGGGCAATGGCACGGGCCAGTTGCTGCATGGCCTGGGTTAACCCCTCTTCCAAAGCGCCGTGATGGGCAGGATCCAATGGCTCACCCGCTGCATAGGCCAGCACCGTGTCGTTGGTGCTGGTGTCGCCATCAACGGTGATGCTGTTGAACGAGCGCTGCACGGCCCGGCTGACCATCGCCTGCCAAGCCTGAGCTGGAACCCCAGCATCGCAACTGAAAAAAGCCAGCATCGTGGCCATGTCGGGGTGGATCATTCCCGAGCCTTTGGCCATCCCGCCAATCCGCACCGTTCGCCCCCCCAGATCGCCCGCCAGAGCCACCTGCTTCTCAACCAGGTCAGTGGTGAGGATGGCCGCAGCAGCAGCAGCTCCAGCCTCCATCGCCCCATCAAGAGCATCCACCAGCGGTTCAACCCCAGCCAGGAGGGTTTCCATCGCGATGGGCACACCAATCACGCCGGTGGAGCAGATCAACACCTCCTCTTGCGCCAGGCCGAGGTGATCGGCAACAGCCTTGGTGGCCCGCTGGCTGTCGATCAGCCCGCGATCACCGGTGCAGGCATTGGCCTGGCCTGAGTTGATCAGCACCGCTCTGGCCTTGCCAGTGGTGTCCTGCAGCCGTTGAGCGCAGAGATCCACGCAGGCCGCACGGACACGATTAGTGGTGAAGCTGCCGCCGCACACCGCTCCGGCTGGAGCCAGCAGCAGGGCCAGATCTGCGCGGCCGCTGGCTTTAAGGCCCGACGTGATCCCTGCAGCCTGGAAGCCCTGCGGTGCTGTGATCCCACCGGCGATGGGCTGCCAGGGGTGCGTCATCATCCAAACCAACGCATGCCCCCATCTTCCCTTGGCCCAGCGCCGCATCGGCCTCACCGGCGGGATCGCCACCGGTAAAAGCACAGCCAGCCGCCTGCTGGAGCAGCGGCACAAGCTTCCACTGCTCGATGCTGACGTCTTCTCGCGAGAGGCGCTGCAGCCTGCATCACCAGGGGCTGCAGCCGTGCTGAAACGCTATGGCGAGCAGGTCGCAGCCAAGGACGGCCTAATCAATCGGCGGGCCCTTGGAAGGATCGTGTTCAACGATCAGGCGGAGCGGCGCTGGTTGGAGGCATTGCTGCATCCGCTGGTGCGAGAGCGCTTTGATGTGGAGCTCGAGCGGCTGAAGGCGGCCCCGGTGGTGGTGCTGGTGATCCCGCTGCTATTTGAAGCCGGGCTGGAGGCGATCTGCAGCGAAACCTGGCTGGTGGATTGCGATGAACAGCAGCAGCTGCTGCGGCTGATGATGCGAGACCAACTCAGCCCCACAGAAGCTCAGGCGCGTATCGCAGCCCAGTGGCCCCTGGCACAAAAGCGTGAGCTCGCTGATCGCGTGATCAGCAACCGCAGCACCAACGAAGCGTTGGCACAGCGGTTGGCCGCAGCATTGCAGCAGAGCGTCAGCCCTTGAGCTTGGTGCTGAGGATCTGATTGGCAAGCTTGGGATCAGCCTTGCCGCCGGTTTTCTTCATCAGCTGACCCACGAAGAAGCCCTGCAATTTGTTTTTGCCGCCGCGGAAGGCTTCCACTTCCTCAGGGTGAGCCGCCAGCAGCTCATCGACGATGGCTTCAATCGCTACTGGATCGGAGATCATTCCCAGACCGCGCTCATCAACAATCGCCTTGGGTGAACCTCCTTTCTCCAGCAGTTCTGGAAGGATCTCCTTGGCAATCTTGCCGCTGATCTTGCCGCCATCAATCAGCTGAACCATCTCGGCAAGCTGCTGGGGCCGAAACGGCAACTCGCTGTAGCTCAGGCGCTGGGAATTCACATAGGCAGCAATATCGCCTGTGATCCAGTTAGCCGCCAACTTGGCATCAGCCCCGGCTGCCACCACGGCCTCGAAGTACTCCGCCATCGGCCGCTCATCGGTGAGCACACGGGCGTCGTACTGGGACAGCCCCATGGCATCGGCATAGCGATGTCGCTTGGCCGCTGGTAGCTCGGGTAACTCATCCAGCCAGGCCTGGCGCTGCTCGGCTTTCACCTCAATCGGGCCCAGGTCCGGCTCAGGGAAATAGCGGTAATCACTGGAGCCCTCCTTGCTGCGCATGCTCTTGGTGAGCTGCTTGCCTTCATCCCACAGGCGCGTTTCCTGCACCACCGGCTCACCGGTTTCATAGGCCTTGATCTGACGTTGAATCTCGTGCTCACAGGCTTTCTGAATGGCCGAGAAGGAGTTCATGTTCTTGATCTCCACCTTCGTGCCGAAGGGGGCATCAGGACCACGGCGCACCGAGATGTTCACGTCGCAGCGCAGGGAACCCTCCTGCATGTTTCCGTCCGACACGCCGAGGTAGCGCATGATGCGGCGGATCTCTGAGGCGTATTCAGCGGCCTCACGGCCCGTGCGCAGATCAGGCTTGCTGACGATCTCCGCTAGGGCCACACCGGCGCGGTTGTAGTCCACCAGGGAGTGGGTGGAGCCAGCGAGGCGATCGCTTCCGGCATGGACGAGCTTGCCTGCGTCCTCTTCCATGTGCAGCCGCTCGATGCCGATGCGCTTGAGGTAAGTGTCTTTGCCCTTCTCGGCGACTTCCACCTCAATCCAGCCGTTTTCGGCGATGGGCTCATCGAACTGGGAGATCTGATAGTTCTTTGGCAGATCGGGATAGAAGTACTGCTTACGGTCGAACTTGCTGTGCTCGGCAATCTCAAGGTTGAGCGCCAGAGCTGCTTTCACCGCATACTCGAGAACTTTTTTGTTGAGCACCGGCAGGGTGCCAGGCAGACCGCACACCACAGGGTCGATGTGGGTGTTGGGGTCATCACCGAAAGCGGTCGAGGCGGCGGTGAAGATCTTGCTGTCGGTCCCCAGCTGGACGTGGGTCTCCAGGCCGATCACGGCTTCCCAGTCGGGCAATGCTGTCGCCGCGCCTGCCATGTGCTGCACCTTTACCGATGGTGGAGCCGATCCTATGGACCCAACGGCCGATTTACGGTCATCTCCTAGGCATCACTGCTCAGCGCCTGCACCATGGCGGCTTCTGCGCCTGTTCTTGTCCTTGGTGGTGGCCTCATGGGGCTCGCCATCGCCCACCAGCTGGCCCGCCGCGGCCGGGCCGTCACCGTGCTGAGTCGCCGCCGCAACGAGGCGGCCGGTTTTGTGGCGGCCGGCATGCTGGCGCCCCACGCCGAAGGGCTCCGGGCTGATCTGCTCAAGTTGGGCCAGCGCAGCCTGGAGCTGGTGCCGGCCTGGGTCTCCCAGGTGGAAGCGGACAGTGGTCTGGGCTGCGGCCATCGCCCCAGCGGCATCGTGGTGCCATTCCGCAGCGACAGCGAGCGGGACGCCTATCCCACAGCCCGCAACGGACTGGTGCTGGAGCGAGGCGAGCTGGAGCGGGAGGTCAGCGGCATCAGCAGCGACTGGTGCACCGGGCTTCTGTTCGAGCAGGACGGCCAGATCGACAACCGCCGCCAGCTGATGCGTGCCCTGGAGCGGGCCTGCGCTGGGGCTGGGGTGCAGTTTGAGGAGGGCGCGGAAGTGCAGGAGCTGCAACAGCACAACGGGCGGTTGACAGCAGTCGCGCTGCAGCGGGCTGATGGCGACCGCCAGACCCTGACGTGCGCCGACGCGGTGCTCTGCAGCGGTGCCTGGAGCGCCCAGCTGCTCCCCGAGCTGCCGGTGTTCCCTGTCAAGGGTCAGATGCTGTCGTTGCAGGCCCCGCGCCATGCCCTGCGGCGGGTGGTCTTTGGCCCAGGCACCTACCTGGTGCCGCGGGAGGACGGCTTGGTGGTAGTTGGTGCCACGAGCGAACAGCAGGCAGGATTTTCCGAGGGGCTCACGCCTGAGGGCCAAAAGCAGCTTCAGGCGGGGATCGCCTCGCTCCTGCCAGAAGCCGGCAGCTGGCCACCGATGGAACGCTGGTGGGGGTTCCGCCCCTGCACCCCGGATGAGGGCCCGTTGCTTGGCCCCAGCCCTGTGGCGGGGCTGTGGCTGGCCTGCGGTCACCACCGCAACGGCGTGCTGCTGGCTGCGCTGACCGCCCAACTCCTGGCAGGAGCCATCACGCAAGAAACCCCCAGCAGCACCGATGCAGCACTGCTGGGGGCATTCCGTTGGTCACGCTTCAACGAAGGGGATCAACCCTCAGTGCGCCAGGCCTGATCAGAAGGGGTCCAGTCGTTGAGCTCAGCGGGCTGGAACCAGAGGCCGATTTCGAACTGGGCGGTTTCAGGCGCGTCGGAGCCGTGGATCACGTTGCGGCCGATGTTGATGGCCAGATCCCCGCGAATGGTGCCGGGCTCAGCTTCCAGGGGCTTGGTGGCACCGATCAGCTTGCGGGCGCTGGCGATCACACCGTCGCCCTCCCAGACCATGGCCACAACGGGACCGGAGGTGATGAAGTCCACCAGACCGGCAAAGAAGGGGCGCTCCTTGTGAACGCCGTAGTGCTGCTCAGCCAGCTCACGGCTGGGGGTGAGCTGCTTGAGGCCCACCAACTTGAAGCCCTTGCGCTCAAAGCGGCCGAGGATGTCGCCCACCAGACCGCGCTGGACGCCATCGGGCTTGATCGCAATGAAAGTCCGTTCTGTGGACATGGTTCGGCCAGGGAAGAGCGGCGCCATCGTCCGTGGCCGCCCTACCACTTGGCAAGCACAAGCGCACTGAGGCGGGCAGGCTCAGGTGCCGCTCACTAAATTTCTCTTAGTAATGACATTGCGGGCTCGCGCCGATGGTGGTTGCACCAACCCAGTCCACCGTCGAGGCCTGGACTCCGGCGGACAGCAGCAGCCTCTATGGCCTCGACCAGTGGGGCGAGCCTTACTTCAGTGTCAACGCCCGCGGCCACGTGATGGTGCAGCCCCGCGGTGACCGGGGCGGCTCCCTGGACCTGATGGAACTGGTCCAGGGCCTGCAGCACAGGGATCTGAGCTTGCCCTTGCTGATCCGTTTTGATGACATCCTCGAAGACCGGCTTGAGCGGCTGCACAGCGCCTTTGAGCGGGCCATCGCCCAATACGGCTACGGCGGCCACTACCAGGGCGTCTTCCCCGTCAAATGCAACCAGCAACGCCATGTGGTCGAACAGCTGGTGGAAACCGGCCGCCGCTGGCATTTCGGCCTCGAGGCCGGCAGCAAAGCCGAGTTGCTGATTGCCCTCTCCCTGCTGGAGGACCCCAAAGCCTTGCTCATCTGCAACGGCTACAAGGACCTCCGCTACATCGAGACAGCCATCCTCGCCAGGCAGCTCGGCCGCCAGCCGGTGGTGGTGATCGAGCAGCCCGATGAGGTGCCCCGCATCATCGAAGCCAGCCGCAACCTCGGCGCCGCTCCTTTGATCGGCGTGCGCGCCAAGCTGGCCACACGCAGCAGTGGGCGCTGGGGCAGCTCCGTTGGGGAGAAGGCGAAATTCGGCCTATCGATTCCCGATCTGCTCGCCACGGTGGAGGCCCTGCGCGAAGCAGACCTGCTGGGAGATCTACGCCTGCTGCATTTCCACATCGGCAGTCAGATCAGCGACATCGCTGTGCTCAAAGATGCCCTGCAAGAAGCAGGACAGCTGTATGTGCAGCTGGCGGCCCTGGGGGCACCCATGGGCTTCCTGGATGTGGGCGGCGGCCTGGGGGTGGATTACGACGGCAGCCGCAGCGCCACTGCCGCATCCACCAACTATTCCCTGCAGAACTACGCCAACGACGTGGTGGCCACCATTCGCGAGTGCTGCGAACCCCACAGCCTGGCGGTGCCCACCTTGGTGAGCGAGAGCGGCCGGGCCATCGCCAGCCACTTCTCGGTGCTCGTCTTCAACGTGCTCGGCACCGGCGGGATCGCCAGCACGGATGTGCCCGAAACCGAGGCAGGGGAGCCACTCATCGTGCGCAACCTGCGCGAAACCCTTGGCGGCATCAATGCCAGCAACCTGCAGGAGGCCTGGAACGACGCCATCAAGTTCAAGCAGGACGCCCTCTCCGCCTTCCGGCTGGGGTACCTGAGCCTGGAGGACCGTGGACGGGCCGAACAGCTCTACTGGGCCTGCTGCCAGGCCATCGCCAACCAACTGCCGTCATCGGAGCAGCCACCGGATGAGCTGCGTGAGCTGGGTTCAGCTCTAGCGGGCACCTATTACGCCAACCTGTCGGTGTTCCGCTCAGCACCAGACACCTGGGCCATCGACCAGCTCTTCCCGGTGATGCCCATTCACCGCCTCGAGGAGCGACCAGGCCAACTGGGCTCCTTTGCCGATCTGACCTGTGACTCCGACGGCAAGCTGGCCCGCTTTATCGCCAGCGGCAGCACCAAACCGCTGCTGGAACTCCACGAGCTGCGCGACGGTGAGCCCTATTGGATCGGCCTGTTCCTCGGGGGGGCCTATCAGGAGGTGATGGGCAATCTGCACAACCTCTTTGGCAGCACCAATGCCGTCACGATCCGGCTGAGCCCCGGTGGCAGCTACCAGGTGGAACACGTTGTGCGCGGGCAGACCAATGCAGAGGTGCTCGAAGCCATGGAGCACGACCCAGAAGCCCTGCTGGAGCGCCTGCGCCGCGCCAGTGAGGAGGCCATCCAGAGCGGCGACCTGGCCATCAGCGATGCCAGACGGCTGATGCAACACCTTGAGGGCAGCCTGGGGCAGACCACCTACCTGGAAGGCTGAAGCAGGAGCTAGCACGGTTGCAGCAGGAACGGTGCCATGTGGGGCGATGAACCACAGCTGGACGCTTTCCGCGAGCGGCTGAGGCTGCTGCTGGATGCCCACCAACAGGAGCTCAACCCCCAGCACATCCATGCCACAGAAGGCGAGGTGCTCTTCAGGCAAGGGGAGCCGGTGGAGCAGCTGATGCTGCTGACCAGCGGCCGTGTCGCCGTGGATGTGCATCAAGGAGCGGAGTGCCACACCCTGGCGGTGGTGGAAGCGGTGGAGCTGCTGGGGGAGGTGGGCTTTTTTGCCAGCGGTCATCACTACGCGGATTTCCGCGTCGTCGATGGACCTGCTGATCTGCTGATGGTGCCAGGCCAGGAGCTGCTCAAGGCCATGCTTTTTGACAGCGATCTGGTGATGGAGATGCTCTCGCTGGTGAGCGAGCGCTGCCGCCGCGGCAACCGCGTGATCGCCTTACTGCTCAACGGCATCGAAGCGGTGCACAACGAGGAGGAGCAACGGCTGGCAACAACCTCTGAGGCGCTCAGCGACATCCACTTCTGCGTTGCCAAGGCTGCCCGCCAACTGCAGAACCTGCAGCGGCAGAGCTGAGCATCACGCCAGGGCCTGCTGCAAAGCAACCTTGGCCTGGGCGAGTGCCCCATCGAGGGCGCCGCCGTCGCGGCCTCCAGCCTGAGCCAGGTTGGGGCGGCCGCCGCCGCCGCCGCCACAGGCTTTCGCCACCGTGCCGATGAACTTGCCGGCCTGCTGACCCCCGGCAATGACCGCCTTGCCAAACGCTGCCACCAGGATCACCTTGCCCAGATCCGCAGGATCGGGCAGACCGCCAAGCACAACCGCAGCACCATCACCAAGCTGATCGGCCAGACCCTGCGCCGCGCTCTGCAGCCCAGCCCCATCCACGCCATCGAGGCGAGCGACCAGCAGCTGCTGATCCCCCACCACCTCAGCCTGTGCCGCCAGCGCTGCGGCCTTGGCCACCGCCAACTCCGAGCGAGCCGCCGCCAGCGCCTTCGTGGTGCCCTTGAGCTCGTCCTGCAGGGCTTGGACGCGCTCAACGATCTCGGCGGGCTGCACCTTGAAGCGCTCGCCCAGCTGCCTGACAACGGCATCACGCTCATTGAGGTAGGCCAGCACCGCCGGGCCAGCCACCGCCTCGATGCGGCGAATGCCGGAGGCCACCCCGGCTTCGCTGACGATCTTGAACAGGCCGATCTCAGCGGTGTTGGCCACGTGGGTGCCGCCGCAGAGCTCCATCGACACACCCGGCACATCCACGACACGCACCACATCGGCGTACTTCTCGCCGAACATCGCCACCGCACCAGCGGCCTTGGCGGCATCAATGGCCATCTCTTGCACCGCCAGGGTGTGGGCCTCAGCAATCCAGCCGTTGATCAGCCCATCGATCTGCTCCAGTTCATCAGCGCTGACCGCCCGCGGGCAGTGGAAGTCAAACCGCAGACGATCAAAGTCCACCAGTGAGCCCGCCTGGCTGATGCCCTCATCCACCACCTGTTTGAGCGCGGCCTGCAACAGATGCGTCGCCGTGTGGTGGGCTTGAGCGCGGCGCCGGCAGGTGCGATCCACCTGCGCTGTCACCACATCCCCAACCGCCAGGCGACCACGCTCGACCGTGCCGGCATGCACAAACACATCGCGTTGGCGATTCACCGCCTCAATCGCCACGATCAACCCATCACCGCAAAGGCTGCCGCGATCCCCCACCTGACCGCCCCCCTCGCCATAGAAGGGCGTGGCATCCAGGACCACCTGCACCGCATCACCAGCCGCGGCCTGCTGAGCCGGCTCACCGTTGACCACCAGGGCCACCACGCAGCTGGGCTGCTCGAGGGCCTCGTAGCCCTGGAACGCGGTGGCATCAAGCTGGGCGGCCATCTGCTCGATCGCACCCTGCAAGGTCAGATCGATGCTCACCGCTGCGGCCTTGGCCCGCTGACGCTGGGCCTCCATCGCCGCCTCAAAGCCAGCTAGATCAACGCTGAGACCCTGTTCTTCCGCGATTTCTTCGGTGAGCTCCAGCGGGAAGCCATAGGTGTCATACAGCTCGAAAGCCTGCTCACCACTGATCTGGCTGGGGCCAGCAGCCAGCACATCCGCCAGCAGCTTCTCGCCCCGCTCCAGCGTTTCGAGAAAGCGTGCCTCCTCCCGTTGCAGCTCAGCCAGGATCACGTCCCGTCGCGCCTGCAGCTGCGGATAAGCCCCCTGCATCAAGGCGATGGCCGCCTCACCCATGCTCACCAGGAACGGCTTGCTGATCCCCAGCAAACGGCCATGGCGCACCACCCGCCGCAACAGCCGCCTGAGGATGTAACCGCGGCCAAGGTTCGAGGCGGTGACACCGTCACAGATGAGCTGGGTCACGGCCCGGCTGTGGTCGCCAATCACCTTGAGGGAGGTGCGTCCCTTCTCATCGAGCTGGCGGTAATCGACGCCGGCCAGGGCGGCCGCCTGCTCGATCAGCGGGTAGATCAGGTCGGTCTCGTAATTATTCGGCACCCCCTGCAGGATCTGGGCCATGCGCTCCAGGCCCAGACCGGTGTCGATGTTCTGGTTGGCCAGAGGCGTGAGGGTGCCCTCAGCGTCTCGGCTGTACTGCATGAACACCAAGTTGTAGAACTCGATGAAGCGGCTGTCATCCTCCAGATCGATGGCCGCATCACCCCGTTCGGGCTTGAAGTCGTAATAGATCTCGGAGCAGGGCCCGCAGGGCCCCGTCGGACCCGATGCCCAGAAGTTATCGGCTTCATCCATGCGGATGATGCGCTCAGGTTTCACCCCGACAACATCACGCCAGATCTGCTCGGCCTCATCGTCCTCACGGAAGACACTCACCACGAGGTGCTTGGGGTCGATGCCAAAGACCACCGTGCTGAGCTCCCAGGCCCACTCGATCGCCTGCTGCTTGAAGTAGTCCCCAAAAGAAAAGTTGCCGAGCATCTCAAAGAACGTGTGATGCCGCGCCGTGCGACCCACGTTTTCGATGTCATTGGTGCGGATGCACTTCTGACTGCTAGTAGCCCGTGGTGACGGCCGTTCCACCTGCCCCAGGAAGACCGGCTTGAACGGCAGCATCCCGGCGATGGTGAGCAGCACCGTCGGATCCTCAGGAATCAACGACGCACTGGGGATGGGTTGGTGGCCGCGGGCTTCATAGAACCCGAGAAAAGCCGCGCGGATGTCATCGCCGCTGCGGGGTCGGGCAGGTGCGGGGGCCATGGCGGGAGCAGGGAAGCCAGCGGCCATGATCCCGCAGCACCTGCACCTCCATAGTGGAGGGATGGGATCTGCGCCCTCGCCCCAGCCGCCGCAGCCATGAGCCTGCTGCATGCCGTCTGGCTACCCAATGAGCCACAGCCCTGCCTGGGCCTGTGGGCGGACACCTGGCGCGTGGCCAAGCCCCGCAAGAGCGAAGGACTTGAGGCGCCGCAGATCCATCCCCTGGCCCTCAACGCAGGTGATCTGAGCGCCTGGCTGCAGGAGCAGGAGCGCGAACCCCCATCGAGCAGCAGCATTGAACTACAGCTGACCCTGCCGAGCCGCAGCAATGGCCTGCCGCTGATGGCGGGTGAGGCCCTGCCCAAAACCGTCGAGTGGTGGCCATGGAGAGTCCCTGCTCTGGCACTGCAACCATCGGAAGCATCCCGTTGGCTGGCGGCCCTCCCCCTGGCCAGCGCACCGGCAGAGCTGGGGGATGACCTGCGCTGGTGGGCCCATGTGCAGCGCTGGGTGCTGAGCCTGGTGGCACGCGGCCGCTGGCTGCCCGTGGCCGAGCGGCTCGAACCAGGCCACGTGCGCGCCAGCTGGCAGCCACTGCTGAACCATGAGGACGACCGCCGTCGCCTGGAGGATCTCGCCGGCCGCATGCCGGCGGTGGTCTGCGCCGCTGACACCCCGGGTTCCCTGGGCTGCCGCCGGCCAGGGGCCAAGCGGCTGCAGGTGGCCGCCATTGCCGCTGCACTGCTGGACGGGCAGCTACGCCAGGGCTTCAGCGCGGATGGGGAGGGGCTCGATCCCCTGCTACAGGGCTGGCAGCAGGCCCTCGGACCCGGCGATGGGGTGCTGGCCCTCAACGATGAGGACAGCCAGCGGCTGATCAGCGCCACATCCCACTGGCGTGAGACCGTCGCCGGTCAAGTGGCTCCGGCTCGGGCGGTGCTGGAGCTGGAGGTGCCCCCCAAGGGCAGCGAGCTCTGGCAGCTGCACTTTGGGCTGCAAGCCGAGGCTGATCCCAGCCTGCGTCAGGGAGCTGCAGCGGTCTGGAGTGCCGGCGATGGCAGCTTGCAACTCGGGGAGATCAGCGTGCCCCAACCCAGTGAACTGCTGCTCGAGGGGCTGGGGCGCGCCCTGGTGGCCTTTGAGCCCCTGGCCCGTGGTTTGGATTCCGCTGCTCCCACCAGCATGGAACTGGCGGCGGCAGAAGCCTTTGTGCTGGTGCGCACCGCCTCAGCCAAGCTCCGCGATGTGGGCGTGGGTGTGGTGCTGCCCGCCAGCCTCAGCGGCGGGTTAGCCAGCCGGCTTGGCCTTTCGATCCAGGCAGAACTGCCGGCGCAGGGACGTGGCTTCAGCCTGGGCGAAGACCTCGACTGGTCCTGGGAGCTGATGATCGGCGGGGTCACCTTGACCTTGAAGGACCTGGAGCGCCTGGCGGGCAAGCGCAGCCCATTGGTGCAGCACAAGGGAGCCTGGATCGAATTGCGGCCGGGCGATCTCAAAAACGCCGAGAAATTCTGCGCAGCCAACCCGCCGCTCAGCCTGGATGATGCCCTGAGGCTGACCGCCACCGAAGGCGACACGCTGATGCGGCTGCCAGTGCACCGCTTTGAAGCAGGCCCCAGGCTGCAGGCGGTGCTGGAGCAATACCACCAGCAAAAAGCACCGGATCCGTTGCCGGCGCCAGAGGGATTCGAAGGACAGCTACGCCCTTACCAGGAGCGCGGCCTGGGTTGGCTGGCGTTCCTGCACCGCTTTGACCAGGGGGCGTGCCTGGCCGATGACATGGGCCTGGGCAAGACGATCCAGCTGCTGGCCTTCCTGCAACACCTCAAAGCGGAGCAGGAGCTCAAGCGTCCGGTGCTGCTGGTGGCCCCCACATCAGTGCTCACCAACTGGGCCCGCGAGGCCAGCCAGTTCACCCCCGAATTGAGCGTGATGGAGCACTACGGCCCCAAACGCTCAGCCACAGCTGCTGCCCTCAAAAAAGCTCTCAAAGGGGTCGATCTTGTCCTCACCAGCTACGGCCTGCTCCAACGGGACAGCGAGTTGCTGGGTGGCTTTGATTGGCAAGGCTTGGTGATCGATGAAGCCCAGGCGATCAAAAACGCAAGCTCCAAGCAGAGCCAGGCGGCGCGGACCCTGGCCAGACCCTTACGGCAGAGCCGATTTCGCATCGCCCTGACCGGCACCCCTGTCGAGAACCGGGTCAGTGAGCTGTGGGCCTTGATGGATTTCCTCAACCCGCGCGTGCTGGGGGAGGAAGACTTCTTCCGCCAGCGCTATCGCCTGCCGATTGAGCGCTATGGCGACACGGCCTCTCTCAAGGACCTCAAGGCCCGCGTCGGTCCCTTCATCCTGCGCCGGCTCAAAAGCGACAAAAGCATCATCAGCGACCTGCCCGACAAGCTGGAGCTGCCTGAGTGGGTAGGGCTCAGCAGCGAACAGGCCAAGCTTTACCGCAAGACCGTCGACGCCACCCTGGAGGCGATCCAACGGGCCCCTCTTGGCCAGCGTCACGGCCAGGTGCTGGGGCTGCTCACCAAACTCAAGCAGATCTGCAACCACCCGGCTTTGCTGCTGAAAGAGGAGGAGGTGGGCAGCGACTTCGCCAGCCGCTCGGCCAAGTTGATGCGGCTCGATGAAATCCTCGAAGAGGTGGTGGAGGCAGGAGACCGGGCGCTGCTGTTCACCCAGTTCGCAGGTTGGGGGCATCTACTGCAGAGCTTTCTGCAGCAGCGCTGGCACCAGGAGGTGCCCTTTCTCCATGGCGGCACCAGCAAAGGGGAGAGGCAGGCGATGGTGGATCGCTTCCAGCAGGATCCCCGCGGCCCCCAGCTGTTTCTGCTCTCGCTCAAAGCCGGCGGGGTCGGCCTCAATCTCACCCGCGCCAGCCATGTGTTCCACATCGATCGCTGGTGGAATCCAGCGGTCGAGAACCAAGCCACAGACCGGGCTTACCGCATCGGCCAGACCCAGCGGGTGCTGGTGCACAAGTTCATCACCACCGGCTCCCTGGAAGAGAAGATTGACCGGATGATTCGCGAGAAGGCCTCACTGGCCGCGGACATCATCGGCAGCGGCGAAGAATGGCTGGGAAGCCTGGAGCTGACCCAGCTGCGCAGCCTGGTCGCCCTGGAGGACACACCATGACAAGCATCCCCAACGCCAGCACCACCCTCAGCAAGGAGGGCCTGGGTCAACAGCCCTGGTGGGTGGCCGAATGGATGGAGCTGATCAACTCCTACCGCTACAAAAAGCGCCTGGAACGGGCCTGGATCTATGCCCGTGAGGGCAATGTGCTCTCGATCCGCTTTGAGGGCAGGCGTGTGCAGGCCCGGGTGCAGGGCACCGAGCCGGACCCCTACAAACTCAAGCTCTGGCTTGATGTGCTCAATGACGAGGACTGGGATTTTGTGCTTGACGCCCTCAGCCAAAAGGCCCGTTGGACCTGCCAGCTGCTGGCCGGAGTCATGCCCGATGACATCGAGCGCGCCTTTGCGGCCAGTGGCAAGCGCCTGTTTCCTTTCAAGTTGCAGGAAGTGCGCAGCGAATGCAGCTGTCCGGACAAGGCGAACCCCTGCAAACACATCAGCGCCGTTTATTACCTGATGGGAGATCGCTTCAGTGAAGATCCCTTCGTGCTGTTCCAGCTGCGTGGACGCAGCCGCGCCCAGCTGCTCAAGGATCTGGCTGAGCGACGCCGGCAGCAGAACCAATCGGCGCCGGCACCAGCAGGCCTGGGCGCTGCAGCACCCGATGCCGCAGCCTGGTGGAGGTACGACGCCGCCCTCGATCCCAACCTGGTGGTGATCACCCCGGCGATGGAGGGGAGCACGGGACTCGATGAAGCCGGTGACCTGCCTTTGGCGGCCGAACCTCGCTTCCCCGAAGCCAATCAACGCTTTCTCGATCGCCTGCGCCAGCACGGCACGCAGGTGGGACAGATGGCCATGATGCAAGCCATGGCTGCCGGCAGCGACCCATGAGCAGCGATGCCGAGGCGGCCTGGCTGAGTCCCCAGGTGCTGGGGCTGACGGCCCTGCTGCTGGATTCCCACCGGCGTCTGTTCAATCGGCCGTTACTGCGCAGCAAAGGCATCCGCCTGGCAGCCCAGGAGCTGTTCGTGCTCGACCAGGTGGTGCTCTGCCATGACGGCAGCGACGACCCTCGCTTTCTTTATGCCAATCGCGCCGCACTGCTGCTGTTCGGACGCAGCTGGGACGAGATGGTGGGGCTGCCATCGAGGCTCAGCGCTGCCGCCTCCCAACGGCTCAGCCGCCGCCAGCTGCTGGAGCGCGTCCGCCGCAACCAGACCCTGCAGAACTACTGCGGTGAGCGGGTGGACAGCGGCGGGCGCCGCTTTCGATTCCGCGGTGCCAGGCTCTGGAACCTGGTGGATGCCGAGCGTCACTACCGCGGTCAGGCCGCCTGTTTCAGCGACTGGTGGTGGGAACCGTAACGGGTGAGGAGGGCCGCACCGATCGGATCGGTTGCCCGCCTGTGCGCAGGCCTGGGTCCGCAGAACAGTGAGTTCACAGGGGATGCCCCGGCAGCCCCAACCCATCACTTGTGAGGACCACCATGCTTTCCCGTCACACCACCCCATTTGATCTGTTCGATCGCCTCGAGCAGCAGCTCTCTCAAGCTGAGCGCGTTCCCGCCGCTGAGGTGCTGGAGACCGATGCAGGGTTCAGCATCAGCATCGAAATGCCCGGCATCGATCGCCAATCGATTGATGTCAAGGCCACCGATCGCAGCTTGAGCGTCAATGCCGAACGACCTCGCCCCCAGGGCAATGAATCGGATGTTCAGCCCCAGCTGAGCGAGTTCCGCTATGGCACCTGGAGCCGCAGCTTCCGCTTCCCCCGCGGCATCCAGCGCGATGGCCTCAAGGCCCAGTACCGCGATGGCATGCTGCTGATCACGGCCCCCAAAGCCGAGAGCAACGCCGCCGTCTCCGTGGCGGTGGAGGGCTGAAGTCGCCTAGCGCACAGACAGGGGAGGCTGCGACGAATGAGGCTCAAGGTGACACCTGCAGCCTTCCCGATGGAACTGGTCCGCGTCCGCACTGCCACAGCCCCTGGGCTGGGTGTCTGGCTCAACGCCCTGCGTAAGGGTCTGGGGAGCCAGGGCCATCGCGTTGAGATCATCGACAACGGTCCTGTGCATGTGGCGTTGCGGGCCACCCATCCCGACATTGATGGGGTGCTCTGCGTTGATGCCACGCTCCAACCCGACCGCGAGCATGGCGGCCTGGAATTGCTGACCCGCCTGCACTGGCGCGGCGAACCCGGCACAGACGAGACCCTGCAGCAGATGCGCGACACCGTGGCTGCCCTTGTGCCTGAAAGCGGTGGACTGAGCCTGCGCAGCAGCAGCCCCGAACCGGAACTGGTGGCCGCCTGAACCACCGCCCCACTGGTTGGCGGTCCTAGGTTTGACACCGGGCCTTTTGACCAGCGAGGTGGCAATGCAACCCCGGCTCACCCTTCAACAGTCAGCGATTGCCGCCGACACCACGACACTGCGGTCCCTGGACTGGGACCGCAGTCGGTTTGACATTGAATTTGGGCTGCGCAACGGCACCACCTACAACGCCTTTGTGGTGCGAGGTGAGCGCACGGCACTGATCGACTCGAGCCACGCCAAATTCCGCAGCAGCTGGATCCCCGAGTTGCAGCAGCTGGTGGATCCAAGCGAGATCGATTATTTGATCGTTTCCCACACCGAACCCGATCACTCCGGCCTGATCGGCGATCTGCTCGATCTCAACCCCGACATCGAGGTCATCGGTTCCAAAGTGGCGCTCAATTACCTGCAAAGCCAGGTGCATCGGCCCTTCAACAGCCGGCCTGTCAAAAGCGGGGAGCATCTTGATCTGGGCGTCAATCCCGACAGTGGCATTGAGCACCGCTTTGAGTTCCTTAGTGCCCCAAACCTGCACTGGCCTGACACCATTTTCAGTTTCGACCACGGCACGGGTGTGCTCTACACCTGCGATGCCTTTGGACTGCACTACTGCAGTGAGGATGTCTTCGATGTCGATCCAGGCGCCATCGCACCGGACTTCCGGTATTACTACGACTGCCTGATGGGGCCCAATGCCCGCAGCGTGCTGCAGGCGCTCAAGCGCATGGAGGCCTTGCCCGAGTTGCAGATCATCGCCACAGGCCATGGCCCCCTGCTGCGGGATCACCTCAAACTCTGGGTGAGCGACTACGGCGATTGGAGCCGCGAGCGCAGCAAAGGTGATCGCTACGCCGCGGTGGTCTACGTCAGCCAGTACGGCTTCTGCGATCGGCTCAGCCAGGCCATCGCCCGAGGCATCAGCAAAACCGAATTGCCCGTGCAGCTGGTGGACCTCAGGGGCACCGACCCCCAGGAGCTCACCGCGCTGGTGAGTGAGGCCACCGCCGTGGTGCTGCCGACCCCACCGGCCACGCGCGACAACGACATGCAGGCCAATTGGGGCACGCTCCTAGCGGCCCTCAAAGCCAAGCAACCGGTAGGCCTCTACGACGCCTATGGCGGCGACGATGAGCCGATTGATGCTGTTGCCGCCCAGTTGCGAGAGCTGGGCCATCGCAGCGGATTCCAACCCCTGCGCATCCGCTCTGTGCCTGATGCCGCGGCTTATCAGCTCTGCGAAGAGGCCGGCACCGACCTGGGTCAACTCGTGCAGCGCGACAAGGCGATCAAGGCCATGAAGTCTCTCGATGGCGATCTGGACAAGGCCCTGGGCCGGCTCAGCGGCGGTCTCTACGTGGTGACCGCCCAGCAGGGCGAGGGCATTGAACAACGACGCGGCGCCATGGTGGCCAGCTGGGTGAGTCAGGCCAGCTTTGAACCGCCAGGCCTGACCATCGCGGTGGCTAAGGATCGCGCCATTGAAGCCTTGATGCAGGTGGGCGATCGCTTTGTGCTCAATGTTCTCGCTGAAGACAACCACCAGAACCTCTTGCGTCATTTCCTCAAACGCTTCCCCCCTGGTGCCGACCGCTTTGCTGGTGTGGGCATCCTCGAGGGCGCAGCCCTGGGTGGACCCGTGCTGAGCGATGCCCTCGCCTACCTGGACTGTCAGGTTCAACAGCGGATGGAATGTGCCGACCACTGGTTGATCTACGCCGTTGTACGCAACGGAAACGTGGCTGACCAGCAAGCCCTCACAGCAGTCCATCACCGCAAGGTGGGGAACCACTACTGATGGTTGCCATAGATGCCGCATCCGTCGATGCGCGCTCGGTGATCCATCTGCCCCTAGACGAGGGGCTGATTTGTTTGCGGGGACTTAGTCCCAAACGTCTCCGCTTTGAAGTGGAATACGCCCTGGAGCGGGGCAGCTGCCACAACAGCTTTCTATTCTCCAGCACCACAGCGACAGTCCCAGCTGTGCTGGTGCATCCCCCAGGGGCCACCTTCACTGAACCGTTCCTCAAAACGCTGGCTGAGCTGGTGCCGCTGGAGCACCCACTGCTTGTGGTTCAGGGCAATGTGAACCCCAACCGGGTGGCCCTGCTGCACGCGCTGGTGCGGCAGCGCCCGCATCTGGTGCTGGTGTGCTCCAACGCCGGTGCCAAGTTGCTTGAGGAGCTCTGGAGCCGGCAGAAGCCCGGTAGTGACGCTCCTGCGCCCCCACCGTTGCCGCAGCTGCAGGTGGTGCGCCATGACGATGAGCTGACCCTTCCGAGCGGCGAATCGCTGCAGGTGCTGGCTGTGCCGACACCGCGCTGGCCCGGTGGACTGGTGGCCTTTCTGCCCAGCCTGGGGCTACTGATGAGCGGGCGGTTCTTTGCAGCCCACCTCTGCACCGACAACTACGCAGAAGCCAACCGCAGCAGCACCGAGGAAGACCGCCGTTACTTCTATGACTGTCTGATGGCGCCGATGGCCAGACAGGTGGAAGCGGTGGTGAACCGCCTTGAGGAATTACCGATCCGCAGCATCGCTCCGGGCTACGGACCGGCCATCGACGACAGCTGGCGCAGCCTGCTGGCGGACTACAGCCGCTGGGGGGAAGCGCAGCAGCGATCCAAGTTGGAGGTGGCCCTGCTGTACGCCAGCGCTTACGGAAACACCGCTTCCATCGCCGATGCCATCGGCCAGGGCGTCGCTCGCACTGGCGTGCGGGTCAACAGCCTCAACTGCGAATTCAGCGAACCTGACACGCTGCTGAAGGCCATTCAGGAGTGCGATGCACTGCTCATCGGCTCCCCCACCCTCGGTGGCCATGCCCCCACGCCGATTGTGTCGGCACTCGGCACCGTGCTTGCTGAAGGCGACCGGCAGAAACCCGTCGGTGTCTTTGGCAGCTTTGGCTGGAGCGGCGAAGCCCTCGATCTCTTGGAGAACAAGCTGACCGACGGCGGCTTCAGCATGGCTTTTGACCCCATTCGGGTGAAGTTCAGCCCCGATGCACCCACGCTCAAGCGGTGCGAAGAAACGGGCATGGCCCTGGCCAAGCGCCTGCAGCAGCAGCAGCGGCGCCAGCAGAAGCGCACCGCTGGGGGACTCAGTGAAAGCCGCAGTGATCCTGGCGTGCTCGCCCTCGGGCGCGTGATCGGCTCCCTTTGCGTGCTGACAGCCAGCAAAGGGGAGGCCGAGCAGAGCATCAGCGGCGCCATGGTGGCGAGCTGGGTCAGTCAGGCCAGTTTCACGCCACCGGGTGTGAGTGTTGCTGTGGCACGGGACCGGGCTGTGGAAGCACTTCTGCATGTCGGCGATCGCTTTGCCCTCAACGTTCTGGCGGACGGACGGGAAAACGGGCTGATGAAGCAGTTTCTGCAACCCTTCCAACCCGGGGATGACCGCTTTTCAGGCCTCGAGCTTGAGCACAGTCCCGGCGGTCAGCCCCTGCTGCCCGATGCCCTGGCCTGGCTTGAAGCCACGGTCAAACAGCGCATGGATGTGGGCGATCACTGGGTGATCTACGCCGAGGTGGAGGCGGGTGGCCTGTTCGATGACAGCGGCACGACCGCGCTACATCACCGCCGCAGTGGTGCCAACTACTGATCGCCCAATTTGTGCAGACCCAGTTACGGGGCTGCACAGCTGCTCAGAGATGGCTCTAATGGCACTCATATCGAGTGGTCAGTGGTGGCGTCTGGCAGTTCAGGGTGCGTGGTCCGATATCGCGGTTTTGTGCTCATCCCTGAGCCCGATCTGAGTTGGCAGGTGCGCCCGGAGCGCAGTCCGATGCACGTGCTGCCGTTCCGGGCACCAGCTTGCTCAGTCGCCGATGTCAAAGCGCTGATCGATTGGCGCTTGGCACGCTTAGGTCGCGATCGCCGTCCCCGCGTTGACCTGCTGCCTGGTCAGCAGCGCAGCAAGAGCGCCAAGGAGATCAGCCCCAGCGAGCTGCGGCTGCAGGCGATGGAACGCCGCAGCGCCTGAACCGACGGAAAAGCAACTGCCAATCAAAAAGGGGGGCCGATGGCCCCCCTTTTTGATTGGTCTGCGCATCGCAACGAAGACGGATCAAGCGGCCTGAGGTGGAGGCGTTGGCTCGATGCGCTGCAGAGGCAGCACCAGGGTGTGCCAGTTCTCAGGACGCTGGGGACGCTCGCGACGGCTGGTGCGAACACCAAAAGGAACACGGACAACATTGGTTCCGTCGACATTGACGGTCTCACCGCGGGCCAGACGATCCTGAAAAGGCAGAAGGGGGCCGCTTGGTCTGGAGCCCTGATCGTTGCCGTTGCTCATGCTCCTCACCGGATGACGGAAATGGGAGCCATGGCTCCCGACCGCAGTTGCAACAGATAATGACGGAAAGGCAAGACCGAAATCAAGAAGACAATCTGAATTTCGCTCTTTCCACACGCTATTGAGCAGCCGCCATTTCCTCCACGCTGGGGCATGTGCAGACCAGGTTGCGGTCCCCGAAGGCGTTATCGATGCGCCCCACCGCTGGCCAGAGCTTGTCGCGGCGCAACCCCTCCACCGGATAGGCCGCCTGCTCACGGCTGTAGGGCCGATCCCATTCATTGGCCGTGACCACGGCGAGCGTGTGGGGAGCACGCCTGAGGGGATTGTTCTCGGCATCGCTGAGGCCAGCTTCAATGGCGGCCGCTTCAGCGCGGATGGCCATCATGGCCTCCACGAAACGGTCTAGTTCAGCCAGACCTTCGCTCTCGGTGGGCTCCACCATCACCGTGCCGGCCACCGGCCAGCTGACGGTCGGGGCATGAAAGCCGTAATCCATCAGGCGCTTGGCCAGATCGTCGACTTCCAAGCCGGCGCTGCGCTTGAGCGGCCTGAGATCAAGAATGCACTCGTGGGCCACCCGGCCATTGGCACCCCTGTACAGGACAGGGAAATGGGGCTCCAACCGCTCAGCCAGATCGTTGGCCGTGAGCAGAGCGACGGCGGTGGCCTGGCGCAGACCATCGCCACCCATCATGCGGATGTACATCCAGCTGATCGGCAGGATGCTGGCACTGCCCCATGGGGCGGCAGAGACCGGACCAATGGCCTGCTCACCACCACAGGAGACCAGCGGGTGACCCGGCAGGAAGGGGGCCAAATGGCTAGCCACAGCGATCGGCCCGACCCCAGGTCCTCCCCCACCGTGGGGGATGCAGAACGTCTTGTGCAGGTTGAGGTGGCACACGTCAGCCCCGAAACGACCGGGCTGGCAGACCCCCACCTGGGCATTGAGATTGGCTCCATCGAGGTAGACCTGTCCGCCGTGACGGTGCACCACCGAGCAGATCTCACTGATGCCCTGCTCGAACACACCATGGGTGGAGGGGTAGGTGACCATCAGCGCTGCCAGATCCTGACTGTGCTGCTCCGCCTTAGCCGCGAGATCGGACTGGTCGATGTTGCCGTCGCTATCGCACTGCACGGGAACCACCTGCATGCCGGCCATGACGGCACTGGCCGGATTGGTGCCATGGGCACTGGTGGGAATCAAGCAGATGTTGCGATGCGCTTCCCCGCGCTGGCGGTGGAAGGCCCGGATCACCAGCAGACCGGCGTACTCCCCCTGGGAGCCGGCGTTGGGTTGCAAGGAGACCGCCGCAAAACCTGTGATGGTCGCCAGCCAGCTTTCCAGCTCGGTGATCAGCTGGTCATAGCCCTGGCGCTGGGCTGCAGGAACAAAGGGATGCAGTCGGCTGAACGCCGCCCAGCTCACCGGCTGCAGCTCAGCAGCCGCGTTGAGCTTCATGGTGCAGCTGCCCAGCGGAATCATCCCGTGCACCAAGGAGAAGTCCTTCGCCACCAGACGCTGGATGTAGCGCAGCAATTCAGTCTCGCTGCGGTAGCGCTCAAACACCTCCTGCTCGAGCCAGCACGGCTGCCGATGCGGCAGGGCTCCCACGTGCTGTGCCACTGGCACTGCAGCCAGTAAGGCAGGGGCATCAGGGGCCGTGGCAACACCGCAACCCTCGGCAAAACAGTCGAGCAGCGCCTGAAGCTCACGCTCATCACTGCATTCATCCAGGCTGATGCCCACCCCATCACTGAGGGGAAGCACGTTGAACCCGGCAGCCTCGGCTCGCTCCACCCAAACCTTGGGATCAACCAACCGCAGGCGCAACGTGTCAAAAGCGGGCGCAGCCACCAGCTCCAGACCCAGCTGCTCAAGGCCCTTGGCCAGAGCAGTCGTCAGACGTTGGACCCGCGTGGCGATGGCGGTGAGGCCATCACGGCCGTGATGCACCGCGTAGAAGCCAGCGATCACAGCCAGCAGCACCTGGGCGGTGCAGATGTTGCTGGTGGCCTTATCGCGGCGAATGTGCTGCTCACGGGTCTGCAGGGCCAGCCGCAGCGCGGGTTGGCCCTCGCTGTCGCGTGAGAGCCCCACCAGGCGACCGGGGATCTGACGCTTGTAAGCCTCAACGGTGGCAAAAAAGGCGGCATGGGGTCCGCCAAAACCGAGGGGGACGCCGAATCGCTGGGCGCTGCCGACCGCAATCTGCACACCCAGCTCGGCGACAGGAGGCATCAGCACCTGAGCCAGTGGATCCACCACAGCGATGGCCAGAGCACCTGCCTGGCGGGCACGCTCGATCACACCGCGCGGGTCACTGCAACGGCCGCTGGGGCCAGGGAGCTGCAGCAACAACCCAAAGCTGGAACCATCGAACGCCATGGTCTCCGGGTCCTGCACCACCAGCTCGATGCCAAGGGGCTCGGCTCGGGTCTGGAGCACCGCCAGGGTCTGGGGGAACAGGTCGTCCTGCACGTGGAACCGCTTGGCCTCAGGGCGGCGGCAGGCGCCATACGCCAGGGTCATGGCTTCCGCAGCGGCCGTGGCCTCATCCAGCAGGGAAGCGTTGGCGATCGGCAGACCGGTGAGCTCGCTGATCAGGGTTTGGAAATTGAGCAGGGCCTCAAGGCGGCCTTGGGCAATCTCTGCCTGATAAGGGGTGTAAGCGGTGTACCAGGAGGGGTTTTCAAAGACGTGGCGCTGGATCAATGCCGGCGTCGCGGTGTCGTAGTAACCCAGACCAATGAGGCTGCGGCGAACCGTATTGGCTTCTGCCCGCTGCTCCAGCTCGCGCAGAGCCAGGCGCTCTTCACACCCTTGCGGCAGATCCTTGGCCGCCTCAGCAGCGTCGATCAGGATCTCCGCTGGCACGCACTGCTGCAGCAGGTGCTCCAGGTCACTGCAGCCCAGACGCGCAAGCATCTGCTGCTGTTCTGCCGGGGACGGCCCCAGATGGCGCTGCGCGAAGCCGCTCATCAAGATCCACCCTCGACCTTGGCGGCATAACGGCCGGCGTCCATGAGCTGCTCCATCTGAGCTGGATCGCTAGGGGTGACCTGCAGCAGCCAACCCTCGCCGTAAGGATCGTTCTGAAGCAATTCCGGCGTATCGATCACCGCCTGGTTGCAAGCCACCACGGTGCCGGAGACCGGGGCATACATCTCCTCAACGGCCTTCACCGACTCAACAGTGCCAAAGCTGGTGCCCCGCTCAATGCTCGCTCCCACCTCAGGAAGCTCAACAAAAACAATGTCCCCGAGTTGATCAACAGCAAAGGCGCTGATGCCCACCTTGACGCCGCTGTCGGCAGGACCTGCGTATTCGTGACTGTCGGCGTAACGCAGCTCGGCCGGAAAGGAAAGAGCCATCAGCAAGGGCTGGAGGAGTGGGGTCAGTCTGTCGGACCGCCCTCCAACCTTGTGAGCGCGGCAGCCAGCGCCAGGGCTGCATGGCTGCGGTGGGTCCCCCCCTGGCTGTAGAGCACGTAAGGCTCCCGCAGAGGGCCATCGGCGGAAAATTCACTGGTGCTGCCATCGATGAAAGTGCCACCTGCCATCACCAGATCACTGGCATACCCAGGCATCGGTGCCGGTACCGGATCCACATAGCCACCAATCGGTGAGCAGGCCTGAAAAGCACGGCACACCTCCTGCAGAGGCTCCGGTGCCCCGAATCGCACCGCTTGGATCACATCACTGCGTGCTGCCCCGGGAAGGGGCTGCACCGCGTGGCCCCGGGCGGCAAACACCGCTGCCACCAGATCAGCGCAGATGAGGGCTTCGGCCACCATCTGCGGAGCCAGGAACAGTCCCTGGAAGAGGAGGCGATTGAGATCAAAGCCCGTCCCCCCCTCAGCACCAATCCCCGGCGCCGTGAGGCGGCAGCAGGCCTGCTCCACCAGGTCAGCCCGGCCAGCGACGTAGCCGCCTGTCGGGGCGATCGTCCCCCCCAGATTTTTGATCAAAGACCCGGCGATGAGATCAGCGCCGACCTCAGTGGGCTCCTGGAGCTCCACCAATTCGCCATAGCAATTGTCGACAAAAATGAGGCTGTCGGGTCGTTGCCCGCGGATCTGCTCGCAAAGCTGAGCGATCTGAGCCACCGACAAGGACGGCCGCCAGCTGTAGCCGCAGCTGCGCTGGATCAACACCATGCGCGTGGGCAAGGCGAGGGCATCGACCAAAGCAGCCTGGTCCACCGCTCCTGCCGCCGTCAGAGCCAGCTCGTCGTAATGAATGCCGAATTCGGCCAGGGAGCCCTGGCCGCTGCCCCGCAGGCCAATGACTTCCTCGAGGGTGTCGTAAGGACGGCCGGTGATGGAAAGCAGGCGATCACCAGGCCGCAGCACCCCGAACAGGGCTGCTGTGATGGCATGGGTGCCGCTGACGAACTGCAACCGCACCGCCGCCCGCTCGGCACCGAGGACACGGGCAAAGACGCGATCGAGGGTGTCCCGGCCCAGATCGTTATGGCCGTAGCCGCTGACGGAAGCGAAGTGGTGGGTCCCCACACGCTCAGCCTGAAACGCCGCCAGCACCTTGGCCAGCTGCGGTTGCACCGCCTGACTGCGGGCTTCAATCACAGGCGCCAACTGCGTTTGGGCCTGGGCAACAGCCTCCCAGGCCTGGGGCGAGGCGGCGGGCCAGGAGGGCGTCAAAACAGCTTGAGCGGCAGGTCTCCAGCCTGCAGCAGCAGCGGATTGACTCTCGCGGCAGCTAAGTTCGTCCAGCTCATGTGTCGCACATGCGACATCTACAGCTGCCCCAGGGCCGGTCTACCGGCTGCATCCCCCGGAGACTCGTTTGGTCGCTGCAACCCCTAACGCCCCCACAGCCAGCCTGTCGCAGGAGGCACTGCAACAACGGCTGTACGGGCGCCGACCACCGCTGCCCCCGAGCCAGCGAAAAATGAAATTGGGCACCACCGGCTTCATGCTGGTGATGCACGTCGGCGCGGTGTTTGCCCTACTGCCCCGGTACTGGAGCTGGCAAGCCCTGGTGGCGTTCGCCGCCCTGTACTGGATCACGGTGCTTGGGGTCACCCTTGGCCTGCATCGTCTGGTGGCCCACCGCAGTTTCGAGGCACCGCGCTGGGTCGAGCGGCTGCTTGTGCTGATGGGGACCCTGGCCTGCCAGAGCAGTCCGATCGAGTGGGTGGGGCTGCACCGCCACCATCACAAATTCTCCGACCAGCCCAATGACCACCACGATGCTGGGCGAGGGCTCTGGTGGGCCCACAGCGAGTGGATGCTGCATCCCATCCCGGCCCTGGATCACCTCGATCGCTTTGCAGGCGATATGCACCGTGATCCCCTCTATCGCTGGCTCGACCGCTGGTTCCTGCTGCTGCAACTGCCCCTGGGAGCGCTGCTCTATTGGATCGGCGAAGCCAGCCAGGTCCACGGCGGCGGGCTGGGCATGGTGCTATGGGGAATCCCTTTGCGCCTGACGGTCGTCTATCACGTGACCTGGTTGGTCAATTCCGCCACCCACATCTTTGGTTACCGGAACTTCGACTGCCCCGATCGCTCCACCAACTGCTGGTGGGTAGCCATCCTCAGCTTTGGCGAGGGGTGGCACAACAACCACCACGCCCATCCCCACTCAGCCCGTCATGGCCTGCGTTGGTTCGAATTCGACATCACCTGGCTGCACATCCAGGGACTGAAGGCCCTTGGCCTGGCCCGCCGGGTGCGCCTGGCCCACTACCGCGGCTGACGCAGCCGCTCCAGCAGGGCCTCCGGTCCTGCGGCCACCAGCGCCTGGTCGATGCCAAGCCCCTGAAGCGTCAAGAGCAGATCGGGAAGCTCAGCGTCTAGTTCGGCAGCTCCGTAATCCCGCAACCCGGCCATCACCTCGGCGAACCGTTCGCGCCGCTGTTTCTTCTGGGGGGGATAGGCCTGCATGACCAACTCGCGGCACTGACGCCAGGGCTGTCCGCCACTGAGCAGATCGGCCATCGCCCCACTGAGATCCGCCGCTTCGGCTTCGCCAATGCGCCAATCAAATCCAGGCGGCAGCGGCTGCAGCCCGACAAAGATCTCCAGCAGATCCCCGGCTCCCAGCGGGGCCCCACTGGCATCGAGCAGAGCCAGCCCCGAATGCTCCAGGGCCTGCCGCAGCTCCTCCTGGTCCTGGAGATGTTCGCGGGCGGCTGTGCTGAGCTGGCCCTGCTGACGGGCCTGCGCCAGCCAGGCATTGCAGCCCCCCAGGGCGAGAAAGACCTCAGGACCCGGCGAAGCGAGCTTGCGGTTGCGCAAATTCGAGAGCTGGGAGCTGTGCAGCCGGCCCAGGTCCAGCCGCTCCGCCAGAGCCGGCAGCACGCGATGGGACCATCCGTTGCGCTCATGCCAAGCCTTCAACAGGGCTGCGAAAGCGCTATGACCACTCTCCAGCTGCGCCCTGTAGCCCAAAACCGATCTGAACAACAACTGACCCAGTCTAGGGCAGTCATTGCGAATGATCTTTGACAGCGATGCGGATTCGTATCGTTATAATCAACCCATCAATACGGATTCATCCCATGACCGTCGCCATGCCTGCGGCCTCGATTTCACCGCCGCGGCGCTCCCCCCAGCTGCTCCATCCTCGTCCGGGCGAGCTGCCACGGCGGGACGAGCCTGGACGTCGTTGGGGCACCGTCGGGTTCATGGTGGCCATCCACGCCCTCGCGTTCGTGGCGTTGCTGCCGGGCTTCTGGAGCTGGCAAGCGCTCAGCACGCTGCTCATCCTTTACTGGGTCACCGCCTGCCTCGGGGTGACCATTGGCTATCACCGTCTCCTGTGTCACCGCGCCTTTCGCGTCCCCCAATGGCTGGAGCGCTTCTTTGCCACCTGCGGGGCGCTGAGCTGCCAGCACGGACCGATTGACTGGGTGGGGCTGCATCGCCACCACCACAAGTTCTCCGATACGGATGCGGATCACCACAACAGTCACCGCGGCTTCTGGTGGAGCCACATGGGCTGGATGTTCGAAGAGATTCCAGCGATGGCCGCGGTGCCGCGCCTCAGCGGTGACTTGAACCGCGACCCCTACTACCGCTGGTTGAACACCAATTTCCTGCTGCTGCAACTGCCGCTGGCCGGCCTTCTGTATTGGGTTGGCACGGCCACTGGAGCTGGTGGATGGGCTCTGGTGCTGTGGGGTCTGCCCCTACGGCTGGTGCTCGTTTATCACGTCACCTGGCTGGTCAACTCCGCCACCCATTGCTGGGGTGAAGCCGTGCACCAGAGCGGTGACAGCTCACGCAATAACGCCTGGGTGGCAGCCCTGACCTTTGGTGAGGGCTGGCATAACAACCACCACGCTTTTCCCCACTCAGCCAAGCACGGCCTGCAAGCAGGTCAGATCGATCTGACCTGGCAGCACATCCGCCTGATGCAACGCCTGGGCCTTGCAACCCGGGTTCGCCTGCCAGCAGGTTGAGCAAACCCTGATCAGCTAAATTCAGAGATTGGCCTTCTGGCAGTCGTAAGGATCCGGTTCCCATGGCGAAGCGCGTACAGGTGGTTCTCAGCGAAGACATGCTGAACCTCGGAAAGGACGGGGATCTGGTGGAGGTGGCGCCGGGCTATGCCCGCAACTTCCTCCTCCCCAGCGGCAAAGCCCTGCCTGTGACACCTGCTGTGCTCAAGCAGGTGGAGCACCGCCGCGCCAAGGAAGCCGAGCGCCAAGCGGCCCTGAAGCAAGAAGCCGTGGATTTCCGCACCGCTCTCGACACCATCGGCCGTTTCACCGTCAAGAAGCAAACCGGTGGCGATGACGTGCTCTTTGGCACCGTCACCAATGTCGATGTGGCCGAAGCCATCGAATCAGCCACCAAGAAGCTGGTGGACAAGCGCGACATCACCGTTCCTGAGGTCCACCGCACCGGCAACTACAAGGTGCAGGTCAAGCTGCACCCTGAAGTGGTGGCCGAAATCAATCTGGAAGTCGTCAGCCACTGAGCCACATCGGCCTGAAGGCGGCACCATGGAACCCCTGATGGCCGATACGCGATGGTCTCTGTACCTCTGAGCGGCCCCGAGCGGGAACGGCCCCAGCGCGAAGGGACCGAGCTGTTCGAGGCCACCCCGGAACAGATTCCCCCGCAGAACCTGGAAGCCGAGGAGATGATCCTGGGCGGCATCCTGCTGGATCCCGATGCCATCGGTCGGGTCGCGGATGTGCTCCAGCCGGAGGCCTTCTACATCGGTGCCCATCGGGAGATCTTCCGCACCGCCCTGATGCTGCATGGCCAGGGCAAACCAACGGATTTGACGGCCATGGTGGCCTGGCTGGCCGACACCGGTCAGCTCGAGAAAGTCGGCGGAAGCAGCCGCCTCAGTGAGCTGGTGGATCGCACCCTCAGCACCGCCTCGATTGAAGAGGTGGCGCGACTGGTGATGGACAAACACCTGCGGCGCCAGCTGATCCGCTCCGGCAACCAGGTGATCCGCTTGGGCTTTGATCAGGGCAAACCGATGGAGCAGGTGCTCGATGAAGCCGAGCAGGAGATCTTTGCCATTAGTCAGTCCAAACCCACCGCCGGACTGACGCCCACCGCTGAAATCCTCACCCGCACCTTCGAGGAAATCGAGAGCCGTTCGCTGGGCACCGCCGTGGCGGGCATCCCGGTCAACTTCTACGACCTCGATGCCATGACCCAGGGACTGCAGCGCAGCGATCTGATCATCGTGGCGGGGCGTCCGGCCATGGGCAAAACCTCGATCGTGCTCAACATCGCCAAGAACGTGGCGCAGCTGCACGACCTGCCGATCTGCATGTTCAGCTTGGAGATGAGCAAAGAGCAGCTCACCTACCGGCTGCTCTCGATGGAGGTGGGCATTGAGAGCGGCCGGCTGCGCACCGGCCGGCTCAACCAGGAGGAGTGGCCACTGCTGGGGCAAGGCATCAGCAACCTGGGCCGCCTGCCGATCTTCATTGACGACAAACCCAATGCCGGCGTGCTGGAGATGCGCTCCCTCTGCCGCCGCCTGATGGCTGAGCAGGGCAAGGAGCTGGGGCTGGTGGTGATCGACTACCTGCAGCTGATGGAAGGATCGAGTCCCGATAATCGTGTGCAGGAGATTTCCCGCATCACCCGTGGCCTCAAGCAAATGGCCCGGGAATTGAACGTGCCGGTGATTGCACTTTCCCAGCTCAGCCGGGGCGTAGAAAGCCGCACCAACAAGCGGCCGATGCTCAGTGACCTGAGGGAATCCGGCTCGATTGAGCAGGACGCCGACATCGTGATGATGATCTACCGCGATGAGTACTACAACCCAGAAACCCCTGATCGCGGCATCACTGAAGTGATCGTCACCAAGCACCGCAACGGCCCGGTGGGCACCGTGAAGCTGTTGTTCGAATCGCAGTTCACCCGCTTCCGCAACCTGGCGGCCCCCGGTGGCAATTGAACCCAGACGCCGGGCTGCATCATGAAGGGATGAACGACTTAGGGCCAGTCACCGAAAGCTTTGAGCTCATCGTGGTCGGCGGCGGCCATGCGGGCTGCGAGGCAGCACTCACCGCTGCGCGCCTGGGCATTCACACAGCCCTGTTCAGCCTCAATCTCGATCGCATCGCCTGGCAGCCCTGCAACCCAGCCGTGGGCGGTCCGGCCAAGAGCCAGCTGGTGCACGAAGTCGATGCCCTTGGTGGGGTCATCGGACGGCTCGCTGATGCCACAGCACTGCAAAAGCGGGTGCTCAATGCCAGCCGCGGCCCCGCGGTCTGGGCCCTCAGGGCCCAGACCGATAAACGCCAGTACGCCCGCCAGATGCTGCAGCTGCTGCAGCACACCCCGAACCTGGCCCTGCGCGAAGCCATGGTCACCGGCCTTCTCACCACAGGCAGCGCTGAGGGTGGCGATCAGCGCATCACTGGTGTTCGCACCTACTTCGGCAGCGTCTACAGCGCCCAAGCCGTGGTGCTCACCACCGGCACCTTTCTGGGGGGGCGCATCTGGGTCGGTAATCAGTCCATGCCAGCAGGCCGCGCTGGGGAGCAACCCGCGGAGGGGCTGACCGAAGCGCTGCAGGAGCTGGGCTTCTGCACAGAACGACTCAAAACTGGCACCCCTGCGCGGGTGGATCGCCGCAGCGTGGCACTTGAACGACTCGAGGAGCAGCCCAGCGATGCCCATGACCGCTGGTTTTCATTTGATCCCGAGGCCTGGGTGAGCGGAGAGCCGATGAGCTGCCACATCACGCGCACCACAGCGGCAACCCATCAGCTGATCCGAGACAACCTGCACCTCACGCCGATCTACGGCGGTTTCATCGACAGCAAGGGGCCGCGCTATTGCCCCTCAATCGAAGACAAGATCGTGCGCTTCGCTGACAAGGAGAGCCATCAGATCTTCCTGGAACCGGAGGGGAGGGACACCCCTGAGCTCTACATCCAGGGATTTTCAACCGGTCTGCCGGAACGGTTGCAGTTGGAGCTGCTGCGAACCCTGCCGGGCCTAGAGCAATGCGTGATGCTTCGCCCCGCCTACAACGTCGAATACGACTACCTGCCCGCCACCCAACTGCTGCCATCGCTTGAAACCAAGCGCGTTGCAGGCCTGTTCAGTGCCGGGCAACTCAACGGCACCACCGGTTACGAGGAAGCTGCCGCCCAGGGATTGGTGGCAGGGCTGAACGCAGCGCGCTTGATCCGCGGCCAGACCCCGGTGCATTTCCCTCGCGAAGGGAGCTACATCGGCACATTGATCGATGATCTGGTGACCAAGGACCTGCGGGAGCCCTACCGGGTACTGACCAGCCGCAGTGAGTACCGACTGGTGCTGCGCGGCGACAACGCCGACCGGCGGCTAACACCGCTGGGCCGGCAGCTCGGCCTGATCGATGCACGGCGCTGGCAGCTGTATGAACAGAAGCTGGCCGCGATCGAAGACGAAACCCGTCGGCTGGAGACCCAGCGGCTCAAGGCCAGCGATGCCGCCGCGGCTGCCGTGGTGGAGCAGACCGGCGCGGCCATCAAAGGATCGATCACCCTGGCGGACCTGCTGCGCCGTCCAGGCTTCCACGGCTCAGATCTGGTGAGGCATGGGCTGGCTGATGGCAGCTTGCCGCTCGATGTGTTGGAAGCCGCCGAAATCGATGTCAAATACAGCGGCTATCTGGCCCGCCAAAGCCAGCAGATCGAGCGAGTGCAGCGCCAAAGCCAGCGCGCGATTCCGCCGGATACCGATTTCCACGGCATCAGCACCCTCTCCAAGGAAGCCCGCGAGCGCCTGGGCGCCGCCCGGCCTCTCACCCTGGGGCAGGCCTCGCGGCTGCCGGGGGTTAGCCCTGCTGATGTCACCGCGCTGCTGCTCTGGCTTGAACTGCAACAGCGCAGCATTAGCAACCAGCCCCTCGCCATCAGCAATGGCGATCGATAGTTTGGGACGTTCGCGCCCCGGCTCCTGACGCCTTCATCTGTCACCGACCTGCACACGCGGCATCAACGCAGCCGGGCCTACTGGGAGCTGCGCGCGGAGGAGGTCATGGACCGGGTCTTCGAGCCTGTGCGACCTGTCGTTGCCATTACCCCGCCCATCACTCCCGAGCAAGAGTCATTGGACAGGCGGCCAGTCTGGAGATCCAAAGCAGTGCTGGGAGTGGTGCTGATCAGCAGCGCAGCCATCAGCCTGGCGGCCCTGACCGCACTGCTGATGTGGCGCCAGTGGATGGAGACACGCCAGCAGCTGCAACAGGAGCGTCAGTTGCAGCTGCTGGAACGCTTGCAGCCGCTGCCGCAACAGCAGCTGACACCCGCTCGGACCACGCCACCAGCACCAAGCGCGCCATTGCCCCCGATCCGGGTGGATGTCCCGGAGATGTTCCCGGCCATCGCCCCCCCGCCACCGGCCATGGTCCAGGAGGGCCAGAGCAGGGCTCATGGGGCTGCAGCAATGCCACAGGAGCTGCCCGAACTGCTTGGTGTCGTGCGGGTTCCTGGCAGTGCAGGCTCAGCGATTTTCCGCACAGGGGCAGGCTCTGTCAGTACAGCGGTTGGCGAACCAATCGGTGCCAGTGGCTGGCGCTTGCAGGAGGTGAGCCGTGATCAAGTGCAAATCGAACGGGACGGGACGCGTCAGCGACTGAGCCTGGGGGGCCGTTAGCGTCCCAACACCTGATTGAATCCTGTTGAGCGCGGATCCCACCAGCGGCGTGCTGCAGGCATCCCCTCGGGTGATCTGGAGCGATCCCACCCTGCAAGGTTCACTCCTGCAGGGCCCCTGGCAGTTGATGCTGCTGGGCGATGGCAGTCCCACCCGGCATCTGCAGCTGCTCACGGGTCACCCGGTGGTGGTCGAGGTGGCGTCCATGGCAGCTGACACCGGCAGTGACCGTCACACCCCCGCTGAAGTGCAGGAGCTGCAAACACCACTGCTGCGGCGCCAGGTCTGGCTGCACTGCAACGGGGAAACGCTGGCCTGGGCTGAAAGCTGGTGGAACCAGCACCAAGCCGAACAACACCTCAAAGACAGGGAGCTGCCGATCTGGCGCAGCCTCACGGCCAACAGAGCCGAACTGTTCCGTGAAGTGGATGGCCTCGCACTGGTGCAAGCCCCTTGGTTGCGCCAACGGCTGGCAGGGGATGGGCCTTACTGGAGCCGGCACTACCGATTTTTCCGCCAAGGGAAACCGTTAACCGTGATCCGCGAGGTGTTCTCGCCGGCGCTGGAGCGCTGGCTGGGGCCCGCAACTGACGCAAAAGCACATGAACTTTTGTTAAAAGTGTGCGGGAATGCTGCAATAGCCTGTTGACAGGTTGCGCGGATTCTCTCCACCGCCAGCATTGGTGTGCTCCGCGGGAGGCCCATGGACACACAAAACCTCTGGCTCACCCTGACCGATCTGGGTCGACGCTTTGGCATCTCCGCCGTGGCTTGCGGCAAGTTGCTCTCCGACGCCGGCATGCGGGATGAGAACGGCCTGCCCAACGATGTCGCCATGGACGGGGGCTACGCCTATTGCCGGCCTGATCAAAATGCCAACCGCTCCACCCTCTGGCATTTGGAGCGCTGCACGGAATTGCTCCAGGGGCTCGGGCTCCACGCGATCGACGACCAGCAACTGGTCGTGCAATGGGCTGACCTGCTGGCAGCCCTCGAGGAGGGTTCCCCATCCATCAATGCCTCCCCAGCGCAGATGGCTGAGGACATGCCCAACCACCTGGTTTCAGCTGTTAATGCCCGTCTGCAAGTGCTGGGCTGTGGCTTTCAGGTGAGTCCGCTCAGAACAGCGGCACAGGGCAGCTCTGGAAGCCGTACTGCTGCATCGTGAACGAGCCGTAGTTGTGCACGTAGGGAGTGCCGTCATCACAGGGATTGGCCACGGTGATCACCTCCTCCTGCAACACCACCGTCTCTTGAGCCATGGCGATTTCGGTGGTGGGGCCAGCTCCAGGGGCATTCAGTCCCAGGGCCAGCAGAGCGACAACAGCAGGTTCCATCGCGCGGACTCAGCATGAACCTCTCGGTAGCCAAGGCATGAGCCAAGGCGCGCTGTGTGCCGAGAAAACACCGATTTCAGCGTTCCTAAACTGGCCTTAGAGCACCAACCCCCCATGGCCTTGCAACGCCGGCAGTTTCTGCTGCTGCTCGGAGCCGGGGTCGGGGGCGTCGCCCTCTGGGGCGCGCGCCAGCCGCGGCAGGCCAGCGGTTCAGCCCTGCCTTTCCAACCGGTGCGCAGCACACTGCCCCTGCCAAGCGATGGCCTCAACCCAGCCGAACAGCGACAGGCGTATCGGGTGGTGCGGGTGAGCGATGCCCTTGAACTACCACCCGGCTACGACCAGAGCCTCGTGGCCAGCTGGGGAGAACCCGTCGGCAACAGCCGCTTTGGTTTCAACAACGACTACCTGGCCCTCCTGCCCCAAGGGGCTGATCGGGCCCTGCTGACGGTCAACTTCGAATACATCAGCGCCCTGCCCTGGCGGCAGGGTTTTGCTGCTGTGGTGGGTCGGCCCCTGCCCTACGAGGCCGTGGTGGCAGGACTTCAGACCAGCAGCAGCAGCTGGGATGTGTGGTCCCAACCATTGCAGGGGCCCCTGGCCCAGCAGGTGGATCAGCTGGCCCGCGAAGCACTCATCGATCAGGGGGTGGGCGTGATCGCTCTGCAACGTGATGCCAACGGCGGCTGGCAGCGGGACCCCGGCCGAGAAGATCGCCGCATCCATGGTCTCTCCGGCTTGGATGATCCCGCCCAGCAGCTGCGCAGCACCGGGCCCGCCACAGCGGTCTTCCGACTCAGCAAGCGCCGCGGCTACGACGATGGCCTGGGTGATCGCATCATCGGCACCTTCGCCAACTGCGCCGGCGGCACCACCCCCTGGGGCACGGTGCTCAGCGCCGAGGAAAACTTCCAGAGCCAGGTGCCGGAGGCGGTGCATGCCGATGGCAGCGCTTTCCCCCCCTCCGCCAGGCCGTTTCAGTGCAGCGACCGCGGCATTCGCGGCCTGGGCAACCCCTTTGGCCTGGCCGGCAACAAGTACGGCTGGATGGTGGAGGTCAATCCCGCCGATCCCAGCGATCCAGGCACCAAACACACCGCCTTGGGCCGCTTTCGCCATGAGGCCGTGGCCGTGGCTGCCAAGGCAGGGGAACCCCTGGTGGTTTATTCAGGCTGCGACCGACGCGGCGGTCACCTGTACCGCTTTGTCAGCGACGGCAGCATCAGCGACCCCAACGATCCGGCCAACAGCCGCCTGCTGGCGAAGGGCACCCTCTACGGGGCTGTCTTCAACCCCGATGGCAGCGGCAGCTGGCGAGCGTTACGACCGGAGACGGCCGTGGATCCACTACCCGCCCCCGCGCTCCTACCCCACAGCAATCGCGCCCGGGGCGGAGCTGAGAGGCTCAACAGCGAAGCCCAGCGCCAGGCCTATCGCGAGCGCTACCGCACCCTGGGTGATCTCTACGTCGGTGATGGCGAGGCCCAGCTGGGGGCCCTGCTGATCGATGCCCACCTGGCTGCCAATGCCGCCGGCATCACCCCGACCGCCAGACCGGAGGACACCGTGATGGACCCGCAGAGCGGCGACCTACTGGTCACCTTCACCTCAGGTCTTCCCGGCAGCGACGGCACACCGGACATGGCGATATTTCGGGGACCTCAGGGGCAAACCCCCTGGAACGAAGGCTGGATCATGCGCCTGACGCCCGGCTCAGCTGATGACTTCCGCTGGTCCATGGTGGCCACCGGCGGCAAACCGCAAGACGGTGGGCTGGGCTTTGCCAACCCCGACAACCTGGCGGTGGATCCCGGCGGAGACCTCTGGATGGTGACCGACATCGGCACCAGCACCCAGAACAGTGACAAGAACGGCGGCAGCTTTGGCAACAACAGCTGCTGGGTGATCCCCACCAGCGGACCCCAGGCAGGAGAGGCGCTGTGCTTTGCCACAGGACCGGTGGAGTGCGAACTCACCGGCCTGGCTCTGACCCCCAAAGGCGAGAACCTTTTCCTGGCGGTGCAGCACCCCGGCGAACGCCACGGCACCCGCACCGACCGCGCCGAAGAAGCGAGGGCCTTCAACCTGGAGCTCAGCAACGGCGAGCCCCTCGAGCAGTTGCGCTGGGTGCCGCTTGGATCGAACTGGCCCAGCGGCCAGGACGGTGCGGTGCCCCGGCCGGGGGTGGTGGTGATTCACCGCCGTGATCGCCGCCCGCTGCTGGCACCACTCAGCTGAGCCGCAGGGCTTCCGCCTGCTGGCTGGCTTTCTCCAACAGCTCCTTGAGCTGGTCCTCATCGGTGTGGCTGAGGTTGGTCTGCAGCAGGCGCGTGTGCGGCGCATGGCGGCGCAACTTCTCCACCACGCGATCAACGGTGGCTTCCCTGACCAGCAGACAAAGGGCAGCTGTGCCGGGCTTGAGTGTCTCGCCCACCTCCTTGAGGAAGCTGTCATTGATCCCCAGATCGGTCAAAGCACCCGATGTGGCACCAACCCCTGCCCCGACAGCGGCCCCCAGCAGCGGGTTGAGGAAGAGCAGGCCCACCAACGTGCCCCAGAAGCCACCACTGACCGCACCGGCAGCGGTGAGGTTGTAGGCCTGCCGCAGCTCCACCTTCCCCTCGCTCTGGTGCACCACCACCACGGCGTCCTCAAGGGCAATCAGGTGGTCCTGCTGCAGCGCCACCAGCTCATGGCGCACCTCCTCGGCTTCACTGGGCGCGTCAAATCCAAGAACAATCAACTGACTCATCTTTTGGCAGCAGCTGCCCAAAAGGGTTGGGGCAGTGTGTTAAGCCGCGGTGATCTCAGCGCTGGGGGCGGCGCCGACTGGAACGGGGCAAGGGGCGCTGGGGCGAACGCTCCTCCTGGCGGGGGGCACTGTTGAGCGGATCGGGGGGAGCCGGCCGTGGCGGCTCCGGCCGCTGCCAGCGGGGCAGGTTGAACACCTCATCATCGGGCCAAACGTCGTCATCACGGCCCCAACCCGGAGCGTCAGCAGCAGCCTGAAGCCCGCGGCGGGAGACCGCCTCCAACGGGCGGCGGCGGCGCGCGACCCCCGTGCGGGGCGCGGTGACGTCCTGGACAAAATCGCGGCCGAGCTCACGACCACGGTCAATCCAGCCTTCGATGCGCTCCTCAAACCCGCCCTCAAAGAAGCGCTCCACCATCAAGCTTCAATGTCGTGAATTCACCCTAGGCAGCCGCGGCCGCTGAGCAGCCTCCCGTCCCATGCCCAACAGGCTGATCACCCAGCCACTCACCACCACCCCAGCAAGGAACTCAGCCATGGGACGCCTCTGCTGAGCGAACAAAGTCCAAAGCGAAGCGTTCATCCCAGCGGCCGCCATTGTGGGCCTCACAGCAGGGTCGGCAGGCCAACCCCTGGCGGCGGCGGCGATAGGGGGCCGTGCGACCGCAAGCGGGGCAGACCGCAATCCAGCCCGCCACCACCGGGGGCAAGGGATAGCGGTGGCGCAAGCGCACCTCAAACTGCTGCTGAGCGCCATTGATGCGCTCCATGCAGGCGCGGAAGTTGGGGCCATGAACCTCACGCACCTTCAAGACCCGATCCACCCAGGCGTGGATCATTTCGTGGCAGAGCGTGCTGAGGGTGGCCTCCAGTGGCAGCGGCACCAGCAGCGGGCGTGACAGCACGATCTCGCTGAGCCCAGGGCCACGCCGATACAAGCCGGCGGTGCGGCTCATGCGGCCATCACTCCAGCGGATGCGCAACTCGGGGTGCTGCAGCCCAGCAAGCTGTCCATCGAAGTGCTCCCGGTCCAGACGGTGGAACAGGGGAGGCAGGGGATGCAGGGGCATGGACCCGATTGTGCGACCGCTGAGGGCCTCCGTCCTGCAGACTCGTGCCAGAGCGCATGATGCCCGCCCCTGCCCATGGATCTGGATTGGTCACTAGTCCGCAGTCTCGGCACCAAGCTGCTGCTGGCAGGCGCTGGTGCCCTACTGCTGTACTGGACGATCAGCGCCGTGCGGCTGGTGATCAGCGCACGGGGCATCAACCCGCTCATCAAGCAGTTTTTCACCAAGATCGCCTCAGGGCAGGTGGATGCGGCTTATCTGCTCACCACCAAGAGCTACCGCCAGCACGTCAACCGCCAGCAGTTCATCCGCTTTCTGGCTGGGCTGAAGCTCAACAAATACCGCAACCTGCGCTCGGGCCGCCCTCGCATCCAGGAGGGCATGATCATGCTCAGCGTCAAGCTCAAAAGCGAAGGCGGCGAAGAGCTGCCGCTTGATTTCACCTTCACCAAGGTCGAGGACAACTGGCGGGTGGAGCGCATCGCCCTGGTGAACAGCTAGATCCCCGCCCATGTCTGCCTTGCCCGATGCCGCTACCGAGGCGCGCGCAAAGGAGCTGCGCCAGCTGCTGAACCAGGCGGCCCACGCCTATTACGTCCTCGATGCACCGCAGATGGAGGACGCGGTCTATGACCGCCTTTACCGGGAGCTGCTCGAGCTTGAGCAGAACGATCCTCAACTAATCCGCTCCGACAGTCCGACCCAGCGCGTGGGGGGGCCGCCAGCGGCAGGATTCAGCAGCGTTGAACACCGCATCACGCTGCTCAGCCTCGACAACGCGTTCAACGCCGAGGAGTTGCAGGCCTGGGATGAACGGCTGGGACGTCAGCTGGAGCAGAGCGAGGGCCAACGCAGGGAGTTTGTCTGCGAACTCAAGATCGACGGCAACGCCCTGGCCTTGAGCTACGAGCACGGAGTGCTGGTTCGGGCTGCCACACGCGGCGATGGCAGCCGCGGTGAAGACATCACAGCCAATGTGCGCACGATCCAGGCGGTGCCGCTGCGTCTGCAGCTTGAGCAGCCCCCGGCCTGGGTGGAGGTGCGCGGCGAGGCGTTCATCCCCGACGACACCTTTGCAGCGATCAATGCCGATCGCCAACAGCGGGGGGAAGCGCTCTTTGCCAACCCCAGGAACGCCTGCGCCGGCACCTTGCGGCAACTCGATCCCAAGGTTGTCGCGGCCAGGCGGCTGGATTTTTTTGCTTACACCCTGCACCTGCCCGCAGAAGCCCGAGGGCCCAGCAGCCAATGGCAGGCGCTGGAATGGCTGGAGGCGGCAGGCTTTCGTGTCAACCCCCACCGCGAGCGCACCAGCGGCGCAGCCGGGGTCATCGCCTTCTACCAGCGCTGGGATGAGGAGCGCCACCAGCTGCCCTACGCCACCGATGGCGTTGTCGTGAAGCTGGACGCGTTGGAGCAACAGCAGCTGGCGGGATTCACCCAAAAAGCGCCGCGTTGGGCCATTGCCCTGAAATACGCCGCTGAGGAAGCACCCAGCCGGCTGCTGCGGCTGGTGGCCCAGGTGGGGCGCACCGGCAAGGTAACGCCTGTGGCGGAATTCGAACCTGTGGCCCTGGCTGGCACCAGCGTCAGCCGCGCCACTTTGCACAATGCTGATCGGCTGGTGGAACTGGATCTTCATGGCGGCGACACCATCGTCGTGCGCAAAGCCGGGGAGATCATTCCTGAGGTGGTGCGGGTGCTGAGCGAGTTGCGGCCCGCAGGTGCTGAACGGCTGGAGCTCCCCAGCCACTGCCCGGAATGTGGTTCGCTACTGGTGCGAGAGGCCGGAGAAGCCGCGACCTGCTGCGTCAACAGCAGCTGCCCAGCCATTCTGCGTGGGGCGCTGCGTCACTGGGTCGGCAGAGATGCCATGGACGTTGATGGGCTTGGGGGCAAGCTGATCGAACAGCTTGTGGACCGGGGCCTGGTGGGCTCCATTGCTGACCTGTACCGGCTCGATGCCGCACTGCTGGCCAGCCTTGAGCGGATGGGAGAGCAATCGGCAACCAACTTGATCAACGCATTGCAGGCCTCTCGCCAGCGGCCTTGGCACCGACTGCTCTACGCCCTTGGCATTCACCACATCGGCAGTGTCAACGCCAAAACCCTGGCGGCTGCCTTCCCCAGCTGGAGCGCCCTGCAAGCGGCTGATGAGGAGAGCCTCAATGACCTCTATGGAATTGGCCCAGAGATCAGCCAGTCGTTGCAGCAGTGGTGCAGCACAACCGCCAACCAGGCCCTGATGTCCCAACTGGCGGAACTGGAGCTGCCGCTTGCCGCCAGCAGCGACAGCACCGGTGGCGGGCCAGGGCCCCTCACTGGCAAAACCTTGGTGTTGACCGGCACCCTGCCCAACTTGAGCCGCACGGAAGCACAAGGGTTGATCGAAGCTGCCGGCGGCAAGATGACCGGCTCGGTCAGCAAGAAAACCAGCTATTTGGTGGCTGGCAGCGAAGCCGGCAGCAAGCTTGAGAAAGCCAACAAGCTCGGCATCACGGTGATTGATGAGGCAGGGCTTCAACAACTGTTGCAACCATGAGCCCACCGGCCATCCACCGCTGGATCAAGACCGACTGCGGGCGAGCAAAATTCGCCGAACTCGGCGGCAAGCCTGGAGTGCTGGCCAAGCTGCGTCTGAGCTGGTTTGTCATCATCGCCGCGCTGCGGGACTGGCGTCTGCCGCCGAACTAGTGCTCCTCGCTGCTCTGAGCAAGCGCTTTGGAGGCAGCACGGCCCACCAGCCAGACCACAGCCAGCGTTGCGATCACACCCACCGCCCGCAAGGCCCAGGTCTTGAGGTCAGCCTCACCGGCGAGGACATCCCCGAAACGGGCCACATCACCAGCCAAGGCGCCAAGGCCGCAGAACAGCACGGTGCCGGGGATGATGCCGATCAAACCGATGCTGTAATCCCGCAGTGATACCTCGCTGAGGCCGTAGGCGAGGTTCAGCAAGCTGAAGGGAAACGCCGGCGAGAGGCGGGTCAGCACCACCAGCCGCAAACCTTCTCGGCTGACGGCCTGCTCGACGGCCTGAAGTTTGGGCATGGTCAGCAGGCGCTGCTGGGCCCAGTTGCGCAACCAGTGGCGGCCCAGCAGGAATGCAGCTTCTGCCCCCAAGCTGGCGCCAAGAAACACCACAAGACTGCCGCCCCAGGTGCCGTAAAGCACCCCAGCCAGCATCGAAGCCCAGACGCCCGGCAACAGCAGGGTCACCCATAGGGCGTAGAGGGGAACAAACAGCACCGCGCCCCAGGGAGTGCGCAGGCCATCCACCAGCGCCTCAAGCCATGGCATGGCATCAATCATGGGCCTGAGACTCGATGATCCACACCATCGTGGCGGTTGCGGAAATCGAACGAGAGCCGTGGGCTGACACCACTCAGAACAGTGGGAACAAAGCCATGGCGTCGATACAGTCAGTACACCTTTAGATATGAGACGTTGCCGCTTTTACTCGTCACAAACCATCCCCTCTTTCAAGATCTGAGTTATTTCCAGTCCAACTCAGGTGTCATCGCAGGAAGCATCGGCCTGGCGGCACTGTGGATCATCTTGTCATTCATTTCGATGCGCGGCAGGCACATCGGAGCTCGGCTCGTGCAAGCCATACGCCTGCCCTTGATGCTGGGCCTGAGTTCGGCGCTTTACCTCGGCTGGCTGGCCCGTCTCCTGGCCAGCCGGGGGGACCGGTTTGATGGCTCCATCAGCCTTCAGGTTTCCGCAAGCCTCACGATCATGGCCATTGGCTGGGCCTTCATCCGCGTGGGGCAGGTTGTTTTTCGCTCCAAACGATTTGAGAATTGGCTGCAGATTGAAGACCCCAAAGATGAAATTATGCTCATCCGCTTGCTCGAGCGGCTGTTCACAATTTTGATCATCATCATCACCGGTGCTGCGCTGATGGTGACCTTTGGCGTGTCGTCCACCGCCGTGGCCACCCTGCTTGGCGGTGCTGGAATTGGCCTTGGCTTTGGCACCCAACAGATTTCACAGAATTTTCTCTCAGGCTTCATGCTGTTCTTCAATCGTCCTTTCAAAGAAGGGGATTGGATCAGCACCAATGGCATGGAGGGAACGGTTGAAAGCATCGGCTGGTATCACACACGTCTGCGGACATTTGATCGCAGACCGCTTTACATTCCCAATGCGGTCTTTGCCACCAATCCGATTGAAAACCCCGGTCAGATGTACAACCGCCGCATCAAAGTGGACATCGGCTTGCGCTATGAAGACATCTCAAAAATTGATTCCATTAGCAAAGCTGTCCGCAAGCTGCTCAAAAGCCACCACGCCATTGACCACAACCAGACCATCCTGGTGAATTTCAACCAATGGGATGCATCCTCCATCAACCTGATGGTCTATTGCTTTACCAAAACAACCGTATGGAGTGACTGGCTTGATCAGCAGCAGGAGATCTTTCTACTCATTGCTGATGTGGTGAAGTCCCACGGCGCTGATTTCGCCTTCCCATCGA
>CAJWYF010000012.1 GCA_913049535.1 uncultured Synechococcus sp.
AACATGCCGGCATCTTCCGCCGGGCAGCACGCAACTTCGGTCTGCTGACACCGATTGAGCATCACCACGCCGATCGCTACACCGCTGCCCTGCAAACCCTGCAGGGCCAAGGAGGCTCTGGCCTAGCGGCAGAGCCGTTGACAGGCCTGTGGATCTGCAAGGTGTGCTCGATGATCTACGACCCCAAAGACGGTGATCCTGATTCCGGCATTGCTCCGGGCACTGCCTTCGAAGACATCCCCGAGGACTGGGTGTGCACCATCTGCGGAGCTCGCAAATCCAGCTTTGTGCCCTACCGGCCGGTGGATCTCAAGGCCTCCTGAGGGCGGGCTACGCGCCCAAGGCCAGGGTCGCCGTGAGGGCCGTATCGACGCTCAAGGTGCGCTCACCGAGATGAACGCGCTGGGCCACCACAGCGCAGGCCAGCTCAATTTCAAACGGCACAAAGCCACCTTCGGGGCCCACCATCACCACGGCGGGGCCACCTGGCGCTGAGGCGAGCGCCAAGGGCGACCCTTGATCGGTGATCCAGCAGGGCCGGCCAGCGCAGAGGGTTGTGAGCTCGTCTTCCACAAAGGGGCGAAAGCGCTGATGAAGATGAACCTGCGGAGCAACGGTGTCGCGGGCGCGCTCCATGCCGGCATGCAGTGCCTCAGCCACATGGGCCGGCTTCAACAGCGGTGTTTGCCAAAAACTTTTTTCCACCCGCGCGCTGTTGATGAGGTGGAGATGGCTCACCCCGAACTCAGCAACGGTGCGCAAAATCCGCCGCAGCATCTTGGGCCGCGGCAGCGCCAGCACCAGATCAAAGCGATGGCGGGGCGGAGGAGCCTCATCAAGCGAGACCTTGAGGCGGACATGGCGCGAATCGATGGCCTCGATCAGAGCCACACCCTGATGACCACCAAGCAGACCCACACGCAGGCGATCGCCGCAGCTCGCCCGCAGGACCGTGCGGATGTGCTCGGCGCGCTGATCAGCCAGTTCGACCACAGAAGCACTGGGCCAGTGATCCTGCTGGCGCAACAGGATCAGGTTCATCGCTGGGGCAGCAGATGGCAGGCCCTCAGCCCCAATTGATCGACCGCTGCACGATCGAGCGCCTGCAGATCACCCGATAGCGCCTGCGTGCGGCAGTCAAGCCGGGCCAGGGCGCGGTGACCCTGTGAATCCTTCAGGCGCAACACCAGTTCCCAGTGGTTCTTGGCACTGCGGGTGATGTGGGCGGCGCAGACATCGCCGCTGCACAGCTGCTGGGCGGCATCCAGCGCTGGGGTGGCGATCAGCCCCAGCAGCAGAGCAAAGCCCACCACACCAACGCAGACGCACCTCACGAGCGCACCAGTGCCGGTTCCAGCAGGAAGTAGGCCAGCACGCAACTGCAGGCAATCGCCAGGAAGACGTGGTCCAACCAACCGAACTGAACCCCCATGCCCATGGCCGTGATCCAGAGGTTGACGGCGACCATGACGATCAGGAAAACGCTCAGAACCAGAGCGGCCAAGCGCAGATCCCGGCGCCGCTGCCGCCACAGGGTCAGCAGCAGGGGGAGCAGCACCAGGGTCGAGAGTCCATGCAGCACGCGCATCGACAGATCGCTGTGCAGGTGAGGGGTGATCGCCGCCCAGAGGTTGGCGGGAATCAGCAGGGAACTGAGAACCAGGTAAGCCAGCATCCGCAGAAGCTCAGGGGGGATCGATGCGCGATAACTCCACGATGAAGCATGAGCCTCCGCTGGAAGCGTCGGTGACACAGATGGTTCCTCCCATGGCATCCACCAGCAGTTTCACCACCGACAGGCCCAGGCCGGATCCCCCACCCGGGGGAGCATTGCTGCCGCGCTGGAAGCGCTCAAAGATCCTCACCCGCTCCCCTGGGGGCACACCGATGCCCTCATCAAGAACCTGAAGCTGCCAACCCGCAGGTGCGGCCCGCAAGGACAAACGCACCGGTGATGACTCAGGCGAGTACTTGCAGGCGTTCTCCAGCAGGTTGAGCAAGACCTGTTTGAGCCGGTCCGCATCCGCCAGTGCCGTGGCGCTCGCCGCATCAGCGGGAAGATCCAGCAGGAGCTGCCGCTGCTGATCACTGCCCGCCAGCTCGATCACCTCCAGAAGCAGCGGTTCAAGGGCCACAGGCGTGCTGGTGAGGGCCAGGCGGCCGGAGTCACCACGAGAGAGATCGAGCAGGTCATCGAGCAGATGGCGCATCCGGCGGGTTTCCCCATCAGCGGTCTTCAACCCCTCCACCTGGTCATCCCGCAGGTTCTCGCCCCGGCGCAAGGTGCGGCGGATGTAGCCGCTGACGATGGTCAAAGGGGTGCGCAGCTCGTGGCTGACACCACTGACGAACTGGCGCTGCTGACTCCAGGAGTGGGAGAGGCGCTGCAGCAGATCCTCATAGGTGTCGGCCAGCTGGGCCACCTCCTGCGGGGCACCGGAAAGGGAGATGCGGGAGCTCTGCAGGGTCTCCACCGTGACGGTTTCCGTCAGTTGCGAGAGTTCGATCAAGGGACGCACGATGCGGCGCACCAGCCAGGTGACACTGGCCAGGGTCAGCAGCAGGCAGATCCCCCAGATCAGGATCATCCAGGAGAGGTAGTTGCTGAAGGCGCGCGAGCTGGAGGTGATGTCCCGTGCCGCCCACAGCCGCAGACCAGCATCACTGAGCAGCAGGGCTTCAATCAAGAACTGCTGTTCACCGGAGTTGAGCACGCGCTGCTGCAACAGCACCGGATCCGGGTTCACCGCCAGGGCCCGGCGCACCAGCTCCTGCTCCATGGGCAGATCCTTGCTGGCAGGCACCACCGTGCTGCCATCGGCAAGCACGGCCCAATAGAGGGTGCGGTAGTCGCTGAAACGGGCCAGTTCCGCGCGGATCTGAGCAGCGCCCGGCAGCGCGGCTGCCGCAGCAGGTTGCTGAGCGATCAAACGCTGCAGGTTGACATCGATGGCACGGGCCTGCCGCTGCAGTTCGCGGCCATGCTCCTGAAAGAGGGTGCGCTCACTGACCCACAGGCCCGCACAGGAGGCCCCAGTGAAGCCAGCGAACACCGCCAGGTAAGTGGCCAGCTGGATCTGACCCTGCAGGCTGCCAAGCAGTTGCTCTCGCCAGTCGGGGTGGCTCGCCATGACTCCATGGTCAACACCGCACAGGCGTTTGTCAGCGCCGCAGCACGAGGAGCTGCAACTCCGGCGCTGTGGCGTGGCCCCACAGCCGGCGCTGAACAAGCGAGCTGGAGGTTCAGCTCAGCCATGGCAGCGATCGAAGAGACCAACGGCACGGGCTGGGGAGAAACCACAGCGCAGCCGCCGAATGCTGATCAGCATGGAGACACCGACGCCATCAGCGATGCCTGCGCAGAGCTTCCGCCAGTTGCAGCAGCAGCTCAGTGCGGATGTCGATGACGTCACAGCAGCGGCTGATGCCTGGGATGTGCTGGTAGTGCCATCCCTGAATCTCGATGCCCAGCAGATCAAGTTGGTGACGGGGGTGCACCACTACGAGGAACGGCAGCTGTTTGAACTGATCCGGCTGCGGCAGCCCAAGGCCCGCATGGTGTTTGTCAGCAGCAAGCTGCTGCCGGAGCTGGTGGTGGACTCGGTGCTGGAGCTGCTCCCGGGTGTGCCGATCTCCCACGCCCGTCAGCGCCTGAAGCTGTTCGACACCGACGACGCCAGCCCCCGGCCGCTGGCGGAGAAGTTGCTGGAGCGGCCGCGGCTTCTGCAACGCATCCGCCAGTCACTGCGGCTTGAGCGCAGCTTCATCAGCTGCTTCAACGTCGGTGCCCTAGAGCGCGATCTCTCGGAAGCCCTGCAGTTGCCGCTGCTGGGCACCGACCCTGCCCTGGCCTGGTGGGGAACCAAGGCCGGCAGCCGCGAGCTCTTTCGCCGCTGCGCGCTGCCCCACCCCGATGGCTCCCCCTTGGTGCAGGGCTTCAGCGATCTGGTGGAAGCCTGCCTGGAGCTGGTCGGGCGTCAACCCCGCCTCAAGCGGGCGGTGGTCAAGCTCAACGAAGGCTTCAGCGGAGAAGGCAACGGGCCCCTGGAGCTGGATGCGTTGCAGCTGGAGGATTGCAGCGAAAGCGAACGACGCTCCCGGCTGCAGGTTGCGCTGGAGCGGCTGCCGATGCCGGCAAGCGACTGGCGGGCCCTGCTGCAACAACAGGGGGCCCTTGTGGAGGCCTGGCTCAGCGGTGGTGAGGAGCTGAGCTCACCGAGCGTGCAGGGCATGATCCATCCCGGCGGCCGCGTGGAGGTGCTCAGCACCCATGAGCAACTGCTCGGCGGACCCAGCGGCCAGACCTACCTCGGTTGCCAGTTCCCCGCGCGCGAGGCCTACCGGCGCGACTTGCAGCGCTGGGGCCAGGCGGTTGGCGCTGAGCTGGCCGGACTCGGGGCCCTGGATCATTTCTCCGTCGATGGCTTGGCCAGGCGCATCGGGGGGGACTGGGACCTGCAGGCGATCGAGGTGAACCTGCGCAAGGGGGGAACCACCCATCCGATGCAGGCCCTGCGCTATTTGAGCAACGGTTCCCTCTGCCAGGACAGCGGCCGGTTCCTCTCACCCACCGGCAGCGAGCTGCACTACAAGGCCACCGACAACCTCTCGGATCCCCGCATGCAGGGCCTGCTGCCGATGGACCTGATCGATCTGGTGGCCGGAGCGGGGTTGCATTACGACGCCCTCAGCGAGAGCGGCAGCGTCTTCCACCTGCTGGGTTGTCTCTCAGAGCACGGCAAGCTGGGCATGACCTGCATCGGCCGCAGCGCAGCAGAAGCAGAGCAGGTCTACGCCCGCACCAAAGCAGAACTGCTCGATCGCCGGTGAATTAACGATCGGCCAGCAGGCGCTTGTGGCGCAGCGCATCGCGATGGGCGCTGGAGCGATCCAGCAGCAAATAGACCATCAACAACACCGAAACTGCCATCACGGGCATCTGGCTCACGCCCAGAGCAATGGCCAGCCCCAGACCGGCCCAGAACACGGCAGTGTCCCTTTTTCTGGCGAAGTGCATCACCACTCCAGTTCCGCTAACAAAGCGACGCTAACCAACAGCAGCAAAACAAGATTTTCATCGCGCAATTCGATTGATTAATTGTCAGATCGTAATGGTGTTAATACTCACTGAACTGCCCCATTCCATCGCGCCAATCATCCCGCCAGCGCGCAAGTCATTGGCGCGCTCAACGCAGCAGATCAGCGCGAGAGGAGCCCAGACAGCAGTCCTGATGGGCCTACGAGCCAGCACGAGGGACCGTTGTCAAGGGGGTAGGATCCGCGCGCTTCTCGCCCGAACCGATGGCCAACATCGATCACGCGCCCAGCCGCACGATGCTGAACCTGCTGCACGTGCTGCCGGCATTCGCCGATGCCGACGAGCTGCGACTGAACGTGATCGTGGAGCTCAACTCCATGACCATCAATAAGTACGAGCTGATCACCGAAACCGGTCATCTCAAACTGGATCGGGTGGGCTACTCCTCGTTGGCCTATCCCTTTGCCTACGGCTGCCTGCCCCGCACCTGGGATGAGGATGGCGATCCCCTTGATGTGGAAATCGTTGGCATCACCGAACCTCTGGTGCCCGGTTCCCTGGTGGAGGCGCGCATCATCGGCATCATGAAGTTCGACGATGGCGGCGAGGTGGACGACAAGGTGATCTGCGTGCTGGCCGATGACAAGCGCATGGATCACATCACCAGCTACGAGCAGCTCGGCGCCCACTGGATCAAGGAGACCACCTACTACTGGGAGCATTACAAAGACCTCAAGAAGCCCGGCACCTGCACGGTCAACGGCTTCTTTGGCAACGATGAAGCTGTCAAGATCATCCGCGACTGCGAGAAGCGCTACGACGAGACCATCGCCCCCAAGCTGGTCAACTGAGGCCAACGGTCCCATGGGCCCAATGAACCCGCTGAGCATCCCCGGCTCAGCGGGTTTTTTCATGCAGCGCTGCTATGCCATTGGCATCTGAGGCGGCGCCATGGGCATCGATTTGCTGCAGCATGTGCCAGAAGGAGACAAGCGCAATTCGGCCTTTTTTGATGAATACCGCCAGAAGATCATCGAGCGGCGGTTGAGCCTTGGGCTCGACCAGCTTTTGGGGCAGCTGCGGGCCCTGATCGTTCACGTCCAGACCGCTGATGGCCTCCCTTATCTGGGGGAGCTGGCGCTGATGACCCCTTACCGGTTGATCGGCAGCTACATCAATGCCAGCCACCGCATCTTTGTGCTGGGATCGAAAGCGGAGTTCCCGCGACTGATCGTGATGGAGCCGCTGTCGCCCTCCTACGAGGACGACATCAAGCAGCTCAACATGATCTACCCGCTGGCGCGCCGCAAGCCCAATGCCCGTTACGTGGGTGAAGTGCTGCACACCCGGGATTTGGCGGAGACCGTGGCGCTACTGGAAGGTTGCAACATCCGCTTTCACTACCCGGGTGAATGTGAGAACGGCTTTTACACCCTCGATGCCCTGCGCTTCAGTGTGCCGTCGGATTTCACCCACAACCGCCTGGGGTACAGCGCGTTGAACCTGGATGATCCGGATGAATGGCAACTGGGCCAGCCGTTTCAGCTCACCACCGAGCAGCAGCACCAGCTCAGGCAACAGGAGGAGCTGGGGGAATCGCTGGGGATCGCCCATCTGATTGAGGGCGTGGATCACATGGCGACCCGCGTGCTGGCCGGCGAACGGGAGGATGCGATCCTCGAATTCCTCACCCTCTCGAACTACTACTTCTGGGGCGCTTACAACATCGAGGAGATGAACTCCTCCACCAACGTCACGCGCCATCCGCAGGTCAGCGATGACAAGTGTTCGCCGGCCAAGGTCTTCACGGCCAACAACACGCCCTCATTTGTGAATTCATTTGAGAACCTGCCGATGCCAACAGAAGACTTCGTGCGCAACTTCGGGCGCCGCATGCACCACATCGCCTATGAAGTCACCGATGGGGACCACAGCAACGCGCAAAAAAATGTCGACTTCGTGGTGGAGCAGCTGCAGCAGCAGGCGATCCCCTTTCTCGCCAAGGTGATCGGGGAGTGCACCGACCAGCCCGATCTCAAACAGATCTTCTCCAAGCACTCGGAGTATTCCGTGCTGATCACCGAGTACGTCGAGCGCTGCCACGGCTTTGCCGGGTTCTTCACACGGGAGAACGTGGCCTCACTGACCGAGGCCGCCGGGCGCGATGAGCGCTATGACCACGGCCACGTCTTTGACTGATTCAGCTGCCGTAGTGCTGCTCGGTGTCATGCCAGAGCCTGCGTTTGGCCTTATCACCCTTGCGGATCAACCGCTGGGCCTCCGCCCTGGTCAGGCAGGTGCGTGCCTCCTCTTCCAGGTGAAGGATGCGCACCAACTGCTTGAGCTCCGTCATGCCCTTTACCCTTGCTTAACTCTCATTTAAGCAACGACCGAGGAGCGACGGTCAGCAGCGCAAGGCGCTCTTAACCTTCACAGGGGCCAGGCCGCTGCTTAGCCAAGCGGCAGATCTCAGCGGTGGCTGAGAAATTCCTCAAACGGGATCCCGATCTCCTTGGCGATGCGGCGCGCCAGTCCGGGCTCCACATCGCTGCCTTGATGGAACGGCACGATGGTGTGGCGCCCCACCTGATCGCGGTAGTGCTGATGGGAGCCGTGGCTGCGCACATGCTGAAAGCCCAGATGCTCGAGGATCCGCACCACCTCCTTGGGTTTGAGCACGTCGCTGTGGTGGTGACTCACAGGTTCAGAGCAGCTTGACCTTGGTGACCCTGGCCTCGATGCCATCGCGGCCGGTCTTGATCTGGATCGGCACCCGCGTGACGATCTCAACGCGGATGCCGCTGCGGGCCAGCGCCAGCACAGCCCTGCCCAGCAAGGCTGCTGCTATGACCACGGCCAGGGGCCAACGGAAGGGGGTCAACAGCTCAATCCATTGCATCGCCACCGGCGCAGCAGGGTGCTCAGCCCCTCTTTAGCCAGCCTCAGGCCAGTTGCAGCTCCGAATGCAACGCCAAGTGGTTGTGGAGCAGATCAAAGACCGAATCGATGCGATCGGATTCGGGCTTGGCAATCGAGAGCACCAGGGCCAGGTGATCGAGGTGGCGCCGCTCACTGGGCTCATAGGGGCCATCAGAGCGCATCAGCTCGGAGGCCATGGCGTAGGCGGTGAGCGACTGGGTGGGGGAGAGGGCCTGGGCGGCCTCCAACATCAACGGCTCATTGCCGATCTGGCGGCGCCGCTGCAGCAGCTGATCCATCATTTCGACCATCTCGCCTTCACTCATCGAGCAGAAGGGCTCGCGGTAATCAAGGGCATGGCGGAAGGCACGGCCGCCGGCAGGGGTGAGGGAACCATCCCAGGTGACGGCGGTCAGGCCGATAGCGGCAAAAGCAGTGAGGGAATCCATGGCAACGGCGCTCCAACGTGCGGCCCAGTGGCCGCTGAATCGGTGGTGTCCTTGGCGGAACCGATGGCAGAAGCACCTGATGGCGCAAGCGGCTCAGCGGTTGGTGCTCAACACACGATCAATCTGAAACCAGATGCAGGCCGCAGCAGTGGCAGCCAGCACAGTTTGCGGTGCTGATGCACCAGCTCAGCTGCAGACATTCCAAAAGCAGTGCCTGCTGAACCAAACAGCGCTGCCGAGGTGTTGCCTCAGCTACGGCGCTGACGCCAACTGCTGCGCCACGGCTTCCCCCACCCGCAGACCATCGATACCGGCCGAGAGGATGCCGCCGGCAAAGCCAGCTCCTTCACCAGCGGGATACAACCCAGGCGTGTTGGAGCTCTGCAGATCCTTGCCGCGGCAAATGCGCACCGGCGAGCTGGTGCGCGTCTCCACGCCGGTGAGCACCGCATCGGGGTGATCGAATCCAGGGATCTGACTGGCAAAAGCCGGCAGCGCCTCGCGGATGGCCTCAATCGCATAGGCAGGCAATGCATCCGAAAGATCGGTGGGCGTCACGCCCGGGGCATAGGACGGTCGGCCACTGCCCAGATCCCTGCTGGGCACCGACGCAAGAAAATCCGCCAGCCGCTGGGCCGGGGCGTTGTAATCACCGCCCCCCAATGCGAATGCCCGTGATTCGAGCTGTCGCTGGAACGCAACCCCCGCCAGGGGACCGCCGGGATAGTCCTCAGGGGTGATGGCAACGACGATGCCGCTGTTGGCATTGCGTTCATTGCGGCTGTACTGGCTCATGCCGTTGGTGACCACCCGCCCCTCCTCGGAGGTGGCACCCACCACCAGACCGCCGGGGCACATGCAGAAGCTGTAGACGCTGCGGCCATTGCTGGCGTGGTGCACCAGCTTGTAATCGGCCGCGCCGAGCAGCGGATGGCCGGCGTTCTCACCCCAGCGCGCCGCATCGATCAACGGCTGCGGATGCTCGATGCGAAAGCCGACCGAAAAGGGCTTGGGCTCCATCGCCACCCCATGGCCGTGCAGCAGCTCAAAGGTGTCGCGGGAGCTGTGACCCACGGCAACAACCGCCGCATCGGTGGCGATGCGCGACCCATCAGCCAGCAGCACCGCCTGCAGCTGACGGCTGCCCGCAGCGAGCTCAATGCCGGTGACATGGTGCTCAAAGCGCACCTCACCACCGAGGGCCGTGATGCGCTCCCGCAGCTGACGCACCACCCCCACCAGCTTGAAGGTGCCGATGTGGGGTTTGTTGAGCACCAGGATTTCGGGATTAGCGCCCGATTCCACCAGCTCCTCTAAAACCCAACGGCCATGGCGCTTGGATTCCTTGACGCCGGAATAAAGCTTCCCGTCGGAGAACGTGCCCGCACCGCCTTCCCCGAACTGGGCATTGGAAGCCGGATTGAACGGCAGGCGCCCCTTCCAGAAGCCAAAGGTGTCAGCGGTGCGTTGCTTGACCGGCTTGCCGCGCTCCAGCAGCAGGGGCCGGTAGCCCTGCTGGGCCAGGAACAGGGCGGCGAAATAACCGCAGGGGCCAGCACCAACAACCACCGGCCGCAGCCGCTCGCCGCTGGCAAAGCCCTCGGGGGCAGGAATCGAGGGGCGCTGCAATGGCTCCGGGGTGGCCACTACCTGGTGATCGCGCCGCAGCTTGCCCAGCACGGCCGCTTCATCCGCAACAGCCACATCGACGCTGTAGACCAGCTCGATGGCATCTTTATGACGTGCATCAACGCTGCGGCGAAAGAGCTGCAGCTCGCCGAGGGCTTCCACCGGCAGCTTGAGACGTTTGGCCACCGCCGCTGGCAGCGCCACCGGCGGATGGTCCAGCGGCAGGGCGATCTGGTGAACGCGGATCAAGGGCCCAGGCCTTTGATGGAGAAGCCTTCAGGTTGGCAAAGGACTGTTCAGCAGGCCTTCATGGATTTGGCTGGCACTTTGGCGACTGGGCAACACCGTGCACATCTTCGCTGCTATGGCGAAATTCCATCGTTGTTTCGGCTGACAAAGCGAGCTTCTCGGCCGAGTGCCATTTGAGCGCCGCGATCTGGGTGCCGGCAGCAGCGGCAACCTAAGCGCTGCAGCGGAGTCCATGCCGCCCAGAAGTGGCCGCCGTTATGCCGCTGCCAGATTCAGAAAGGCTTGATGCAGGCTTTTGATTCCAAGGGGCTCAGGGGGCCTTTTGAGCGCCAGGACCTGGTTTGACCGGGCTGCCGCCATTGCAGAAATTGGACGCGAAGGCCTCCTGATCAGGCACGGTCCAGTCGGGCTTGTTGGCCTGATACCAGGCGATGCTGTCGTCGTAGCAGGTCATCCAGCGGGCTGACTGCGCCGCGATCGGCCGCAGCGACACCGCGATCGAAACCGAACTAGCCGTGGCAATGATCGCCAGCACCGGCAACAGGTGGGCGTTGATCATCTCGCGCGCTTTGGACATCTCTGGCCCGCTGGGGAATGGCCCCCTCTCAATAGCATCAAGCCAGTGCCGCTCAGCCCTGATGCCCACCACCGCGAACACCTTTGCTGCGTTTGCTCAACGGGCTGACTACTCCCTGCTCGAGAAGCTGCGGCCTGATCCGCAGGCCACCAGCGACGGCGAGGACCACAAAGCGCGGCAGGTGTTCTCAGGCCACTGGGTGCCAGTGACCCCAACGGCCATTCCGGAGCCGGAATACATCGCCCACAGCAACACCCTGTTTGCAGAACTCGGGCTTAGTGATGAGCTCGCCCACGACGAGCAGTTCAAGCGCCTCTTCTCCGGTGACATCACTGCAGCGGCAGCGCCCATGCGCCCCTACGGCTGGGCCACCGGTTATGCCCTCTCGATCTACGGCAGCGAGTACATCCAGCAGTGCCCCTTTGGCACCGGGAATGGCTACGGCGATGGCCGGGCCATGTCGATCATCGAGGGCGTCTTTGAAGGCCAGCGCTGGGAGATGCAGCTCAAAGGGGGTGGCCCCACCCCCTACTGCCGCGGCGCCGATGGCCGCGCCGTGCTGCGCTCCAGCGTGCGGGAGTTCCTGGCCCAGGAGTTCATGCATGCCCTGGGGGTGCCCACCTCCCGCTCACTGACGCTGTACATGTCACGGGCCGAGACGGTCCGTCGCCCCTGGTATTCAGAGAACTCGCGCTCGGTTGATCCCGACATCCTGGTGGACAACCCAGCGGCGATCAGCACCCGGGTGGCACCGTCATTCCTGCGGGTGGGGCAGATCGAGCTGTTTGCCCGCCGCGCCCGCAGCCATGCCCACCCCGAGGCGATGAACGAGCTGCGGCTGATCGTCGAGCACCTGATCGAGCGCAACTATCGCAGCGAGATCGATGCGAACCTGCCGTTTGCCGCCCAGGTGGTTGAGCTGGCCAGGCTGTTCCGCGGACGGCTCACCGCCCTGGTCGCCAACTGGATCCGGGTCGGCTACTGCCAGGGCAACTTCAACAGCGACAACTGCGCCGCAGGCGGCTTCACCCTCGACTACGGGCCCTTTGGGTTCTGCGAGCTGTTTGATCTGCGCTTCCAGCCCTGGACCGGCGGCGGCGAGCATTTCTGCTTCTTCAATCAACCATCGGCGGCAGAAGCCAACTACCAGATGTTCTGGAAGGCGCTGCGGCCGCTGCTGGCTGACAACACCGCAGCAGAAGCCGAACTTGATGCCGTGCGCGATGGCTTTGGCGATGCCATGGCAGAAGCGATCAACGCCATGTGGGCCAGCAAGCTGGGCCTGAGCAGCCCGGACCCTGAGCTGGCGCAGGAGCTGCTGGGGCTGATGCTCGCCTCCAAGCTGGATTACACGGTCTTCTTCCGGCAGCTTTCAGCGATCCCCGAGACGATCGAACCGCTCAAAGCCAGCTTCTACGCCGGTAGCAGCGATGCGCTCGATGCCAAGTGGAGGGGCTGGCTCCAGCAATGGCGCAAGCGGCTGGAGGCTCAAGGCGATCTGCAGAGCGTCTCCGCTGCGATGCAGCGCGTCAACCCGGCGATCACCTGGCGCGAATGGCTCGTGGCCCCGGCTTATGAGCAGGCAAGGGAGGCTGAAACCACACGGATCCAGGAGTTGCAGGAGGTGTTCAGCGCGCCTTACCAAGCACCACCGGCTGAGCTCGCCCGCTACGCGCAGCTCAAACCACGCGAGTACTTCCATGCCGGCGGGGTGTCCCATTACAGCTGCTCGTCTTGAGCCGCTGAATGCCGGTGTCCTCGGCGCAGCATGGTGGATCGATAGCTTGAGCGCCTCAGCCCCTCCTGAGTCCATGAGCGCCGCCCCCCTGCCCAGCACCGGTGCCGTCACCGGCCTTAAGGAAACGCTTGATTTTTTTGGCGATCCCGGCTTTGCCCAGAAGCGCTTTGAGGCCTACGGGGATGTGTTCGAGACCAAGCTGCTGGCGCAACGCATCGTCTTCATCCGAGGCGAGCGGGCCATTGGTGAACTGCTCAATCAAGGGGATGCCCTGGAGGGCTGGTGGCCCGAGAGCGTCAAACAGCTGCTGGGCAGCCGCTCCCTGGCCAACCGCAGCGGCGCCGGTCACAAGGCCCGCCGCCGGGTTGTGGGTCAGCTGTTCTCCAGCGCAGCCCTGGTGCGGTATTCCCCATCGATCGTTGGCCTGATCGATGGGCTCGCCGATGAGCTGATGACGGCTGATGGCCCGGTGCCCCTGGCTGGTCGCATGCGCCGCTTTGCCTTTGCCGTGATCGCCACGACGGTGCTGGGGCTTGATGCGGCCAGCCGAGAGGCGCTGTTCGCCGATTTTGAGGTCTGGACCAAGGCCCTGTTCTCGATTCCACTGGCGATCCCAGGCACCCCCTTTGCCAGGGCGATGGCAGCCCGCCAGCGGCTGCTGAGCCGCATCAAGGCGGTCCTGCAGGAGGGCAGCAATGAAGGGGGCCTGGATCTGATCAGCGGCGGCCTCGATGAGGCCGGCATTCCCCTGGATGACGACGACCTGGCTGAACAGCTGCTGCTGCTGCTGTTTGCCGGCTATGAGACCACCGCCTCCTCGTTGAGCTGCCTGTTCCGTGCCCTGCTGCTGCACCCAGAGGTGATGGACTGGCTGCAGCCGGAAGTGGTGGCCGCACCATGGCCAGCCACCACCTCAGTGCAATCGCCAAAGCTTGATGCCACGGTGCTTGAGGTGATGCGCCAGACACCACCGGTGGGCGGCTTTTTCCGCCGCAGCCTGCGCCCGATCGAACTGGCGGATGTGGCCGTGCCTGCCAACAGCGTGATTCAAGTGGCCCTGACCCCGAGCGCGGCCACCGATGGGAGTGATCTGGCCCAGTTCCGGCCGCAGCGCCATCTCGATGGTTCCTTTGATCAGACTTTGCTGCCCTTTGGCGGCGGTGAGCGGGTTTGCCTGGGCAAGGCTCTGGCGGAGCTGGAAATCCGGCTGATGGCTGTTGGCTTGCTGCAAAAGGTGCAGTTGCAACTGGTGCCTGATCAGGACCTGGCCCTGCAGCTGGTGCCGAGCCCCACGCCCCGCGGCGGCCTCCTGGTGAGCGCCTCGGCCCGTTAGCGTCCCGCCCGTAACCCCAGCAGCTGATGCGCTCGTTCGATCCAGAGGAGCTCGATCGCATCATCGAGATGGCCTGGGAGGACCGCACCACCTTTGAGGCGATCGAATACCAATTCGGCATCGCCGAACAGGAGGTGATCGAGTTGATGCGCCAGTCGATGAAAAGCTCGTCGTTCAAGATGTGGCGTAAGCGCGTCACAGGCCGCAAGACCAAGCACGGCGCCACCAGCCGCTCGCTGCGATTCCGCGCCAAGTGTCATAAATGAGCTCTGCAGCGGCAACTCAAGCCAACCACTGATCGGCGTCCATGATCTTTTTGATCAGCAGGCCCAGGCGCTTGAACTCAGCGAAGTTCACATCCTTGACCGCCTGATCCAGGCCGCAATCAACCCATTCATCACCACGCTTTTCATAGATGGTGAAATCCTGCTCGAGGTTCTTGCGGCGGATGCAGTAGGTGATGCCGTCCTCATGGAGGTACTCAGCGGATTGCAGCTGCAGACCCATCGATGCGCCTTTGATCAAGGCGCTGATGCTGGCGCACCGCCGCCATCAGCGATGATCCCCCGACTGCCGAGCATCCCGTGGCCCTCGATCAACTCAAGGCATTCCTGCGGAAGATGCAGCAGGATGAGAGCCTCAAAGACCGGGTACTGGCGGCCTCCACAGCCGATGATGTGGCCCGCATCGCCTATGGCCTGGGATTTGAATTCTCAGGCGATGAACTGCTGCGCTTCTCCGGCCAGAAGGTGGGCCGGGTGACGGTCTCCAAGCAGGAGCACCCAGGTGAATACCACTGAGTGAAGCCCGATTCAGAACAACGCAGCTTGAGGTTTGAGCAATTCTTCTCTTGAGATCAATTTGACAAGAGCGGAGGATCGTCTCCATCAGCCCAGGAGGCTGTCATGCAAAAACATCGAGGCATCACCCCCGGCACCTGTGAGGGCCGGAGCTGCCTGAAATGGGAACGCTCAGGAGAGCTTTCAGCACTTGACCATCAACGGATTGTTGAGCTGCTGTGTGCGGTTGATCAGCGCAACTGCCCTGTTCAACCGCAATTCGATCTCAAGCAAGCCTGTTGATCACTCAACGATGACCTGACCGACCATGCCAGCGCCGGCGTGGGGCTCGCAATAGAAGTCGTAAGTGCCTGCAGTTTCAAAGGTCTCCTCCCAGCTCTCACCGGGGTTGTAAGCCAGGTCGTGGTGGCTCAGTTCTTCGTGGTCTTTGAAAACGGCGTTATGGGGGGGGATCTTGTTGTTGATGAACTTGACCGTGTCGCCGGGGTGAATGGTCACGGTCTGGGGTTCAAAAGCGAGCAGACCCGAGTCAGTTCCAAGCTTGACTTCCACCGTGGCAGCCTCGGCCGGGGTGGCATAAAGACCCAGTGAGATGACGCAGGCAAGAGCTGCAGCTGCGAGGTACTGGAGAAATCTCATGATCTAAAAATCAATCTTGCTCAATTTAGACAGGGGCAAGGATCAGCCGCGTTCTGCGGCCCTCACTCCAGTGAAGGTGCCGCGAAGGTGTCAGCCACAGCGACGATCCAGCGGGCTGCGGCGGCGGTGACCTGTTCCTTGGTCACGTTGAACTCCAGATCATGGCCTTCACTGAGCAGATCGGGAATGATCGTCTGCCACTGCATCCCAGCGGCGCTGGCGTTGAGATCACCGATCAGCACGAACGCCTTGGCAGCGCCTGTCACCGCAGCGGTGTACTCGGGCTTGGCTGTCACCTTGCTGCGGTACCAGTCCGCCACCATGTCCCGCTGGGCCTTGGTCAGAAACGGCGGCGCGCCAACGAGGTAGGCATCGAGCACCAGCATCGGGCTGGGCACCGAGGCACCTGGGTGCTTGCGCTCAAACCATGCCTGGGCGATCGAGGCGGCATCAGGCCAATGGCAGGCCAGGGCGGCGTCTTGACTGTCAAAGGTGCCCTGCTCAGCCAACTGATCGATCTGGGCCAGCAGGGCTCCCCCGCTGATGGGTGGTTCACTGCGGGAGCGCTCTGCGCGTGCCTCATTGAGGGCTTCTGCAACGGCGGCCTCGTTCTGCTCGAGTTGCGCAAGGGCCCGCTTGAGGTTCACCTCGGCATCCTGCTGATCGGTCATGGGATGGGCGGCACCACTGGCTGTATGCAACACCAGCGCTGCTCAACCGCTCAAGCAGGCCTCGATCAGCTGCGTGCAGCACTTCCAGAGCTCAGCGGCTTTGAGCGGATCAGCCCCTTCTGCGCTGGTCTCCACAGCCGCAAAGCGATGCAGACCCGGACGCACCAACCGATTGCTGATGTAGCTGAATCCAGCGGTGCTGAACTCAGCAGCGGTGCTCAGGTCCGCCAGCAGGCCTCCGGCATGGTCAACCGATTCCGTCAGACGCAGCAGATCACGCGCCAGCAGTGAAAACAGCGCCATACCCAGCGGGTTGCGCTGGCGATTGAAGCGGAAGAAGCCACCGTCCCCGCGGGGGATCACCAAGCCGGGACTCCAGGCGATCACCGGCATGGCCTCATCCAGCTGCCGGGCCAGCTCGCGCCCCATCAGAACGTTGCAGAGCTTGCTGTCCTTGTAGGCCTTATCGCCATCAAAGCGAGGACTGCCATCGACCATCCCAAAGCCAGCTCCAGAGCGCAGCCCTTGGAGCTCGCCAAGCGATGCCGGCTGTCCGACCCGACCGCCGCCGGTGCAGGGATCATGCACATCGGATGCGGTGATCACCAAGCGCGGCTGGGGAGCTTGCTGCAGCAGCGGCAACAAACGCATGGCCATCAGCTGATGGGCCAGCTGATTCACCGCAAAGGTGAGCTCAATGCCCTGGGCGGAGCGCGCCGGTGTTGGATCACCAGCACGCTGCAAGCCGGCATTGAGCACCAAGGCATCGAGGGCAAGCCCTTGAGCCAACAGCTGCTGGCATCCCCGCTCAACACTGCCCAGATCGGCAAGGTCCATCACCACCCCATCGACGCGGGAGGCATCAGCACCGGCATCGATCAGGATGCGTCGGGTCTGCTCGATCCGCGCGTTGGTGCGGCAGCAGAGGATGAGCCGGTGATCGCTGCAGGCCAGCAACCGCGCCGCCTCAAGCCCAATACCGGAACTCGCGCCGGTGATCAGGATCCGCTTCACGGTTGCCAGGGCCAGCGCAGACCCAGGGCATCGAGCGGTTGCATCAGCGCTGCATTGAGAGAACGGCTCAGCTGCACCTGGGGCTCATCAGCGCGGATCGGCAGCACGGCATGGGGCCTGGGCCCTGATGCTGTTGAGCCTGAAACGATCTGGCGCCGGATCAGGGAATTGGCGGCCTCCAGGCCGCTGACGTAGGCCCGCTCCTGGCACAGGCCCTTGGCGCCATGCTCCCGTTGTCCCATCCGCACCCAGTCTCCGGCGCAGACGATCGAATCCACCGCTGTCTCCAATGGCGGCCGGTGATGGAAGCTGCCGGGCCCGAACAGCGACACCGAGCCGGGGTAACGCCTCACCTCAGCATCGAGGACGGAAGCGGCAGCAAAGCCCTGATGGGCAACCGGCAGCAGCTCCTGCAGCAGCAGCTCGATGATGTGCTGATCACTGCGCTGGGCCAGCGCCGAGGCGTTGTAGAAGTCACTGGCGATCACCGAGCCGCGGGGCTGCTCACCACCCCAGAGGTCACGCTCGGCTCCCTTCTGCAGCTGATCCAGCATGAAGAAGGTGCCGCCGGCGCCCTCAAGTCCTGCAAAGCGGGAGAACACATTGGCGGGATCCGCGACCGGCACATAGACATCCAGCCAAAGGCGCACCGACACCACATCAATCGCCTCGAGCCTGCCGGCTGCGACCAGCTCCGGAGCCGCGGCAGCACACTGCGGCGAGCCCTGCATCAGCGCGCCCATGCCCTTGGCGCCTAGGGCCAGCACCACGGCATCAACATCCTCGATGAGAGCCGTCTGGCCACTGCCGCTGCAACGGGTCTCCACCGAGCAAATCTGCTGGGTGTCGGGGCAGAGGTTCAGGCGCGTCGCCAGGGTGGCGCCTCGAACCTGCAGGCCATGGTCATGCTGCAATTGCCGGGCCAGTGGAGCAATCAGCTGCTCAGCGATGCTTTTGGCGTTGATCCAGCGCACATCAAAGGAATCCTGATGGGCCAGGGCGTAGAAGTAGAGCAACTCCAGCGTCACCGCAGCGGAGAGCTCCTCCGGCGGCTTGAACAGGCCCACCAGCAGGATCGGCCGCAGAAAATCGTTGATCATGCGATCACTGACACCCAGCTGTTTGAACAGGGTCTGGGCGCTGATGGCGTCGTAGCGCCGGAACACCTGCTCATTGCGGTTGAAATCAGCCATCGCATAGAGCAGACCGGCGATGCTCAAGCGATCGGCAACGGGGAGACGTCTGAAATTGCTCAAAGTGGCGAACACCTGACCCAGGGGACTGGGCAAGGGCAGGGCGTCAGCGAAGACCGGAGCGGTGGCTTCCAGGCCATCGGGCGACCAGAAGGCGCTGGTGGTGAAGGCCGTGAACACCTCGGGCAGATCCAGCTCTGCGCAGAGGGCATTGATGTTGGGGTAATCCTTCCAGAACCCACGGGTGCCCGCCTCAAAGGGCTTGCCACTGGCGGTGGTCACCGGCGTGCTGCCGCTTGGATCAGCCAGTCCATCGATCAAGGTGACAGCGACACCGGCCTGAGCCAGTGCCTTGGCGGCACCCCATCCAGCCCAGCCAGCGCCGACCACCACGACGTGGAATGAACGGGGCGAGGCGGCGGCAGAATCCGGCATGGCGACGCCCATCACGCGAACCATCCTCGGTCAGATCGAGCCGGGTCAAGGGCGCGTTGGCGGCCGGACTCAATCGAGTTGAAATTCACTGCGCAAGGCCCTGGCGTCCTGAATTCTCTGGGCTGCGGCCAGTTGCCGCAGGCGGTCATTGAGCCAGTGGCGCAGACGCGTGGATGCTGCCGATTTGTTCATCAGCGCATCGCTGGGCTCAGGTTCACCGAAGGGAATCGTCATCGCTGCAGCGCGGGGCCCAAGGGTAAAAAAGGTTTGCCGCAGCTGGGAGATGCCTTTCAACGGCATTGCCAGCGATGCCTTGATGCGTCGCAGCGGTTGCCTCCATCAATCAGCGATCAGCCAGGCCTGCAGCCGCTCGGCGTTGAAGATGTTGAAGCAACAGAAGTGATCATGTGATCGATGGGCGCAGGGCCGCGTCATGGATCCAGAGTCAATTCTGAGCTTCTGGTTTGAAGAATGCCGCCCCTGGCAGTGGTTTTGCCGGCGTGAGGACTTTGATGCACTGGTGCGACGTCGTTTTCTCGAGGCCACAGAAGCAGCCTTGAAGGGAGATCTGAGGCGTTGGGAAGACGGCCCCGACCGTGCCTTGGCCTTGGTGCTGCTGCTGGATCAATTTCCGCGTCAGCTGTTTCGAGGACAAGCCAAAGCCTTTGCAGGCGACAGGCGTGCCGTTGGCTTGAGCCTGAAGGCCCTCAGGCAAGGATGGGTTGATGACCAGGCTGAGCGGGCCAGGCGTCAGTTCTGGTTGATGCCCCTGCTGCACAGTGAAGACGCTGACCTGGTGGCCAGGGCCATCCCTTTGCTGCAGCGCTATAGCGATGAAGCCACAGCGGCTGTGGCTCGCCGCAATCTGCAGCAATTGCAGGAGTTCGGCCGCTATCCCAGACGCAATCAGGCCCTGGGACGCGTCAGCACAGAGGAGGAATTAAGGCGATTGGACAAGCGACAACAACGCCTCAAAGGGTGAGACATTTCCACAACAACGCTGCAGCGGCGACAGAGCCGACGATGGCGATGGAAGGATCCATGGTGATAGGAACGAAAGTCGCTTCAGCCTGGACGCTGCACACACAAAACGTGGGGCGGATCACCGACTGGTCAGGGGTGATTGAGGTCACTCACAGACGGGGCTCGAAAGCCTTAGTGTGCATAAAGTTCTGTTAAGCCCCATGTTCCGCTCGCTTGGAATGCTGCTTCTGCGCGTCTGCGTCGGTGCGGTTTTGATTCATCACGGTTACGACAAGCTTGCTGATATCCAGGGTTTCGCTGACTCCGTCGTGAAGCCTCTGCACTTGCCCTTCCCTGTGCTGCTCTCCTATGTGGCGGCTTATTCAGAAATCGTCGGCAGCTGGTTGATGATCTTCGGCCTGGCCACCCGTCTTGGGGCTCTCGCCGTGGCCGGCACCATCTCCGTGGCGATTTACCACTCGATCGTGGTCACCGGCGGCTTCAACATCTACGCCCTTGAACTTCTGATCCTGTACTTCGGCGGCTCAACCTGCGTTGCCCTCAATGGTGGCGGTCGCTTTGCCATTGACTTTTTGATTACCCGTGCACTGGGCATGAGTTCCTCGCCTCTGCGTGCCTTTGCCATGCAGCGTCCTGCCCTTGAGGAACTCGAGGAGCTGGTCGCCAAGACCGATGCCTCCCCTTCCGGCAACAACGCTCTGCTCACCAACAAGTGATCCCCAGCAGCAGAGCGATCAATCAAGAATTGATCGCTCTGCTGCCACATTTATGTCAGCTGCAATGCTGACGGCTTAGCGAGAGCAGCTCATCACCTCAATCTGGGTTACAGATGTGGGATTCGCTGAAGGCCTTTGACCCGCTTGTGCCCTCCGATCTGCGGACGGGAAGCTGAGGTTCACTCCATCACCTGCCATCAGCAGCCGGTCTACGCCCGAGCCAGCGATCTCGATCTCGATCAGCTGAGCTCGTGTTTTGCCTGCGCTCTTCATATGCACCAACCGACGGTGCCCGCAGGCGTTGATGGTGAGCTGATTTCCCATTTGCAGTACATGGCTGAGCACCCTGACGAGGGTGATAACCACAACGCGGAAGCCTTTGCGCAGTGCTACCGGCGTCTGGCTGATCTGCTGCCTGAGCTGATCGAGCAGGGCTGTAAGCCAAGGATCATGCTCGATTATTCGGGCAACCTTCTCTGGGGTGTGGGGCAGATGGGCCGTGATGACATCAGCGGCGCTCTGCACTACCTGGCCACCGATGCGGTGATGCAACGCCATGTGGAATGGCTTGGCACCTGCTGGAGTCATGCGGTCGCTCCCTCCACGCCAATCCCTGATCTGCAGCTGCAGATCAGCGCCTGGCAGCATCAGTTCCTCGATCTGTTCGGGGCCGAGGCGCTCTCAAGGGTCAGGGGCTTCTCGCCCCCAGAAATGCACCTGCCTAACCATCCCGACACGCTCTACGAATTCATCCGAGCGCTCAAGGACAGCGGCTATCAGTGGCTGCTGGTGCAGGAGCACAGCGTCGAGCAACACGACGGATCACCCCTGGGCCATCAACAGAAATACCTGCCCAACCGGTTGGTGGCCCGCAACAGCAGCGGTGCTGAGCTCAGCATCACAGCCCTGATCAAGACCCAGGGCTCAGACACCAAGCTGGTGGGTCAGATGCAGCCCTGCTATGAGGCTCTGGGGCTCCATCGCCTCCCCTTGGCGAACCATGAGGTGCCTGCCCTGGTGTCGCAGATCGCCGATGGTGAAAACGGCGGCGTGATGATGAACGAGTTCCCCCCTGCTTTCCGCCAGGCCCACCAGAAACTCAGCGTTGAGCGCGGAACCACAGCAGCGATTAACGGCAGTGAATACCTCGAACTGCTGCAGGCCAGGGGCATCGGCATAGCGGACTTCCCAGTGATTCAGGCCGTGGGCCAGAGCCGCCTGTTTCAGCAGCTCGGCGATGCCCGCGGAGCCGAGGCCGTGGATCAGGCCATCAGCACCATCCAGGCCAGCGATGGCTCCTTCGCCATGGAAGGGGCGTCATGGACCAACAACCTCAGCTGGGTGGAGGGCTACGACAACGTGCTGGAGCCGATGAAGCAGCTCAGTGCAGCGTTCCACCAGCGCTTTGACGGACTGGTGGAGGCTGATCCAGCTCAGACCGCATCAGCCGATTACCACCAGGCGCTCCTGCATGTCCTGCTGCTGGAGACCAGTTGTTTTCGCTACTGGGGCCAGGGCACCTGGACCGACTACGCCCGCGTCATTTTTGAGCGGGGCGAGGAGGCGATCAACCGCCGTAGTTCCAGCCCGTGCTGCTGAGCTCCAGCGCTGCACCATCGCGGTGCAGCACAGCGCTCTTAACCTCTCCGACAAACACGGTGTGATCGCCATGGGCCACCTGGCCCACCACGGCGCACTCCACGCCGCCCAGGCCGTCATCAAGGATGGGCAGTCCGTGCTCGCCGAGCTTGTAGGGGGCGGCGTCAAAACGTCCGCCAACACCCTGTTGCGGCTTGAAGAACACCGCTGCCAGGTCCTTCTGATCAGCCGCCAGCACGTTGAGCGAGAACTTGCCGCTGCGCTGGATCATGCCGTTGCTGGTGCTGTCAGCCCGCACCGCCATCACCACCAGCGGCGGCTCGAACGAGCCTTGCGTCACCCAGCTGGCCGTGAAGCCATTGACCACATCTCCTTCTGCCACGCCGCAGATGAAAAGCCCATGGGGAATCTTGCGCAGCAGGACCTTCTTGGCGTCAGCGTCGAGGCTCATGCACAGCACCTGGAACTGCGTTGATCCTGACAGCTGCGGGATGGCTGCAGCGCCTCACAGACCAAGACTTTCAAGGAGTTCCTGCTGCGCCTTGCGGCCGAGGATGCCATGGGCCGCAAGGGCACCACTGGCGGCCACTGGCGGGATGCCGATCCCGGGGAAGGTGCTGGCCCCGCACATCCAAAAGCCCTCGAACGGTGTGCTCACGCCTGGGAAAAGGCCATCGGCAGCGGAAAGGGCCGGGCCGTAGCTGCCTTGATGCACGCCGAGATAGTGGCGATGGCTCAGCGGTGATCCCTCCATGACCACATCACAGCGCTCGCGGATGTCGGGAATCCGCTGCTCCAGCACCTGCCAAAAGAGGCTGCAGCGTTCTCGTTTGTGCTGCTCGTAGGCGGGGCTACCGCGCTCCAGCGCGCTCCAGCTCTGCCAGGGCTCGTTGGCGGGGGTGTAGGCGTGCAGGACATGGCGACCTGGTGGTGCCATCGCCGGATCCAGCACCGATGGGATCGAGAACACGGCGGCATTGCGTTCGGCCGTGATGCCGCGTTCCCAGTCACCCACCCAGACCGTATGGATGGGCAGATCCTCAAGGCCGCTGGCATCAAAGCCCAGGTGGAGATGCAGAAAGGACTGGCAGTGGGGGGTCTGCTCGCGCTGACGCTGCCAGCGCATCGCACTGTGCTGGGGCAGCAGCTCCAGGGTGCTCCAGATATCAGCGTTGCTGACCACATGCTCGGCGCTGATCTGCTCACCGCTTTCAAGCTCAACGCCAACGGCACGCTCGCCCTGCAGCAACACCTGACGCACGGGAGAACGGAGTTGCAGCGCACCGCCATGGGCCTCAAGCCCGCGCACCAGGGCCGCAGCCACCGCAGCGCTGCCCCCGACGGGGTAGTCCAGGCATGCCTCAGGGTCAAACCACTCGCCGAACAGCGTCGCCATGGCCGCAGCATTGGTGTCGGCCATCGGCATGCCACTGATCAAAAAGCACAGCAGGTCGACCCAGTGGCGCAGAAACGGATCGCGCAGGTGCTTGTCCACCAGCGGCCCGAAGGCACCGCCGAGGTGGCGCATGGCGGCCAGATGGGGCAGAAGCTGACCGCCGCGGCGCAGCAGCTGGGCCATCACATCCGCACCGGGCCTCAGGGCCAGCAAGGGCAGGGCATCAGCAGCCGCTGCAATCGGTTGCAGCACCGTCATGAAATCTCGCCACTCCTGGGCCGCAGCAGGACTGCGCAAGCTGCTGACCACGGCTTCGAAATCAGCACTGCCAACGCCGATGCGCAGATGCCCTTCCGGGAACAGCACATCCCAGTCCCGGTAGGAGATCACCTCGAGGGGCTGATCCAGGGCCCGCAGGATCTGCGCCAGAGGGTTGCTGCTGGGCCAACGGCCCAGGCCACTCCACAGCGATGGACCCGATTCGAAGTGGTAGCCGCTGCGTTGGAACCCGTGGGCCGCACCACCGGGCTGGGAGTGGGCTTCAAGAACAAGGACCTCACGCCCACCACGGGCGCAGAGCGCGCCGCAGCAGAGACCGCCGATGCCGCTCCCGACCACGATCACATCACAGTGGCGGCTCACAGCAGCGGATCCAAAGCAGTTGCCAGATTGGCGGCTACAGCGCCCAGTTGTGGATTCCGGTGGAGAACTTCAAATGCGAGCGCTGCAGCAGCAGTGGTCCGCTGCACTACCGGGTGCGCAGCGATGAAGAACCGGTCTGGACCCTGGTCTGTCCCTGCTGCTGGCAGAGGATCAGCCAGCAGCAGGGATACCAATACGGAGGCACGAGAAAGGCCAATCGACGTCAGCGGCGGCGATGATCACTGCATCGCTGCCTTCTGTATCTCCGGATGACGCGCTCCGGCCCGACCCGCCTGCCCTCTGTGCTCCAGCTCGATGGACGCCGCTACAGCGTCGAGGGACTGCCTGGTGAGATCAAGATGCTGATCCTCGATCTGCAGAAGGCCGATGCGGTGGTGCAGAACCGCCGCCGCACGGTGCTGGTGCTCAAAGCCGCCCGCGACGACCTCAAGGCCAAGCTGAACCAGGCCCTGGAGCACTCCCAGGCGAGTGATCTGCCCTCCGCACCGCCTGTGGCTCCACTGCCGGATCAAAAGCCGATGGATGCCACAGCACCAGGTGAGGATCAGACCATCGAGACGGCGGCTCAACCCGGCACGGTGCGCCGTGCCAAGGACAAGGTGAAGGGCCTGTTGCGGCGCTTCATGGGCCGCAGCGGGAACTGAGCGGCCGTGAAGAAACAGGAACGGGTGGAAACCATCCTGCGCCGGCTGCAGGAGCAGTACCCGCAAACCCCGGTGCCCCTGGATCACAGCGATCCATTCACGCTGCTCATCGCCGTCTTGCTCAGCGCCCAGTGCACCGACAAAAAGGTCAATGAGGTCACCCCGGCGCTGTTTGCCGCAGGCCCCGATCCAGCCGCGATGGCCCGGCTGGAGGAGAGCGAGATCCTCACTCACATCCGCCAGCTGGGCCTGGCCAAAACCAAGGCCAAGAACGTCAAGCGTTTGGCGGAGCTGCTGCTGGAACGCCACGGCGGTGCTGTCCCGGACAGCTTTGAAGCCCTTGAGGCCCTGCCTGGGGTGGGTCACAAGACCGCCAGCGTCGTGATGTCTCAAGCCTTTGGTGTGCCGGCCTTCCCCGTGGACACCCACATCCACCGGCTGGCCCAGCGCTGGGGCCTGAGCAGTGGCGAAAGCGTGGAGCAGACCGAACGGGACCTCAAGCGCCTCTTTCCCAAGGAGGCCTGGAACCGGCTGCACCTCCAGATCATCTTCTGGGGGCGTGAGTTCTGCACCGCCAGGGGCTGCGATGGCCGCCACTGCTCGATGTGCCGTGAGCTCTATCCCAATCGACGCAAGCCGGTGATCTGGCGTAAACCATGAATTCGATCACCGCCGATCACCAACAGCCCCCCATCGCCCTGACGATCGCCGGCAGTGATTCCGGCGGCGGTGCAGGGATCCAGGCGGACCTCAAGACCTTCATGGCCTTTCAGGTGCACGGCTGCAGCGCCTTGACCTGCATCACCGCCCAGAACAGCTGCGGTGTGGAGCGGGTGGATGCCCTCAGCCCGGCAGCCCTTACGGCACAGGTGGAGGCCGTCCGGCGGGACCTGCCCGTCGGGGCGCTCAAGAGCGGCATGCTGCTCAATGCCGAGCTGATCGGCACCACCGCAACGCTGCTCAAGGCCTGGCGCCTGCCCAAGGTGATCGATCCGGTCATGGTCAGCCGCAGCGGCGCGGTGCTGCTGGAGGACGATGCGATCACGGCCCTGCGTGAGGACCTGCTTCCTCTGGCTGATCTGCTGACGCCCAACCTGCATGAGGCGGCCCTGTTGAGCGGTGAGGAGCTCAGCGATGCAGCGGCCATGGAACGGGCAGCGCGCCGGCTGCAATCCATGGGTCCAGCGGCCGTGCTGATCAAAGGGGGCGGTGATCCCCGCTGGCAGGGTGGCGACCTGCTGTTGGCTGACGATCAGCTCCAGTGGCTCCCCGGCCCCCGGGTGGACACCCCCCACAGCCACGGCACCGGCTGCACGCTTTCAGCCGCGATCACCGCACTACTGGCGCGAGGACGGCCACTGACCGAGGCCATCGAGGCAGGCCGCAGCTACGTCAAGGCGGCGTTGCAACGCTCCCTGGCCATCGGCCACGGCCAGGGACCGGTCTGCCACTGGATTCACGCAGGGGGTGGACAGCTCGAAAAATGACCGTAATGTTGCGCAGTCCTCATTTGATCTCAGCGATGAATGTCATCGGTCTGGTTCTGGTGATCACCACCTTTGTCGCCATCTACGCGCAGTGATCAGGCCACACCCCTGATCTGACATCGCGAGAATGAACCCCCTTAGTTTTTAAGTCCGTGCTGCCCTGCCCCCTGACTCCCCTGCTGGCTGCCAAGGTCGCTGGCCTCAAAGCAACGGTTGGCCTGCTCTTGATCCTGCTGATCAAATCCCACCTGCTGCGCGTAAAGATGTCATTTCTGGGTTCGGTCCTGGGGTTGTTCTTCACGCTGACGTTCCTGGTCGCCAGCGGCGCCCTGGTGGTCATCAGCGCCGCGTCAATCGCCTGGGGCCTGCAACAGCGCCGCAGCGCCGCCGCCTGATCGGCGCCGTTCAGTTCCAGGCGGGCACCACCACAGGTTCCTGCACCACCACCTGCTGGGGCTGAGCCTGGTGTTCGGCCTGAACCAGGTGTGAGAGGCCGTTGAGCACCAGTCCCGCCCCCACCAGATAGGCCGGGCCGTTGTCCACCTGCTGATGGTGGCGGTGATGCTGTTTGCAGAACCCCTGGCCAAGCAAAGGCCCGGTCTGCACCCAATGGGTGCCGGCGGGACAGTTGGGCATCGCCGCTGCAGCCGGGATGGCCGCAGCCGTCAGTCCGACGGCAACCAGGGCACCGGCGGCGATCAGTAGTGGTTGGTTCATGGCTGATGGACTTCACTGCTTCTGCTCTAGAGGCGATGGCCGGCCCAGTCGCTCAGCAGAACCGAACCAGCAGGTGTGGATCAGCGATCACCACAGCTGGATGCGGAGGATGCAGCAGAGGCATCCAAAGACTGGGCTGCGGCGAACCGGGCAACAGCCCCTGAGCGCAGCGGGCAGCGGCCAGACCAGGCCCTGCAATCCAGTAGGTTTGTACTAGCGTGCAGGCATGGTGTCTACCGAATTCCTGCGCCCTGAGCTGCCGGCAGATCCACCCTGGCGCCGCTGTCTGTACTGCAGCCATCTGCAGATGTGGGAAGGCAGCCTGCCGTTCTGCGCCGCACGGCAGCAGGTGCTCAGCCTTGAGGCCGCTCTGGAATCACGTTGCAACAGCTGGACGCCGGGCGAAACCGTGCGCCAACCCAACAGCTGGTGCCGACCGCTCGATACGGACGAGGCGCGCAACTGATGAAGACGTGGGTGTGCTCCAGAACCGTCGCTCAGGTTTGATTCAAAAACCATCCGTCCAGGCAGATCAATTGCAGGAACTGGGTTTGGGGAGTTGGCAGGGTACGCAATGCGCCAGTTCATACGCTGGGGTGCTGCAGCAATGCTGCGGCGTACGCAAAAGACGCTGACTCAGAAAAGTCTCAGCAGCAAATCACCCTTTCGGGGGAGCAAACCTTGCTGGTTTGCCGTGATGGTGAAGTCATCCGAGAGGAAGACTCATGAACAACGCCATTAAATTCCTGGCCGGCACCCTCGGCGCTGCCGCCGCCATCACCGGACTGGCCATGGCCAAACCAGAGCCTGCTCAACCAGACCATCAAGCCCATCAGTACGGGCAGTCCTATTGCACTGCGAGCTCTGTCGTGGATCGCTGGAAGGATTGCCGTTAAAGCCAGAAGCAAGCAAGTCCAGTTGCAGCCTCCGCTTCGGCGGGGGCTTTTGATTGGCTACCCAAACGGAGACATGCAGACTTTGCAGAACCCCTCCATTGGGGAAGTGCTGAGGGGGGTGCCGACGTGATGGTGAAGGGATCAGAGAAAGACCCATGACCCTCATCACTGGCATTGCCGCAGCCGTCTTTGTCCTGGTCGCGCGTCACTTGATCACCTATGTGGTCAATGACGGCGCCCGCATTGCATTGCTTAACCAGCTCTGAGCCATGAAATACCCCCACCAGACACCGCCCAGTTCCCATTGAGGGAAGCCGGTGGAGGCATCACCGCCCAGCTGAGGCAGAAGGCACCTGAGCCGATCTTTCACAGCAGTCAGGCTTGATGAGGGACGAAGCGAGATCGCCAAGAGCAACACAGGGTTGGCCCCATCCGATCGCGGGCCAGGAATACTGGTGCCGGCCCGCGATTCCAGGTCGTCAACGACGACCCACAATCACCGGAGGCGTTCCTGCAGCGCCGCTTCCGGGCAATCCGGGAACCACCTGGGTCTGGCCGTCCCACTTATCGAGAAACAGCTTGTAGAGCACCTGATCATCAAGGCTCTTGTTCAGCGTGTCGTAGCGCAGGGCCTCCTGCTCGGCGATCTTCACCTCGGTCTGGGCCCGCAGCAGCTGCTGCTCAGCGATCTGCTTCTGCTCAATGGCAGCGCGGTACTCCTCAGCAATCTCTAGACCTGTCAGATCAAGGCTGCGGACCTCGACGTAATCGAATTTGTCGAGTTCCTCGGCCACCGTGCGCTCCACCAGGGCGGAGATGTCATTCCACTCCGAGGCGATCGTCACCAGTTCGTACTGGGAGAAGACTGACTTGAGGGCCTTGAGCAGGGACGGTTGGATGATGCGGGGGTAGACGTCACGGTCACTGCTGGCGATCGTGCTGTAGACGCGGCCGGCCTCATCAGGGCGCAGGGCGTACTTCACCGTTGCTGTGGCCTGGATGACCTGCAGATCCTTGGTCAAGGTGGCGAACTGCTCAGGCCGGACCTGGGTGCGGATCGTGAAGGGCCAGGCCTGCTGAACCAGGGGAAGCTTGAAATTGAGGCCTGGCTGGCGCGGCAGACCGCTCACCTTGCCGAGCGTGGTGATCACCGCCACCTCACCGGCAGGAACCACAAACAAGGCCTGCAACAGCAAAAGCAGCGCGGCCAGAGCAAGGCCAACCACCACCAGCAGGCTCCCTTCAGGGCCGGGGTTGGCGGAGCGCATCGGGGACTGCATGAAGCTGGCTGTGCTGAATCGTTCCCCTCTCTTAGCGGGAATCAGGATCAACCGGCAGCCCGCGCAGGGCCAAAGCGCCGCGGCGGGCCAGCAGGAGCAGGGGATAAAGGTTGCGGGAGCGCTGTGGTGTGGCCAGAAGCGGCGCCAGAAGCTGCAGCAGTGCGTCACTCGGTTTCATGCGAGCGCAGAGCCACTCAATCGCCTGAGCACCGTGGAAGAGCTGATCACCCACCAACAGCACCGCACCGCTGCGCAGAGGCGCGCCCCTGCGGTTCAATTCGGCGCGCAGGGCGTGATCGGAGCGCCCATCGCGGATCTGCAGCTCAGGAATGCCGCTGCGCAGTTCACTGAGCTGGGCGAAATGGGAACAGAACACACAACCACCGTCGTACACGAGCACAGGGGATGCGGAACTGCTGGAAGCACCCATGCAGATCAAAAAACCTGATGAAACTCTATGGCGAAGCAAAGGACAACCGCGGGGCTGAACGATCAACAGCGGCAGCGAATTTCCTCTTGTGAGTGAACAAAAGACACAGTTTTAGGTTGGTGCCGACCCCAGGTGGCCATGGCAGATCTGTTTCTCGTCAGCACCAGCGATGACCCGGCGGATGCCAAGGAAGCGTTCCTGATGCACTGGCTGATGAGCCGCCACTGCAGCCGGTTTCGGCGTGCTGGCAGCAGCCATCTAAGTGCCTATGAGGACATGAGTGGCCATCTGGCCTTCTTCATCTCCGAATTCCTCACCCACGTCAACCAGGATCAGCTTGAGGCAATTGCCGAAAAGCTCTTCAACGTCAGCGAAGAGGACTACAAAGCTCGTCAGAAGCGCTGGGCGGCCCAGTGCAGGGAGCAAGACAACCAGCAGCGTCAGCAGACCAGTGAGGAGGAACAGCGAGAAGAGTTGCTCCATGGTCGCCGCAGCCTCTGGCCCCAGGCCGCCTGGGTGTTGGAGCGCATCGCGCTTGAGGAGACAACCACCAGGCCCCCATCGCCTCCATCAGCAGAGCTGGAGCAGGCGATGGAGACCGCCCTTCCCAGGGGCTGAGCGAACCATGCAACGGCTGCTGACGCTCCTCCTCACCGCCTTGATGCTGGTGCTGCCAGCCGCGCCGGCCAGAGCCGACAGCACCCCTGCCGCGGAGCTGTTCAGCTGCGATGGCAGTGAGCTGGAAGCTGTGGTGAATCCTGGAGCGGTGGATGCCACCGGCATTCCGAACATCAGTGGGGGCACAGCCCCGGGGGCTTATGTGGTGCTGCGCTGGCGGGAGGTGACGCTGCAGCTGCCGCGCACGAACAACGCAGGGCCACCCAGTTTCTCCGACGGGAAGTGGTGGTGGAGCCTGGAGGACCCCGAGCATCCCCGCTTTCGCCTGCGCCGCGGCTTGGGCGACATCGAAGACTTCAGCTGCAGCGCTCAAGCAGCCAGCCAGCGCGCCAGTGCCTTGGCTGGATCTGCCAACTCGTCAAGCGAGATGTAGTAGTGATCACGCCAGCCCTGCTGCGGCAGCCCGGCGAAGAGCATCAAATTCAGCGGGTAATCCTCCGAGTCCGAACAAATACGAAAGTCATCGCGGAACAGAAAGATGGGTTTGCGCAGAGCAATGGCAACACCCAACTCGACCATCACGCCCTCATCAGGGGGGGTGCCGTTGATGATCGCGAAGAATCCATCGGCCGACTCGACATCACGGACATCGGCTGTTGCCACCGCATGGGCCCAACCGGGCCGGCTCATATCGATCTGGTTGTTGCGCGCGAACGGTTCCCACACCTCAGCGCCCATGGCCTCAAGCTGAGTGATGAATGGAGGGAGCAGCAGCTCACGCCACTGGGGTGCAAAGCCGTAGGGGGAGGCCAGATAAAGGCTGGGGCGGGGCATCGGCAGTTCGGCGATGCCTCAGCATGAAGCCATGCTGAATCTTCTGCTGACGACGATGGTCAACGCCCAGGTGGTGGGGATCAGCCACGGGGACAGCCTGAGCGTGCGTCAGGGCGATCGACTGCTGCAGGTGCAACTGGCTTGCATTGATGCACCTGAGCGGCAGCGACGGCCGACCGGTGAACTCGCTCAGCAGCAGCTGCAGCGACTGCTGCCGCTGGGAAGCCGCGTACTGCTGCTGCCTCACGGCAGCGATCGCTACGGCCGAGGTTTGGTCGAGGTCTACCAGCCTGGTGCCATCCGACCGGTGAATCTCGAACTGGTGCAACGCGGCTGGGCCTTTGTGCACCGTCAGCGCGACGGCTCCTGTGATGGTGGCGCCTACGAAGCAGCAGAACTGGAGGCCCGGCGTCGCAGCATCGGCCTCTGGGGCCTGGCGCCGACACACAAGCCATGAAGCCAGCTTCATGACGGGAGATCTCAACCCGTGAAGAGCAATGTCATCCACGCCGGATGGTCTTGCTGTTTTCCGCTGGGGGGAGGACTCTGTGGTCACGGGATTCAACACCCGCTGACGACCGGCCCGCTGCTCCAACAGTTTCAGCCGATATCCGGTTTCCAGGCCTGTTAGGCCACTCCCGATGCACCGCTTGAGGTGCCCCCGGGCAAACGGAAACCCTTTTGGAAACCATGGCCCCAGCAGCCTCTCGTCAGCCACGTTGAACCACCCCGACAAGCCCGGCTCCTGATCCGTCAGGGGCCGGGCTTCTGTCATGGCAGCACAGCGAAACGCTCTTGTCGGTTGGCGCGGCTCGGAACTCATGAACAGCGCTCGTACGACAAGAACAGACGCCGCAAGCAGCGATGACCGTTCGCCGTAGCCTTGCCGCCCTGGCCCTTGGGGTGGGACTTGGCGCCGCCTTGAGTCTCGTCCTGCAGGAGCCTGAACCACGGATTGCAGCGGCCAACCCACAGGCGCCGCTGGTGCAGATGAAGAACAGCTGATTAACCAACGCTGCACTTCAAGGCACTAGTCATGGGCTGACCAGTGCAGGCGGACGGCAATGGACGTCAACATCTTCCAGATTCTTGGATTTCTGCTCGCCGCCTATTCCGTTGTGGCGAATGATTCGCTGCAGACCCTGGGCACCTATCTCTCAAGTAACAAAGGCCGCACACCGAAAATCGTGCAGATGGTTTTCATCTGCGGTGTGGCGGCTGCGGTGCTGCTGATTGGCTGGAGCCTTCACCCCGCCGGTGGCGGCCTCGGTGATCCGGCCTGGGGACGCCTTGAGAAATTCCCACTGCCGGAGAACTTCAGCTGGGTCTATCTGTTGCCACCGCTGGCCGTTCTGGCCCTCACCCAATGGGGCGCGCCGGTGAGCACCTCCTTTCTGGTGCTCTCAGCCTTTGTGCCGAAGAACGCCTTCAAGTTGGTGCTCAATTCACTCTCCGGCTATGTGATGGCGTTTCTACTGGCCCTGGTGGTCTACGGACTGCTGATGTGGCTGCTGGAGCGCAAGGTGCTGCGCAGCAAAGAGCAGGGCACCGAGGCCAACAAGGTGTGGTTTGCCCTGCAGTGGCTCTCCACAGGCTGGCTTTGGAGTCAGTGGTTGGTGCAGGACATGGCCAACATCTTTGTCTACCTGCCGCGGGAACTCAGCCTGGGCGGCATGGTGCTCGCCACACTGATGCTGTGCCTGGGGCTCTGCGTGCTGGTGGCCATTGGAGGTGGTCCGATCCAGGGGGTGCTGCGCAACAAGATCAACACCACGGATCTGCGCTCTGCAACGGTGATCGACTTTCTGTTTGGCTGTGTGCTGTTCTGGAAGGCCAACATCACCAAATTTCCGCTAAGCACCACCTGGGTGTTTCTCGGCCTGCTTGCCGGCCGTGAGATCGCCATCCGATTACGCCTGAAGCTCGCTGAATCGGATCGCCAGCCACTGCAAAAAGTATTGGGCAGCGACCTGATCAAGGCCGGTGTGGGCATCATCGTCAGCCTGATCGTGGCTTTGGCGATTCAGCCGCTCAAAGCCATCGGCTAAAGCCTGATCAAGGAGGGATCCACCACCCCAAGGCGCATGGCCGTCACGGCAGCGTGGGTGCGATCTCTGACGCCAAGCTTGCTGATGATGGTGCTCACATGGGACTTCACAGTCTCCTGGGAGATAAACAACTGAGCGGCGATCTCACGGTTGGAGAAACCGCAACTGAGGGCATTGAGCACCTCCAACTCTCGCGTCGACAGTTGCTCAAGCAGATGCTGAGCGGAGCAACCATCCGCCTCGGTGAAGGCCGCCGCTTTGCGGATCTCCGCGGGGAGGTAGATGCCCCCATCCATGGTGGTGGTGAGGGCCTGCATGAAATCACCATGGCCGGTGCCCAACGAGGAGACGAACATCACGGCATGGGCACCGGCATCGAGGGCCTCACGCACCACCACCTGGGTCTCGCGGCGCAGAAACAGCAGACAGAGGCAATCGGGCCTGAGCTGGCGCACTTGCCGCACCAGCTCAATGCCATAACCCTGCTCGAGATCTTCACTGACCAGCATCACATCGACAGCTGAGGCGCTGAGCCGCTCGAGGGCCTCATCAGCGGTGGTGCAGGCACCCTCGAGCCCATCGGCGATGGCATCGAGGTAGGCGATGCTGATCAGGGCGAGGCGATCGCCAAAGCACAGCAACTTGCGGCGACCGGCCAGGGCGTGATGAACCTCGGCGCGAGCTTGCCGCAGGCTTGGATCCAAGGGGTTGAATTCCATCACCTCACCATGGATCAGAGCGTTAAAAAGCGCACTAAGGGCCCTGAAGCAAGGTCGCTGGCAGGAGCAGCAGGTTCAGCGCTTCTGCCCCCGGCTGACACGTCCAGACGAAGAGCGCGACCACCAGTGATGGTGGTAGGCCGGATCGGTGCTGCTGACCTGCAATTGCCTAGTGGTCTCAATCACCACACCGGCCAGACCACCACAGATGACCACCATCAACAGGAAGGCCTGGAGTCGGTTATCGCTCACATCAGCCGGGGTATGGGAGACGATCACAAACAGAAACCAGGCCATGGCCGCACCGAGCAGCAAGCCGATGGCCAGAGCCACCAGCACCCGTGTCCCATTGAAACCAGGCCGGGATGACGGAGGCATGGATCAGGCGATCTCAGCGTCGGATCGACCGTCCGCCTGGCCCAGCAGGGTCTTCATGACGACATAGAAGACGGGAACGACAACGGTGGAGAGCACAGTGGCCACCGACAGACCACCGAAGACGACAAGGCCAAGAGAGGCCTGGCTCTGGGCCCCGGCCCCACTGGCGAGCACCAGGGGCAGGAAACCAAACAGAGAGGAAATCGCCGTCATCAGAATCGGGCGCAGTCGCGACTTGGCGGCGTAACTGGCTGCGGCCAGGGCACTGAGACCTTCCCCCATGCGCTGGTTGGCCAGATCAACGATGAGGATGCCGTTACCGGCAGCAAGGCCGATGAGCATCACCAATCCCACCTGGGCGTAGATGTTGAGCACCTGGCCAGCGCCAGAGAGGAACACCAGAGCACCGAGCATGGCGGTGGGCACCGTCATCAAGATGATCAGCGGATCGGTGTAGCTCTCGTACTGAGCCGACAGCACCAGATAGACCACCAGAATGCCCATTGCGAAGATCACCACAGCCAGGGCGCCAGCCTTGACCTCCTCGCGGGAAATGCCGGTCCAGTCGTAGCCAAGTCCCTGCATGTTCTGGGCCTTGAAGATGTCCTGAATTCCCGTGATCGCCTGACCGGAGCTCTTGCCTGGTGCAGGCCCCCCCTCAATCTTGATCGAACGGAACAGGTTGAAACGGTTGATGATGCTGGGGCCGGAAACCTGCTCAACACTGAAGAACTCGGAGAGCGGAATCAGTTCACCACCGGCGTTGCGCACGTAAATGCTGCTGAGCTGGCTCTGGCTGGCCCTGTTATTGGAGCCAGCCTGCACATAAACCCGACGCACCTTGCCCTCCTGGAAGGTGTCGTTGACGTAACGGCCGCCGAAGTTGACGCTGAACGATTCCATCGCCTGACCGAAGTCCACGTTGAGTGCTGCCATGCGTTCACGATCCACCTCAATGCGCAGCTGAGGCGAGTCAGGAATGAACTGGGTGTAGACCTTGCTGAAGGTCGGATCGCTGTTGGCGGCTTTGATGATCTGACCGGCAGCACCGGCGAACTCGGTCATCGTGTAAGAACCACCGCTTTGATCCAGCAGCTGGAATTCGAAACCAGCACTGGCGCCGTAGCCCGGGATGGAGGGAGGCTCAACAACAAAGACCCGTGCCTCATCGATTTGAGCAGCGATCTTCTGGTTCAGACGCTGGGTGATCGCCGACATCGACTGATCCTTGTCGGGGCGCTCCTCCCAGTTTTTGACGCCGTAGAAGAAAAGACCACGGTTGGGCCCGAAGCCATCAAGACTGGCGCCGGAGAAGATGCCGGCGGCCTCGATGTCGGGTTCGGTGCGCAGGATCGCTGCAATCTGCTTGTTGACCTTGTCGGTGACGCGATTGGAGGTGCCCTCCGGAGCCATGACAAAGCCGATGCCGTAGCCCTGATCTTCGATAGGAACAAAACCTGCTGGAACGGCGGTGAAGGCAAAACCGGTGAGCAGGATGCCGACTCCCAGACCTGCCATGACCACGCGGCGGTGGCTCATCACCCAATTCAGCAAGTTGCTGTAGAAGGACTCAAAGCGGGCGTAGTAAACGTTGAAGACCGCGAAGATCTTGGTGAGGTAGTGACCCAAGAGGAGACCAATACCAGTGAACAGCAACACCGGCAAGACATTGATCACCCCGGCGACAGCGAGGCCGACCACCGCACCGCCAATGGCAAACGGCAGTCGCAACGGGCGCCCGGTGGACTGGGACACGGCGTAGCCAATGATTGCCGCCAGGGCAAAGGGAATCAGGGCCTTGGCCGCGCCGCCACCGACGAAAAGCAGGCCGTAGATGAAGCCGATCACCGTGCCGCCAATGGCGTAGGTGCGTCGACTGGGTTCGGTGTACTCGCGCCCCAACAACAGGGCCGAAAGCATCGGCGAGAAGGTCAGGGCGTTGAAGGTGGAAATGGCGATCGAGAAGATGATCGTCGCCGCAAACTGCTTGTAGATCGTTCCGGTGGCACCGGGGAAAAACAACACCGGCAGGAACACGCACATCTTCACCAAAGAGGTGGCGATCACAGCGGAAAACAGCTCATCCATGGTGGATTTCGCCGCCTCAACGGCGCTCAATCCCGTTGATTTCTTGGTGGAGGTGTCCTCGATCACGGTGATGGCGTCATCGACCACCAGACCTGTGGCCAGGACCAGACCAAAGAGCGTGAGCTGGTTGAGCGAGAAGCCAAAACCCAGCACAAACGCGAAGGTGCCAACGAGTGCGACCGGAATGGCGATGCCCGGCACCAGGGTCGCTTTCCAGTTCTGCAGGAACAGAAACAGGATGAGCACCACCAGCACCACGGCATCACGCAGGGAGCCCACCACCCCTTGAATCGAGGCGTTGATGAAGTCGGTGGAGTCAAAAACCTGTTCAACCTTCATGCCCACAGGCATGGTCTGTTTGAACTCCTCGATCACCTGCTTGACGCCGTCGGAAACCACCAGGGCGTTGCTGCCGCTGAGCTGGTTGATCGACATGCTGACGGTGGGATTGCCCTCGAGATTGACGGCGGAGACTTCGTAGACCTCACCGCCGAGCTGCACTTCACCCACATCGCTGACGCGGATCAGACCGCCGTCATCGGTGGTTTTGATGATCAGATTCTCAAATTCGCTCTGACTGGTGAGACGGCCCTGCAGCTGCACCGTGAAGGTGTAGATCTGCTCTTCTGGGGCAGGAGCACCACCCACCTTGCCGGCAGGCACCAGCCGATTCTGACTTTTCAGTGCGCCAACCACATCCGATGAGGTGAGTCCGTAACCGGCGAGCTTGTTTGGATCAAGCCAGAGACGGAAGGCGAGCTTGCGGTTGCCGTAGTAGGTCAGGCTGCCGACGCCCGGCACACGCTTGACGCTGTCGGTGAGGTTTTTGTCGAGAAAACCACTGATGGTCTCGATGCTGTAGTTGATCTCCTCAGGGTTTTCGTTGGTGAAGTTGTAAACAAGCAGCGTCGAGGTGGAGGACTTATCAACCGTGACGCCGGATTGCTTCACTTCTGCAGGCAACTGCGGTTCAGCCAGGGCAACACGGTTTTGCACATTCACCTGGTTGATATTGCCATCCGTGCCGCTGTTGAACAGCACTGAAATGGCGGCACTGCCATCTGACGAACTCGAGGAGGTGATGTAATCCATGTTCTCCACCCCATTGATCTGCTGCTCGAGCACTGAGGTGACGCCCTGCTCCACGCTTTCCGCATCAGCACCGGCGTAATTGGCACGCACCTGAACGGTCGGCGGTGCAATATCGGGCAGCATCTCCACCGGCAGGATCGGTATCGCGATCAAGCCCGCGATCACGATCAACAGGGAACAGACCGAGGTGAGAACCGGTCGGGTGATGAAGTTATTGGAAAGCGACATGACTGATCTCAGTTGGTGCCTTTGGCGTTCTGAGACTTGGTCGGATCAGCCGGCGGCTTGATCTGAACCGGTGAGCCGTGTTTGAGGTTCATCAGGTTGGAGGTGATCACCATCTCGCCTGCCTTGACGCCCTTCAAGACGGGGTAGAGGTTGTTCTGAACCGTGCCCACCTCAACCGGGGTCTGCAGGGCAAACTTGGTGCCTTCCGGCAGCTGTTTGAGCTCTTCGATGGGGGCGTTGCCCGGTTGTTGTTCAAGCTGTTGAAGGCTGCCGACGCGGAAAACAAAGTTCTGGCCCGAGGCGGTGGTCACAGCAGTAAAGGGCACGGCGTCGATTGATTTGGTCTCCAGCTCAACGCGGGTGATCAGCCGTTGACCATTGCGCAAGGTCCCTTCTGGGTTCTCAAAGACGGATTTGACCAGCAACGCCTGGGTGCCGGAACTGACAGTCGGATCGATGCGGGAGACGGTGCTGGTGGCCAAGGGCTTGTCAGAGCCGGCCAGCATCAGCACCACCGGCAGACCGGTCTTGAGGCGGGGGCCGTAGACCGATGGCAATTCGATGCGGGCTTCCAGCTTGTTGTTCTTGACCAGCTGGGTGAAGGTCTGACCCTGCTTGAGCACATCGCCGACTTTCACCGAGACATCAGCGACGACGCCGTTGATCGGCGATGTCAGGTTGTTGTAACCAACGGTGGCCTGTTGGGCGATGGCTTTTTCCCGCGATGAAATGGCCTGCTGACGGTATTGATCGCGCTGCTTCTCGGAGACGGCCCCCTGCTCAGCGAGGAACTTGTAGCGCTGGTAGTTGATCTGATCCGTCTCGGCCTTGGCCACATCCCGGCGTAGTGCCGCCTGCTCCTGTTCCTGATCAAGAACCACCAACAATTGACCAGCCTCAACCACATCGCCTTGATCAATGTTGAGCTGGTCAACCCGACCGCCAGCCTGGGCTGCCAGCTGCACAAGGTCAGTGGCTTCAAGGGTGCTGACCGTCTGAACCTCGTCGGTGAACTGTGCCTTTTTGACGGCAGCTTCCTGCACGGGCAAGGCGCGAAACTGGGGTTCACCACCACAGGCAGTGAGCAACAGCAGCGAGCCGGCAAGGAACAAGGAACGTGTCGAAGCCGGCACCGCAGAGAGTTATCTGTTGCCCGAATTATGAACATCAAGCCTTGAACTGACAGCTGATCTGAGCAGATCAGCAATGAACGGCGCGAGTTCCATGCGACCGATTTCGCGACGTCGATGCACTGACCGATCAGTTTCTGGGCCATACCCTTGTGGCAGAAGCGAACAGCGCTGACCTGATGCCTGAATTGAGTCCACACACCTTGGACATGGCCGAAACCCTGATCGGGGTGGCGCGCTTTCTGCTGATCCTGGTGGCCGCCCGCATGCTTGCCGAGGTGCTGGTACGCCTGCAGCTGCCAACGATTCTTGGTGAGCTGGTTGCCGGCGTGATCATCGGCGCCTCCGGCCTGCACCTGATTGTGCCGCCGGAAACACAGGCGCAGCTCAGTGACGGCCTGGTGACGTTGGTCAGCTCGCTGATGGCGGTACCGCCTGATGCGGTGCCGCAGATTTACAACGAAAGCTTTCCGGCCCTGGAGTCGGTTGCCGAACTCGGCCTCTACGCCCTGCTGTTCATGGCGGGACTGGAAAGTGAGCTGGATGAACTGATCGCCGTCGGCGCCCAGGCGTTCTCCGTCGCTGTGGTGGGGGTGGTGTTGCCCTTTGCACTCGGCACCTGGGGCCTGATGGCCCTGTTTCATGTCGATGCCGTTCCAGCGATCTTTGCCGGTGCATCGATGACGGCCACCAGCATCGGCATCACCGCCAGCGTGTTCGGTGAACTGGGTTATCTCAAGACAAGGGAAGGGCAAATCGTCATCGGCGCTGCCGTGCTGGATGACATCCTCGGCATCGTGATCCTGGCTGTGGTGGTGGCCCTGGGCTCCGGCGGGGCCATCGAGATCGGCCCCATCATCAAGCTGGTGGCGGCCGCTGCTGTGTTCGTCATTGCCGCCATCGGGCTCAGCCGCACCGCTGCACCGGCGTTTGACTGGCTGATCGATCAACTCAAGGCGCCGGGTGAAGTGCTGGTGGCCTCCTTTGTGATCCTGGCCTTGAGCTGCTTTGCCGCCACGGCCATCGGCCTGGAGGCAGCCCTTGGCGCCTTCGCGGCGGGCCTGATCCTCAGCAGCTCAAAACACAACAAGGCGATTCAGGCCTCCGTGCTGCCGATCGTCACGCTGTTCGCCACCATCTTCTTTGTGCTGGTGGGCGCCGGCATGGACCTCTCGGTCATCAATCCTTCCGATCCCAGCAGCCGCGCTGCTCTGGTGATGGCCGGCTTCCTGGTGGTGGTCGCGATCTTCGGCAAGGTGGCCGCTGGATGGGGCTTCCTCAGCAAGCAACCCACCAACCGTCTGGTGGTGGGCCTGGGGATGATGCCCCGTGGGGAGGTGGGTCTGATCTTCCTCGGCCTGGGGACCCAGGCCAAGCTGCTCAACCCCTCCCTCGAGGCCGCCATTCTGCTGATGGTGATTGGCACGACATTCCTGGCACCACTGTTGTTGCGCGTGGTGATCGGTAACACGAGCGGCGGCGACGGTGACGGCGAAGCTGCTGCCATTGAAGCCGCCTGAATCGGGCCACCGGGTGATGGTCAACCCATGCCAGCCGGTCGTGATCCTGGGCGGCTTTCTGATCACCGATGAGGCATACCAGCCGCTGGCGGACTGGCTGGGGCGCGAGAGGGGTATCGATGCCAGCGTTGTTCACGCCAGTCGTGGTGACTGGTTGCTGACCAGCTGGGCCCAAGGCTGGAGACGTCTGCTGCAACGCACCGATGCTCTGGTGGAGCAGGTGCTTGAAAGCAGCGGTTCTGATCAGGTGACGTTGATCGGTCACAGCTCAGGCGGGGTGATGCTGCGCCTCTACCTGGCCGAGAAGGGCCTGACTGGCGCCAGCCTCAATGGTCAGCGTCACTGCAATCGCCTCATCACCCTGGGCAGTCCTCACCAGGCCAAGCGCGCCACACCCCTACGGGCCATGGTGGATCAGATCCTGCCTGGCTGTGCCTGCTCCGGCGTCGACTACATCGCCGTGGCAGGACGGCTGGACCTGGAAGGAGCGATGGCCACAGGCTTTGCCCGTCGCTCAGCACGGCGCTCTTACAAGCAGATCGCTGGTGAGGGTGAGGTCAGTGGCGACGGTCTGGTGCCCGTGGACTCCGCGTTGCTCAAAGGTGCAAGAGCAGTGGAACTCCATGACACCGCCCATGGCGGTTTGTTTGGCAGCACCTGGTATGGCTCCGTTGAGCGCATCCCGCAATGGTGGAATCAGGTGGTGGCGGCGGGAGCATGAAAAAGCCCCCTCCGAGGAGGGGGCGTTCCGGTTCAGCTGAGCTGAATCCGCGTTGAAGGACTTCTGCCTCAGCCGATGGCGGGTGCCTGGAGGGCCACAGGGGCGCTCTCGGTGGTGGCCAGGTCGAGGGGGAAGTTGTGAGCGTTGCGCTCGTGCATCACCTCCATGCCGAGATTGGCACGGTTGAGCACATCAGCCCAGGTGTTGATCACCTTGCCTTGAGAATCAAGGATGGACTGGTTGAAGTTGAAGCCGTTCAGGTTGAAGGCCATGGTGCTGATGCCCATGGAGGTGAACCAGATGCCAACGACAGGCCAGGCGCCCAGGAAGAAGTGAAGGCTGCGGCTGTTGTTGAAGGAGGCGTATTGGAAGATCAG
>CAJWYF010000013.1 GCA_913049535.1 uncultured Synechococcus sp.
CAACAGAATCTGCCGGAGTGGGCAAAACGATCCCTTTGTATCCGCCTGAACGACTGAGCATGCGGGCAGGCCGCTACAAAGAGCTTGTAGCGATTGCTACCAGCACGTTCACTCTCCGTTGCGGAGAGCGCAGACCTCCAGGCCATGGAACGGGGACCTGGATATCTGAGGAAACCTGAGATGACCCTGACCTACCGCGGCCAGCAGTACGCCCCATGCAAAGGCGCCACCACCACGTCCAATCGTCCTGCCCTGACGTATCGCGGCATCGCTTACGCCAAGTGAGGTGACTCGATGACCTCTCTTTATTTCAACGGCAACACATTTGTTGTTGCCCGCAAGCCGGCTGAGAAGGCTGGTTGGGTTGAACGTTTCGAAGCCGCCCTGATGGCGCCAGCCGCCATCAGACCCACACCAAGCGACTGCAGAATCACGCACGCTGAAATGGTCAGAAACTGGCACTGATCCATCAAGGCTCGTGGATGATCGTGCCCTGCCATGGCGGGGCTTTTTAATATCAAGGCATCCTCGGGCTGTCATCTACCCCTGGTTTGACACCCGCCAACCTCGAGCAAGCATTTCAGCTGCCATGCCCCTTCTGCCGCGTTGGCGCTACATGAGCGCAGAAGCCAAGACCATCACGCAGCGCATTGGCTGGAGCGCCCTGGCCGTGGTTGTCGTTGCGGTTGTGCTCAGGCCACTGCTGCCATGGCTGGCCCTGAGCCTGGTGCTGTATTTCATCTGGCAACGACGGCGCTGATCAGCGGCGGGCGGCTCCGCGACCCGCTCCGAGCAAACCAAGATCAATCAGCAGACCCACCGCAAGCACAAAGATTCCACTGAAGCTGCTCACCCCCCCCAACGTGAACGCCCAGCAGTAGGCCAGCGTGGTGGTGGGCAGCAGGATGAGCCCCAGAAGGGGAACCAACCAGAGCCCCCTAAAGGGAAGCAACACAAAGGCTGGTGTGAAGAGCCAGAGCAACAGAAACACCACCCGGGGGGCGATCAGACCGAGCAGGCCAATCAGACACATCGCTGAGCAAACAGAAGCCAGGCCCAAGCGTTAGCAACACTCAAGCCGCCGTGCTGCGGCTGCGCTGTTGCCAGAACTGCTGAGCACCGTCAAACAGATTGCAATGCACATCATCAAGAAAGCGATTCACCCGTTGCTGACTGTCGCGCCGCCGCGAGATCAGGTCAGAAGCAGCAGCGGCGTAACAGAGATCCACCAACGTGGCGACCTCCTCGGAGGTCATGGTGATTTCAAACGTGCCTTCCTGCTGCGATGTTGCTTTCACAGAAACCGAGAAGTTCTTTAAAAACGCTAAGTCGATATCCATTGCTCGCTAAAAAATCAAGTTGCCCTTAAGGGTCTGGCCAACAGCCGCCACAGCACTGCCCCCGCCAAGACCAGCAACGACGGCGAGGCACCCCAGCGCACCCACAGCGTGCGATCACCGCGCCGCCACAGTTGCATCAGCCCCAGCTGCGGCCGGTTGGGGACAAGCGCCTGCAGCTGTTGCCCCCGGGGATTGATCACCGCCGTCGGCCCGGTGTTGGCCACACTGAGCAGCCAGCGGCGACTCTCAAGAGCGCGCAACTGGGCCTGCATCAAGAACTGCTGTTGCAGCTGAGCTGGATAGGGATCGAGGTTGGCCACCGTCAGAATCCAGTCAGCACCCCCGCGGATGGCCCGCGCGAGGGCCTCGGCATCGCTGAGCTCGTAGCAGATGGCAACAGCCAGCGGTCCGAGCGGGGGAGGCAGCGCCAGCAGACGATCCGCATCGCCGGGGGTCAGGCCACCAACCGCCGACAAGCCGCTCCAATGGCCACCGGGCACCCATTCCCCCAGCGGCACCAGGCGGTGTTTGTCCAGGCCGCGCCGATGCTTCGAGGCATCAGCGGGGAACCACAGCACACTGCTGCGCTCCTCTGGTCCAACGCGCCGAAAGCCGCCACTGAGAAGCTCCACCGCCGCTGGTGGCTCGAGGGTTTCCCCCAAAGGCAGGGAGCCTTCAGGCAACACCACAGCATCAGCCGCCTGGGCCGCAGCAACGGAGAAGCCCTGCTGCAGCAAGCGTCGTTGCTGCAGTTGCTGGGCAACGCTGAACTTCTCGCGGGTGGGCAAGGCTGGCTGGACGCTCACCAGCTGCAGGGGCTGCCCCGCCCCAGCGGCCGGCACGGTCTGGCTGAGCAACCACCCCCCCAGGCCATGGCTCAGCACCAGCAGCAGCACGAACAGCGCCCAACGTCGCCGCCACAGCAGCCAGGCCAGGACGAGCTGCAGGGCCGTTAGCAGGGGCGGCCCCCCGATCTGAGCCAGAGCAGCCAGCAGACGATCACCAGGCAACACCACAGCGCTGAGGCCGATCCAGAACAGCGGCCCCTTGGCCAGCAACAACTCCATCAGCCCCCACAGCACCGACGCCAGCAGAGCGGTGGACCAGCGGCGCGGCTCGAGCCGTTGAACCAGGACACACCACGTGGCGACCAGGGCTGCGCCGGCACCGGCACAGATCCCCAGCAGCAGCAGCGCCAGGGGCAAACTCAGCAGCGACGGCACCCCGACCCAATCCAGGGGATGGAGAGCCAGGAGCCAACGGTGGCTGAGCAGCACCGCAAAGCCACCCCACAACGCCCCACCCCTGGCCCCGCAGCTCCATAGGGGCACCAAAGCCAGCCAGAGCAACCAGGGCCAGCCCAGGGGAGGCAGAGCAAGACCGGCAAGAGCGCCGGCGGCGATCGGTAGCAGAAACGGCCGAAATCGAATTGTTAGCCAATCCTTAAGCGAATGACCTCCGCCCCTTAGCCCCTGGTGGTGGTGATGCTTCATACATTCGTCATGTCGTCCGATGCATTCGGCCATGGTTGCCAGCCCACACCGCGACGCGAGTCCCAACAATCTTGAATTGCGGGATCTTCTGGAGAGCAGCTTCCAGAACCGCAACCTGGTCACCATGGCCGCTGGCAGCCCGGTGCCCCTGCTCAAGGATCACGTCTGGCTGGTGGTGCGTGGCATGACCAAGCTTGTCACCTCTTATATGAGCGGTGATGAAGCGCTGCTGGGCCTTGTGGGCCCCAACGAACCCTTCGGCGAACCCCTCAGTCAGGTGGAGCCCTACGAAGCGGTGACCCTGGCTGACAGTGACCTGCTCTGCCTGCGCTGGGACGAACTGAGCACCAATCCCGATCTCAGCGGGGCCATGCTGATGGCGATGGCTCGCCGCTACCGGCAAGCCGAATCCCTCCTGGCGCTGATGGGCCTGCGCCGTGTGGAAGAGCGGCTGCGCGGCTTCCTCGAGCTGATGGCCCGCGATTACGGCCAACCGTGTGAGAACGGTATCCGCATCAGCGTGCGTCTGACCCATCAGGAACTAGCCAGTGCCCTTGGCACCACCCGTGTCACCGTCACCCGTTTCATCGGTCAGCTGCGCGATGAGGGCTGGCTGGTGATGGAACCCGGCCGCCATCTGGTCGTCAAGCTCAACCAGAGCCGTTAGACCACAAGCGTTGTTGCCTGCTGATTGATGGACTCCGCCAACCCGCTACAGCAGTTGCTGGTCCGCGGCTTGGGCACCACCAACGTGGTGGCCGATCGTCTCAAGCTGGTCATCCAAGGCTGGGTCAGCAGTGGCCGCATCGATGCCAGTCAGGCCGCCACGCTGATCGATGAAGTCAGTGGTGCCTTGCGCGGCGACAACCCCGAGGCGGAAAAGCAAGCCGAGCGACAACTGGAGCGCAACGTCAATCACCTGCTGCAGGACATGGGTCTGGCGCGGCAGCGCGAGGTTGATGAATTGCGCGGCCGTATCGACCGGCTCGAGCAGCAGCTGCGTCAGCAGCGTTCAGATGGTGAGCTGCGCTGAGAGAATACGGGCCGTTCCGCTGCAACTGAGATGCGCGAGATCCTGATCAGCGCCGGCGTTTGCCTGGGCTGCTTGATGCTGGCCCTGGTGAGCCAGATCGTGGCTCCCACCCCCGCCCAGGCCAGCTCCACAATCGCCCCTCCACCGCCGGAGGTGCGCACGGGCGCAGCGCTCAACCCCGCTGCACCGCCAACGGAGCTGGACCCGAACGACCCGAATCCCCGTCTTTTTGCCATGGCGCCGGATCAAGGCGAGCTGATCGCGCAGGGTTCTGCTGCTGATCTACTCGGCGGCGAGATCATCGCCTCCAAGGAACGCATCACCCCCTCAGGCCTCAAGATCACAGACCTGAGCATTGGCAGCGGCACGGAGGCCAAAACCGGCGACACGGTCTCGGTGAATTACCGCGGCACCCTCACGAACGGCCGCGAATTCGACAGCAGCTACCGCCGCAATCAGGTGTTCACCTTCCCCCTCGGCGGCGGCCGAGTGATTCGCGGCTGGGATGAGGGCGTTGTTGGCATGAAAGAAGGGGGCAAGCGCAAGCTGGTGATCCCCCCCGATCTGGCCTACGGCTCCCGTGGAGCTGGTGGTGTGATCGGCCCCAACGAAACCCTCGTGTTTGAGGTCGAACTGGTCACCGTGGAAAGCCGTTAACCCTCTCTTGACCCCGTGGGAAAGGGCCTCACGGTTAGGGTGATACCAGGTTTTTCATACCCGAAAGATGCTGCGTTCAGTTGTTCAGCGGATCCTTCATCAGCTCCCGGCGACGCAAGCTGCTGCCCACTGCGACGGGCCTTGCGGTGTCTATGACCCCGCTTCTGCGCGGGTGGCTGCGGAAGCCGTGCTGTCAATGACCAAAAAGCTGCTGGCTCTGGCCCCCCCCGAGGGCAACGATGCTGCAGCTTGGGCCACCTACAACAACACCTTCTCGCGCTACGTCGCCGTCAAGGAGGAGCAGGCTCAGGAAACCAAGGAAGAGCTGCTGATCCTCTGGACTGACTACTTCAAGCCTGAGCACCTGGCCACCTTCCCCGAGCTGCACGACACCTTCTGGAAGGCCGCCAAGCTCTGCAGCGCCTGCAAAGTGAACATCGATCAGGCCAAAGCAGAAGAGCTGATGCAGGCCGTGGAAAAGATCCACACCATGTTCTGGTCCTCCAAGGGTCGCAGTGACGCCTGGGTCACAGCCAGCTGATCAGCGCCACTCACTGCCGCCAGCGGGCTTGATCTCCCTGGCTCTGGTGCTTCTGGGTCGCCGTCGACACGCCCGTGTTGACGGCGATTCCATGTTTCCAGGCCTTTGTCATGGCGATCGCGTGATTGCGCGTCCCTGCCGCGCCGATCAGCTGCGTCCAGGAGACATTGTTCTGGCCCGGCATCCGCTCGATGAGCAGCTGCTGATCAAGCGCCTCTCCAAGCGCTGCGCCGATGGTTGGTGGGTGCTGGGCGACAACCCCGCAGCCAGCACCGACAGCCGCCATTTCGGTGTGATTCCAGATGCCCTGGTGATGGCGGTGGTGACAGCCATCGCTCCTGCAGCCTCCAGGCTCAGGCCAGGCTGATGTTCTGCAACCAATAGAGGCCGGTGGCGATCGAGAGCCCCCCTGCCAGCCCCACCAAGGTGGGCAGCCAGCGGCGCCCCAGGCTGACACTGGCCGCTGCCATCAGCAGCACCACAGCGGTCATCGAGGCCAGCGAACCGATCAGATAGGCCACCAGATAGGCGAAGGCCCCAAGAGGGGGCAGGGCCAGTGCTGGAATCACCGCCATCAGGTGTCCTGCTCCGGCAAGGCCGTGGAGCAGACCAAGCCCGGTGGCGGTGTGGGCATGCCAGCGATGCTGCTGATCGCCGCCCCGGACATGCAGATGCAGATGCTCGTGCGATTCACCGCCTTGATGAGCATGGCGATGGGTATGGATATCAAGGCCGAGCGCCGTGCGGATCGCCAAGACCCCCACCACCAAAAGGGATGCCCCGACCAGCAGTTCAGCCCAGCTTGAGAGCGTCTCAATGTGATTGAGATCCTTGATCAAGATGGCGAGCAGAGCCAACAGCACCACCCCGGTTGAATGACCCAGGCCCCAGGTGAGGCCGCGGCGCAGGGCCAGACCAGGCTGATGAACCGACGATGGCGCCATGGCCACCAAGTGATCCGCTCCGCTCACCACGTGAACAGCACCGGCGGCAAAGCCGGTAAGGATGCTCAGCAGCATGGCGATTCCCAACATTTGAATCATGCCTGATCACTGGTGAGACGGACCAGAGCAGGTTTCGCTCAACGCAGCCGGACCGCCTGGGGTGCAATCCACATCGCATCGCCATAGGAATAGAAGCGGTAGCCGTTCTCAATGGCATGGCAGTAGAGGGACAGCAGCCGCTCGCGCCCGATCAGGGCACTGACTAGCAGCAGCAGCGAACTGCGGGGCAGGTGAAAGTTGGTGAGCAAGCCCTGGACCACTGCAAAACGGAAGCCGGGCTGGATCACCAGATTCACCTCGCCGCGGAATGGTTGCAGCACGCCCCCATGCAGAGCAGCCACGCCCTCCAGACTCCGCACCGAGGTGGTCCCCACAGCAATCACTCGCCCGCCACGCTGTTGGCAGGCCTGCACGGCCTGCACCAGCTCCGGTGTGACCTCCACCCATTCACTGTGCAGCTCCAGATTGCTGAGATCTTCCGTCTCCAGCGGTCGAAAGGTGCCCAAGCCCACATGGAGGGTGACCATGGCCTGCTCCACACCCTTGCGTGCCAGGGCCTGCAGCAGCTCCTGGCTCAGATGCAGACCCGCCGTGGGAGCAGCCACCGCCCCGGGTCGGGCAGCAAAACAGGTCTGGTAGCGATCGTTATCAGATGCTTCCTGCTGATGGATGTAAGGCGGCAGGGGCATCGAGCCGTAGCGCAGCAGCAACGGCTCCAGGCTGGCGGCATCCGCCAGCTCGGGCGGGAACTGAATCAGCCGGCCACCGCTGGCCTCATCGACCCCCACAACCTTGAGCGTCAACGGTGGCTGAGCATCAGCGATCAACACCAGCTCATCCCCGCTGCGCAGGCGCTTGGCGGGTCTGGCTAGGCAGAGCCAGCAGCCGCCGCCACGGGGTTCCAGCACCAGCAGCTCACCGATGCCTCCAGAGGCGCGGCGGATCTTCAGGCGTGCTCGCAACACCCGGGTGTCGTTGACCACAAGCAGATCACCAGGCTGCAGCTGCTCCAGCAGGTCCCAGACCACGCCATCGCTGCAGCCGTCCGGCTCCACCATCAGCATCCGGGCGGCGTGGCGCGGTTCAACCGGCCGTTGGGCAATCGAGGTCTCCGGCAAGCAGTAGTCGTAGGAGCTCAGCTGCGAATCGCGCGGGTCAGCCACCGGGCGTGACAGGACAGGGAGGGATCTGACCCTCCTAACCGATGAAGCTGCGCACCACGCAGAACACCCGGCTGTGGTCGCTGGACAGCTCCTTGTAAAGACTGACGGCTCGCTGGTTCAGCAGAAGTCCGTCCAGGCGGTCGCGGGGGATCACCATCGGCATCACCACCGTGGTGTTGCGCTCAGGATGCTGGGCCTCGCGCTCCATCACGTAATCGCAAAACGGATCGATCAAGGAGCTGTAGGGGCTGGGCAGCACCACAAGAGCCGGCACATCAGGCCCCGTGCCCAAGAGCTGCCGCCACTTCTGTTGCAGGGGCTCGCCGTCCTCCGGGTTCTCCACCACAGCGACCACATCCACCGAATCAGCGATGGTGCAGGCGTACCGCACCGCTTCCATCAAAGGGTTGGTGATGCCGGGGACATAGACAATGCAGTGGTTACCCAGGGGCTGCTGGCGCTGGGGCAACAGCAGCGGCTGCAGATCGCGGGGCGGAGCCATGGCCCGGTAGACGTTGCGATAGCGCCGCCGGATCCGCAGAAGCCCGCCCACCAGCACAGGGATAGCGATCATCACCGTCCAGGCACCCTCATCGAATTTGCTGATCACAATCACCAGCAGCACAGCGAAGGTGGCGAGTGATCCGGCGGCATTCATCAGCAGCCGTCCGATCCAGCCCGTGCTCTTGAGCCGCCACCAGCGCATCACCAAGCCCAGCTGCGAGAGGGTGAACGCCGTGAACACCCCCAGGGCATAAAGATTCACCGCCACGGTGGTGTCCCCCTGGCAGATCACGATGATCAGGGCGGTAACAGCCAGCAGCACACCAATGCCGTTCTGGTAAACCAAGCGGTCCCCCTGCCAGCGCATCTGCAGCGGCAGGCAGTGATCATCGGCAAGCATCGCCGCCAGGCGCGGGAAACCCGAGAAGGCGGTGTTGGCCGCCAGCACCAGAATCAGCAGCGTCGCGATCTGCAGGGCCCAGAGCAGCACACTGCCTTCGCCAAAGACCCGCTGGCCAATCTGAGCGGTGACGGTCATCTGCGCATCGGGCGCGATGCCGTACATGAATCCCAGAGCGCTGATGGCAAGGAACATCGCCGCCAGCAGCACGCCCATCACCAGCAAGGTGAGCCGGGCATTACGCGCTGCCGGCTCACGGAACACCTTGACCCCATTGGCGATGGCTTCAATGCCGGTCATGGCAGAGCATCCCGAGCTGAAAGCCCGCAGGATCAGGAACCAGCCCAGGGGCTGAACGGCCTGAACCACCGGCGGTGCATCGGGCACAAAGCCGTGATGGAAGGTCAGGTCCTTGAGGCCAGCGACGCTCAGCAGCACCACCATCACCACAAAGGCGTAGGTGGGGATGGCAAACAGACGGCCAGCCTCCTTGAGGCCCCGCAAATTGGCCCAGCCCACCACCAGCAGCAGCAGCAGGGCAAAGGGAACGGCATGGGGCGTCAGCGCCGGCAGCATCGACGTCAGGGCCTGCGTGCCGGCCATCAGGCTCACCGCGGCCGTGAGGGTGTAGTCGATCAGCAGCGCCGCTGCTGCCACCAGGGCGATCCCTGGGCCGAGGTTGTCCCTGGCCACCACATAGGAGCCACCGCCGTTGGGGTAGGCCGCAATCGCCTGGCGGTAGGAGAGCACCACAATGGCGATCAAAAGCGTGATCGCCAGGGTGATCGGCAGCGACAGCCCCAGGGCCTGGCTGCCGCCAAGAATGAGCACCCCGAGCATGGCCTCGGTGGCATAAGCCACCGAGGAGAGGGCATCGGAGGAGAGGATCGGCAGAGCCTGAAGATTGGGCAGCCGTTCGGTGGCCTCACTGGCACGGGCCAAGGGACGGCCCAGCAACGCGGAAATCAGACGCACCGTGCAGCCGCAATCACCACCTCAGAGTGCGCTGCAAGCGTGAAATCGGCAGCCTGCGCTGTCGATCAGAGGGCCAGGCTTTCAGGCTGGGTTTCGATGATCTGTGCCAACTCCTTGAGGAAGCCCGCTGAATCAGCGCCGTAGATCACGCGGTGATCAGCCGTGAGGTTCACCTGCATCTGACGCTTGACGGCGATGGAGCCGTCGGCATTGGCCACCACCACGGGCCGAGAGGCACCGACCGCCAGAATCGCCCCGGTGCCAGGGGGAAGGATGGCATCGAAACGATCCACTCCGAACATCCCCAGATTCGAGAGCGTGAAGGTGCCGGTGCTGTACTCCTCAGGCTTGAGCTGCTTGCTGCGGGCCCGGGCCACCAGATCGGCCCAACCGCGGGAGAGGCTGTAGAGATCATTGCGATCGGCTTGCGCCAGCACCGGAGTCACAAGACCGCCGTCTTCCATGGCCACGGCCACAGCGACGTTGATGCCGGTGGGGTACACGATTCCGGCATCGCTGTAGGCGGCATTGACGCGGGGGTGACGGGCTAAGGCACTGGCAACGGCCTTGGCAAGCAGCGCCGTCATCGTCACCCCCTTGGGCTTGACCTGCTTGTAGAAAGCATCGAGCTTGTCGGTGGTGATGGTGTAGCCCACACGGAAGGTGGGCACCGCCAGGCTGGCCACCATGTTGCGATTGACCGCCTGCTGCAAGGTGGTGAAAGGCAAGGTCTCGCCTGGCGCCACCGGCGGCATCACCGCTGCTGGGAGGGGCTGGGCAGCCGGCGTTGCAGCAGCGGAAGCCGCTGCAGGGGCCGATCCAGCCTGGACAGCAGCGGGTGCGGAGGGGGTGCGGCCGGCAGCCCGTTCGATATCAGCGGCAATCAAACGGCCGTGGGGACCGCTGCCCACCAGACCCTCCAACTTGACGCCCAGCTGCTGGGCAAGCTTCTTGGCCCGCGGACTGGCCACGACGCGGCCGCCGTTGCTGCTGACGGCCGGTGCCGCCACAGGAGCAACCGCTGCTGGTGCTGCTGAGGGAACAGGCGCTGGGGCAGGCGCGGCGGGTGCCTCCGCTGCTGGAGCTGGCGTTGGCGCTGGGGCTTGGGCCGCGGGTTGGACAGCCGGTCCGTTGGCCTTGAGCTCAGCGAGCTCGGCTTCTGTTTCCACCACCAGACCAATGGTTTCTCCAACCGGCGCCGTGCCGCCAGCAGGCAGGAGCACCGCACCGAGAAAGCCCGCTTCAAAGGACTCCACATCCATATCGGCCTTATCGGATTCGACCACCAGCACCGATTCGCCGCGCTCGACACGGTCGCCTGGCTGCTTGAGCCACTCAACGATCTTCCCCTCCGTCATCGTGGAGCTGAGGGCGGGCATGAAGATCTCGAAGGTGGCCATCAGCCGCTTCCGAACAAGGGTCTGGGGATCTTATCCCCAGGCCCCAGCCGGTCTCAGGCGCCTTCGCTGATGGACTGCACCACGCCGTCCTTGACCACGATCGAGGCCTGCAGCTTCTGCACGATGTTCTCGCCCACAGCGATGGTGCAGGTGCTTTCGATCTGCCCTTGCTCGACGATGTCGTCCATGGCGAGCCCCTGGATGGCGGACTGCTGCTCAAGCAGGTTGCGCTTCTGCTCCTCGAGCTCGGCACGCTTGGAGGCCACCTGCTGCTGCACACCAGCCACCTGCTCCTGGATGCGGGGATCCAAGGGGTTGGCGCTCTGGCGGCGGATCTCCTCGATCACCTGCTGACCTTCCTGCTCCAGCTGCGCCAATTGCTGGTCGGTGTTGGTGATGGCCTGGCTGGTCTCGCGCTCAGCTTCCTCCTTCCAGGTCGGGGTGACCACGGCCTGAACGGTGATGTTGCGTTTGATGGTCAGCTGATCGGCCATGAATCCAGGGAACGGCGCCCAAGACTGTCAGCCGCGGATCGACTGGTCAACCGCCTGCATCACCCCAGGGTGTAGATGGCATCAATTGACGCAGCATCGCGGCTGCTGATGCGATCACGGCGCTGCTTCAGGGTCTGGGTCAGCAGACCGTTCTCAATGCTGAAGCCCGCCACCAGGGCCACACCGGCGAGTCGTTCATCCGCTCGCGCGCCGGTGCGCGCGGCCAGCATCCGATTGAGCCTGCTGGTGAGGAGCTTGCGCAGGGCAGCATCCGCACCAGCCGGTGAATCATCGGGCCAGCTGGCAGGCACCACCAGCCCCTGCTCTGCCGCCAAGCAAGCCAGCGCCTCATGCCGCGGCACCACCAGGGCCCCCAACTGGCGGCGGTCCTGCCCGACGAGCATCACCTGCTCCACCAGGTCGCTGGAGGCCAATTCATCTTCCAGGGGACCCGGTTCGATGTTCTCGCCGCTGCTGAGCACGATGGTGTCCTTGGCTCGGCCGGTCAGGAACAGCGAGCCATCAGCCATCAGCCGGCCCAGATCGCCAGTGTTGAACCAGCCCTCACCATCAAGGGCAGCGGCCGTGGCCTCAGGCCTGTGGAAATAACCGGCCATGACCTGGGGACCACGGGCCAGCACCAGGCCTTGTTCCCCCATGGCCAGGGTGCGGCGGCTTTCAGGCTCAACAATGCGCAGCTCGGTGCCGGGCAGGGGGCGTCCGGCACTGCCGCGGCGGTTGGCCCAGCGGCGGCGACAACTCAGCACTGGACTGGTTTCCGTCAGGCCGTACCCCACCAGCAACTCAATGCCAATCGCCTCAAAAAAGCCATCGATGTGACGCGGCAAGGCCCCACCGCCACTGATGGCCGTGCCCAGTCGTCCACCGGCGAGCTGAAGGCGCACCGCGGGCCACAGCACCCTGCCGGCCAACCAGGCCACAGGCGCTGTCAGCGCGGCCATCAGCAGACCCATCAGGCGCTCAGCAGCGCTGGCGGGATGGTCCAGCAGATCACGCCAGGCACGCCAGCTGCGGGCGTGGCGCTCGCAGAGCGCCAGAGCGGAAGAAATCAGCAGCCGCTTGGCCTTGGGCATGCCATCGAGGGCATTGAGAAAACCGCTATGGAGAGCCTCCCAGAGCCGGGGCACGCTGATCAGATAGTGGGGTCGTACCCGCTGCAGATCCGCTTTGAACTGGCGCAGATTGGTGTAGCTCTGGCAGCAGCCCCTGGAGAGCAGCAGGTAACCCGCACTGCGCTCGTAGGCATGCCAGATCGGCAGCACGCTGAGGACCCGCTCACCAGGACGGGGGGAGACAGCCACCCCCAAGGTGCGCACTTGATGCAGCAGGTTGGCCTGACTCAGGGGCACACCCTTGGGCCTGCCCGTGGTGCCGGAGGTGTAAAGGATGGTGGCAATACGGCTGTCAGGTCCTTCATAGGGTTCACGCCGCGGCGGCACCGCTGCGGCTGAAGCCATCAAGCTCTCCCAGCTCAGCTGAGTCACAGCCGTCAGTCCCATACGGGGCTGGCCATGCAGCAGCAACACGAACTGGAGTCCCGCCAGCGCACCACCATCACGCAACGGCTCCAGCAGGCTGGGATCCTCCAGGACCAGGGCCTTGGCGCCGCAGTCCTGGAGGATGAAGGCCAACTCCTCGATGGGCGCATTGCTGCCGCGCACAGCGGCTGCGGCACCGAGACGCATCAAGCCTTGATCCACCGCCAACCAACGCGGACCGTTCTCGGCAAACAGAGCCACCACATCACTACTGCCAATGCCGTGGCGCGCCAGGGCAGCTGCCACTACGGCAATGCGCTGATCCAACTGCTCAAAGCTGAGCTGCTCCGGAGCAGGCCCATGGGCCATGTCCAGAGCCGGGGAGGAACCGTGGGCGCGAGCCAGGCGGGGCCAAAGGCCATCAATCCCTTGCAGATCAACCCAATCGGGTTGATCCGCCAGAGCACGCTGGTCCCCGCGATCGCCCTGCCAGCGCACCCAGGCCTCAGCCATCTGAACCGATTTCACTGAGCAGAGTCTGCTCGTTGATCCATTGCACATCACACCAGCCCAAACGAGCCGTTAACGCCTCGGCAAGCGGTTGCTGCAACGCCGCCACGGTCAGCTCCGCTTGCCACTGCACCAGTGAGCCCACTGGCAACTGCAGTCCGCAGGGGCGGATGGCATCAAACCCTGCCAGCGGGCAGCTGACGTTGAGGGCCAGGCCGTGCTGGGTCACCCACCGTTTGGCCCCGACCCCGATGGCGGCCACCTTGCAGCCATCCAGCCAGACACCGGTGAGGCCCTCACGGCGCTCTCCCTGAAGACCCAGCTGTTGAAGCAGATCCAGCACCACCCCCTCCAGTTGGCGCAGATACCAATGCAGGTCGCAGCGATGACGTCGCAAATCCAGCACCGGATAGACCACCAGCTGACCGGGCAGGTGATGGGTCACCTCGCCGCCTCGATCGAGCCTGAACAACGGTGCAGGCGGATCCTCAGGATCGAAATGCAGGTGGGCAAGATCAGCCCCGCGGCCAATTGTGTAGCAAGCGGGATGTTGCAGCAGCAGCACCAGTTCCGGCGGTGCTGGCCCCCCATCTGACGCTGCGTCCAGCAGGCGCTGCTGCCAGCGGCGCTGCCATTGCCAGGCCTGGGGCAGGGAAATTTCTCTGCCCAGAGCACAAAGGAATGCATCTGGCAATACCCGATTCATGCTGCAGTCAATACATTGAATTCAACCCAACAGGACACCGGGAGGTCCCTGTATGAAGCTTCTGATCCATGGCCGCAACCTGGATGTGACATCTGCGCTGCGGGATTACACCGAAACCAAACTCTCGCGGGCGGTGAATCACTTCAACGGCATGGTGCAGGAAGCAGACGTTCATCTCTCGGTGGCTCGCAATCCACGGGTGCCGCAGCAAACCGCGGAGGTGACCCTCTTTGCCAGCGGCACGGTGATCCGCGCCCAGGAGCGCAGCGAAAACCTGTACGCCAGCATCGATATGGTTGCCGGGAAGCTGGCACGACAGCTGCAGCGCCATAAGGACCGCCGCCAGGGTCATCACAACGGCCACCACCACGGCCACAGCGCTGTCGCACCAGAGCCGGAAATGATGCCGATGCAGGGTGACCTGCTCAACGGCCGCCAGCCTGAACTGCCAGCTCCAGTGGTGCGGCGCAAGTATTTCGCCATGCCACCGATGAGCGTGGAGGATGCGATCCACCAACTCCAAGTGATCGACCACGACTTCTATCTCTTCCGCGACAAGGAGACCAACACCCTGCAGGTGGTGTACCAACGCAACCACGGCGGATACGGTGTGATTCAGGCCCGCGAATGATGGTGTGCACCCAGCTGGCGATCCCGCCGAGATCCCTGATCTCGCGCCGCTGATTGATCACGCCCTGCTGCAGCCGCGGCTGGGCGCTGAAGCGGTTGAACGCTGCTGCAGCGAGGCCTTGCATCACGGCTTTGCCGGTGTCTGCCTGGCCTCACGCTGGATGCCCCAAGCCAGGCGCTGGCTTGGGGCACGCGGTTCTGTGAAGCTGATCAGCGTGGTGGGCTTTCCGTTTGGCGCCTGCGATAGCTCGATCAAGCGGGCGGAAGCGGAATGGGCGGTGGAGGCAGGTGCCGATGAGCTCGATCTGGTGCCCGACTTCGCCCTACTGCTTGATGGAGAACTGACGGCCCTGCATGACCAGATCGCCCAGGTGGTGGAGCTCGGCCTGCCGCTGAAGCTGATCTTGGAAGCCGACCAACTCACAGTCGAGCAGCTGGAGACCTTGGTGGAGGTGGGCCTTGATGCCGGTGTGGCCTTTCTCAAAACCGGCAGCGGCTATGGCGATCCAGCCAATGCGCAGCTGGTGCGGCGTCTGCACCAGCTGGCGGCGGGCCGCGCGCGCGTCAAGGCGTCTGGAGGCATTCGCACACTTGAGCAGGCCATCGAACTGGTGCAAGCCGGTGCCGAACGGCTCGGCACCAGCCGCGGCGTGGCCCTCGCTGAAGCCCAGCGGGGATGAGCACCGAGCCGCGGGAACGCACGCTCGAGGGGCTGTGCCTGCGCGCCAGTCCCCTCGGAGAGAACGACCGCTTGCTGGTGCTGCTGACCGAGGAGCAGGGGTTGCTGAAGGTGGCCGCCAGTGGAGCCCGCCGGCCCCGCAGCAGCCTTGCTGCCGCAGGGGGACTCACCCTGGTGCGGGGCCAGGTGGCCCGCGGCCGCAGCCTTGGCCGGCTGCGCCAGGCCAGCGTGCTGCACAGCTACGGCCGCCTGGGACAACGTCTTGAGCTGCTGGCTCCAGCCCAGTGGTTGCTGGAGCTGGCCCAGCTGCTGATCGCAGAAGGCGAACCCCTGCCGGGGGCGCTCCCCTTGATCCTGCACCGGCTGGGGCAACTGGAGGCCCTGCTGGAGCAACCGCAGCTGGAGCTGCAGCGCTGTGAAGCCCTGGCGATTGCAGTCCAGACCAGCGTGCAGCTGCTGGAACTGGCGGGTCTGGGGTTACCTCTTGCCGTGGATCTGCTCGATGGCTCCCCGCTGCAGCCCCCCATCGGCAACTGGAGCTGGCGCTGCAGCCTGCTGCCCGCTGAAGGCTTCTGCAGCGGGCGTCAGCCCGGGGCGGTGCTGCTGCTCAATGCCTCGGAGCTGGCCCTGCTGCAACGGCTGATCCGCCCGCAGTTGCCCCGGCGAGCCGGCGGTGAACTGATGGGACCCGAACGGGTCTGGCGCCATCTGCTGGATCTGCTCAACTTCTGGTGCCGGGAACATCTGGGACGCTGCCCCAGGGCGATGGCGCTGTTAGGGCAAGATTGGCCCACATCAGCCGAGCGACCGTCCGGGTGAGGGATCACAACGATCAAGCCAATGGCCTGATGGCGGTGCTGGCCCTGCCAGGCTTCCGGCTCCTGTGGCTGGGGCAGATCTTCTCCCAGCTGGCCGACAAGTTCTACATCGTCTTGATGGTGTTCCTGATCGCCCAGACCTGGGCGCAGAGCACGGGGGTGAGCAGTGGTCCCCTCGCTGATGCAGCGGAGATGCTCGGCAATCGCGCCATGCCCGCAGGCCTTGGCGGCGCTGCCGCCGATGCCCAATGGATCACGCTGCTGGCCACGGGCATTTATGCCGCGAACACCCTGCCGGCCATCGTTCTGGGGGGGCTGGCAGGGGTGTGGGCCGACCGCTGGCCCAAGCGAGCCGTGATGGTGGCCTCCAATGGCCTGCGCACGCTCATCACCCTGGCTGTTCCCCTGATGCTGCTGCCTGGGCCGAGCTGGCACGGCCTGAGTTGGGGCTACTGGGGTCTGCTGGTGCTGACCCTGCTGGAATCCTGCCTGACGCAGTTCTTTGCCCCAGCCGAGCTGGCAGCGATCCCGCTGCTGGTGGACAAGCCCCTGCTGCTTCCTGCCAACTCCCTCTACACCGCTACAACGATGGCGGCAACGATCGTTGGTTTTGCCGCTGGTGAACCGCTGATGCAGCTGCTGGCAGGCTTCACCGCCCAGTTCGGACTCAGCCACGGTGAGTTCATCCTGGTGCCCCTGGCCTATGGCCTGGCAACGGTTGTGCTGCTGTTCGTGCGCACCAATGAGCCGCCGCGGCAGGGCAGTGACAACAGCGTCTGGCGTGATCTTCAGGAGGGATTGGCCTTTCTCTCCCGCCAGGCCAGCGTGCGGGGTGCGGTGGTGCACCTGGTGCTGCTCTACAGCCTGCTGGCGGCGTTGTATGTGCTCTCCATCAGCCTGGCCTCCCAGGTGGTGGGGCTGGGACCCACGCGTTTTGGCAGCCTGCTGGCCATGAGCGGTCTGGGCTTGGCCATCGGCGCGGTGGTGGTCGCCCAGCAGGGCCATCGCTTCAGCCGCAAGGTGCTCGCCTCGATGGGCCTGGGCACCATGGGTTTTTCTCTGGTGTTACTAGCCCAGCTGCGACCGGGCCTGTGGCCCACCCTGCTGCTCTGCGGCCTGCTCGGCATCGGTGCGGCGCTGCTTGGCATCCCGGCTCAGACAACGATTCAGGAAGACACCCCTGAGCACCTGCGCGGCAAGGTTTTTGGCCTGCAGAACAATTTGGTCAACATCGCCTTGAGTCTGCCGTTGGTGCTGGCCGGCACCCTGGTGGGCAGCGTCGGACTCAAGCCTGTGCTGCTGCTGCTGGCGTTGCTGGTGCTGGCCGGTGCCGGCCTGGAGCGGCCCTGGCAGGGCGGTTGAAGACCACTGCTAGCTTTCCCCCATGGTCCATCAGGACTTGATGCGGATTGCCTGGCTCGGCAAAAAATCACCGTTCTGCGGGAACGTTTCCTATGGGCTGGCCACCACTGCGGCCTTGCGGGAGCGGGGGCATGAGATCCACTTCATCCACTTCGACACCCCTGCAACCCAGCTGGGACGGCTGCTGAAGGCTGAGGTTGGCGATGAGCCGGAGCTCGACGGAGAAAACCAGCCGGATGTGGCCCTGCCCTATCTGGTCAAATCGCAGATGTACACGATCCCTTCGCCGCGGGCGAGCCGGGAGCTGCGGGAGTCGCTCGAGCGCATCCAACCCGATCTGGTGCATGCCAGCTTGACCCTCTCACCCCTGGATTTCCGTCTGCCGGAGCTTTGTCAGCAGCTGGGGGTGCCGCTGGTGGCCACCTTCCACCCCCCCTTTGACGCAGCCGTTCGCAACATCACCGCCGGCGGGCAGCAGCTCACCTACCAGCTCTATGCACCGTCCCTGGCGCGCTACGACCGGGTGATCGTCTTCTCCGACCTGCAGGCCGAAGTGCTTAACCGACTCGGTGTCCCCGATGAGCGTTTGGCGGTGATCCCCAACGGCGTTGAGCCCGGTCAGTGGCAACCGGGTGTGTCCAGCCTGCAGGAGCACTTCGGGGGGCGGCGCGTCTTCCTCTACATGGGACGCTTGGCCACCGAAAAGAACGTGGAAGCCCTGCTGAGGGCCTGGAAGCTGGTCAAACCGAGCGGCTGCGTGCTGGTGGTGGTGGGCGATGGCCCCCTGCGCAGCACCCTGGAGGCCAGCTACAGCGATGAGTCGCTGATCTGGTGGGGCTATGAGGCCGATCAGCAGCGCCGCATCGCCCTGCTGCAGGCTGCTGAGGTGTTCATGCTGCCCTCGCTGGTGGAAGGTCTCTCCCTAGCGCTGCTGGAAGCGATGGCCAGCGGCTGTGCCTGCATCGCCACTGATGCCGGCGCCGATGGGGAGGTGCTCAGCGGCGGCGCCGGCATCGTGATCAGCACCCAGGGGGTCACCACCCAGTTGCGCACCCTGCTGCCGGTGCTGCGTGATCAGCCCCTGCTCACCGCAGAACTGGGTCGACGTGCCCGCCAGCGGGTGCTGGAGCGCTACACCCTCAACCGCAACATTGACGCTATCGAGCAGCTTTACGGTCAATTGGCACCGCAGATCCCCATGGCCGCCTGATCGAGTTCAGCGCAGCAGGCCGCAAAAGCGGCACCGGGGTCAGCAGCGCGACTGATCGGCCGTCCGATCACCAGCTGCGTGGCACCAGCGGCAATCGCTGCTGCAGGCCCCATCACACGGGCCTGATCTCCTGCAGCACTGCCTTGCGGGCGGATCCCGGGGGTCACCAGGGCAAAGGGATGGGGATGGCGGGCCCGCAACACCGCCGCTTCCTGCGGTGAGCAGACGCAGCCACCAATTCCAGCCGCTGCAGCCAGGGACGCCAGCTCGATCACCCGTTCACCGATGGACTGGGAAATCTGCAATTCCCGCTGCAAGCGCTGCTGAGGCCAACTGGTGAGCACGGTCACAGCCAGCAGCGTCGGGTGCTCCAAGCCAGCAGCCGCAGCCCCTTGAACCGCAGCTGCCTGGGAGGCCTCAAGCGCTTCAGTGCCAGCGCAGGCATGCACGGTGATCAGCTCAGCACCAAGACCGGCAGCGCGGCGACAGGCACCAGCCATGGTGGCGGGGATGTCGTGGAACTTGAGGTCCAGGAACACCCTCAGATCCTGATCCCGCAGCTGAGCGATCACGGCGGGGCCGGCCTGCACAAACAACTCCAGGCCCACCTTCACCCAGCGCAACCCCTGCAACGCACGGCAGAACTCCAGTGCCTGCCCTGGATCCATGCCATCGAGGGCCACGATGATCCTCTCAGCGGCAGTGGTCACAGCAGTGGCGCTCCTTGAACGATCGATCGGCGATGAGCCACAACCCCTTGCCCGCCCCTGCGGCGGTTATCAGCATGGGATCAGACGGGCTCAAGCCCTGTGCTTGCCAGCATCATCCACCCAGAGCAGCTGCAGGGGTTTCGCTTCAGCGACAACGACCACTGTCGCCTTGCCCTACTGAATGCCCCTGCTGGCAGTGATGCCCAGGCCTGCGGCGAACTCAGCATGTTCGTTGAGATCCACGACCCCTGCGACCGCGTGCCTCCCCACAGCCATCAAGGAGCCGCTGAGCTCTATTTCGTGCTGCGCGGCCGGGCCATCTTTCACATCGACAACAAGGCCATCAAGGCTGGAACCGGCGATTTCATCCAGGTGCCGGCTGCGGCACGCCATGACTTTGAAAATCCAGGCCCGGAGCGTCTCTACCTGCTGACGGTGCTGAGCCACGACATGGGCTTTGCCGAGCTGCTGCGCCATGGCGTTCCCACCCCGCTTGATGCGGAGGATTTGGCCGTGCTGCGCAGCCTCTGACTTCAGGCCATCAGGCGCCGGAAGGTCTTTTTGCCCAACTGCAGCACTTTGCCCTCCAGTTGGGCTGCATCGCTGAATTCCTGGTTGGGATCGGTGAGCTTCTCCCCCTCCAGGCGCACAGCCCCGCCCTTGATCTGCCGGCGCGCATCGCTGCTGCTGGCACAGATGCCCACAGCACTGAGCAGATAAAAGGCTTTGGCCGGGAAGCTGACCTGCGCCAGGGACGCCTCAGGCACCTCGGCGGCGGCATCACCACTCCCGCCCACCAGGGTGGCCGCATCAGCCTGCGCCTTGGCGGCGGCTTCCGTGCCGTGGCGACCGGCGGTCACTGCCATCGCCATGGCCTTCTGGCGCTCCCGTGGGTTGCTGGGCAGTGAGGCCAGATCCAAATCGGTCAGCAGGGTGATGTAGTCATCGATCGCCCCATCACCCACTTTCTCGAGCTTGGAATACATCGAGAGGGGGTCCTCCTCAAGCCCCACGGTGTTGCCGAGACTCTTGCTCATCTTCTGGACGCCATCGAGGCCGACCAGAATTGGCAGCAGCAATCCGAACTGGGTCCGCTTGTTGAAATGGCGCTGCAGATCGCGGCCCATCGCCACATTGAACTTCTGATCAGTGCCCCCCAGCTCCACATCAGCGTCCACAGCCACCGAGTCATAACCCTGCAGCAGGGGGTAGAGGAATTCATGCAGGGCGATCGGGGTGCCACTGCCGTAGCGCTTGGCGAAATCCTCCTTGGCCAGCATTTGTCCGACCGTGGCGGTGCCCAGCAGGGCGATGACCTCAGGCAGATCCAAACCAGCCAGCCACTCGCTGTTGCGGCGCACCTCCAGCCGTCCGGGGGTTTCGAAGTCCAGCAGTGCCCTCTCCCTGGGTTGGCCCTGGCCCAGCTGCGCCAGGTAGGTCGCAGCATTGGCCTCCACTTCTGCTGGGGTGAGCTGCACGCGGGTGGTGCTTTTACCCGTGGGATCACCGATGCGAGCGGTGAAATCCCCGATGATCAGGACAGCCGTGTGGCCAGCGTCTTGGAAGGCGCGCAGCTTGCGGAACAAGATGCTGTGGCCCAGATGAATGTTGCTGCCGGTCGGATCGATGCCGAGCTTGATGCGCAGCGGCCTGCCTTGGGCCTGCGCTGCGGCAAGCCGTGCCGCCAGGGCTTGATCGGCATCAGCAGGATCCCCGGCCGGAAACAGATCGGCCATGCCGCGGGACAGCCAGGCCGGCAGGGACTGGGGGTGATCCGCCATGGTCAGAGCGCAGGGAACTGATGCGCTGTGGATCGTACGGGCGGGACTCAGCTCTCGGCGTCCAGCTGCGCTTTCATCCGCTCGAGGGTGAGGTTCATCTGCTCGAACATCTGTTCTGGCGTGATGCCGAACTGGCTCAGTTGCGTGCGCAACTGCTCAACCGTGAGCTTGGCCTGGAAGTCCTCTGAGAGCTCGAAGCGCTTCATGAACACGCGGTAGCGGTCCATCAGCTCTTCCATGCGCTCGATGAACAGCTTTTTGCCCTCGCGATCGAACTTGCCGTACTCACCGCCGAGCTGCATCAGCGATTGGTAGTCGCCGAACAGACGTTTGGCTTCGTCCTGGACGATGTCCGACTCGAAGAACCCCATGAACTCCCGGGCACAACAGCCATTTTGAGTGGCCATCGCCCACTGGCCAGGGCGGATGGCCGACCGGATACTGAAAGCAACTGCGTGATTGAGCTGCGATGCCCCCCTCCCGCCACTGGCTTGATCCAATGGCCCGTCGGGTGCTGCAGCTGCTGGGGGAGCTCCCCCCCGACCGGAAGCCGCCGACCCGCCCCGAGCCCGCGACCGCGCCATGGCGCATTGATGTCAACCGTGCGCTGGAGCAGGACTGGTTGCTGCTGCCGGGCTGCACGATCGACCAGGCCCAGTTGCTGGTGCGACTGCAGCAGGGTGGTGTGCAACTGAGTGGCTGCGAAGACCTGGAGCGCCTGCTGCAGCTGCCCCCAGCCCAAATGGAGATCTGGCGCCCCCATCTGCTGTTCCGCTGGTACAGCGCCCCACCACTGGCGGAACAACCACCGGTGGAGCTCAACACCGCCAGTGATGCTCAGCTGATGGAACTGGGCCTCAGTGAAGCCAGGCGCCAGCGGCTGCGACGGGAGCGCCTGCGTGCTCCTTTCCGCGATCTGGCCGATCTGCAGCAACGGCTGATGCTGCCCCCTGATGTGGTGGAGGGCCTGATCGGTCGCATCTGCTTTGGCCCAGGCGAGAAAGTCAGCCCAGAACTACCTCGCACCGCCTGACGCCATGCGCCAAATCGACTTGTTTGCAGCGCCGGCCGGCGGACAGCTGGAAGCAGAGCTGGCCCTCGATGACCAAGCCCTGCAGGCCTGGCGGCTGCGGGTGCTGGCCTACCAGCAGCCCCTCCGTCAGGGCACACCAGCCTCAGCGGCTCAGCAAGCGAACCTGTTTGAGACGGAATCTCAGACCGATCACCGTCCGCCTGATCCCCTGACCCTGCCAGCGCAGCATCTGCAGTTCTGGCGCTGGCCGGAAGCGCTGAATCAAGGGGCCGCCCTCTACTACGTCTTTGACCACGGCCTGGGGCCCGAGCGGGAGCTGCTGCTGTACCTGGGAGAAACGTCCCAAGCCGATCGCCGCTGGAAAGGCGATCACGACTGCAAGGACTACCTGGCGGCCTATGGCGAAGCCTTGGTGCGCTGCGGACTGCTCCCCCGTTTCAGCATTCGCTTCTGGTGTGATGCCCCCACCAAGACCCGGGCCCGGCGGCAGCTGGAGCAGCAGCAAATCCGCCACTGGCAGCCCCCGTTCAACAAAGAGTGCCGTCAGCGCTGGCAGACCCCGTTCCACAACCAACCGCGCTGACGCGGAGTGACCGGTACGATCGCGCGACAAGACAGGACAGGCCGTGATGAATTTCCGCTGCAGTTCCGCTCCCCTGGCGGATCTCGGCTGCGACGGCCTCGCCATCGGATTGTTCAGCAGCACCTGGGAGCAACAGCTGGCGGGGTTGCTCGGCCCGCGCGCCAGTGAGGTCCAGGCGCTGCTCGAGCAGCGCCAGTTCAAAGGCAAGCCCCGCGAGCAGGTCACCCTGACGCTCCCTGGTGAGGGGGCCAAGCTGCTGCTGGTGGCAGGCCTGGGCGAACCGGAACACTTCGACACCCAAGGGTTGCGCCAGGCCGCAGCACGCCTGGCCCAGGCCAGTCGGGGCTGGTATCTCAACAGCCTGGGGCTGGCCCTGCCGCTGGAAGCGTTCGCGCCGGATCAGGCCCTGGGGGCCTTGGTGCAGGGCGGCCAACTGGCGTTGTTCCAGGACCTGCGCTTCCGCAGCGAAGTGGAGCCCAGCGGGGATCCCAAGGAGATCTGCCTGCAGGGAATTGCTGAGTCCTTGCAGGAGCAGCTCCCGCAACAGCAAGCCATCTGCGCTGGGGTGGAGCTGGCCCGCGAGCTAGTGGCTGCACCCCCCAATGTGGTCAATTCCCTCAGTCTCGAGGCGACAGCCCGCTCTCTGGCCGATGAGTTCGGCTGCGAGCTCACCGTTCTTGATGAGGCCGCCTGCCGCGAGCGGAACATGGGGGCCTATCTGGCCGTGGCCCAAGGCGCCAGCATCCCGCCACGGTTCCTGCATCTGGTGATCCGCCCCAACGGCGTCGTGCGCCGCCGGCTGGTGTTGATCGGCAAGGGGCTCACCTTTGATTCAGGCGGCTACAACCTCAAGGTGGGCTCCAGCCAGATCGAACTGATGAAGTTCGACATGGGCGGCTGCGGGGCTGTGCTGGGCGCCGCCCGCACGCTGGCCCAGCTCAAGCCAGAAGGCCTGGAGATTCACATCATCAGCGCCACCACGGAAAACATGATCAGCGGGGAAGCGATTCACCCCGGCGCGATCGTGACCGCCTCGAACGGCAAAACGATCGAGATCAACAACACCGATGCAGAGGGGCGCCTCACCTTGGCCGATGCCCTGGTCTATGCCTGCGGCCTGGAACCTGACGCCATCGTGGATCTGGCCACCCTCACCGGAGCTTGTGTGGTGGCTCTGGGCAGCGAAATCGCTGGCTACTGGAGCCCGGATGACACCCTGGCCGCCCAGCTCAACGCCGCGGCGCAACGCGCAGGCGAAGGCCTCTGGCGCATGCCCCTGCAGGCGTCCTACAAGGAAGGCCTCAAGAGCGGCATCGCTGATATGAAAAACACCGGGCCCCGCCCGGGTGGTTCCATTACCGCCGCGTTGTTCCTGCAGGAGTTTGTCAACGCCGAGATCCCATGGGCTCACATGGATATCGCCGGAACGGTCTGGAGCGAAAAGGGCCGTGCCCAGGACCCAGCCGGGGCCACCGGTTACGGCGTTCGCACCCTGGTGGAGTGGTGCCTGGCCATTGCGGCTGAGCAGAAGGAAGGGTTAAGCCAGTGATGAGTTTCCGGCCCAGTTCCTACCGTGTTTCAACCGACTGGGTCTGACCACAGCGCCTTCTGGTTTGAGCACACCGATGCCGGGCAATGGGACGGCGAGGTGGGTCGTGCCTGCCAGGCAGCGGTGGAGGACTGGAAACGCTTCCAACATGACGCAGAAGACCTGCTGGGGCCGGTGATCCCCAATCAACGCCTGCGACACCGCCTCAGTGTTGAGCTGGCCGACCATGCCTTCCCAGAAGCCTTCAGCCCCGCCTGCCGGCTCTGGCTGGAAGAGGAAGACGCTCTCAGCCGCCGCACCCTCAAGAGCTGAGGAGACCCGAACCAGCAGCGCCGGTTCTCCCCTCTGCCGCCTGCTCAACGCCAGGGCCAGCGTTGAGGCAGTTGAGAGGGAGCGATGGGCAAAGGAGCAAGCACGGACTGCATCGGCTGGATGCTCGATGGCATTGGCAAGGTGGCGTTGCTGACCCCGGCAGAGGAGGTCAGCCTGGGGCGCCAGATCCGCGCCTGGCAGGACCACCCCGATGGCCCCGAGCAAGCACCCAAGGCGATTCAGCGCCAGGGACTGCGGGCGCGCAGCCGCATGGTCCAGGCCAACCTGCGCCTGGTGGTGCACCTGGCCAAGAAGCTGCGGCTGCGGGGCATGGCCCTCGAGGACCTGGTGCAGGAAGGGGCCATTGGCCTGCAGCGGGCAGCGGAGAAATACGACCCTGGAACCGGCTATCGCTTCAGCACCTACGCCTACTGGTGGATCCGCCAGTCGCTGCAGCGGGCGCTGACACTGCAGACACCAACCGTGCGCCTGCCCTTTCGGGTCAGTGAGCGACTCGCTCGACTGCACAGCACCTCGCAGCGGCTCTGCCAGGAGCTGGGACGCAACCCCAGCCGAGCGGAACTGGCCGAGGCCCTCGGCGAGAGCGACGCCCAGCTGTTGGAGCTGGAACGGGCGCAGCGGCTGAGCCGGGGCTGCAGTCTCGACAGCCCTCTGGCTGGAGATGCTGAAAACGGCAGCTTGGTGGACCTGCTGGAGGATGCCCGCACCAGCCCCATGGAGGAGCTGGAGCACAGCTTGGAACGGGAGCAGCTGCACCAGCTGGTGGATCAGGCTGGCTTGAACAACCGCGAGCTGGTGGTACTCGAGCAGCGCCATGGCCTCAACCAGCAGGTGCCTCTGCAGCAGCTGGCGGATCGCTTTGGCATCAGCCGCGAGCGCACCCGCCAGCTGGAGCAGAACGCCTTACGCAAACTGCGCCGCTGCGCTGCGGCCTAAGTTGAGCACTGCACAGCCGTCGGCATGGCCCGGATCCCCAGGATCAATCCCAAGTGGACCTGGTACGCACGGGCCCAGAGCGGCATCCTGCTGCTGCCTGTTGGCCTGTGCCTGTTCGGGGAAGCCGTTGTCAGGCGGGCCGCTGATCCTCCCCAGCCCTGGTTCTGGCTTGGCACCTTCAGCCTGATCTGCATCAATGCCGGCGTCGGGCTGATGATCGAAAGCGGATTGCTGCGGGGATACCCGCGGCGTTAGGCAACGACTGCAGGTTCCTGAATCGGCGTGGTCTGGGATGCGGGCGACTGCAGCTCGTGGATCTGCCAACGGGCACGGTCGTCACAAGACTCCAGCAGCCGATCAAGATCGTCCGCTGCGTGCTTCGGGGTGGCGTAAGGACCGATATAGCGGGTTGCCAGGCCTTCTCGAATTGTCAGCAGATACATCCCAACCCGCGCGGCCACAAGCAACTTAGCCCGCGTTTGCTGGGGTTGCAGGGGGGGAGATCCACACCCCACTGCCCCGAGCTTGCTCACCCCAGAGCTGATCAAGGCGCGCATCACGGCCGCAACGCCAGCGGTAATAGCGGTAAGGCACGGGATTGCGTTCGGCGTAATCCTGGTGGTAATCCTCAGCAGGCCAGAAGCGCTGCAGCGGCTCGATCGACACCGCAATCGCCTGCGTCTGGCCCAGCTCCTGCTGCGCCAGACGCAGGCTCTGATCAGCAGCAGCACGCTGCTCCGTGCTGGCTGTGAAGATCACCGGGCGATAGGAGGAGCCACGGTCACAAAATTGACCGGCAGCATCGGTGGGATCGACGTTGCGCCAAAAAGCCCGCAGCAACATCTCGTAGCTAATACGCTGCGGGTCAAAGCGCACCAGAACGCTCTCGGCATGGCCGGTACCGCCACGACTCACCTGCTTGTAGGTGGGATGGTCAATCCGCCCGCCGCTGTAACCGCTCTCGGCCGAGATCACCCCGGGCAAGGTCTCAAGATCGTGCTCAAGGCACCAGAAACAACCACCGGCAAAGACCGCTTCCTGTTGTGCTGCAGCCAGGACCGAGCCGGGCTGCAGCAGCAGGAACAACAGCAACAAAGGCAGCAGCAACACCTGCTGGAGGAGTCGATCAAGCTGGGGCGATGGCATCAAGGATCAAGCGCGCAGCGCGGCAGGTCACCCCTGGCTCACCCAGGGCTTGGCGCAGCCGACCGTAGCCCTCGGCAACATGCTGCTGCGCTGCAGCGTCCTGCAACAGAGGCAGGGCAGAGGCCACCAAATTCTCGACGGTGAGCTCTTGCTGCAACAGCTCCGGCAGCAGGCGTTCATGCAGCACCAGGTTGACCGGTGAGATGTGATCCACCTGAAAACGCAACAGGTTCTTGGCAATGAAGGCTGTGAGCTTGCTGACGCGATAGCCCACTACTTGCGGGACACCACGCAGCGCCAGCTCGAGGTTGACCGTTCCTGATTTGGTCAAGGCCAGATCAGCGGCAGCGCAAAGCTGGGGCCTGCGGGCATCAGCCTCCTCGGCGCGGAGAACCGTGGCCTCAAGGCCTGCGTCATCACAGGCCTGCTGCAGCGGTTCTTCAAAGCCGGGCTGGGCTGCAGCCAACACCACCTTGAGCCCCTGCACCTGCTGTTGCAGCTGGGCAGCCGCCTGAGCCATCGGCGGCAGCAGCCAGCGCAGTTCCTGGCGTCGGGAGGCGGGCAACAGCAGCAGCAGGCGCTCATGCTCCTGCAGCCCGAGGGCGGCGCGGGCCTCCTGCTTCGGTGGCAGCTCGCGCAGGGTGTCGAGCAGCGGGTGACCGACCCATTCCACCTCCGCTCCTTGAGCGCGGTAGAAGCGGGCCTCTTCCGGGAAGATCGCCAGGATCTGATCGCAGAAGTCAATCAAGCGTGTGGTGCGGCCACGGCCGATGCGGAAGGCCCATTCCTGAGGGGCGATGTAATACAGGACCGGCACGCTGGGTTTCTCCTGCTTCACCCGGCGGCCCAGCGGGGTGTTGCCACCGACGTAGTCAATCAAGACGACACCATCGGGTGGATGCTGCGCCAGCCAGCGCCGCGCACGACGTTGCAGTAGCAAGGTGGGCACCACAAGGGGAAGCGCTTCCCACAACCCGATCGCCCCGAGCGGTGCGGTGTCAGCAAGCAATTCGGCACCGGCTTGTTGCATCCGCGGACCGCCAAGGGCACTGATCCTCAGGGGAACGTTCCGCTCAGACGCCTCCTGCAACAGGGCTTTGATCAGCAGGCTGCCTTGGAGATCGCCTGAGACCTCACCAGTACTGATCAGCAGGTGGCTCACGATCGTTGAGCCGGTAGCGGGCCCCGTCGGTTGGCGCTGCAGCTGGCCTCCAGAAAAGCGATCAACTTGTGGCCGGGTTCAGAGCCAGCTGTGCTGGCGGCCTGCTGCAGAGCCTCGGTGAAGGGCAGGCCGCTGCGGTAGAGCAGCTTCCAGAGCTGCTGCAGGTCTTTGAGCGCTGCCCCGTTGTCCTGTTCAGCCAGGCCGCTGCGCTTGAGGCCAATGCGGTTGAGTCCCCGCAGCCGGCCTGGATGCCCCTCCACCATCATGAAAGGGGGGACATCACGGTCGATCCGGCTCATGCCACCCACCATGGCCAGGCTGCCGATGTGCACGAACTGGTGGATGCCGAGCACCCCACCGATCACCGCACGGTCATCGATATTCACGTGTCCCGCGACAGCCACACCGTTGGCGATGACGATGCGGTTCCCCAGGCGGCAATTGTGGCCAATGTGGCTGTAGGCCATCAGCAGATTGCCATCACCCAGCACGGTCTGCTCATCCCCTGCAGTGGCTCGGTTGATGGTGACGTACTCACGAATGCGGTTGCCATCACCGATCACCACTTCGGTGGGATCACCGGTGTATTTCAGGTCCTGTGGCTCCTGACCAATGCAGGCACCAGCAAAAATGTGATTGTCACGGCCCAGGCGGACACGACCGTCCAACACGGCATGGGGGCCAATGCGGGTGCCTGAGCCGATCTGCACCTCGGGGCCCACCACGGCATAAGGCCCAATGCTGACGCCCTCACCGAGCTGGGCGGCGGGATCCACCAGGGCTGTGGGATGGATCTGGGAGGCCATCGCTGCAGCACTCATGGTCAGTCCACCAGAGAAAACATCAGATCACCGGCGCAGACCAGTTCACCATCAACGGTGACCTCGGCATGCACCTTGCCGAACCGCTGACGCTTCAGGCTCAGCAACTCGCAGGTGATGCGGAGCTGATCGCCCGGCACAACAGGCCGGCGAAACCTTACGCCGTCGATTCCGGCAAAGACAAACAGCCCCTTGGGCAAGTCAGGCATTTGGGTGACGATCAATCCGCCCACCTGGGCCATGGCTTCCACAATCAACACACCAGGCATCAGCGGCCGTCCTGGGAAGTGGCCCTGAAACTGAGGCTCATTGAGCGTGACGTTCTTGATCGCCACGGCCCGCTTGCCGGGATCATGCTCCAGCACACGATCCACCAGGGCGAAGGGATAGCGGTGGGGCAGCAGATTCATGATCTGCTCGCTGGTGAGCAGGGGATCAGAAGCGGATGAGGCGGTCATTCAGGCGACGTTGGTGAGCTCCTGACCGCCGGACAGTGCCGTCAGGCAGGACGGTGCGGCGGCAAGTGCTGCCGCAAGCTGAGTGTGGAGACTATGAGACCCGCGGAACGCCATCACCTGGGCACAGGGCAGGCCGACCAGGGCCAGATCTCCGATCAGATCCAACAGTTTGTGGCGAACCGGCTCATCGGCAAAACGCAGCGGGGGATTGAGCCATTGATCGCCGTCGCAGACCAGGGCATTGTCCAGACCGCCGCCTTGGATCAAGCCCGCAGCGCGCAGTTGATCCACCTGATCGCGGAAACCAAAGGTGCGGGCCGGTGCGATCTCACGCACGAAAGCCTCAGGAGTCAGCACCAGGGAAAACAGCTGCCGGCCGATGGCCGCTTGCGGGAATTCAATGGCGGCACTGAGCAACGGGCGCTCGGCGGGACAGGCCATGACAAAGCTATCTCCCTGCTGCAGGGTGATGGGGGCGGCGACCTCCTGAAGCGACGGACGCGGGCCGAGGTCGACAAGACCGGTTGCAGCCATCGCCTCGACCCATGGCAGCGCCGATCCATCCAGCAGTGGCACTTCATGGCCATCGAGCCAGATCTCCACGTGCGTCAAGCCGCAACCCAACAGCGCAGCCAGCAGATGCTCCACCGTGGCCAAGGGCCGACCGTTCAAATTCAGGGCGGTGCAGAGTCGGGTGTCGCGCACCTGAGCTGGATGCAGCGGCACCAGAGGGGCATGCGGTTCATCAAGGAAGCCGACAAAGAAGCCCTTGGTCTGGGACGGACGCAGCTGAACGCAGCAAGTGGCACCGGAGTGGAGACCCACACCAGAGACCTCCACGGGAGCAGCGAGCCCCAGAGAGCGGCTGTAGTCAGAAGACCAGTTCACGATCAGAACTTAAAGCCCACCCCAACGTTGAATCGGTATTCCCCAGTCCAATCGCGGCTGGCCACCTCAAGGCGCAATGGACCGACGGGGGTGGTCAGGATCACGCCGGTACCCACCGAGAAACCGGAGCCGGGCTTGAGCAGCAGCTCACCGGGCTTACCGGGCACAGCATCCTGACTGCCCAGAGCGGAGCCTGCGTCCACGAACACCTCGCCGCTGATGATCTTGAAGATCGGGAAGCGATACTCGATCGTGGCTTCCACATAGCTGCGGCTCACGGCCAGATCGCAGTCATTGAAACCACGCACGGAGTTGGCACCACCCAGGCAGAAGGCCTCATAGGGGGGCAGCTGGCCAGCCACGTTGCCGGCGGTCACCTGGAAAGCCATGGCCTGCGGACAATCCTCCGCCTCACCTTTCTTAGGCCGGCAACCCTTGTAGAAGTTGATCCAATTGACCGGAATGAAGTGGGTCGCTGAGATGCGCTGACGGTTGAAGGTGGGAGAGTTCTCGCCGACGCTGGCGTATTGCTCAGTCGTGGCCGTCAGGAAGGAACCGGATCGAGGATTCTTGTTGTCGTTGAGGCTGTTGTAAGAGACCGCAAATCGACCGCCCACGAGTTGGTTCGTTGCTGCGCAGTTGTAGGCAAGACAGATGATCGATTCAGGCGTTGCCGCGATGTTGCCGGTGAATTGGTTGCGGCGATTGGCATTGCGGAATGGCGCTGCGCCGTAGCGCCTGGGCTCGCTGAGACCGTTCATGGTGGTGGCCTCCTGCGCGCTGACCCCAAAAATCAGCGTCCAAAGGTTCTTCTTGTAAGGGTCTCCGCCCCGCAGAGGTCGAACATATTGAATGTTTCCGCCTGTTCGTTGCACCCTGACCAGGTCACCTTCTGGGTCGTAAAGGTAAAAATCAGATCCGGTGATGATCTCATTATTGATTAGGGCAATCGGCGCCAGCTTGGCCTGGCGAATATTATTGGCGCCGACATCATCAACATTGAGGACGTATCGGCTGGGGTAACCCAACGCACGGTTGATCGCAGCGGAGTTGACCTCACTTTTGGCTGGTGGCTCATAGAACCCTTTCAAGGTTCTGATGGTGCCGTCATCAACGCTTTGGAAGATCTGCGGAATCTCCCGGCTCAAGAAGGCCTTGAAGCGCAGACTGCTGCGGTTGGGATCACCTTTGATCCATGGAATGTTGAAACTGGCATCGGCCAATCCGCCGTACTGGCCATAGGTGATGTTGATGCCGGTATTCCAGGCGTTACCAAAGAGGTTGTTCTCACCCAGCTGCACCTGGCCGAACAGACCCTGGTTCTGGCTGTAGCCGATACCACCGGAGAGGGAGCCGGTGGATTGCTCAATCACACCCAGGACGATGGTCACTTCGCCTGGCTTGGCCGGAATTGGCTTCAGGGTGACTTTGATATCTGAGAACAAGCCGGTGCCGTAAAGGCGCTTGATGTCGCCTTCCAACTGGCGGCGGTTGAACAGTTCGCCTGGGCGTAGTGAAATTTCACGATCCACCACCCAGGGCTTGGATTTGCCACGGATCGGCTCACCTTTGTCATCGGTGGCATCACCGTTGGCATTGAGGAAATCAACCTTGATGCCTTCAACGATGCCCTCACGCACGGAAAGCTCCACCACACCCTCCGGGCTCACCCGTGTGGGGCCGGTGATCCGAGCCAGGGAGTAACCCTCAGCGGCGTACCACTTCTGCAGCTGACGCACGCGGCGCTCAAGCGTCTTGAGGTTGAGCGTCCTGCCGTAATCCGTGGCGAACACATCCTCAATTTCCGCCTTGGGCAGCAAGGCCTCCTTCTGGTTGAGCACCACCTCGGTCAACACCGGGTTGGGGTCGACGGTGACCACCAGACGAACCCCCAGGGGGCCATCACTGGGCTGAACCCTGACATCACTGAACCAACCGGTGGCGTAGATCGCATCAAGATCCGCCTTAAGCGCGCTGCGGCTGGTGGTGGAACCTGGACGGATGGTCAAGGAGTCGTAGACGGCCCGCTCGAGGCGCTCGCGGTCGGGGTGGTCTTCCACACCAACCACCACCACTTCGCTGATCAGCACCTGGGGCTCATCCACTGCCGGTGCGTTCACCTGCTCAGACGCCGGCACTGATGGCTGAGCCAGAGCCTCACGGGGACCAGCAAGCAGGGCCAGGGCCGGAGCAGCCAGCCCTGCGGCCAGAAGACGGCGCAGCAACGTCTGGTGAGGGAAGCGGGTCAGACCCATAACCATGGCGAGGCGCAGCATGCGGTGCGGCAGTGGCCGCAAGTCGGCTGAACTTACTGGTATTGCCTTGGTGCTGGCCCCATGCCTTGGACCCGTTTAAGGACCTCCCCATAGGCCTCGACAACACCCCCGAGATCCTTGCGGAAACGATCCTTGTCGAGGATGCGCTCCTCCCCATCGGCCTCCGCTGAGCTGGTATTCCAGAGACGACAGGTGTCAGGGCTGATTTCATCAGCCAGCAGCAGCTCACCGCCCGAGCTGCGGCCAAATTCCAATTTGAAATCAACAAGCTCGATATCAATCACCTCCAGACGTTTCTGCAGGGCTGCATTCACGGCCCGTGCCAGCCGCTCGAGCTCCGATCGATCCTGAGGCGTCAACAGTCCCAAGAGCTTGAGACGCGCTTCTGTCAGCAGCGGATCGCCAAGCTCATCATCCTTGTAATAGAGGTCCAGAAGCGCCGGCTCAAGCACGGTGCCAGGGGTGATCGGCAGCTGCCGGCAGAGGGAACCTGCGGCACGGTTCCGCAGGACCACTTCAACCGGCACAATCGCCACCTCCTTGACAGCCATCCAGCCCGGAGCCAGGCAGCCCAGGTAATGGCTGGCAATCCCGTCTGCCTCAAGGGCTTCAAACAGGCGCGCGGAAATTTCCCAATTCAGCAGCCCCTTGCCAGCGAGCTGGGCCTTCTTCTGGGCATTGAAGGCGGTGGCATCGTCTTTGTACTGAACAGCCACCACACCTGGACAGTTGGTGCGAAAGACCTTTTTCGCCTTGCCCTCATGGAGTAGTTCAGCGGGCTTCAGTGCGCTCATCGGCTTGGGGAGGAGGGGCCACGATGGCCGCCGCGGGCCTGAGGTGACCGTAGACGGACCTCCAGAGCCTGAAGCTCCGCCAAGGTCTCGGGGTCGGCACTGCCACGGGGCAGGAGCTCAGCCAGTTGCAGCCGCAGCGCCTCCAGCTCAATGGCCTCCTCTCCGATCGCCGCGGCCTGCTGCTGCAGCACGAGGGCACTTTCCAGGCTTGGATCACGGCGAAACACCCGCCACTGCCGCGTCAGGGCAACAGCTCGCTGCTCCGCAACAGGCGGCCGGGCCTCTGGATCCCACGTCTGTTGGGGCTGCTGTGCCAGCAGATCCAGCAACTCCAGACGTTCAAGGGCCAGCAACCGCTCCTCTTGCTGACGATCCCACAGACGCACAACATCCTGCTGCCGCTGCAATCGGGTCAGCACGTCTCTGCCAGCAGCGGAGCGACCAAAACCAGCCAGGTCCCTGAGCATCGCACCGTTGGGATCGAGCTCCTGCTCCAGGCGTAGCCACCGGTTCTGCCTGGCAACGGCATCAGGGTGGAGCTGACCGGCTGCCAGGTCCTGTTGCAGCGCACGGGCCAGTTGCTCCCGCTGCTGCAACTTGCGCGCCAGCGCACCAAAGCGCTGCTGCGCCTCCTCAAGCTCAGATGCTTCCAGCGCAAGGCTGGCAAGAACCGTCTGCAAACGCTCCTCCTCGAGCACCTTCTGCTCAGCGCTGAGGCTGCGGCCCAGCTGGCCGAACTGCGCGGGGGGCAATGTCCACTGGCCGCGATCCAGCACCCCCTGTTCTAGGCGGGCCAGATCCTCCAGCACGGCGGCCAGCACATAGCTCCCGGGGAAGGGGTCATTGCCAAAGCGCTGCTCCTGCCGGGCAACCGCCTGGTCCTGGCGTTCAAGAATCGCCAGCTGCCGTAGCGGACGTTCCGGGTCCAGCACAGCCGTGATACCCAGCTGCAGAGGGGGGTCTTCGAGCAACTCACGCTGGCGCTGCTCAATGGCTTCCAGGCGTCGCTGCGGGTTACCCAGAGCCTGCTGGAGCGCCAGTTGATTGACGCGGTCGCGCAACCAGGGGAGGTCCTGAAGACGGGCCTGACGCTCCAGTTCAGCGATCAGGTCCAGCGCACGCTCTCGATGCCCAAGGGCCATCGCCACCTTGGCTGCCAGATCCAGGCGCGCCAGAGCCAGCTGGGCATCAGAACTTTCCACCTCCAGCTCCAGCAGGGCATCAAGCAGAGCTCCGCGGCGACGCTCCAGGGGATCGCGCCGATCGATCAGTTGCTGCGCCCTGGCTGGATCGCTGGATCCATCCGCCAGCTTGGCCAGCAGAGCCGAGCGCTCGCCCATGCCATCACCAATGCGGCGACTGAGGCGGATGCGGCGGTCGTTGGTGGCTGCAGCCCCCTGGCGATCATCCAAAGCCAGCTGATAGCGCCGCTGATCCTCAAGCAAGGCACTACTCAAAGCCCAGGCCGATGCAGCCGCTGCCAGATCAATGCCACTGGCCACCAATTGCTCTGCCGCCGCAACATCACCTTGTGCGGCCAGCAGCTGTGCCGCCTGCTGCCGCCGCCGCGCGGTCGCCACACCCGTTGGTGCAGGCTTTTGCAGGAGTGCTGCTGCCCCGGTGAGATCACCCATCGCCTCTTGCTGGGCCGCCTGCAGATCCAGCGCGGACCGCAGCGTGGGCTGGGCAGCAGGACCCGAGGGCTCGGCCACGGGCAGCTCGATGGCGTTGAGCGCCGCAGCGGAGTCACCGCTGAGGCGCTTCAGGGCCAGGGCGGCGCGGCGCAGATCCAAACCCGCTGACGCCGCTTGCCATTGCAGCGTTAACCAACGCGCGCGCTCAGCCTCACGATCAGGGCTGATGCGCTCCAGCACCTGCAGGGCCGCATCGGGGGCCTTGCAGCGCAGCAGCGCCTCGGTGTCGGCAAAGACCACCGCAAGGCTGCCGGTGTCTTCATGGAGCTCGAGCAGGCGGCGGCGCAACTGACGCAGGCGATCATTCAGCCCTTCGGCCTGGGACTCGCGGCAACCCGCCACCAGCTCGGCGCGATTCGTGCTCTCCAGCAGCACAGCAAACGCTTCATCAGAGCGGGCGGGCGCTGGGCCCTGATCCACAGCGGGGACAGCCGCCAGCAGGGAGCCACTGAGCAAGGCGGGAACCATCGCCGCGTTAAAGGTGAAGAGCAAGGCGGCGCAAAAGCTCGGGGCAAGTATGGCTGTGGAGCGGATACTGGTCATTGGTGGAGGTGGCCGGGAAAATGCACTGGCCTGGGCCCTGGCCCGCAGCAGCGCTCCGCCGCAGGTCTGGATCGCTCCAGGCAACGGCGGCAGCACGGCCATTCCTGGCTGCCAGCGACTCGACATCGCCGCTTCTGATCAGCAAGGGCTGATCGACACCTGTCAGCAGAAAGCCATCGACCTGGTGGTCATCGGCCCGGAGGCTCCTTTGGCTGCAGGCCTGGCGGATGTGCTGCGTCAGGCCGGAACCCCTGTCTTTGGCCCCGGCGCCGATGGCGCCCAATTGGAAGCCAGCAAGGAATGGGCCAAGGAGTTGATGCAGCAGGCCGGCGTGCCAACGGCCGGTTTCTGGGTGGCCAACAGCGCTGAAGCAGCAGCAGCGATCGCCCAGGCCCAGGCCCAGCCGCTGGTGGTCAAAGCCGATGGCCTTGCAGCAGGGAAAGGGGTGACGGTGGCGCAAAGCCACGAGGAGACCCTGGCGGCAATTCGCGCCTGCTTCTCCGGGCGTTTTGGGGAGGCCGGCAGCCGGGTGGTGCTGGAGGAGCGTCTTGAGGGGCCAGAGGTCTCCGTGTTTGCCCTCTGCGACGGTCGTGAGCTGCTGTTGCTGCCGCCTGCGCAGGATCACAAACGCATTGGAGAAGGCGACACCGGGCCCAACACCGGTGGCATGGGGGCCTACGCGCCAGCACCCCTGCTCGATCAGGCGGGACTGGAGGAGGTGCGCAGCCTGATCCTGGAGCCTGTGGTGAATGCCCTGCGGCAGCGGGGCATCGACTACCGAGGCGTGATCTATGCCGGTCTGATGCTCACCAGCAGCGGCCCGCAGGTGATCGAATTCAACTGCCGCTTCGGCGACCCGGAATGCCAGACCTTGATGCCCCTACTGGAGGGCGACCTGGCGGGGGTGCTGCTGGCCTGCGCTGAAGGACGCCTGCGGCAGGCCCCTGCCTTGACGATCAGCAGCAGCTGTAGCGCCTGTGTGGTGGCGGCGGCCAAGGGCTACCCCGACAGCCCAACCCTGGGGGATCCCATCCTCGACGAGGGCCCAGGACTGGACTCAGAAGAGAGCTGCAGCCAGCTGTTTCACGCTGGAGTCCACGACACAGAGGGGGGGTTAACAACCGGTGGAGGCCGCGTCCTTGCCGCTGTTGCCCAGGGCAAGGACTTTGATTCTGCCTTTGCTGCTGCCTATGGGCGATTGGCTCAGGTGAACTTTGCTGGGATGCAATTCAGGCGTGACATCGGCCACCAGGTGCGGCGTCCTTAATCTGAACAGAGAATCCTTGCGGTCCTGAGCAGCTCTGCCCCCCACCCCGACACCTCACAGCCGGGTCTGCTGACGCGTTTCAGTGCCTGGTGGGCTGAGTTCAGCCTGCAGACCAAGTTGCTGGCGGTGGCCACCTTGGTGGTGAGCATCGTCATGACCGGCCTCACGTTTTTCGCCCTTAACGGCATCCAGATGGAGGCGCGCATGGGCGACACCCGCTATGCGCGCGATCTGGGGCTGTTGCTGGCCAGCAACGTGACACCGCTGGCCGTCGATGGCCGCGACCGCGAGCTGGCTCGGGTCACCGAGGAGTTCTGGCGCAGCAGCCGCAGCCTCCGCTACATCTTTTACGCCGATCCCGAGGGGATCATCTACCTCGGCATCCCCATCAGCAAGGTGGACAGCAGCAATGACCTGCTGCTGAGCCGCCGCCTCGAGCTGCCGGAGGATCTGCGGCAGCGGCCCCAGAACCCGCTGATCCGTCAGCACCTGACTCCCGATGGTCTGGTCACTGATGTCTTTGTGCCCATGGTCAGCGGGGACCGCTACCTCGGCGTGATGGCGCTGGGGGTGAATCCCAATGAAGCGGTGCTGGCCAGCGCTGCCCTGACCCGCAACGTCACGGTCGCTGTGTTCGTCTCCATCTGGGTGCTGGTAATCCTCGGCGCCGTCTTCAATGCGCTGACGATCACGCGTCCCGTCAAGGAATTGCTGCGGGGTGTGCGATCGGTTGCCGATGGCAACTTCGGCGCTCGCATCGCCCTCCCCGTCGGTGGAGAACTGGGTGAGCTGCTCAACGGCTTCAACACGATGGCCGCCAAGCTCGAGGCCTATGACGAAGCCAACATCGAGGAGCTCACAGCAGCTCAGGTCAAGCAGCAATCTTTGATCGCCACCATGGCTGATGGGGCGCTGCTGCTCGACCCCCAGGGCAGGGTGGTGCTGGCAAACCCCACCGCACGCCGCCTGTTCCGCCTGGAAGGTCGCCGTCTCGATGGCATGGATCTGTTGCCCCTGCTGCCGGACCTGTTGCGGATGGAGCTGCAGGATCCACTGGAGACCATGCTCGGCAACAGTCGGGACAGTGCCGAGGTGCGCTGCACCACCAAGGAGCCCAGCCGCACCTTGAGGCTGGTGCTTCAAGCCGTGCGTGATGGCAGTGGTGAAACGCTGAAAGGCATTGCTGTCACCGTGCAGGACCTGACCCGTGAAGTGGAGCTCAATGCAGCTCAGAGCCGCTTCATCAGCAATGTCTCCCACGAGTTGCGAACACCACTGTTCAACATCAAGAGCTATGTCGAGACCCTCCACGACATGGGGGATCAGCTCGATGAGGAGATGACCAAGGAGTTTCTGGCCACCGCCAATGCCGAAACCGATCGACTGACCCGGCTGGTGAATGATGTCCTGGACCTCTCCCGCCTGGAATCCGATCGCGTCTGGAGTTTTGAGCCAACAGACCTCGGTGCTGCCATGGAGCAGACCCTGCGCACCTACAAGCTCAACGCCGATGACAAAGGGGTCAGTCTTGACATCGAGGTCCCTGCATCTCTGCCCAAAGTCCGGGGCAACTACGACCTGCTGCTGCAGGTGTTCGACAACCTGGTCGGCAATGCCGTGAAGTTCAGCTCCAGTGGCGAAATGGTTCAGCTGCGCGCCTATCCATGGCCCGACAGCTGTCCGATGACACCGGGAGATGCTTCCTCACCGCTCCCCCGACTGCGCGTGGAGGTGGCTGACAGTGGAAGCGGCATCAGCGAAGAGGACTGCCGCCGGGTGTTCGAACGTTTCTACCGCGTCGAAAATGCCGTGCACACAGAGGCTGGAACGGGGCTGGGACTCTCCATCGTGCAGGGCATTTTGCACAAGCACGGCAGTGATGTGCACATGGTCAGTGAACTGGGCGTGGGCACCACCTTCTGGTTTGATCTCCCTCTGGAGGGAGCCGACAACGATGAGCTGATCATCAGCGCCGAACGCAAAGCTGCAGCTTTGGTTTGACGGCGTTCGCGATCAGATTGGATCGCTATCCACACCTCGGGCAATGCGCGCTAATTCGTTGCGCTCATCGGTGGTGATGCGATGGGGCACCCCGCTGATGATGCGCTCGAAGTTGGCAAAGGAATCCTTGATTTCAGGGCCGTTGCTGGTGATCACAAACTCGCGGATGGCCTTGTCATGCCATGAGCCACGCATCTTGAAGACGTTGAGGGCTCGGGACATCTCGCCGCGGATCTCCACGTACTGCAGCAAGAGGATGGTGTCGGTGATCGTGGAGATGTGGGAGTCGGTGATGGAGTGACTGCCCATGAACTCCTCAGAGGTGTT
>CAJWYF010000014.1 GCA_913049535.1 uncultured Synechococcus sp.
GCCGCTGCCACCAGCCCAGGGCCCCGCTGAATAAAGCTGCTGCCATCAACAGTCCGATGGCGGGGGTAAAGAGGGGATCCCAGAGCTTCTGGAACAGGGCTAGCGGTTGATGCAGCCCCCGTGCTTCGCAGATCACGGCGCTGAGAAACCACAGCGCGCCGCCGATCACCACAAAAACATCGGCCACCAGCAGTCGATCGAGCCAGAGCTTCAGGGCTGCCATCAACCGGGCATGACTGCATCCAGGATCGCGCGGGCCATGCGGCTGGTGCCGCCGCTTGTGCCAAGCCGTTGCAATCCTTCGGTGCGGTAGCGCTTCAGTTCCGTTGAGGGAAGCGCCAGCAGCTCCTTGAGCAAGTGCGCACTTGCCTGCAGCGTGGCTGGATCATCCACGGCGCCAGGGGCGCAGTGGATCGCCGGGCCCAGCAGCCGCCGCTGGGCTTCAGCAAAGCCCGCTGTGAACTGGGGCCCATGGCCTGCCAGCTGCAGCACCGGGATGCCCAGGCCCGCCGCCTGTTCGCTGGCGGTGCCGGCCATCGAGATCACCACCTTGGCCTGGGGCAGCAGCGTTGGGAACTGGCCCCAGCAGCAGCGCAACTGCAGGCCCTGGCGCTGCAGCACCAGCTGCTCGCTGCGGCTGACATCAGCGCTGAGCTGCCAGCCCCGCTGGCGTGCCAGCGCCTCAAGCGCGGCGCTGCCCAGATCCCGCACCAATGCCGCCTCAAAGGAGGTCTTCTGCTGACTGGCGGGCAGCTGCTCCAGCAGGGCCAGCATGCGCTCCAGGTTGAGCTGGGCCTCCGGCAGGCGGCTGCCCGGCAGCAGCAGCACGGAGCGTTGCTGCGGGCTGGTGATGACAGCGCTGATGCCCTCCATGAAGGGGTTGCCGAGGAACTGCACCATCCGCCCCAGCTGCTGGCTGAGATCACTGGCGGTGAGGGCATCACGGCTGAACACGGCCCGGAAGCGCCTGCTGGCCAGGCAGGGCCCACAGGGCCAGGGCAGGCGCAGGCGGCCTTCGTAGTGGCTCGAGTAAGCCACCAGGTAGGTCACCACCGGCTTGCCCGTCAGCCAGGCCAGCAGCACCGGGATCACATCGCCCACCACCACCAGGCCATCGGCCTGGCGCGCCTCGCGCCACAGCCGCCAGCTGCGCCTCAGCAGATAGAGCACCTGGCCTTGAACGATCTCCGCCATCCGCCCCGCGAAGCTGGCGTAGCCCAGACCGCCGGTGCTGTAGCTGCGGGTGGGGCCGGCGATGGCCAGGCCCGCCTGGCGGTAGGCCCCCCCATCACCCACCAGTGGCAGTGCCAGCACCTCTGCACCGCGTGCTTGCAGCGCTGCTCCGAGCTGGGCGCCACTGAGATCCTCGCCGTGCCCGTTGCTGACCAGCAGCAGCCGCATCTCAGCCGGCCAGCCAGGCCTTGACCTTTTCCAGGGCCGGCCAGCCGGGACGGCGCTTGAGGCCATCCTCGATCGACTTGTCGAGTTCCTGGCCCATCTCAGGCGCAAAGGCTTTGACCCGCTTCACCAGCTCGATGTGCTCGCGAACGCCCTTGGCGCCGGTCTCGAGCATGGCCACCGACAGGTTGATGCGCGCCTGGGGGTCCTGGGGGTTGATCTTGACGGCGGTTTTGGCCGAGCGCAGGGCCTCCTCGGGCTTGTCGCAAAGGAGCTGCAGCCAGGAGAGGCAGGTCCAGCCGGCGGACTGGCGTGGATCGCGGCGGGTGATGGCCTCGAACTCAGGCAGCAGCTCAGCGGGTTCAGCCCCGGCTTGGTAGCGCTGCAGCGCCTGGGTGAACTGGCTCTCGGTGGCGGAATCCTGCGGAGAGGTCATGGGCGCGGGACGGGGCCGTCTGGCGGGGTCGACTCTTCAGATTCCCATGGGCCAGTCCCTCAAACCGCAAAGGAGCTGCCGCAACCGCAGGTCTGGGTGGCGTTGGGATTGGTGAAATTGAAGCCGCCGCCGATCAGCTCGGTGCTGAAGTCCAGCTGCATGCCATAGATGTACAGCAAGCTCTTGGGGTCGCAGACCACCTGAAAGCTCGGCGCATCAGCGGGCTCATAGGTGTAGGCCTCATCGTCGTCGCGGATGTCGCCGGCGCTGATGAAATCCATCGTGTAGCTCATGCCGCTGCAGCCGCCGGAGCGCACGCCGACGCGCAGCACACTGCCGCTGCCCTGCTGCTGCATCAAGGTGGCCAGCTGCTTCATCGCAGGGGCGGTGATCAGCACACCCTTGCCGTCCTTTCCGGTGGTCAGGGTTTCAGTGGCCATGGGCTCGCCGGCACGAATAAACACTTTCCAACTCTAGGCAGCCTCGGCCGGGGGACCCGGATCCATAGAGTCGGGGCCGTTACGGGATGCTGCAGGTGCGGGTTGCCATCGTCGGGGCAGGACTGGCCGGTCTCTCGGCAGCGGTGGATCTGGTGGATGCCGGTCACAGCGTTGATCTCTATGAGGCCCGTCCCTTCATGGGCGGCAAGGTGGGCAGCTGGGTGGATGAAGGGGGCAACCACATTGAGATGGGGTTGCATGTCTTCTTCTTCAACTACACCAACCTGTTTGCGCTGATGCGCAAGGTGGGGGCCTTTGAAAACCTGCTCCCCAAGGACCACACCCACCTGTTCGTCAATGAGGGCGGGGATCTGCGCGAGCTGGACTTCCGCTTCCCTATCGGTGCCCCCTTCAACGGCCTGAAGGCCTTTTTCACTACCCCCCAGCTGGCCTGGGTGGACAAGTTGCGCAATGCCTTGGCCCTGGGCACCAGCCCCATCGTTCGCGGTCTGGTGGATTACGAGGGGGCGATGCGCACCATCCGCGCCCTCGATCGGGTCAGCTTCAGCCAGTGGTTCGTCGGCCATGGCGGCAGTCCGGAAAGCATCCGCCGCATGTGGAACCCCATCGCCTACGCCCTGGGGTTCATTGACTGCGAGGCCATCTCGGCCCGCTGCATGCTGACGATCTTCATGATGTTCGCCTCGCGCACCGAGGCGTCCAAGCTCAACCTGCTCAAGGGATCGCCCCACCGCTGGTTGACCGGGCCGATCCTGGAGTACATCCAGGCCCGCGGTGGCACGTTGCACCTGCGTCACCGTGTCACCCAGGTCCATGAAGAGGAGCGCGATGGCACAACCTGCGTCAGCGCCCTGACCATGGGCACCCCCGAGGGGGATGTGGAAGTCAAAGCCGACGCCTATCTGGCGGCCTGCGACGTGCCCGGCATCCAGCGCCTGCTGCCTGAGAGCTGGCGCCGCTTTGAGCAGTTCGACAACATCTACAAACTCGAGGCCGTCCCGGTGGCCACGGTGCAGTTGCGCTACGACGGCTGGGTCACCGAGCTGGGCCAGAGCAGCGAGGCGGCCGCCGCCCGTGGTGATGTCCACCATCCCGCCGGGCTGAACAACCTGCTCTACACAGCGGATGCTGATTTCAGCTGCTTTGCCGATCTGGCCCTGGCATCACCGGAGGACTACCGCAAGGAGGGCCAGGGCTCGCTGCTGCAGTGCGTGCTCACCCCCGGCGACCCCTGGATTCCACGCAAGAGCGAAGAGATCGTGGCCCACACCGATGCCCAGGTGCGCAAGCTGTTCCCCTCCAGCGAAGGCCTCAAGCTGACCTGGAGCAATGTGGTCAAGCTGGCCCAGTCCCTCTACCGGGAAGCCCCGGGCATGGAGCCCTACCGGCCGGATCAGCGCACACCGGTGGGCAACTTCTTCCTGGCCGGCAGCTACACGCGCCAGGACTACATCGATTCGATGGAAGGGGCGACCATGAGCGGCCGCATGGCCGCCAGTGCCATCCTGAGCGCAGCGGGAGCCTGAGATGGGTCGCTGGCTGGATCACAGCGTGTCGGTGGATATCGCTGCGCCGGTGGAGCTGGTGTGGTCGGTTTGGAGCGATCTGGAAGCGATGCCGCTGTGGATGCGTTGGATCGAGTCGGTCAAAACCCTCGATGATCCCGATCTGACCGAATGGACCCTGGCGGCCCAGGGGTTTCGCTTCCAGTGGAAAGCCCGCATCACCCAGCGTGTGGAAGCCCAGCAGCTTCACTGGCAATCGGTGGGGGGGTTGCCCACCAAGGGGGCGGTGCGGTTCTACCCCGATGGAGCGCAGCACACCGGCGTCAAGCTCAATGTCAGCTATGAGCTGCCTGGGGTGCTGGCGCCGCTGATGGATTCGGCCATGCTCGGCGGCCTGGTCAGTAAGGAGTTGCAGGCGAATCTTGATCGCTTCAAGCTGCTGGTGGAAGAGCGGGCCCGCGCTCGATAGGGTGCCGGCAGCATCCGGCCGCTGCCCTGAGGTCTGCCCCTGCCACTGCTGCTGCCCTGGCTCTGGTGCTGCTCGGTTGTGGCCCCGCCAGCCCGCCCCAGGCCAGTGCACCGCCGCTCCAGCCGGCTGATCCGCCGTTTGAGCCAGCCGACGCCAAGCCGGCTGAGCCGCTGCTCGATCCCCAGCTCAACCCGCTCTACGGCCCCGACGAGGTGCTGGGCTCCCTGCCGCGGGGCCGCCAGGATCCTTTTGCGCCGCCGCCGCGGGCGGTGGCCGAGGCCGCAGCCGATGAGCCGGCAAGTGATGGTGCTGCCGATGTGCAGCTGATGGGGGTGAGTGCCGCTGGCGGCCTGGTGCGCGCCTTTGTGCGCTTCAACGGCCAGAGCGGCCCGGTGGCCCCAGGCGATGTGGGCGGCCCAGGCACGCCATGGCTGCCTGAGGGTCTGGCCGTGGCCGCCATTGATGTGCAACGCGGTCAGCTGATGCTTGAACGTGACGGACGGCCCCTGCCGCTGATTCAGCTCTGAGCCAAGGCGCCAGCGCAGGCCGCCAGCAGTCCCTCCAGGTCGTGGGGATCGGCTTCTGCATCAACGCGGCCCAGCAGCTCTCGGCAGACGGCACTGGTCTGGGGGCCGATCGAGATCAACTGCAGGCCATCCAGCCGCTTGGGCCAGGTCTCGCCAAAGCGCTGCCTCAGAAGTTGGGCGCTGTGGCGCACGGTCTTGCCGCTGCTGAAGCAGATGGCAGCGGCCATGCCGGCCTCCAGCGCCGCTGCGGTGAGCTCCGGCATGGCCTCGGGGCAGCGCGATTCATAGGCGGCCACCTCTGTGACGCGGCCCCCTGCCTCCCCGAAGGCTTCTGCCAGCAACGTGCGTCCGCCGCTCTGCACCCGCGGCAGTAGCAACCGCTGGCCCCAGACGCCCACCGGGAAGTGCTCCAGCAGGCTGTCGGCGACGAAATCCGGCGGCACAAAATCAGCCGGGGCGCCCAGCTGCTCCAGCTCCAGGGCGGTCTTGCGTCCCACCGCAGCGATCTTCAGCCCCTGGGGGCGGCGGGCCAGGCTGCGGCCGCCGGCCTGCAGCCGCTGCTCCACCGCTTCGACGCCATTGGCGCTGGAGACCACCAGCCAGTGGAAACTCTCCAGCTCGCTGAGGGCATCATCCAGGGGTCCCCAGCTATCGGGCGGACCGATCACCAAGGCCGGTAGATCGAGCACTGCGGCACCGGCGTTTTCAAACAGCCGCCGCGCCTCCCCGAGCTGGTGCTGCGCCCGCGTCAGCACCACCGTGTGGCCACCCAGTTCAGGCGGCATCCAAGTTCACCATCTCACCAGCGCGGCGGCTGAGCTCCTCGGCTTCTTCTTGACGGCCCTGCTCCAGCAGCAGGCCGATGGCGGTGAGGAAGCTCTCGCGGGCAGCGTCGAAGTTGCCGCCGATCAGTTGGGCCGCCCCGCGGTTCTGGTGCAGCTCGGCGTTGGCCGGCGCCAGCTGCAGGGCGGTCTCATAGGCCTCAAGTGCTTCGGCGATGCGGCCGGCCTTGCGCTGGATGAGGCCAAGGTTGTACCAGCCCAGCACCAGTTCCGGAGCCTGGCGCGTCACCGCCTCGGTGATGGCAGCCGCCTCATCAAGGCGGTTCTGGCGCAGCAGCAGGGCGCCGAGGTTGAGGCGTGCGCCGGCATTCACCCGAGCCGCCAGGGGCTGTTCCAGGGCCTGGCGGTAGCAGCGCTCGGCTTCAGCCAAATCGTCCTGGCTGCGGGCGATGCCCAGGTGCAACAGCAGCTCGTAGCGCTCGTTGTGCTGCTCGGGGCGGCACTGCTGCAAACCCTGCTGCAGCAGTTCCAGGCCGCGGCTGCGGTTGCCGCTCTCGATCTCAAGCCCGCCCAGCTTGGCGCAGGCGTAGGGATCACCGGGATGGGCCTGCAGTTCGGCTTCCATGGCCCAGCGCAGCCGTTCGGCCTTGTTGCCGCTGGCCAGCTCCTCGGGGCGGTAGCCGCTGTGGATCAGGGCCGGTTCAGGGCAATCGACGATGCGCCAATGCCCCTCGTTTTTGAGCAGCTCTTCGACGCTGTCATCGATCATCGTGTGATAGGCGCGGCTCCAGCGGATGGCCGGATGGCGCCGGAACAGGCGGCTGACGCTGGAGTAGGGCGACTGGGCGGCCCCTTCTTCAAAGCGGAGCAGGTTGATCACCAGCACATCGGGCTGGGCCATCAGTGCCTGCAGCTGGGGTTGAACGTCCGAGAGCAGCCGTTCATCGGCATCGAGCACCAGCACCCAGTCCCCGCTGACCAGCTCCAAGGCCCGGTTGCGGGCAGGCGCGAAATCCCCCGGCCACTCCATCGACTCCACACGGGCGCCGGCGGCCTCGGCCAGGGCGACGGTGCCATCGCTGGAGCCGGTGTCGAGCACCAGCTTCTCGTCGCAGAACCCCTCCACGCTCTTGAGGCAGGCCTCCAGGCGAGCCTCCTCATCGCGCACGATCATCGAGAGGCTGAGCATGACCGCAGGGGCTCGGCCCCAATTGAAATGGGTTCAGAGATTAAGCGGCTTCTCCAGCGCGGGCTCAGTCGGTGAAGCCGCTGTCATCGCTGGCGCCCTCAAGCCCCATGGCCTGGAGGGCCAGCGCCTGGGCCGCTGGCATCTGCGCTGGGCTGTAGACCGCCGGCAGCGCCTTGGGCAGAAGTGGTTTGAGCTCGCGCCAGAGGTAGGGGCTGCCGTAGATCACAAGCCCCGCCAGCCGTTGCTCGGCCAGCAGCGACTCCACCAGCGCTCGCCAGGGGGTGCCCCCATCGCTGTTGCCGCGAAAGGGATTGCCGCGCACAAACAATTGCAGCAGCACCGGGCCATCCCCGAGCCCGGCGCTGGCCCATGGGCCGGCCAGATCATCCATCAACCGCGGCTGAAACCCCGCCTGGGTCGGCCGCAGCAGGGCCGGGGCCTGCAGCGGCAACGCAGGGCATTGGAGGCTGTTGTCCACCCGGATCAGATTCAGCCCCGGCCCGGTGGGTGGCCCCTGGCCCTGGCACTCCAGGCTGCAGCTGAGCAGCTGCTGGTTCAGCTTTTGGTGCTGTGGCGCGAGGGCCGCGAGCTGATCAAGCCCCTCCTGGGCGGTGAGCGGCCCTGGCTGGGTGCGGGTCAGGGCGGCGCGGCGCCGCGCCAGGCTCTGCTGCAGCCGCTGCGGCGAGAAGCGGCCGCTGCGGCAGCCCTCCTCGAGAGCATCGAGGGCAGCACCGGCATCGGCGGGCATCAAGATCAGATCAGCGCCGGCTTCAAAGGCCAGAGCAGCCGCTTCCCCGGCTCCATAGCGGCTGGTGATCGCCTCCATCACCAGGGCATCGGTCACCACCAGCCCCTCAAAGCCCAGCTCCTGGCGCAGCAGCTGCTGCAGCACCGCAGCCGAAAGGGTGGCGGGCCTTGCGGCATCCAGCTCCGGCAGCAGCAGGTGGGCGGTCATGACCGCCGCAATGCCGCCAGCGATGGCGCTGCGAAACGGAGCCAGCTCGACAGCATCCAGCCGCTGGCGGCCGTGGGGGATCAGGGGCAGTTCCAGATGGGAATCGCTGGCGGTGTCCCCGTGGCCGGGAAAGTGTTTGGCGCAGCCCAGCACGCCGCAGGACTGCAGAGCTCCGGCAAAGGCTTGGCTCAACGCCGCGGCGCTCTCGGCTGTTTCAGCCCAGGCGCGCACGTTGATGACCGGGTTGGCTGGGTTGTTGTTGACATCACACACCGGTCCCAGCACCCAGTTCAGGCCCAGGGCCCGGGCTTCCAGAGCGGTGCAGCGGCCGTAGGCCCGGGCCAGGGCTGTGGCTGCAGCGGGATCGCGGCGGTGCAGGCCGGCCAGGGCCAGGGGCGGTGCCAGCCAGCTGGCCCCGTCAAAGCGCTGCCCGACCCCCTCTTCCACATCAGCGCAGAGCAGCAACGGCGTTCTGGCCCATTGCTGCAGCTGGCGGCAGCGCAGGGCCAGTTCAGCCGCTGAGCCACCCAGCAGGATGACGCCACCGACGCCTTCGCTGAGCCAGTGGCGCAGTTCGCTGTTGCTCAGCTCCCACTGGGGATAGCGGCGCTGTTGATCCAGCTGGTGGCCGCTGCAGCGCAGCACCAGCAGCTCCGCCAGCTGCCGGCGCAGGCTCACAACACCTCGTCGCGCTCGCCGGTGCCTTCCGGGACCGGTCCGCGCTCCTGGCGCTCCTGCTCCAGCTGGCCCAGCAGGCCCAGCACCTCCACCCCCTTGGCCAGACCCTTGTCGTGGTGGAACACCAGCTCCGGGGTGCGGCGCATGTTCAGGCGCCGGCCCAGCTCACCGCGCAGGTACGGGGCCGCCGAGCGCAGCCCGGCCATGGCCTGGGTCTGGTCCTCCTCGCTGCCAAAGATGCTCACCGACACTTTGCAGTGCTGCAGATCACCGGCCACCAGCACGTTGGTGATGCTGATCATGCCCATGGCCACGCGTTCATCGCGCACGCCATGCGACAACAGATCACTCATCTCTCTGCGAATCAACGAGGCGACCCGCTCCACCCGTCGTCCGTGGGCCATGGCTATGCCGCCGGCACTGGATTCACCATGGCACGCAGCACCAGCACCAGGGTGAGCAGGCCACTGATCAGGGCCCCGATTAGGGCCACGGCGGTGACGGGATTGCGGGTGCGCGCCAGCAGCGGTTCAAAAACCGAGCTCGCCACCCCCAGCCCAAAGGCGATCAGATAGCGCGGGTAGCGCGTCACATTGACGAAAAACTCCCTCATCGACTCTTCACAGGCCCTGGCTACTCTGCCGCCATCAGCGCCCCGGGCCGCCCTCATGGAGCTTTTGCAGTTCCGCCATTCCGCTTTCTGCGAAAAGGTGCACCTCGTGCTCTGCGCCAAAGGCCTGAGCTACAGCGTTCGCGACATCACCCCCGGGGTGGGTCAAGTGGAGGTGTTTCAGCTATCGGGCCAGCGGCAGGTGCCGGTGTTGCGGGACGGTGAGGAGTTGATTCCCGACTCCACGGCCATCGCCCTGCACCTGGAGGCTCGCCACCCGGAACCGTCACTGCTGCCCCAGGATCCAGCTCAGCGCGCCCAGGTGCTGCTGCTGGAGGACTGGGCCGACACCGCCCTCGCCTCAGGGGCGCGCCTGGCCCTGCTGCAGGCTGCCGCAGAGGACGCGGTCCTACGCAGCGCCCTGCTGCCTGATGCCACCCCCGGGGTGCTGCGCAACCTGATCGGGGCTGTGCCTGGCGATCTGCTGGGCGGCATGGGCCAGTTGCTGCAAAACGACCGCCAGAGCCTGGTTATGGCACTCGAGCAGCTGGTGGCTCTGCTGGAGCAGCAGCCCTATTTGGTGGGAGAGCGTCCCACCCTGGCTGATCTTGCTGTGGCCGCCCAGCTATATCTGCTGCGCTTCCCCATCGTCGCGGGCCCCCAGCTGGCCGCCCGTGGCGTGGCTGGCATTGCCGATCAACCCCGTTTCGAGTCGTTGTTTGAGTGGCGCGATGCGCTCTACCGCACGCTCGGACGCCGCCCTGACGCTTCCGCAGGTGTGGCATCACCTGATGCTGCCGCTGTTCCTGCCGCCTGAAGCCGTATCAGCTCCAGGCTGAGCTGCTGGCCGCTCAAGGCGCTGGCCGCCAGGCCCTGCTCCGGTGAGGCGTAGGTGGCCTGCCATTGCTGGCCGCTGATGCGATCGGCGCCCTCCAGGTGATAGCGGCTGAGGGTTTCAATGCGGCTGCTGCGTGGGGGCAGGCCCTGTTGCTTGAGCAGCTGCAGGCTCAACTCATCGGCCAGGAAATCATGGTTGCTGGGCTGCTCCGTGCGCCGGCCGGTGATGCGCGTGTCCAGTTGGCGTTCATCGCTGAGGCGGGCCAGCTGACGGTTGGGGTTGTCAGGATCGTCCTGGACCTCCAGGAGCCGACCGCCCAGCACCGCCTGGCCGATGGCCATGGCATTGCCTGCCCGATCCCCCACCACCACGCCATCGCTCCGGCGCGAGAAACGCACTTCAGCGATCACCCCATCGCTGGCACGTAACTCCCAGCGGCCTTCAAACCAGCTGGGGTACTCCAGGTCACTGCGGCGGGGCCGCGGCAGGGGCGCCGGCAGGGACCAATCCGGAAACTGCTGCAGCCGCTGGCTCAGGGCACCGTCTGCTGCCCCCAGCGGCAGCAGCAGCGCCAGGATGAGAGCCAGCAGGCTGCTGCCCATGTCCGATCCCCTGATCCGTGCCCTCGATCATTACGTGGTGCTGGATCCGACGGTGGGGGAGCAGATCCTCAGTGCGGCTGACACCCGCCGCTGGCTGGCCGAGCAGCTGCAGCGACTCGAGTGCTTGCCCTCTGATCTGGCTGCCCAGGGGAGTGAGCAGCAACAGGTGGAGTGGTTGCTCGATACCGCCTGCGCCCTGGAGCTGGAGCCGGGGCTCACGGTGCAGTGGTTTGCGGTGCGTCTGGAGCCTTGATCAGCTCCGGTAAGGCGGCCAGCACCCGCGCACTGACCTCAGCGGGGGTGCCATCTCCGGCGCTGATCCGCAGATCAGCCTGGCTGTAGAGGGGCCGGCGTTCGTTGAGCAGCTGCTGCAGACGCGCTTGCGGATCAGCAGCCTCGAGCATGGGACGCCCGCCAGGGTCGGCCTGCAGCCGCCTCAGCAGTTCCCCATCCTCCACATCCAGCCAGACCACAGCGCCCTGGCGCAGTTCGCCCCAGTTTTCCGGCACGGTGACGATGCCGCCGCCGGTGGCCACCACCAGCGAATGCCATTGGCTGAGCTGCTGCAGCACCTGGCGTTCCAGAGACCGAAAGCCCGCCTCCCCGTCGCGATCAAAAATCTCTGGAATCGTGCAGCCCGCCACCTCGCGGATCACGGCGTCAGCATCGAGGAAGCGATAGCCCAAGGCGTTGGCCAGTAAGGGGCCGACGGTGCTTTTGCCGCTGGCCATCATCCCGACCAGGTAGATGTTCAGGCCCTGCAGCCGCTCGCGGAGTGGCCGGGATGGATCCGTAGGATGCATGCGCGTTACAAGCTGTGACAGTGGCGGCACAGGTGATTGGAAATGCTGCCACGGCTGATGCGTCAGCCCATGGCCTGGGGCGTCCCTGCGTGATCACACGCCGGGCCTGCTTCAGTTCAAGCCACCTGTACCGCCTGCCTGAGCTGAGTGAGGCGGAGAACCAGCAGCGCTTTGGCGACTGCAGTCAGGCGCCGGGCCACGGCCATAACTACGAGCTGATTGTCTCGATGGCCGGTGCACTCGATGCCAACGGGATGGTGCTCAACCTCTCGGATGTCAAACATTCCATCCGCTCCGAGGTCACCGCCCAGCTGGACTTCCGCTGCCTCAACACCACCTGGCCTGAGTTCGATGTGGAAGGCCGCAGCGATGCGGCCCTTCCCACCACTGAATGGTTGCTGCATGCCATCTGGCAGCGGCTTGATCCCCAGCTGCCTCTCAAGGGCCTGCGGCTCTACGAACAATCCACCCTCTGGGCCGATTACCTCGGCAATGCCATGGAAGCTTTCCTCACGATCCGCAGCCACTTCGCCGCCGCCCACCGCCTGGCCAGAGAGGAGCTCTCCCAGAGCGAAAACGAGGCGATCTACGGCAAGTGTGCCCGTCCCCATGGCCACGGCCATAACTACCTGCTGGATGTGACCGTTCGCGGCGAGATCCATCCCCGCACCGGCATGCTCTGCGATCTGGCGGCCCTGCAGCAGCTGGTGGATGACCAGGTGGTGGAGCCCTTTGACCACACCTTCCTCAACAAGGACGTTCCCTTCTTCTCCACCTGCGTTCCGACAGCGGAGAACATCGCCCTGCACATCGCCGACCGTCTCAAGGCCCCCGTGGCTGAGCTGGGGGCATCGCTGCACAAAATCCGCCTGCAGGAGAGTCCCAATAACGCCGCTGAGATCTACGCGGAAGCCGCCCAGGTGTGAGCCTCAAGTTGGTGCTGGCGGTCAGCCTCGATGGCCGCCTTGCCCCTCCCGGTGGCGGTGCTGCCCAGCTGGGGGGCGCTGGTGATCGCCGGGTGCTCGAGCAGGCCCTGACCTGGGCCGATGCCTGTCTGCTCGGTGCAGGCACCTTGCGGGCGCACCGCAGCACCTGTCAGATCCGCTGCCCCCAACGGCTCGAGCAACGCCTTGCCGAACGGCGGCCGGCCCAGCCAGCGGCGGTGGTGGTGAGCCGCGGCAATCCACCGCCAGGCCTTGATCCCAGCTGGTTGTTCTGGAGGCAACCGCTGCAGCGGCTGCTGGCAGCACCGGCTGGTGCTGCTGCCTTGCCGCCGGCGGGCTTTGAGCAACTGGTGCCGTTTGAGCACTGGCAGGGACTGCTGAGCGGTCTCAAGGCCGCAGGGTTTGAGCGGCTGGTGCTGCTGGGCGGCGCTCAGCTGGCCAGCGCACTGCTGCAGGCCGATCTGGTCGATGAGTTGCAGCTCACGCTGTGCCCGCTGCTGTTGGGCGGTGCGTTCCAGTGGCTACCGGCGGCGGCTCGGCTGCAGCCGCAGCGCTGGCACCTGCTCGAGACCCAGCCGCTGGGGGAGGACGAGCTGCTGCTGCGCTATCAGCGCAGTGGAAATTCCTGATTCCAGATGGGTTGGGCCGTGCGCATCAGCCGGCTGATGCAGGCCGATGCCACCTCCAGGCTGGCCGGTCCGAGTTGGCCGCCCATGGCTTCACGGCTGATCTGCACCAGGCTGCCCTGACGCTTGATTTCATCCACCAGGCAGACACTTGCCGGCCGGGCGATTTCGGCGCAGATGCCACGCAGGTTGAGGAAGCTGCCGTCGGGATCACCCACGGCCTGTTCGCATTCGCGGGTCATCTGCTGTTCCAGCTGGGGGCGCAGCATCGCCAGAAGCCCTCCCTGGAGGCCGCCCAGCTGGGCGACCAGCAGCGGGACGGGCAGGAGCGCGCTGAGCATGGTTGTTTCGGCACAAGGACCGTTCTCACCATGACCTGCAGCTCCGCTTCTGGTCCCGCCTGATTAGGTTTTGCAGCACCTTGGCGCGGGATGTGACCGGCACCGCAGAGTCCGACACCCCAATGGAGGCCCGCTGGCATCGCCAGCTGGCGGAGATCCCCCAGCAGCAATGGGATGACCTGGTGCAGGCCGCGGGGCTGCCCTTCTACCGCTGGCAGTGGTTGGAGGCCCTCGAGCGCAGCGGCAGCATCGTGCCGGACCAGGGCTGGCAGGCCTGCCATCTCAGCCTCTGGCGCGGTGAGCGCCTGATCGGCGTGGCTCCCCTTTATCTCAAGGGCCACAGCTACGGCGAATTTGTCTTTGACCAGTCCTTTGCCCAGCTCGCCGGACAGCTTGGGCTGCGCTACTACCCCAAGCTGCTGGGCATGAGTCCGCTCAGCCCGATCCTGGGCTATCGCTTCTTCCTCTGCCCTGGGGAGGACCCGGCCAGCTGCACCGCGCTGATGCTTGAGCTGATTGATCGCTTCTGCGAGCGCAACCAGTTGCTGAGCTGCAATTTTCTCTACGTCGACCCCCGTTGGCGTGCCCATGCCGAAGCCGCGGGCTGCGCCACCTGGCTGCATCAGCAGAGTCTCTGGAGCAATCCCGGCTACAGCGGCTTTGAGGACTACCTCGCCAGTTTCAATGCCAACCAGCGCCGCAACATACGCCGCGAGCGCAAGGCGGTGCAGAAGGCCGGCCTAACGGTCACTCCCATCGCCGGCGAGACCATCACCACGGCGCTGCTGCAGCGCATGCATGGCTTCTATGAAGACCATTGCAGGCGTTGGGGCATGTGGGGCAGCAAGTACCTCACAGCCGAGTTCTTCTCGCTGGCAGCAGAGCACTTGCGCCCCCATCTGGTGCTGTTCTCAGCCCATGAACAGGGCCAGGACCCCCATCAGCCCCTGGCGATGAGCCTCTGCGTGCGCGATGGCGACCAGCTCTGGGGCCGCTACTGGGGCTCGACGGTGGAGGTGGACAACCTTCATTTCGAGGTTTGCTATTACGCCCCGATCGAATGGGCCATCACCGAGGGCATTCGCCAGTTCGACCCGGGAGCCGGTGGCAGCCACAAGCGCCGTCGGGGCTTTGTGGCCCGGCCCCACGCCAGCCTGCACCGCTGGTATCAGCCCCAGTTCGCTGGGCTGATCCAGCGCTGGTTGCCCCTGGCCAATGAGCAGCAGCTCGAGGAGGTGGAGGCCATCAATGCCGAGCTGCCCTTCAGTGGGCGGCAGATTCCCCTGGACCCGCAGTCCCCTGCCTCCTGAGCAGGGCAGAATCAACCGTTGCCCATTGCGCCGCCATGGCTGCCTTCTCACCTGAGCAGCGCCGGGAGCTCGATGACGGTCTCTCCCGGCGCGACATTGCCCTCGACCCGGAGGGTTACTTCCTGATCCGCATTGACGCTGTCGCTGGCGAGCTGGTGGTGGAGCATTTCGGCAATGGCATCAATGCCCGGGGACTGGCGACAGATCCCAAGACCGGTGAAGTGCTCAGCTGCCGCGGCGGCGGTCCGCGCACCGCCGATGCCATCGTCCGTGGCCGCAGCGCCAAGGAGGTGGGCATCGCTCTGACGGAAGGCGATGGACCCTGGTCCTTGAGCCGACTCGACCATGCCCTGTATTTGGGCCGCGAATTGCAGCGCGCTGAATCGTGCCTGGAGCAGGGACTGGCGTACGTGCAGGACTAGGGCTCAGACCGGTTGCAGCACCTTGCTGCGATCACCAGCGGGTGGTTCAGGTGGCAGGGCGGCGAGCTGTTCCTCGATCTCGCGGGTGACCACTCCGCGGTACTCCTGGAAGTGCTCGTTGTGGGCCAGAACCACAAGGAACTGCTCCAGCAGGGCCGGGTTCTGCCGTGCCATGCCCACCATGTAGCGCCAGAAACGGAAGCGGGTGTCGCGCTTGATTCCCTGCCGCCACACCACGATGGAGAGGGCCCGCAGGTCGGTCAGGGTGGGCAGCTTGAAGGCTGCTTTCCAACGCGGGGCACCCATCTTGAGGTAGTACGAATAGACCCGATCCATGTAGGCGTTGGGTTCGTAGAGGGCGCAGAAGGCCTCGACGTATTCGTTGGCGATGTTGCGGATCGGCCGTGTCGGCACGAAGTTCAGCAGGTTGGTCTGGTTGACGCCCTTGGCGGCATCTTCTTCCTGAATCAGGCGACCCTCTTTCTCAAGGCGCGCCCAGAGTGCCGTTTTGGGCAGGGCCTGCAGCATGCCCATCATCGCGGCGGGGATGCCGGTGCGGGTGACGAAATCAACGATGCGGCGACCGGCCCCTTCCTTCTCTCCGTCAAAGCCGATGATGAATCCCGCCATCACACGGATGCCATTGGCGGTGATGCGATCCACCGCGGCATCGAGGGGATTGCGGGTGTTCTGCACTTTCCGAGCCGTCTCGAGACTGGCCTCATCGGGGGTTTCGATGCCGAGGAAGACGCTTTCAAAGCGGCAGTCGTGCATCATCCGCATCATCTCGTCGTCATCGGCCAGATCGACGGAGGCCTCGGTGGCAAAGCTGAACGGATAGCCGCGCTCCTGCTGCCAGGTCTTGATCTGCGGCAGGAGCAGCTTGGCGTTGCGCTTGTTGCCGATGAAGTTGTCATCGACCAGGAAGATCGAGCGCCGCCAGCCCAGGTCGTAGAGCGCCTGCAATTCAGCGACCAGTTGCTCGGGGGTTTTGGTGCGGGGTTTGCGGCCGTAGAGAACGATGATGTCGCAGAACTCGCAGTTGAACGGGCAGCCGCGGGAGAACTGCACGCTCATCGAGTCGTAGGCATCGAGCTCGAGCAGGTCAAAGCGGGGAATGGGGGTGGCGGTCACATCGGGCTTGTCGCCCTCGGCGCTGAAACGGCCACTGCGCTCACCGCGTTCGATCGCCTCGATGAACAGCGGCAGGGTGATCTCACCTTCATCGAGCACTTTGAAATCGGCCAGCTCTAGCTCGGGTGCATCCGGTGTTGAGCTGGCGAAGGGGCCCCCCACGGCGACGGGCAGACCCCGCTGTTTGGCCCGGCTGATCTGGACCGCCATATCGTCTTTCTGGACGATCATCCCGGAGATGATCACCAACTCCGCCCAGTCCCACTCGGCGTCGGTGACCTCACGCACGTTGCGGTCCACCAGCTTCATGTCCCACTGCTGGGGCAGCAATGCAGCCACAGTCACCATCCCTAGCGGTGGCAACAGCACCTTGCGGTTCACCAGCTCAAGGATTTTCTCGTAGCTCCAGAAGGTCTTCGGGAACTCGGGATAAATAAAGAGGGTGCGCATGCCGTGGGGTTGCGGAGGCGCTGACGCCCTATGTGGTGTCAAACCTTAGTCGGTTTGTCTCTGACCAGCTGCTGTTCTGCTCTAATGGCCGCAGATCGCAGCCGCCGCCATGGGCATTGCCATTTACCTGACCCTGGTTGGGACGTTCCTGGTCACCGCTTTTGTGCTGACCCGTCTGCTGAAGGGAATCAAGCTGATCTGATCTCCGCTGCTGCGCTTCAGCTCACCAGTACCAGGCGGCTGCGGCCGCGGCGCACCAGCTCCAGAGCGGCGATGGTCACACCAATCGCCCCCAGCACACCGCAGGTGGGCCCGAGCCCCCAGCGCATCGTCATGGCAGCGGCCAGCAGTCCGCTGATGCCGCCTCCGCCGAGAAAGGCGATCTGGCTGAGCCCGGCCATGCGTCCGCGCAGCACCTGCGGAGCACCCACCTGGGCAATCAGGTTGGTGCCGGCCAGCAACACCGCGGTGCCAGCGCCGATCACAAAGGCCATCGCCAGGCTCCAGGCCGGATGACCCGTGCGGCTCAGCCCCAGCTGGGCCACCGCGGTGATCAGGGCGCTGGTGCCCAGCAGCAGGGCAGGCCGCTGGCTCAGCCAGACACTGTTGCGTTGCAGCACCAGGCCGCCGCTGATGCTGCCTGCAGCCAGCACGCTGGTGAACAGCCCCAGGTCCTGGGGGCTTGGGCCGATGAAGCTTGAGGCCATCACAGCAGCCAGCCCTGGGTGAAAGAAGCCCACCAGGCAGAACAGCGCCGTGAAGCGCAGCACATGCCTCAACTCACTGCCGCAGTCCCGCCAGGCCCGCTGCAGGGTGGCGGAGGCGCCGGCTCGGCTGCGCTGCTCTTGATCCAGTCGCGGCTGCAGCAGCCATACCACCGAGATGATCGGCAGCACGTAACTGCTGGCATCAAGCAGCAGGGCCAGAGCGGGCCCGGTGAGGGCCACCAGTAATCCCCCCACAGGCGGACCCACGAGCTTGCCGGTGTTGAACACCAGCGAGAACGCCGTCAGGTAGGGACCCAACTCCTCGGGCCTTTCAACCAGCAGCGCGCAGTATTTGTTGCGAGCAGTGAGCTCATAGGTGCTGGCCACGCCCACCATCAAGGTGCTCAGCAGCAGCCAGGCGGCCTGGGTGGAGCCGCTGGTCAGCGGCGCAGCGATTGCACCCCCCAGTGCACCGACCAGCAGGCCGATCTGGGCCCAGACCAGCACGCGTTCGCAGCCATGGCGGTCGGTCAGCACACCGGCAGGGCCACTCATCACCAGGCTCGGCAGGGCCAGCACGGCGAACTGCAGCGCCACCACCAATGGGTTGTTGGTGCCGCTCATCAGCATCCAGCCTTTGGCCGTCAGCCCGGCAAAGGAGCCCACGGTGCTGAGCCCGGAGGCCAGCAGGAAAAGATTGCGCTGCTGCGGCAGGGACAGGCCAGCGGCGTTCACAGATGCCGTGCGGCATCCACCATCGCGTCAATGCCCACCACTTCACCCTGCAGGTCGTACACGTCCGAATCGGTGATTCGCACAGGCACCATCGTGCCAGCGGCGGCGGCGGCACCGTGGGCGCCCGGGCTGATGCGCACCTCCCCATCAACATCAGGGGCAAAGCGCAGGCAGCGGCCGATCAGCTCGCCGTTGCTGGGGTTTTCCTGCTCCACCAGCACATCGACGATGCGCCCCACCCAAGCGGCATTGCGCTCGGCGCTGATCGCTTGCTGGGCCTCCATCAAGCGGCCGCGGCGCTCCTCAGCCACCTCGGCCGGTACCGGGTTGGGCAGCTCTGCGGCCGGGGTGCCGTCTTCCGGGGAGAAGCAGAACACGCCGACATGGTCAAAGCGCTGCTCCTGCACAAACTGCAGCAGATGCTGGAAGTGGGCTTCGGTTTCACCAGGAAAGCCGACGATGAAGGTGGTGCGCAGCACCGCATCGGGGAGCTGCTCTCGGATGCGCTGCAGCAGGGGTCCGGTCACCCCTTCCTGCCAGGGGCGGTTCATGGCTTTGAGCACTTCTGGATGGCTGTGCTGCAGGGGCAGATCGAGGTAGGGCAGCACGTTCGGCACCTCCCGATAGGCGGCCAGCACCTCGGACGTGAGTCCGGTTGGGTAGGCGTAGTGCACCCGGATCCAGGGGATCTCCACCTCGCCGAGGGCTCGCAGCAGCTGGGCCAACTGGGGCTTGCCGTAGAGATCAAGGCCGTAGTTGGTGGTGATCTGGCTGATGAGGATCAGTTCCTGGACGCCTTGCGCCGCAAGCTGACGGGCTTCCGCCACGATCGATTCAATCGTGCGCGAGCGCTGATCACCGCGCAGCTTGGGAATGATGCAGAAGGCGCAGCGGTAATCGCAGCCCTCGGCCACCTTCAGGTAGGCCACTGCTTCTGAGGTGGTGCGGTAGCGCGGCAGATGTTCATCGGCCACGAAGGTGGGCACCTCGCTGACACGGTTGACCCGCTCACCGGCCTCCACCTGTTGCAGCACCTCAACGATGTGCTGGTAATCGCCGGTGCCGACGATGGCGCGCGCTTCCGGCAGGGACTCCAGCAGGTCCTCCTTGAAATGCTGCGCCAGGCAACCGGCGATCACAATCTGCTTTCCCTGCTCTGCCAGATCCACCAGGGTGCGCACCGATTCGGTGCGGGCGTCCTGGATGAACGAGCAGGTGTTGACCACCACCACCTCCGCCTCAGCTTCATCAGCGCTGACGCCGTAGCCGGCTTCTGCCAGCAGCCCGAGCATGTGTTCGGTGTCCACCCGGTTCTTCTCGCAGCCCAGATGTGAGAAGGCCACCGTCGGCCTGACAGGGGTCTGCTCGCGAGCCATGGCAGCATCAAGCCAACAGTTCAACCTACGCCCTGGCTGCCTCAGATCGCTGGAATCACCTTCTTTCTCACCGCGCCGCTGGCCGGCCGGCCCTGATCGGCGTCCTGCACCTCCCGCCCCTTCCTGGTAGCCCCCGTTGGGGAGGCTCAATGGCGGCTGTGGAGCGCTGGGCTCTGGAGGATGCCGCGGCTTACATCGATGGGGGTGCGGATGCCCTGGTGGTGGAGAATTTCGGCGATGGGCCCTTCTTTGCCGGTGCGGTGCCCCCCCAGACGGTGGCTGCCATGGCGGTCGTGGCCAGGGCCGTGGTCCAGCAGGCCCATGGCCTGCCTGTGGGCATCAACGTGCTGCGCAATGACGGAGCTGCTGCACTGGCTGTCGCGGCCGCCAGCGGAGCAGCGTTTGTGCGCGTCAATGTGCTCAGCAGCGCGATGGTCACCGATCAGGGCGTGATCGAAAGCAAAGCGGCGGAACTGATGCGATTGCGCCGTCTGCTGGATGCTCAGCGGGTGCTGGTCCTGGCGGATGTGCTGGTCAAGCATGCCTATCCCCTGGCGCCCCAACCCATTGCAGAGGCCGTGGAGGACACGCTGCAGCGGGCCGGCGCTGACGGCGTCATCGTCAGCGGTGTGGCCACTGGTGCAGCGCCGGCTCTGGCTGATCTGCAGCAGGCGCGCCGCAGTGCTCAGGGGGCCCCGGTGCTGATTGGCAGTGGCTGTGATGGCACCAATGCCGCTCGTCTGGCGCCCCATGCCGATGGGGTGATCGTTGCCAGTTCGCTCAAACGTGATGGGCTGTTGGCCAATCCGGTGGATCCGGTGCGGGTGCGTCAGCTCCGCCAAGCCCTGGAACAGTGCCAAACTCCCAGTGAGAGCAATCCATCGCTGCAGTGACCGCTTCCCGCCAGCGCCCTGAGCCCCCATTGCATCGCTGGGTGAGGCCCGTGATGGGGGCTCTGGCCACCATCGGTCTGATCGACACCGCTTCCATCACCCTGGAGCGCTGGGGTGTGATCGGCGAGCTGGCCTGCCCAGGCGGTGCCGATGGTTGCGACAAGGTGCTCAACAGCGCCTGGGGCACGGTGCTGGGCCAGCCCCTCGCCTTGTTTGGCCTGCTGGCCTATGGGGCGATCGTGCTGCTCTCGCTGCTGCCCCTGATTCCGGCTGTCCAGCAATGGTTGCTCAACCGCCAGAGCGGTGGTTCCACCCTCGGTTCACGCCGCAATAGTCGCTCCCCAGACCTGTTCTGGCATCTGGGCTATCTGCTCAGTCTGGCCATGGCGGTGTTCAGCTTGGTGCTGGTGGGGCTGATGCTGTTCCGCATCCAGGCCATCTGTGCGTTCTGTCTGCTGTCAGCGGGCCTGAGCCTGGCGCTGCTGGTGCTGCACGCCATCGGCCGGGAATGGGAAGACCGCGGCCAGCTGCTGTTCCGCACGGTGATTGTGGCGGTGCTGGTGGCCCTGACGAGCCTCGCCTGGGTCGCTGCCGCTGATCGGCCCGAGGTGATCAGTGAGAAGGGGGCTCCACCAGCGGTGACCACCGTGAGCACCCCGGCAACACTTGCTCTTGCTGAGCACCTGAACAGCATCGGGGCGCGGATGTATTCGGCCTACTGGTGCCCCCACTGCCATGAGCAGAAGCAGGAATTCGGCGCGGAAGCAGCCGCCAAGTTGGAGGTGATTGAGTGCGCGGCCGACGGCAAGAATTCCCAGGCTGCTCTGTGCCAGAGCAAGGCGATCGAGGGCTTCCCCAGCTGGGAGATCAATGGCCGCATCGATTCCGGGGTGAAGTCCCTCAGCAAGCTGGCTGATCTCAGCGATTACAAGGGTCCGCGGAACTTCTGATCGATCGCCCCTGCTGCTGGAGGGTGTGGTGCTGCCAGTAGGGCAGTGAGGCGGGGGCATCGCTGCGGAAATGGCCGCCGCGGCTCTCGCGCCGGAAGGCGGCGGCTTCCAGCAGCAGGTGTGTGGTGATCAGCCGTTGACGGCATTCCCACAGCCAGCCCAGCTGTTGCAACTGAGCGGGCTGCAATTCCCTCTGCTCACCGGGCTGCAACCCGCTCACTGCCCCCAGCACCCGATCGAGATTCAGTTGCTCCTGCAGGCGCTGCCACTGCTGCAGGCCCTGGTGCAGCAGGCTGCTGTGCCGTTCCACGCCCGCGGTGCTCCAACTCAAGTGCCGCAGGTCATGAATCGTGCGGCTGCAGGGTTGGCGCAGGGGCTCTGGCGGTTCCCACTCCAGCGCACTGGTGCTGTTGGTGCCTTGGACTACCGGTGCTGCAGGGAGCCTGGCGCTGGCCAGCTGGCGGGCCATCACCAGGCATTCACTGAGGGAATTGCTGGCCAGGCGGTTGGCGCCATGCACCCCGCTGCTGGCCACTTCACCGACGGCATAGAGCCCTGGCAGGGAGGTGGCGGCCTCCAGGTCGGTGGCCACCCCGCCCATCCAGTAGTGAGCCGCCGGCGCCACCGGCAGCGCCACCTGGAGTGGATCGAGGCCCAGCTCACGGCAGCGGCCCAGGATCGTGGGGAACTGCCGCTGCAGGCGTTCCTCCCCGATCGGACGCAGGTCGAGCCAGAGCTGGGCCAGTTGCTGCCTGTGCATCTCGCGCACCATGCGGCGGCTGAGCTGGTCGCGGGGCAGCAGTTCACTGCCGCTGCAGAAGAGGGGTTCACCATCGGCCTGCACCAACCGGGCTCCTTCTCCCCGCAGAGCCTCCGAGAGCAGGAAGTGCGGAGCACCGGGCTGCATCAAGGCCGTCGGGTGGAATTGCACAAACTCCATGTCGCGCAGCACCGCGCCGGCCTCGAAGGCCATCGCCATGCCATCGCCATGGGAGCCCCGTGGGTTGGTGGTGTTGCTGAACAGATGACCGCTGCCGCCGGTGGCCAGCACCACGGCACCGGCGCTCAGCCAACCGAGGTTGCCGCCATGCAGCACTTGAACGCCGCAGCAGCGGTTGCCATCGCGCAGCAGCTGCAGGGCCAAGCTGCCGCGCAGCCACTGGACATTGGGCCGCTGGGCGATGCAGCTCTCGAGCAGCTCCACCAGGGCCAGTCCGGTCTGATCGCGTGCATGCAGCACCCGGCGGCGGCTGTGGGCCGCCTCCAGCGTCGTGCTGAGCTGCGCGCCGCTGCGATCGAGCTGCAACCCCAGCTCCAGCAAGGTGTCGACACAGGCCGGCGCCTGACGCACCAGGCAGTCCACCGCCGCTGGATCGCAGAGGCCCATGCCGGCCTTGAGGGTGTCGCGGCGATGCAGCTCAGGGGAGTCATCCGCCCGCACCGCTGCGGCCAGGCCCCCCTGCGCCCAGCGGCTGGCTGCCGGGGTGGCTGTGTCTCGGCTCAACACCAGAACCCTGGCGCTGCCGGGCAGCTCCAGGGCACTCATCAGCCCAGCCACGCCGCTGCCAATCACGATCACGTCCCAGGGGGAGGTGAACGGGTTGGCGCTCGCGTCAGGCCGGTTGGAAAAGGCGATCAGCGGTACTGGCCGTCGTTGATGCGGTCAAAGCCTTCGTTGAGGGCGATTTCCGGGTCGGTGACGGTGAAGTTGTCCCGGTATTTCTCGAACAGTTCCACCTGACGCTCGCTCAGATCCAGATTCAGAACGTCATCCACGCTGTCGTAGGGACCTCCGACAACGATCTTGCCGGCGAGGGTGGGGTACATGCCGGGGAACTGCTGGAAGCGCCGAACCGAGGAGTTGTTGAGATCCACCTTGCCGGCGGCTTCAGCGCGCTTGTCGTCAGCCAGGTTGCGGATCTCGGCGTTAGCCGCCAGTGGCAATCCGAGCCAGAGGCTGACCACGAGCATGCCGCTGAGCAGCAAGGACACGAACCGACGGGGGAGCCTGGACATGCGTAAAGGGGCCGAAGCAGGGCTGGAGTGCAACGTTACAGATGCCCGCTCAAGCCGGATCACCCAAGCAGGGCTCCATTCGCAGTTCTTTAAACCAGACCACTGAGGTGGGGGGCCACCAAGGCCAGCAGAAGGAACACCCCATCAACGGCCAGGGTGCTCAGCAGCGTGCTGGCCATCACCTGCCCGCCTTCACCGCGCTGCCATAGCCAGCGGCTCAGACCGGCAAGGGTGACGGCCATGGTCAGAACAATGGCCAGATGCAGCGGCTCGAGAACGTGCTGAGCGGCTTGGCTGAGCAGAAGCGGGGCCTCTGCCGGTGTGGCCTGCAACACCTGCGGCCACAGGGGCATCAGGCCGCAAAGGGCGGTGGCTGCATCGGTGCAGGCCGTGCCAATCAGTGCAGCGAGATAGAACTGACCGGCTCGGCGCCAGGGGCCGCCGAGTCCAGCGATCGCCAGGGGTAAAAGAAAGGCTTCCACCGGCAGATGCCAGAGGGGATGCAGCCGTAACCATCCCCAGAACAGCGAGCCGGCGATCCAGCTGCCGCAGAAACCAATCAGCAGTTGGCCGCGACTGCCGCCCAAGCGCAGGCCCAAGGCCATCAGCACAAAGGTGAACAGCACACTGCTGAAGGGCGAAGCCCGCACCCATGGGGCCTGCACAAACACCGGCAGGATCACCAGTGCAGCGGCCAGCAGCGGCGCTGAAACAGCAGCTCGCAGGCGTGGGTTGAACACCGCTGGCGCCGAGGTCAGAACTGGGGTGGCGCCGAGCAAACCCTGCATGTGAAGAAGCGTGCACAACCTTAAAGCCGTTGGACCTTGATCAGCGGAAAACGGGAACGTCCGCCGCGCCTAGGGTTCCGCCAGCAGGCCTGCCGCGTTGACCGCCCCGACTGATCCCACCTTTGTTGAAGCCTGCTGGCGCACGGTGGTGCTGGGGGTGGTGCAGGGGCTGACGGAATTTCTGCCCATCAGCAGTACGGCCCATCTCAAGGTGGTGCCGGTGCTGTTGGGTTGGGGTGACCCGGGTGTGGCGGTCACCGCGGTGATCCAGTTGGGCAGTATCGCGGCGGTCATCGCCTACTTCCGTGACGACCTGGCCCGGGTCTGCCGCGGCATGGGCAGGGCCCTGCGGCAGGGGGATTGGGGGCATGCCGACGCTCGGCTTGGTATCGCCATCGCCATCGGCACGGTGCCCATCGTGATCGCGGGCCTGGCGATCAAGCTGTTCTGGCCGGGTTACGAGACCTCGCCATTGCGCAGCGTCACTTCCATTGCGGTGGTCTCGATCGTCATGGCGCTGCTGCTGGCGTTGGCCGAGCAGGTGGGCCGCCGCCAGAAGCAGCTGCCGGCGGTGCAGGGGGCCGATGGTCTGTGGGTGGGCCTGGCTCAGGCGCTGGCGATCATTCCTGGCGTTTCCCGCTCAGGCAGCACCCTGACCGCCTCGTTGCTGGTGGGCTGGGAGCGCTCCGATGCCGCGCGGTTCTCCTTTCTGCTCGGCATTCCGGCGATCACGCTGGCGGGATTGGTGGAGCTCAAGAGCGCTTTTGCCGCCGGTTCGGCCTACGGCCCGGTGCCGATGCTGCTGGGAATCCTGTCGGCGGCGGTCATTTCCTGGCTGGCGATCGCCTGGCTGCTGCGCTTTTTGCAGACCAACAGCACCTGGCCCTTTGTGATCTATCGCCTGCTGTTTGGTGCCGGGTTGCTGTGGGCCGTCGCCATGAACCCCACACTGGGATAAGCCGGCCGGAGGGTCTGTGTGGAATGAACCCAGCGATGGCATCCCCCTCAACGCTGATCCAACGGCCGCGACACCGGCTGCCGCTGTGGTTGAGAGCGTTGAGTCCGGCTCCATCGGTGAAGAGCTTGGCTTTCAGCCCGGGGATCGTCTGATCGCCATTAATGGTGTGCGACCGCGGGATCTGATCGATCTGCGCATGCTCTGCGGGGAAGAAGAGTTGCGCCTTGAGGTGGAGGATCCCGATGGATCCCTGCATCAGATCGAGCTGGAAAAGGATGCGGACGATGGGCTGGGGTTGGGGTTCACCGAAGCCTTGTTCGATGGGCTGCGCCAGTGCACCAACCGCTGTCCGTTCTGCTTTATCGATCAGCAACCTCCCGGCAGGCGCTCAAGCCTTTATCTCAAGGACGATGACTATCGCTTGAGCTTTCTCTACGGCTCCTATCTCACCCTCACCAACCTCACGGCAGCGGACTGGGAGCGCATCGAGCGGCAGCGGCTCTCGCCACTGTTTGTTTCGGTTCATGCCACCGAACCGGCGCTGCGTCGGCGCCTGCTGCTCAACGACCGTGCCGGTCAGATCCTCGAGCAGATCGCCTGGTTTGAGCAGAAGCGCCTGCAGATCCATGCCCAGGTGGTCGTCTGCCCAGGAATTAATGACGGTGAGGCACTGCTTGAGACCCTGACGGATCTGGCCCGTTTTGGTGGCGGCGATTGGCCAGCGGTGCTGTCTGTGGCGGTGGTGCCGGTCGGGCTCACCCGCTTCCGGCCTGAGGGGGATGGGCTGGTGCCGGTGGATCCGGCCATGGCACGGCGCACCATCGAGGCGGTTGAACCTCTGCAGCAGCAGTTCATGCAGCGCTTCGGCAGCCGTTGGGCCTGGCTCTCCGATGAGTGGTATCTGATGGCCGGACTTCCCCTGCCCGAGCGCTTCAGCTACGAGGATCTGCCCCAGCAGGAAAACGGTGTCGGCAGCATTCGTGCCTTTCTCGAGGAGCTCGACCAGGCCACCCGCACCTTGCCGAGCCGGCGTGCTCGAGCGCAGAGCCTCAGCTGGGTGGTGGGCAGTCTGGTGGGCCCGAGCCTGACGCCGGTGGTGCAGCGACTGCGCCAGGTGGATGGCCTGGATCTGCAGCTGCAGGCGCTTCCCAGCCCCTACTGGGGCTGTGATCAGGTGGTGACTGGCCTGCTCACTGGGCAGGACCTGATCGATGGCCTCGCTGGCCGGCCGCTGGGGGAGCGCGTGCTGATCCCCTCGGTGATGCTGCGCCAGGGTCAGCCGGTGTTCCTGGATGACCTCACCCTCGAGCAGGTGCAGCAACGGCTGCAATGCCCGCTTGAGGTGGTGGGGGGTGCAGCTGATGTCGTGGCCGCCTGCCTGCGTGAATCCCCTGCAGCCGATTAAATTTCGCCCAACGTAATTGGTGGATCTGTGGCGGGACGGAAGCGCAGCGTGCTGCTGGCCCTCGCCCTGACGAGTGCCCCCTCTGCTGTTCTGGCCGAGGGCCAGTCGGCAGGGACCGATTGGCTCGGCAATCCCCTGCCCAAGGCCGAGTCGGTGGGTAACGAACCGGCAGACAGTCTCGATCCTTTTGAAGATCGCAGCCTGCCCAACGCCATCGAGCTCAAGGGCACCCGCCCCCAGTCCGATGCATCCAAGATTCCGCCAGCGGCCACCAGCCTGCCGGCCGAGGTTGATCAGCTTGAGGCGCCTGAGGCTTTGGCATTGCCCAACAAGCCTTCTCAGGTTCGCATCGATGATCTGCGCCCACTGACGCTCACCCAGTCAGTGGAGATCATGGAGGTCAACAATCCCCTGCTCAAGGCCATCGCCATGCAGGTGGAGGAGGCCAAGAGCAACCTGCGGGCCCAAATTGCTCTTTGGTACCCAACCCTCAACCTCAACACCCGCACGTTCCCCGGCCGCACCTGGGGCACGAATTATCAGAATTTTGGCCGCTCCCAAGCGGCGAACTCCACGGCAAGCAAGAACGCCAAGAAGCAGCAGGAACAGCAGGACAACTTCGAGAACGGCACCGCCAACAACACCAAGTTCGATCGCTACGGCGAGTGGTGGGGCACCACCCAGACCTATGGGGCTGATGCGTCCCTCAACCTGAGCTGGACGCTGATCAATCCCCGCCGCGTGCCCATCATTGCTGCAGCGCGTGATCAATATGAAAAGGCCAAAAACCAGTACCTGATTACCTTGCGCGATTTGAGGCTGCAGACCGCGGAGGCGTATTTCAACCTTCAGGTGGTGGATGCCCAGGTGGAAGTGGGCAAGACATCTGTGCAGGCCTCAACGGTCAACCTGCGCGACTCCAGGGCCCGGCTGCAAGCCGGTGTGGCCACCAAGCTGGATGTGCTGGAAGCTGAAACCCAGCTGGCCCGCGATCAGGCCCAACTGACTGATTTCCTGGCGCGTCAGCAGATCAACCAGCGCGAGTTGGCTCGCCTGCTGGACCTGCCGCAGAATGTCACGCCCACATCGGCTGATCCCAGTGAGGTGCTGGGGATCTGGCAGCCCTCCCTGCAGGAGAGCATCGTTGCCTCCTATGCCTTTCGAGAAGAGCTGGACAATCTGATTCTTGATGTCTCGATCGCCAACTCCAATGCCAACAGCGCCCTGGGTCAGATCCAGCCTTCGTTAACTATCAACGGCAGCTCTGCCTGGTCCAAGCAGTTCGGTGAATCCGGTGTGCGTCGTCCTGCTGGTGACGTCAACCTCGGCATGGTGCGCGAGAACACCGATCAGCAGGTGTTCATGGGTCTGACCTGGACCCTTTTTGATGGTGGTGCGGCTGCCGCTCAGTCCCGCCAGCAGAAGCAGGTGGCCAAAGAGCAGACCTATCGCTTTGCCAACGAACGCAACCAGATCCGCAAGGATGTGGAGCAATCCTTCTTCCAGTTGCAGGCTGAGACCAGGAATCTGATCACCAACTCCCGCGAGGTGCTCTCATCGCGCGAGGCTTATCGCCTTTCGGTGCTGCGTTATCAGGCTGGTGTCGGCACCCAGCGCAATGTGATCGACAACCAGCGCGATGTGACCAGAGCCGAGGTGGCCTACGCCGCGTCTGTGGGGAACTACAACCGTGCGCTGGCCCAGTTGCGTCGACGCACCGGCCTTGATCAAGTGGCCCGTTGCGTGCCCCAGGATCTGCCGGCGAATCCACCCCCCAAGAGCCCCCTCACCGATGTGCCGGTGCTCTCCACGCCGCTCAACAGCCCCTGTCAGGTCTCCGCAGCGACGGTCCAATCCCCTGCCGACTGATCCGTTTGGGGTCATGACGCTTCATCGCCCTGGCGTGTCGCCTGGGGTTCCTTCAGGCCTGCCTAGGGGCCCTTTCGGTGCTGACGCTCGGCTTCGATCAGCGTCTGTCAATCGATCAGATTTCCTCCCTGAAGGCTGCCTCAATCGGCTCCTGGCTCCTGCCGCGATTCCAACTTCTCCTCGTTCCTCAAGGAGTTGGTGCTCGAGCCCTACAGCGGAGCTGCTACTCAGTTTGCTCTTGCCTCTGCCGAGCGTTTCTTCATCAAGCCAGTGATAACGGCCAGAGCAAACATGGCGAGGAGCGCCAGGCCCAGTGGCAGGGCTGAGCCTTTGGAGGCGTCGACTCCCTTGGCCGCCTCAGCTCCAACAGTCACGAGGATGGAATCACTGATCAGCACGCTGATCAGTAGGGCCGGCGCAAAGACGCGCCATTTGGTGCGGCTGATGCCAATGGCGTAGCTGAGGAAATCAAACAACCCGGTCATCAGCAGGCCGGTCATGAGGAAGAAATTTCCTTCCAGTTGGTTTTTGCTGAAGCCATCAATGCGCTCCATCGCCTTGCCGCCCACCAGCCTGCTGACGGGTTCACGGCCCCAGATGCGTGCAATGAAGAATGCTGCGCTGCAGAACACCAGGTCGGCCAGGATGATGGTGAGGTATCCGGTTTGAAAGCCCAGCAGGGAACCAGCCAGCAAGGAATAAATCGAGCTGGGCAGGGCCGGAAGAATGATGCTGATTCCGCGCAGCACAAAGAGCCCCAGCGGGGCCCAGAAGCCCATCTGCTCAACGGCATCCTTGAGGGGCCCAATGCCATACCGCTGGAGTACCACCACAGCGATGATGAACACGGCGACGATGGCCGAGATTTTCAGGATTTTCTGGAAACTCGGCACCGTGTGACTTGGACACTCAGCTCAAAGAATGGCAGGTGAGTGGCGAGCTTTAGGTTTGGGAGCGTGCTCGCGAGGCAAGACACCCACCGTGCCTGTGCCAGCGTGTTCATGGTTCAGGCCCTGGAGTCTCTGCTGGCCGGTGTGCTGCTGCTGAGGGTCGATACGGCCCTGTTTTCAGCAGTGGCTCCAGCGCGCCCTCGGTGATCTTGTCGCCCTTGAGATCGATTGATGTCCTCCCTCTCCAGCGATCACCAGTGGCAGGCGCTCCATGGCCTGGTGGATCAGGTGGCTGAGCGGCAGCGCGCGGATTTTGGCCGCATCGGCAGCACCCTCAAGCCCGATGGCAGCTTGGTCACCGCCTGCGACCGCTGGAGTGATGCCACCTTTGCCGCTGGTCTGGAGCAGATCTACCCCGACGATGGTCTGCTCAGCGAGGAGGGCAGCACCGCCGTGCCGCAAACCTCATGCTGCTGGGTGGTGGACCCCCTTGATGGCACCACGAACTTCTCAGTGGGGTTGCCCATCTGGGCGATCTCGCTGGCCCGTTTTGAGGACGGCCGACCTCTGGAGGCCGTCCTTGATGTGCCGCCCCTGCGCCAGCGTTATGTGGCGGTGCGTGGCCAAGGGGTCTGGCGTGATGGTGAGCGCCTCAGTCCCCCCGGCGGACCGCGCCATGGCTGCAGTTGCGCCAGCCTCTGCACCCGTTCCCTGCCGGTGATCCAGCAACTGCCGCAGCGCTTTCCCGCCAAGACACGCATGCTTGGCGTGGCCAGCCTCAACCTGCTGGGGGTGGGGCTGGGCACGATGCTGGCAGCGTTGGAGGCCACCCCCAAAATCTGGGATCTGGCAGGGGTTTGGCTGATGCTCGAGGAGTTGGGTTGCATCATCCGTCCCCTGGCGGATGATCCGTTTCCGCTTCTACCTGGAGCGCCTCTCGGGGAGGCCAGTTACCCGCTGCTGGCCGCCTGCGATGAGGCGGAATACCAGCGTTTTCTGCCTTGGGGCGAGGCCCTGCTCAAGCGCTGATTCCCAGCAGCTCCCACACCTGGCTCAGGAGGGCCTCCAGGCCCGTGTTGGTGACAGCGGAAATCGGCAGCACCGGCTGATCGAGGCTGGCGCTCAGGTGCTTGCAGTGCGCCTCAATCAGCTCAGCGTCCAGCAGCTCGCATTTGCTCAGCACCAGCAGCCGCGGTCGCTGGATCAAGCCGTGGCCATAGGCCTCGAGTTCCCCCAGCAGCACCTGGGCATCGGCCAAGGGATCTTCGCTGCTGCCATCAACCAGATGAATCAGCAGGCGGGTGCGCTCGATATGGCGCAGGAAGTCGTGGCCCAGGCCTGCCCCAGCGGCAGCACCGGCGATCAAGCCGGGGATATCGGCAAAGACGGTGCCATCCCCGCTGGGACGCCGCACCACCCCCAGGTTCGGCACCAAGGTGGTGAAGGGGTAATCAGCGATCTTGGGCCGGGCGGCGGAGAGCACACTGATCAAGGTGCTCTTGCCGGCGTTGGGCAGCCCCACCAGCCCCACCTCGGCCAGCAGCTTGAGCTGCAACTCCAGTTCGCATTCCTCTCCGTCCTTGCCTTCGGTGAACTTCTCCGGGGCGCGGTTGCGGTTGCTCAGGTAGTGGGCGTTGCCCAGCCCCCCCTTGCCGCCTTTGGCAATCACCAGCTGCTCACCCTTCTGGGTTAGATCCCCCAGCAGCAGGCCACTGCCTAAATCACGCACCTCGGTGCCGCACGGCACCTTGATCAGCAGATCAGCGGCGCTGGCCCCGGTGGCTTTATTGGGGCCGCCCCGACGGCCGTCATCGGCTTCAAAAAGGCGCTTGTATTTGAAATCCAGCAGGGTCTGCAGGTTGCTGTCGGCCTCCAGCACCACATCGCCGCCCCGGCCACCATCGCCGCCGGAGGGCCCGCCGGCAGGGACGTATTTCTCCCGCCGAAAGGCGCTGATGCCGTCTCCGCCTCGACCGGCCCTCACGGCGATCCTGGCCTGATCGATGAACTGCACAGCCCTGGGGCGCAATCTTCCATTCTTCCCCGCCAGGGCAACACGGCCCGCGCTCCCTAAAGTCAGGGCCCTTCTGCACGTTCTGCGTGGCCGAGGTCGCCTTCCGCCAATTGCGCAAGCAATACCCCCCTCGGCGGGGTAGTGCTGCTGTGGAGGTGCTCAAGGGCATCGATCTAGAGGTGCGGGACGGCGAATTTCTGGTGCTTGTGGGTCCCTCGGGCTGCGGCAAAAGCACCCTGTTGCGTCTTCTGGCAGGGCTCGAGGCCCCAAGCCAAGGGCAGGTGCATGTGGGGGGCCGTGATGTGTCTTCCCTTCCCCCGTCCCGCCGTGATGTGGCGATGGTGTTCCAGAGCTATGCGCTCTACCCCCACCTGAGCGTGGCGGGGAATATTGCCTTCGGGTTGCGGCGCAGCAGTGCGCGCCGGCCGCGGCAGCAGCTGCAGGACTGGCTGGCGCGCACCCTGCCGTTTGTGCACTCCGCCCGGGAGCAACGCATCGCCGAACGGGTGCAGCAGGTGGCCACCATGCTGGATTTGGCCCACCTCCTGGACCGCTTGCCCAAGGAGCTCTCCGGCGGGCAGAAGCAGCGTGTTGCCCTCGGTCGTGCCATTGCCCGCGAGCCAGCGGTTTTCCTGATGGATGAACCGCTCAGCAACCTTGATGCCAAGTTGCGCGGTGACACCAGGCGTCAGATCGTCGAACTGCAGCGTCAGCTGGGGGTCACCACCCTGTATGTCACCCACGACCAGGTGGAGGCGATGACCATGGGCCACCGCATCGCCGTTCTCAATGAGGGACGGCTGCAGCAGCTGGGCACCCCGATGGAGCTGTATGCCCATCCCGCCAACCTGTTCGTGGCGCAATTCATCGGCTCGCCACCGATGAATCTGCTGCCTGTTGAGGTGGTCTCCGCCGAGCAGGTGCTGCTGGCGGGCAAGCGTGTTGTGGCGGATGCCGCCCTGGCTCCTGTGCTGCAGGGCCACATCGGCGAGCAGCTCACCCTGGGGCTGCGGCCCGAGCGTTTGCGGTTGGCGCCGGCCACCAACCGCAACCTGCCCGCTGAGGTGGTGCAGGTGGAAGCCCTCGGCCATGAACTGCTCGTCAGCTGCCGTTTGCAGGACCTTGATCAACTGGTGCAGCTGCGCGGCGGCGCCGATCTCTCCCTGCAGCCCTCCCAGCGCTGCCATCTCGAGCTTGAACCGCAAGGCTGGACCCTGTTTGGCGCCGATGGTGGGGCCCTCAAGCCGGCTGAGCCCGCCCCTGCGGCGCCCCATCTGCCCACCCTGCCGGCCTGATACCCGAACTGGAGGCCTTCAGCTGCGGGGCCAGATCACGGTGCAGCCCGGACCGCCATCGCTGCTTTCAGCATCGGCAAAGCGCTCCACATAGGCGAGCCCGTCCAACCAGTCCCTCAGCCCCCGCTTGAGTCGGCCGGTGCCGATGCCATGGATGACCCACACCGGCCCAGCGGCCTGCCGCAGGTGCTCCTCGACGGCGGCTTCGGCTTCATGCACCCGCAGGCCGCGCACATCGATGCTGTTGCGGCTCGTGCGCACAGCGGCCTGGCTCAGCTGCCCTTTTCCTTGAAACCGCACCGGCGCAGGCTCCGGTTTGGTGGGCTTTTCACCCTGCAGGCCCTCGATGCCATCGAGCGGCACGTTGAGGCGCATGACACCGCAGCGCAGGCTCAATTCCAGTCCGTCATCCCTGATGCTCAGCACCTCGGCAGCCTTGCCGAGGCTCAGCAGCCTCACCCGATCTCCCACCGCTGGTGTCCAGCCCTGATGCCGCTTGCGCTGGGGTTCCGGGCGGTGCTCCTCCTCCAGGCTGCGGAGCCGCTGCCCCACTTGGCGCGCAGCTTCCCCATCGGCATCGGGTTTGCGAAGGCGTCGGATCAGCTGGCGCACCTCCTTGCGTCCCTCGCGGATGGAGCCCACCAGTTGCTGGCGCGCTTCTCCTTGGCGTTCAGCCCGCTGTTGCTGTTCCTGCTGCCAGCGCGCCTGGAGCTCTTCATGCAGCAATTCAGCTCGCATCAGCAGGGCTGCGGCCTCTTCCGCCGCCTCTTGCTGGCGCTGACGCTGCTCCTCAAGGCCGCTGATGACGCTGTTCACCGAGCTGGTGCCCTGCTCCTCCAGGAGGCCGGCAGCCCCTTCCAGCACGGATTCAGCCAGGCCCAGCCGGCGCGCCACCGACAGGGCGTTGCTGCGCCCGGGGATCCCCCACAGCAGGCGGTACGTGGGTCGCAGGCTCACCTCATCGAATTCGACGGAGGCGTTTTCAAAGCGCTCATCGTTGTATTTCAGAGCCTTGAGCTCCCCGAAGTGAGTGGTGGCCACGCTGAGCTGCACCCGTTCGGCCAGCTCCTTGAGCAGGGCGGTCGCCAGGGCGGAGCCCTCGCTGGGATCAGTTCCAGCACCCACTTCGTCCAGCAGCACCAGGGCTGGCACCGGAGCTGGCCCCATGGCCTCGAGAGCCCCAAGGATGCGGGCGATGCGCCTCACATGGCCGCTGAAGGTGGAAAGGTTCTGCTGCAGGGACTGCTCATCACCGATGTCAGCGAGCACCGCGCCGCACCAGGGCAGTTTGGGGGTGCCGCTGCAGGGCAGAAACAGCCCGGCTCGCGCCATCAAGGTGGCCAGGCCCAGGCTTTTCAGCGTCACGGTTTTGCCGCCGGTGTTGGGTCCGGTGATCGCCACCACCCGCAGCGGCGGATTGATTTGCAGACTGACCGGCACCACAGGGCTGCCCTGCTCGCGCCGCTCCTGCCAGACCAGCAGGGGGTGGCGCAGGTTGCGCAGCTCCCAGCTGTCACCACCCAGCTCTGGCTTGACCGCTCCGATCCAGGCGCTGTAGCGCGCCCGGGCCAGGGCCAAATCCAGTTGGGCCAGGATCAACTGCAGACCATCGAGGCTCTCGGCTTCCTCGGCGACCGCAGCGCTGAGTTGCAGCAGAACGCGCCGTTCCTCTGCCCGCTCCTGCCCTTCCAGTTCAGCGATGCGGTTGCCCAGCTTCACCACAGCCTGGGGTTCGATGAACAGGGTGTTGCCGGAGGCGGAGCTGTCATGGACCTGGCCAGGCAGCTGGGCTGCGGCACCGGCTTTCACCGCCAGCACCGGTCGCCCGTGGCGCTGGGCAACCACGTTGTCCTGCAACTGGTTGGACCAGCGACGCATCAACTCCTGCAGCCGGCTGTGCCGCTCCTGCCGCACCCCCTGGAGCTGGCGCCTCAGGCCCTCCAGGGGCGGGCTGGCCCGGTCGGCCACCCGGCCCCCCTCTTCCAGGGCAAAGCGCAGCTTCTGCTCGAGATCTGGCAGGGTCCGCAGCCCCTCCAGCAGGGCTGTGGTCACCGGCCGCAGCTCAGGTTCATCGATCTGCCGGCGCAGCCGTCGTGCTGCTGCCAGGGTTTCAGCCAACTGCAGCAATGGTTCGCCGCCGGCGCAACCCCCCTTGGCGCAGAGCTGAAGGGTGTCTTCCAGATCAGCCACCCCCTGGAAGCTGAGGCCGCCATCAATCAGCCCGTCAAGGGCGAGCAACTCGGCCGTTTCCTCAAGCCGTCGGGTGGCCTCAGCGGCGGTGGCGGCCAGGGGGAGCCTGCGGCAGAGGGCCTGCCCCAGAGGGCTGCCTGCAAAACCGCTGAGGTGTTCGCCCAGTCGCTCCCACTCGAGCAGTGTCAGGGTTTCAGTCTGGATCTCCATGACTGCCCTGGTTGCTTGGAATGCCGCCGGGAGGCTCGTAGAGCATCTCAAGCCAATTGCCTTCCGGATCACGCAGATAGAACGAGGCGGTGCCGTCGCGGTGATCGTGCACGCCTCCGACCGCAACACCGTCACGCTTGAGCTGGTCATGCACCGCCACCACCTCCTCGCGGGTCTTGAAGTGGAAGGCGAAGTGGGGGCCGGCGGCGTTGTAGTTCGGCCCCAGCAGCGCCAGGCCATCGGCGCCGGCACTGAGATAGGCCCAGTCCTCGGCGTCCCACACCAGCTTCATGCCAAGCCCGAGATAAAACCCCTTGGCCCGATCCATATCAGCCACCTGGATGGCCACATGGCCCAGCCGATCCACTGCCATGACCCTGTTGCTTGGTCCGCCATTCTCACCACCTGAGCGGCGGGAGTGGCGTGCTCCTGGCGGCTGGAGGCCGTGAGCCCCACTCAGCAAAGTCTCATTCGATCACAACATTGCTGTCATTTCAGGCTTGGACAAAGCCCAGATGATTGGGGAGGATGAACAACATTCCAAGGTCATGGCTGGGATTTATTTGTTGTGAAAAAAGTAAAAGCAAGTCGTCAGTTCAAACTGAAGAAAAAGGGCACCCATTTCAGTGCACCGTCTGTTTCAAGCGATGCGCTGAAAGCCCTGCGAGAGCAGCTCTCGAGCTATGCCCTGGAGCGTTATTGCAAGGCGCTGGAGAACGAAGGGGACTTGATTGACGCGCTGGAGATTGATCAGCAGCAGAAGCATGATCTCCATGCTCTGCTGGATGATCATTTGCAGCATCTCCATCAAGGAGAGCTGGTGTCTCCGCAGCAGACTCTCAACAAACTGGTAGCCCTTGGAGAATCAGCAGCGGCGGCAGAAGCCGTGCGCAAGATCTCCAAAACCCTCAAGCAGCTCGATTGCAAGGTCACCACCGTTCAACCCCTCGAGAGCAAGGCCCGCTGGGATGAATTGATGGCGTGCACCGGTGAGGCCCTGGTGGAGCGTCATCTGCTGGTGGATTGATCAGCCCTGCTGCAGCCAAGCCGCCGCATCGCAGGCGTGATAGGTCAAGATCAGGTCAGCGCCGGCCCGCTTGAAGCTCAGCAGGGTCTCCAGCACCACAGCCCGCTCATCAATCCAGCCCCGCTCCGCGGCGGCCTTGACCATGGCGTACTCGCCACTGACGTTGTAAGCAGCAATCGGCAGCTCCGTTTCAGCGCGCAGGCGGTGAATGATGTCGAGATAGGCCAGTCCTGGCTTGACCATCATGATGTCGGCACCTTCCTGCTCATCCAGCAGGGCCTCGGTTAAGGCTTCGCGGCCGTTGGCCGGATCCATCTGATAAGTGCTCTTGTCCTTGGGGATGGGTTTGCCGGCTTCTGCCCGCGGGGCTGAATCGAGCGCTTCCCGGAAGGGCCCGTAGTAAGCGGAAGCGTATTTCGCCGTGTAGCTGATGATGCCCACATGGCTGAAGCCTTCGTCATCGAGGGCTTCGCGGATGGCAGCAACGCGGCCATCCATCATGTCGCTGGGGCCGATCAGATCGGCTCCAGCTCTGGCCTGGGCCACGGCCTGGCGGCAGAGAATCTCCACGGTTTCATCGTTGAGCACCACGCCTTCAGCGCTGACGATCCCGTCATGGCCGTCGCAGGAATAGGGATCGAGGGCCACATCGGTCATCACCGCCATCCCGGGGACTTCCTCTTTGACCCGGCGGATGGCACGGGGAATCAGCCCCCCTTCGTTGAAGCATTCACTGCCATCTTCTGTCTTGAGGCCGTCAGCAATCTTGGGGAAGAGCACCACGCAACGCACCCCCAGATCCCAGGCGCGACTGACTTCTTCCAGCAATCCATTGAGACTCCAGCGCTGGGCTCCGGGCATGGCGCCGATCGGCTCGTTGCTCACCCCTTCATGGACAAAGAGGGGGTAGATGAAATCAGCCGCGCTGAGGTGGTGTTCCCGCACCATGGCTCGCAGTGCGGGGGTGCGGCGCAGCCGGCGGGGGCGGTAGGCGAGATCCATGGTGGTCAGCCAGCAGCACGCGATCCTAAGAAATCCCTCTCGAGGGCTTTACAGCCTGCCGTTCTCGACCATCGACGTTCTGGTGTGGTGATCCTCTAGGTCCCGCAGCTGCTCATAAAGCTGACGCTCTTCTGCTGTGGGTTCTTTGGGAAGAATGAGCTGGACGGTCAGCAGTAGATCGCCCCGCCCCCCCTTGAGGGGCCAGCCTTTGCCACGCAACCGCAGGGAGCGGCCCGCACTGATCCCTGCCGGCACCGTCACCATGGCTTCTCCATCGGGTGTGGCAACACGGACCTCTCCGCCCAACACAGCCTCTGCCGGACTCAGGGGCAGATCGGCGCGCAGGGCATCACCGTCAAGACTCCAGATCGGATGGTCGCTGAGATTGATGGTGAGGTAGAGATCGCCGCGGCGTCCCGTGCTGGGCTGCAGGTTGCCTTTCCCCTTGAGCCGTAAGCGGCTGCCAGCCTTCACACCGGCTGGAATGCGCACCTGCACGCGTTCCTTGTTCACCTGCAGCGTGCGCTCACAGCCCCGGAAGCCATCCGTGAGCGAAATGGTGAGGTTGGCTTCCGCATCTAGGTTCACCGGCGGTGGTGACCCGGCAAAGCCACCCGGGAAACCGCCACCGGCAAAGCCGCCCGGACCGCCGCCGCCGGTGGCGCCAAAACGCCCGAGCAGATCATTGATGAAGTCGTCGAAGTTGCCGTATCGGCCGAAATCCACATCAAAGCCAGCGGGACCTGCACCACCCCCGCCAGCCTGATTCCAGTACTGGCCGAATTGTTCGTAGCGGCGACGTTTCTCTGGATCAGAGAGCACCTCGTAGGCCTCACTGATCTCCTTGAAACGAGCTTCCGCTTCCTTGTCTCCAGGATTGACATCCGGATGGTGCTGGCGAGCGAGGCGCCGGAAAGCCTTTTTGACCGCATCACCATCGGCTCCGCGCTCGAGCCCCAGCACCTTGAAGTAATCGCGGTAGCCGCCCGTGCTCATGCCGGCCGAATCTGCATCAGACTTCAGTGTCTCAGCCCCAGGCGGTGCGCGGGGGCGCTTGTCGGGGCGGAAGTCCGAACGCGCTGACGCCGGAAGCCAGCGCCTCTACGCTCGTTCCGTCTGTGATTCCCAAGCCATGCGTCGCGCCCTGTCGATGCTGTCGCTCTCAGGTCTTTTGCTGGGTGCAGCTCCCCTCATGCCCGCCAGGGCAGGAAATCTCGGCGATGCGGTGGAGCCATCCACCCCGGCCCAGATCAAGCTGGCCCAAGACCTCAAGCAGGCAGGGGCGATCTTTTATGGCGCCTGGTGGTGCACCCATTGCTTCCATCAGAAGAACCTCTTTGGCACGGAGGGGGGGCGGGAACTGCCTTACATCGAGTGCGCCAGTGATGAGGCCGGCAAGGAGCGTTGCCAACAAGCCGGTGTCAGGGCCTTCCCGACCTGGGTGATGGGGGAGAAGCGCAAGGAAGGGGTGATGACACTGGAGCAGCTGCGGGCCTGGGCGGGTCTGTGATGCCCCTGTGCTCACTCCAAGAGTGATCCCCCGCGAACGGCCCTGCGTACCGCCTTGCGCCGTTGCCGCGCCGGGATGTAACCACCGCTGTTGACGAACGGTTGTAGCTGCAGTTGCCGGCTCGAGCTGTAATTCAGTCGAATCAGCCCGGCGCTGAGCATCACCAG
>CAJWYF010000015.1 GCA_913049535.1 uncultured Synechococcus sp.
CTGATCATCAAGATCATCGCCTAGTTGATTGATACCAACCCCGCCATTGGCGGGGTTTTTTTATGCCAATTTCGCTTCTTTGTGTTGGCCCCATCGGCTTACCACGTTTTTCGGCCAAGAATCTGGAAACAAGCTGAAAGGAAATTGGCCCCAGCTGGCTTCTCTAAAGCACTGGCGCGTAGTTCTTTGCTCAATCCATGCGTCCCCCACTGCTGGTGCTGGCTGTTGCCGCCACCACCATCTCCCTAATCCCCACCGCCTCCTCCCCTGCTGTTCGCCGCCTCTGGTGAGCCATTGGCTCCAATCAGAGCATCGGTAGAACCGATTTTGCCCCTGCTTCTGTAGGGGCTTTTTCATGCTTGCCGCCAGGCGCTGAGACGGTGGTGCCTGATGGTCTGCGGCAGGCGGGAGCCAAGGCGCTGGCGATAGCGATCCTTCAGTGCCTCCAGGGCTTCGTTGGCTCCGGCTTGCGTGATCCAGCCGTGGTATGTCGACTCTGCTGTGAACCAGCGCCGCATCAGGGTCTCATCGATGGGCAATTGCAAGGTCTCCTCCCAGATCTCAACGCTGCTGATCCATCCAGCCCCATCCAGCTGCTGTTGCAGCTGCTCCAGTGGCAGGTTGCGCTGCAGCCATTGGACCTCAAGCGCATGGAGTTCCGCTGGACTCTGCGGCAGCAGCGATCCAGGCCCGCCCCGCGGACGGCTCATCAGCAACTCCAGGCGGCCCTGGGGCGCCAGCAGTTCCTCCAGGGCAGCCACCCAGCCATCAATCTGCGATTGATCCGCCCCCTGCAGCACGTTGCGACCGACCACCAGCTCGAACTGCTCACCGACGCTCAGCTGCGCTGGCAGTTGATCCAGCCGGTGCGCTTGGGTGTCCATCAGCCGCGGCTGGCGCAGCTGATCGAGAACCTGCAGCTGCGCTTTGATGCGTTCGGCATCGCCTGGCTGTTCAAGCTGTAGGCAGACGCCCCCCTCGGGAGTGCCCGCCAGAGCCGGCAAGGCCCACAGCAGGGATCGGCAGCTGGGTACCAGCACCCGATCCAGACGCTTGAGCGGGATGGCTGCCCAAAGCCGCTGCTGCAATTCCTGCAGACGGCCCTCTCCCTGGGCCAGTTGTCGCCGCAGCCAGCGTTCCATGGCTGGGTCGTCGGGGCCACTGCTGAGCGGCTCGCCCTGCTCGCTGTCCCACTCCGCTGCTGCGGCCAGCTGGGCGGCTCGCCGCTGCTGCAGGAGCGCCTGCCGTTCCCCTTCCCAGCCCTGGGTCCCGGGTTGCCAGAACACCTGCCCTTGCAGGGCGGAGGGAAGATATTGCTGCGCCACCCAATGCTCGGCGTAGGCATGGGGGTAGCGGTAGCCCACCCCATCGCCAAAGGCACTGCCGTCACGGTGGGCATCGCGCAAATGCTTGGGCACCTTTTGGGCGTTTTCTTCCCGCAGGCTGCGCACTGCATCGAAAAAGCCGAGGGTGCTGTTGCTCTTGGCGGTGCCAGCCAGATAGAGGGTGGCCTGGGTCAGTGGATAGAGCCCTTCCGGCAGGCCGATGCGGTCAAAGGCAGCTGCACAGGCCTCCACCACCACCACCCCCTGGGGATCGGCCAGGCCGATGTCTTCACCAGCAGAGATCAGCAGACGACGGAAGATGAAGCGGGGATCCTCCCCGGCTTCCACCATGCGGGCCAGCCAGAAGAGGGCCGCATCGGGGTCACTGCCGCGGATCGACTTGATGAAGGCGCTGATGGTGTCGAAATGGGCATCCCCCTGCTTGTCATAGAGGACGGCTTGCTGCTGGATCGACTCCTCCGCCACGGCCAGATCAATGTGGATGACTCCGCTGGCATCGGCATCGGTGGTCTCAACGGCGAGCTCGAGGGCGTTGAGCAGGCTGCGGGCATCACCGCCGGCCACCTGCACCAGGTGCTGGCGTGCCTCGGCACTCACCTGCACAGCGCGCTCGCCGTAGCCATGGTCCACATCGCTCAGCGCACGCTCCAGCACCCGTTCGAGTGCCGCGTGATCCAGGGATTGCAGACGGAACAGCCGCGAGCGGCTCACCAGGGCTTTGTTGACCTCAAAGAAGGGGTTTTCGGTGGTAGCACCGATCAGGGTGACCGTGCCGTTCTCCACCCAGGGCAGCAGGGCGTCCTGCTGGGCGGTGTTGAAGCGGTGCACCTCATCGATGAACAGCAAGGTGCGCAGCCCGTGGCGCCCCAGCCGCTCCTGGGCCTGCTCCACCTCAGTTCGCAGGTCCTTGATGCCAGCCAGCACGGCATTCAGGCTGCTGAAGTGGCAGCGGGTCGTGTTGGCGATGATCCGCGCCAGCGTCGTTTTGCCGGTGCCGGGGGGGCCATGGAGGATCAGGCTGCCGAGGCGGTCTGCCGCGATCGCCCGGCGCAGCAGGCGTCCTGGACCCAGGATTGCCTCCTGGCCGATGAAATCATCCAGGCTGCGCGGGCGCAGACGCTCCGCCAGGGGCGCCTGCTGCTGCAGCTGCTGCTCGCGGTGGTGCCCGAAGAGGTCCACAGGTCTCCACTGGCTGGTGCCACTCTGCTGCGCCGCTGCAGAGATGGCAGGCTTGGGGCCCTTGGGAGGCCACGGTGCGGCTGATGTCCCCGCTGCTGCTGGCACTGCTGCTGCCTGTGGCTGGCTGCACCGGTGGAGCCGGCCGAGGGCCGCGCCAGGTCGAGGTCTCCGTCAGTCCCCTCCAGTTGCAGCGGTTTGAGCAGGTGGGGGATTACATCGCAACCCTCGAAGCGCGTGATTCGGTCAAACTCGCTGCGGTGGTGAACGGCCGCATCACCGATCTGCAGGTTCAGGAAGGCCAGCAGGTGAAGCAAGGGCAGGTGGTGCTGCAGCTGGCCACCAGCGAACGTCAGGCCGATGTGGCGAAAGCTAGGGCTGAGTTGGAGCGCTCCCGGCGGAGCTATGAGCGCTACAGCTATCTGAGCACCCAAGGGGCGGCGACTGCGGAGGAGCTCGACAGCTTCCAGGCGGAATTCCTCGATTCCAAGGCGAATCTGGACGCGCAGCTTTCGCGCCTGAATGACAAGACCGTGCGCGCCCCCATCAGCGGTCAGGTGGGTGATGTCAAGGTCAAGGCCGGCGATGTGGTCCAGCAGGGGGATGCTTTCACGACGATCGTGCGCAATGAGCTCCTCTACACCCAGATCTCCATTCCGGTGACCAGGGCGGCCCAGGTGCGCCTGGGGCTGCCGGTGTGGCTTCTCGATCCGGTCAGTGATGCCGAGCTGGCCCGCAGTGAGCTCAGCTTTGTCGATCCTGATGTAAATCCCTCCACCCAGGCGCTGCTGGCCAAAGCGGAATTTCCCAACCCAGAGGGGCGGTTGCGCAGTGGCATGCGCGTGCGCACCCAGGTGGGCTTTGGCAGCCAGAAGCACGTCGCGGTGCCGTTCGCGGCGGTGAGTCGTTCAGCTGGCCAGAGCTTTGTCTATGTCCTGGGCACCGGCGCTGAGTTGAGCGCTGAGCGTCGCGCCAAGCTCGACGGGATTGCTGAGGACACAGTGGTGGCGATCAAGCGTCCTGTGCTGCTTGGCCCATTGCAGAACAGCTGCTACCCGGTGCTGAAAGGGTTGGAGGCTGGCGAGCAGCTGATCACCACCAACCTGCTGAGCTTGCGCCAGGGCACGGCGGTCAAGCGCAAGGCCAGTGCCCAAAGCGCTCCAGCTTGCGGGCAGGGCCGTTGACCGGGCCGGACCACCTCCTTAGTTTTCATTTGACAGTTAATGAGACACGGAGTGGTGGCGCGCCGGCGGTCCCTGCTGTTGAGGTCCATGCCGCTGGTGGCTGTGCTGGCGTTGATGGCATGCAAGGGGCCCGAGCCCCCGCGCTCCCGTGCCCAGTTCAGCCTTCAGGCACCGACCCAGGTCCGCTTCCAGGATCAAGCCACCTACCAGAGCACGCTGGAATCGATCAGCAATGTCGCCCTGGCCGCCGAGATCGACGGTCGCATCATCGCCATGCCCATGCAGGAAGGGCAGCGGGTTAAGCCCGGTGATGCGCTGTTCACCCTCGATCAGGAGCAGCAGCAGGCTCAGGTGAATGCCTCAGCGGCAGAGGCCCGGAAGGATCGGGTCAACGCCGAGCGTTACATCTTCTTGAATGACGCCGGAGCGGTCTCCACCAAGGACCGCGATTACTACGTCACCCAGGCGATCGAGAGCGCCGACAAACTGCGCGCTGATGCCGCCACCCTTGGCTACAAGCAGGTGGTGGCGCCCATCGCCGGGGAGGTGGGTGACATCCAGCACAAGCTCGGTGCGGTGGTCAAAGAAGGCGAGACCATCGTCAACATCGTCGATAACAGCACGTTGTGGGTCCGTCTCGATGTGCCCGCAGAGCTGGCCTATCGCGTTAAGCCTGGACTGCCGGTGACGTTGAGAGCTCCAGGCTCACCAGAGCTGATTGCTGAGGGCGCGATCGACTTCATCGCTCCATCGCTGGATCGCAACAGCCAGACCCTGCTGGTGAAGGCCAGCTTTGAGAATCCCGAAAGAACGCTGCGGGATCAGCAGCGCGTCAGCGCCACATTGAGCTTTGGTGCCAACACGCTGTGGTCCGTGCCGGTCGGTGCTGTGCTGCTGCAGGCCGGCCAGACCTTTGTGTTCACCGCCGTCACACCGGCGCAGGCTCAAAAGGCCCTGGAGCGTCCCTTGGAGCCCAAGCCCAAACGCGGTGAGCTGGTGGCGCTGCAGGTGCCCGTCACGCTCGGATTACCGCAAAACGGCCGTTATCCCGTTTTCAAGGGCCTTGAGCCCAGCAGCAAGGTGGTGATGGGCAGCCTGGCCCAGTTGCGCAGCGGCATGGTGATCAACACCGGCAGCCAGGCCAAGCCATGAGCCTGTCGGATACGTTCATCAAGCGGCCGGTGCTTAGCACCGTTTGCAGCATTTTGATCCTGATGGCGGGTGTCATCGCCTTGCCGCTGCTGCCGATCGAGAACCTGCCCAACATCGCCCCTCCCACGATCCAGGTGACGGCGAATCTGCCCGGTGCTGATGCGGTCACGGTGGAAAGCGCCGTCACCGGCCCGCTGGAGGAGCAGATCAACGGCGCTCCGGGGATGGACTACATCACCTCCAACAGCTCCAGCGAAGGCACCAGTCAGATCAACGTCTTTTTTAAGGCCAATACCAATCCCGACATCGATCAGGTCAATGTGCTCAACCGGGTGCAGACCGCCTCTGCTCAGCTGCCTGATCAGGTCAATGCTCAAGGTGTGACGGTGCAGCAGACCGCCAGCAGTTACCTGCTCGTCTACAACCTCACCTCAAGCGAGGGTCAGTTCGATGCCAATTACCTCAATGGTCTCTACCAGCTGAATCTCGCCTATCCCCTGGGCCGCGCTGAGGGGGTGGGCCAGGTGAACGTCTTTGGTGCCAGCAACCCCGCCTATCGCCTCTGGGTCGATCCCGAGAAGCTAACGCGCTTCAACCTCACCGTGCTCGATGTGATTGACGCGTTGCAATCGCAGAACCAGATCGTCGTCGGGGGCAGCATCGGCGGACCACCGGCGCCCAAGGGAACCGATACCTCGATGCCGATCCTGGTGAACGGCAACCTCGAGACGGTGGAGGCCTTCGAAAACCTGATCCTCAGCCGCGGCAGCACGGGCGCACGCACAGCCATGGGTCCCGACGGAGGCCTCATCCGCCTTGGTGATGTCGGCCGCGCGGAGTACGCATTCCAGAACTTCTACCAAGCGGGCATCAACGGCATCACCGGGCACCCCTGCATTGGCTTTGGCGTCATTCAGTTGCCAGGCAGCAACGCCATCACCACCGCCAAGGCCGTTGATGCCGTGCTCGAAGACTTCCGCAAAACGCTGCCCCCTGGCGTCAAGCTCGAGAAGGTGTTTGATCAGACCGATTTCATCAACGCCTCGATCTATGGCGCCATTGATGCCCTGCGTGATGCGGTGGTGCTGGTGCTGTTGATCATCTTTTTGTTCCTGCAGGACTGGAAGGCGACGATGGTGCCGGCCCTGGCCCTGCCAATCGCCCTGCTGGGGGCCTTGGTGTTCGTCAAAGCCTTTGGGTTCTCCATCAACGAGCTCACCTTGCTGGGCATCATCCTGGCCACCGGCCTGGTGGTCGATGACGCCATCGTCGTTGTCGAGGCGGTCTCCGCGCGTATCGAAGCCGGTGATCCACCCTTCGCGGCGGCGTCCAATGCCATGAAGGAGCTCACCGGCGCGATCCTGGCCACGGCCTTGGTGCTGATGGCCGTCTTCGTGCCCGTCACCTTCTTCCCAGGGGCGACAGGAGTCATCTACCGGCAGTTCGCGCTGACGATCGTCTTCTCAATCATCGTCAGCACCTTCAATGCCATCAGCGGCAAGCCGCTGCAATCGGCCCTGCTGCTTGGAGGCGGCAAGACGGCCGTCGGCGGGCGACGTTGGCTGTGGATCGGTGCGGTCTTTGGCGGGGTCTATGGCGTTCTGTTCGGTGGTCTGCTCTGGTCGCTGCTGTTTGGTGCCCTCGGCGCTGTTGCTGGCGCCAACCTCAAGCGGATCTTCGCCTGGTTCAACCGCGCCTTTGAGCGTCTGGCCAGCGCCTATGCCCAGCTCCTGGAGCAGGCGATTCGCTTTCGCAGGGCCCTGGTGGCAGGGCTGCTCGGCGGCGTGGTCCTCACCGGCATGGCGTTTCTGGCGATTCCCACGGGGTTTGTGCCCACGGAAGATCAGGGCTATGGCCTGGGCATCATCCAGTTGCCACCGCAGGCCTCACTGGCGGCCACGATGCAGGTGGCCGATCAGGCCCGCGCCATCCTCGCCAAGCAGCCTGAAGTGGTCAGTGGTGAATTCATCGGTGGCGCTGGTTTCAACGGTGGTGCGCTCAACCAGGGGCTGTTCTTCTTCGGGCTCAAGCCCATTGATGAGCGCACCAAAAAAAGCCAGTCGGCCGGTGCGATCATCAACACCCTCAACAAGGAATTTCAGAGCATCAAAGGTGGCCTGGTACTGGCCCAGCAGCCAGCAGCGGTGCCGGGCTTCAGCGCCCAAGGCGGCCTGTCCTTTCAGTTCAATGACCTCAGCAACGGTGGCTACAGCTTCACCGAACTCAGGCAGCTGGCCGATGAGCTGATCGCCAAGGCCAAAGCCTCCGGCGATTACTTCAACCTCTACTCGCAGTTCATCAGTGATGCCCCCGTCTGGCGATTGGAGCCCGACCGTGATCGCATGGCAGCGCTCAATGTCGATTTCGCCACGGCGATGGCCGGTCTGGAGGCGATCTACGGCGGCAGTTTTGTCAACCAGACCTATGAAAATGGTCAGTACCGCCAGGTGTATGTGCAGGCAGAAGGCAGCCAGCGCGATGTGATCCAGAGCCTCGGCAACCTCTATGTGACCTCCACCACCGGTGCCCAGATCCCGGTCTCCAATCTGGTGGCCATCAAGCTCGACAGTGCTCCGCCAATCGTCAGCCACTACGACCTCTACCGCACGGTGCTGATTCAAGGGGTCAACGCGGTGGGCAAGAGCAGTGGTCAGGCCATCGACACCCTGCAGAAGACCTTCAAGCAGATGGACTTCAGCAACATCGGTATGGCCTGGTCCGCCCTCAGCCGCTCGGAGGTGGCCGCCGGCTCTTTGGCCGCCCTGGTCTTTGCCCTCGGCATCGTCGTGGTTTACCTGGTGCTTTCCGCCCAGTACGGCAGCTACATCGATCCTCTGGTGATCCTGATGACCGTGCCGCTGGCGGTGCTGGGCGCCTTGCTCTTTCTGGTGATCTGCGGACAGGTCAACAACGTCTATGCCCAGGTGGGCCTGGTCACCTTGATCGGTCTGGCGGCTAAGAACGGCATCCTCATCGTTGATCTGGCCAACCAGCGCATGGAAGCCGGCATGAGCGCCATCGAGGCGGCCAAGGGGGCAGCGGAGTCCCGCCTGCGGCCGATCCTGATGACCGCCTCCGCTGCCCTCTCCGGTTTCTTCCCCCTGGTGGTGGCCAGCGGTGCCGGGGCCATGAGTCAGCGCTCGATTGGCTCGGTGATCTTTGGAGGGCTGTTGGTGGCCACGGTGATGAGCCTGTTTGTGGTGCCGTCCTTTTATGTGCTGATGAAGAAGCTGGAGGCCAACTGGTTCCCTGCCAGCCACGCGTCAGCCCAGCCCTTGCCTGAAGGCTGATGCCCCTGCCCCATCCCCCGGGTTATCGGCCCCGTCCCCAGGGCCGCGTGGATCGGCGCCGCATCCTCCTTGCCGGGGTGCTTTTCAGCTTTTTCGCGGTGCTGCTGGTGCTCCTGGGTCACCGGGCGGCGCGCGCGCCGGGCTCAGCTCTCAAGCCCATCCATCCCGAGCGGCTCTTGGTCGTCACCGTGGGGGCCGGGTTCTGCGGCAGTTTTGGCGAAACCATGCGCCAGTTGGCCAAGGTGGCCCGCACCCGTCGCCCCCTCGATGCACCCCCGATCGAATGAGGCGTTGTGGATCCCGCGTCAGCAGCTGCTGGCGCTGGCCTCTGGCAGCACGGCACCGCAGCGGTCGCAGTAGCTGGCATCGCGGCGATGGCCCACCTGATGGCAGCGCTGGCAGCGGCGTTGATCCCCCTGGCCCTGGCGCACGGCTTCGTAGCTGATGATCCCGGTCGGGATGGCGATGATCCCAAAGCCCAGCAGCATCACCACCACTGCCAGCAGCCGTCCCAGCAGGGTCTGGGGCACGTAGTCGCCGTAGCCCACGGTGGTCATCGTCACCACGGCCCAGTAGACCCCGTGGCCGACGCTCTCGAACTGGCTGTTGGGATTGGAGCTCTCCACCAGCACCATCAGGTAGCCCAGCACCACCTGCAGGATCAGCACAAAGAAGATGAACACCGCGATGCGGCGGGCACTGGCCTTGAGGCTGTTGACCAGCCGGTCGGCCTCATCAATCAGCCGCAGCAGTTTGAACACCCGCAGGATGCGGCCGAACTTGAACACCCACAGCAGCAGGCCGCTGTTGATCCGCGGCACGAAAAAGAAGAGGACGGCCAGCAGGTCGATCAGGCCGTAGAAGCTGCGGGCATAGGCCCAGGGCTTGGGACTGAGGCTGAGGTGCAGGGCGTAATCCACCACGAAGATGCCGAGGCAGAAGCGCTCCAACCCCGCCAGTGGTCCAGTGGCCTGGACACCAGCGCTGAACAGACGGGGTTCGGGTTCCAGCAGCAGCGCCACCACGCTGAGCAGGATCGCCCCGAAGATCACCAGGTTGTAAAGCTTCCCCCCCGGGGTGTCAGCCGCCAGCACCACCTGCTGCAGCTGACGGCGACTCCAGGGGAGCAGGGGGCCTGGGCGGCTGGGCCTCATCGTTTCAACGCCTGATCGATCAGGTGATCACGGTGGGGCGATCCATGCCGGTGGTGGCGCGGATGCCGGCCAGGGCATCGGCCGCGGCAATCATGGAGCCGAGGGCTTGCTGGGGGTCTTGCTGCAGATCACCACCGGCGGCGACATAACGCTCGAGATAGACCCGCAGGGTGGCGCCCTTGGTGCCGGTGCCTGAGAGGCGCAGGATCACCCGGCTGCCGTCCTCCAGCAGCAACCTCAGGCCCTGCTTTTCCGTCAATGAGCCGTCCACCGGATCGCTGTAGGCAAAGTCATCGGCTTTGGCGATGCGCCCGTCGGCGAAGGCTTCACCGCTGAGGCTGGAGAGACGCTCCCGCAGGCCGTTGTAGAGGGCATGGGCCTTGCCGGTTTCCACGCCTTCATAGTCGTGGCGCGAGTAGTAATGGCGGCCGAAACGACTCCAGTGCTGTTGCATCACTTCGGCCACCGAGCATTGCCGCTTGGCCAGGATCGAAAGCCAGAACAGCACCGCCCAGAGGCCATCCTTCTCGCGGATGTGATTGCTGCCGGTGCCGAAGCTCTCCTCGCCGCAGAGAGTGATGCGGCCGGCATCGAGCAGGTTGCCAAAGAACTTCCAGCCGGTGGGCGTCTCAAAGCAGTCAATGCCCAGCTCCTTGGCGACGACATCGACAGCAGCGCTGGTGGGCATCGAGCGCGCAACGCCCGCCAACCCAGAGGCATACCCCTTGATCAGCGTGGCGTTGGCGGTCAGCACGGCGAGGCTGTCGCTGGGGTTCACGAAGCAGCGCTGACCCAGGATCATGTTGCGGTCACCGTCGCCGTCGCAGGCGGCCCCAAAGCGGTAGTCATCGCTGCCCAGCAGCAGCGAGGCCAGATCCTTGGCGTAGGTCAAGTTGGGGTCGGGGTGGCCCCCACCGAAGTCCTCAAGCGGCATGCCGTTGCGCACGGTGCCCGCTGGTGCCCCCAGCAGCTGCTCAAACAGTGCACTGGCATAAGGACCGGTGACCGCATGCATGGCATCGAACGCCATGGGCCAGGACCCTTTGAGCAGGGTGCTGATCAGATCGAAGTCGAACAGCTCCTGCATCAGCTGCAGGTAGTCGTGCACGCCATCGATGACGTCAATGGCCATGGCCCCCAAGTGGGTGCTGCCAGCAGCATCGAGGTTCAGGTTGAGACTGTCGGCGATGCGGTAGCCGTCCAGTTGCTGGGTGCAGGCAAAGACCGCATCGGTGAAGCTGGCCGGGGCAGGACCGCCGTTGGCGCCGTTGACCTTGACGCCAAAATCGCCGTTTGGGCCCCCGGGGTTGTGGCTGGCTGAGAGGATGATGCCGCCGATCGCCTGCTGCTGGCGAATCAGATGGGAGGCCGCCGGGGTGGAGAGAATGCCGCCAGTGGTCACCACCAACCGGCCCAGGCCATGGGCAGCTGCCATCCGGGCGATGACGTCAATGGCTCGGCGGTTGCCGTAGCGCCCGTCACCGCCGACGATCAGCGTTCCTCCCTCCACACCAGGAAGGGTGCGTAACACCGCTTCCACGAAGCTCTCGAGATAGTGAGGTTGCTCGAACTGCTTGCTGCTCTTGCGCAGTCCCGAGGTGCCGGGTTTCTGATCCTGGAACGGCTGGGCCAGGGTGATCTGCTGCACCGAGAGCTCAGCGCTGGGAGTGGAAATCGACACCGGTTACCGGAAGCGCGCCTCAACCTATAGCGATTTTCCCTCTAGCTTGTCGGCATTCCTCAAGCACAAACGATGGGTGGCCGCTTTCTGCTTGCAATCCTGACCGGGCTGGCACTCCCCGCAGGCACTGCCCTGGCAGTGCCTGGGCCCACCTGGCCTGAAGCCCTCAATGAAGGCCGTCAGGCGGCAGAAGCGGTTCTTGGTCGCACAGGCTCTGAAACCTGCCTGCAGGGGAAGTTGATGAATGCCATGGTCTCGGTGTCCGACAGCTGTGATGCCGACGGCCGGCGCAGCACGCTCTGCACCATGGCTGAGGATTTCATCGTCGGCGGTGTGGTGCCCCTCTCCGATATGGATGTGGTCTCCAAGCGCTTTCTCAAGTTGGCAGCCACGCCCTGAGTCAAGTCGTCAGCGCTTTTTGATGCCATCGCCGAGCGTGTTGCTCACCGGCTTGGCGTCCTCTTTGCCGCGGCAGAGCAGCAGGATGTCATCTGCCTTGGTGACCAGCAGCTCTTTGCGATCAAAGCTGTTGCTTGGGGCGGTCTTGGCTTGGAGGGTCACCGCAAAGGCGGTGTCTTTGCAGATTGAGGTGACATAAGGGCGGTCCAGCAGGCGGTCCGCCAGGTTGCGGGCCGCGCTGCAACCAGCCTCCTCATTGCGGCGGGCGCATTCCACGATGGCCATGTAAGTGGGCTTGAGATCCGCCTTGGTCAGCGGCTCAGCCAGGGGATCGCTGGCTGGCTTGGCTGAGCTGATGGCAGGGCTGAAGGCCAGCAGGCCGGCCGCGGCGATGGCCAGCGTGGTCAGGCGGTGGGTCACGACGCGGGGCAGATGGGAAAGGGACACCAGTCTGCAGTGTTTTTGTGGCGCCGCCGGCTTCAGTGGACCGGCTGCTCCTGTCCGATGCGCTCGAACAGGTCCAGGCTCTCTTGGTTCAGGCCTTCCACCTGAACGCTTGATCCCCCTTGCCGCAGCTTGCGGATCAGCTGGTTGAGTGCCCCCACACCGCTTTGATCCCAGACGTGGGCGCTGCTCATGTCGATGGTGATATTGGCTGGGTGCTCGTGCACATCAAAGCCCTGCATGAAATAAATCTTGCTGACAAAGAACAGCTGGCCGGTGACCACATAACGGCGTGAATCAGGATCGATGTCCTCCACGTCCACCCGGATCACCTTGGCCACCTTGCGGCTGAACAGGATCCCGGCCAGGGCCACCCCGGCCAGCACCCCCAGGGCCAGGTTGTGGGGGGTGGTGAGCATGGTCACCGCGAAGGTCATCAGCATCACCGAGGTGTCGCTCTTGGGGATGCGGGCAATGCTGCGCAGCCCGTTGATATCGGCGGTGCTGATGGCAATGCTGATCATCACAGCCACCAGGGCCGCCATCGGGATCTGCTCCAGCCAGGGGCGAGCCAGCAGGATCATCGCCAGCAGACTGACGCCGGAGGAGAAGGTGGAAAGGCGCGTGCGGCCGCCGTTGTCGATGTTCATCACCGACTGGCCCACCAGGGCGCAGCCCGCCATGCCACCGAAGAAGGAGGAGACGATGTTGGCGATGCCCTGACCGCGTGCCTCCACGTTCTTGTTGGAGTTGCTGTCGGTCTTGTCGTCGAGGATGTCCTGGGTCAGGAAGGTTTCCATCAGCCCCACCAGTGAGATGGCCAGGGCGGTGGGCAGCACGATGCCCAGGGTTTCCAGGCTGAAGGGCACGCGGCCATCAGCCAGTGCCCCAAAGGGGATCTGAAACACCGGCAGACCCGCGGGCAATTCGCCCAGGCTCTGCACGGTGGGGATGTCAAAGCTGAAGGCCATGCTGATGGCCGTCAGCACCACGATGGCCACCAGTTGGGAGGGCACCACCTTGGTGAGGCGGGGCAGGCCATAAATGATCAGCAGCCCGAGCAGAACCAGGACCCAGACGATGGGCAGCTGGGCGCCATGGGGCAGCAGGTCATGGCTGTGGCCCGCCACATCGGTCTCCCCGAAGTGCAGGTTGATGCCGAGCTGGGGGAACTGGGCCTGCAGGATCAACAGGGCCAGGGCATTGACGAAACCGCTCAACACCCCCTGGGGCACAAAGCGCATCTGATACGCCAAGCGCAGGTAGCCCCAGAGGATCTGCAGCACACCGGTGACGATGCCTGCCACCAGCAGATAGGTCAGGCCCAGCCCTTCTCCGCGGGCGTTGCCGGTGGCCACCAGGCCTGTCATCAGCAGCGCGGTGGAGCCGGTGGCTGAGGTGATCATCGCCATGCGACCCCCCACCAGAGCGATGGTGAGCGAAAGGCAGAAGGCCCCAAATAGTCCCACCTGGGGATCCACGCCGGCGATGCCGGAGAAGGCGATCGCTTCTGGGATCATCGCGAAGGCCACCACCAGGCCCGAGAGCAGGTCGCGCTGGGGATGGCTCAGCCACTGGGCACTGAGCGTGGGTGCTGATCGGCTCACGGCAACGGTGTCTGTCGTGGCTGCGACCGTACGTCAAAGCCAAGGTGATTTCTTGGTGGCAACGACCCCTTGCACGCCGCTGCAGTCCGCCTAGAACCCAGGCAGCGCTTCATCGCCGGTGGCTGGGTCGGTTCTTTTCATTCACCAGAACTTCCCTGGTCAGTTCCGCCACCTGGCGCCGCGGCTGCAGGCCATGGGCCATCGCTGCCGGGCGATTGCTGCTCCACAGGCCCCAGGCTTGGCCGACATCACCCTGCACCGCTACGCCCTGCCCCAACCCCCGCCGGCCCAGGCCATTCATCCCTGGGCCCGTGATTTTCAGACCAAATGTCTGCGTGCTGAGGCGGTCGCCGCTCAGGCCATGGCTTTGCAGCAACAAGGCTTCCAGCCTGATCTGGTGATCGGCCATCCCGGCTGGGGCGAGTTGATGGCCATCAAGGACGTTTTCCCAGAGGCGCCGGTGTGGCACCAGCTGGAATTCGTTTATCAGCTTGACGGCGGTGACTATGGCTTTGACCCGGAGTTTGAGGATGGCAGCTGGCGTCGACGCACGCGCTTGAGGCTCAGGCGCGCACCGCAGCTGCAGGCCTTCCATGAACTGGATGTCGCTGTTGCTCCCACCCAGTGGCAGGCCTCAACCGCCCCTGCTGAATTTCGCGATCGGGTGGAGGTGATTCACGAGGGCATCAACACCAAGACCATCACCCCCGATGCCAAGGCTTCAGTGACGCTGAAGCGCGGCAACCACCGGTTCCACCTCGGCGACGAGGTGGTCACCTTTGTGGCCCGCAACCTTGAGCCATACCGCGGTTTTCACAGCTTCATGCGGGCGTTGCCGCTCCTCCAGCAACTGCGCCCCCAATGCCAGGTGATCGTGGTGGGAGGAGATGAAGAGGTCAGCTACGGCGCAGCCCCCAAAGTCGGAGGCACCTGGAAGCAGGTGATGCTCAAGGAGGTGGGAGAGCGCCTCGATTCCGAGCGTCTTCACTTTGTTGGCCGGGTGCCCCATGGCGTGCTGCACAACCTCTTCCAGGTGTCTGCCGTGCACGTCTATCTCACGTATCCATTTGTGCTGAGCTGGAGCATGCTCGAAGCGATGAGTTGTGGAGCCTTGCTGCTGGGCTCGGCCACCCCGCCGGTGGAAGAGGTGATTGAACCGGGGGTCAATGGCCTGCTCTGTGATTTCTTTGACCATGAGGCCATGGCGCACCAGATCGCTGAAATCCTGGACAATCGCGGCGACTACCAGGCCCTGCGGGACGCTGCTCGCCGCACCGCAGTGGAGCGCTATGACCTTGAGCAGGTGTGCCTGCCTCGGCAGGTGGCCCTAGCCGAGACCATGATGAACGCCTGAGCGCCGAGAGCCGTGGAGACGCTGAGCAAGTTGGTGTTGCGCCGGCCCGATGACTGGCATCTGCATCTGCGTGATGGCGAGATGCTCAAGCGGGTGCTGCCGGCCACGGCCCGTCAGTTCGCTCGCGCCATCGTGATGCCGAACCTGCGTCCGCCGGTCACCAGCGTGGATGCGGCGATCGCTTATCGCCAACGCATTGCCTCGGCCTTGCCAGAGGGGATGGTCTTCACCCCGCTGATGACGGCCTACCTCACCGACACCATCAGCCCTGATGAGCTGGAGCGCGGCCACAAGGAGGGTGTCTTCACCGCCGCCAAGCTCTACCCCGCCAATGCCACCACCAATTCAGCAGCAGGTGTCAGTGACCTGAGCTGCATCACTGCGGTGCTGGAGCGGATGCAGGCTATCGATATGCCGTTGCTCATCCACGGTGAGGTCACTGATGCTGATGTGGACATCTTTGATCGTGAGGCCGTCTTCATTGAGCGCCATCTGATCCCGTTGCGGCGCCAGTTCCCAGAGTTGAGGGTGGTGTTTGAGCACATCACCACCTCAGAGGCGGTGCAGTATGTCGCTGATGGTGATCATCGTTATCTCGCGGCCACCATCACTCCTCACCATCTGCACATCAACCGCAATGCGATGTTCATGGGCGGGCTGCGCAGTGATTTTTATTGTCTGCCTGTGGTCAAGCGCGAGCAGCACCGTCAAGCCTTGAGAAAGGCTGCAACCAGCGGCAAAAACTGCTTCTTTTTAGGCACTGATTCTGCGCCTCATCCACGCTCTGGCAAGGAGACCAGTTGTGGCTGTGCTGGCATCTACAACGCACCAGTGGCCTTGGAGAGCTACGCCACGGTGTTTGAGCAGGAGGGCGCACTCGAGAGACTTGAGGCCTTTGCCAGCCTCCATGGACCGAGCTTCTATGGCCTTGAAGTCAATTCAGGAACCATCATCTTGGAGCGTCGTTGCCAGCAAGTGAGCCCATCTTCTGGCGGCGATGGCATCGCCCCCAGCGATGAACTGGTGCCTTTCCATGCCGGAGAAGAATTAGCTTGGACTGTGGCTAGTTGAGCCCGAGTGTTTTCAACTGATCAATGTTGGCTGCAACAGACTGCCAGGCATCGGCTTGTTCGTAATAAGGGGAGTCAGGACTAATGGCTTTGTCAATCAGTGCTCCACCACTGAACGCACCATCGAAGAGATGACGAATGATCATCAGACCATCACTGAGGGCTCCCACTTGCCCATCGCGGTCCACATCCAATAGGGCATGGGTTTGACCATCGAGCGGTGACATTCCTGCTGTAATGAAGTCATGGATTTGTTGGGTATTCAATAGGGCGCTCGTCCCATTGCGTGCTTTATCGGTCAGGGCATCGCCGCTAAACGCACCGCCGAACAATTTACGGATGATCATCAGACCATCACTCAGGGCAGTAATATCACCATCGGCGTCAACATCCAGTGAGAAGGGTGTGATCGCTGCGGCGGCACCAACACCTGTGATGTCAACTCCTTGAAGGGCGTGATCCTGTGCAGCGATGGGGATCAGGGAAAGGGACGAGAAGCGGTTGGTGTCAGAAGCTGTGAACTCAAGATCAACAATATTTTGGGGTTGGTTGTTGGCTAAAGAACTGGCATTTCTGCCCCAGCTGATTTGCACCAGTCGATTGGTGGAAGGATCAGCGTCAACATCGCCAGTATCATCCTGGATTTCCACGTTGAGGCCCTGCGCTAGGTCGCTGGTGCTGAGATCAATGGGCGAGAGTTCCAGAAGCTCGGCATTGAATGGAACAACGAGGCTGAGGCCCCCCAGCTGTTGAGCAGGGGTGCTGCTGGATAGCTGAAGCGTCGCACTGGTTTTCGCCCCGGGTAGAACGGCTAGGCCGTCCTGATGGAAATTAATCTGCAACGAGGATGGCAGCAGTTCTTCACCAACGATGATCGAATCGCTGATGATCGTCTCGTCAAATCCTTGGTCATCAACATAACGCGTGATCACGCGTAATTCTTGATTTGAGAATGCGGAAGAGGGGATGAATTGGTGGCTGGTTGCAGCACTGATGTCGTTCCAGGTGCCATTGTGATGTGCTTGCCATTGATGTTGGAAGCTGGAGTTATCTGTTCCATCAAGATCATCTTCGATCAATTCAAGGGCCAGAGTTTGCCCAACTCGAGGCTCACCGCTGATGCTGAACGTGACGTCCCCATCATCAATGGCAATCAGTTGCGACTCCGCAGAGCTCAGCTGCTCGTTGTTGAAGCTGTAGGTGGCGTCTGCCTCAGCGCTGGTGAGTGGTTCCAAGGCCAGCGTCAGTGATCCCAGGCTTCCATTTGGAAGCTCGATGCTGAGAGGGACCTCTTCAGTGCCGGGGGCTAGGACCACCTCTTGGGTTGAAAACGGGACCACTCCAGGGGCCACCTGCGCTGAGGCCGCGTAAAGCAGTGCCCTGGATTCCATTTGGGTGTTGCCGCTCCTGGTCAGGGTGAAATGGAAGCGGCTGGTGCCGGTGTGCTCCAGCTGGCCCGACTGGCTCGGGTCGAGTTCCATAGACAGGATTGGTCTGGTGGTGTCAATCGGCGCACCATTGCGCGGATCACCCCCTGCCGAAGTGTCATCTTCGAGTGGATGGAGCAAAGCCAGGGCCTGGCGGTCGATGGGTTGCAGGCCCGCTGCGAATGGCTGAGATCCCAGTTGATTGAACAGTGCAGAGTCGCGGGGCAGCACCCGGGTGAGGGTGTAACTGTCTCCATCGCGCTCATCCGTGGGATCTTCCATTCCCAAGCTGCGTAGCATTGCAGCGAGGAGCGACGCTTCCTCGTTGCTCGAAGGAGCAGCGCTCTGCGCTGGAAACGGAAGGGCGATGACCACTTCCTGCTGTCCTCTATAGATAGTGTCGTCTAGGGTGATTTGTGGTGTTGACCAAGCCAACTCAGCGCTAGAGGCTTCTGCATCAGCTGCCACAAATCGTAGTGACGCAATCTCAAGATCTTCTTGAGATTGGGCGAAGTCAAGATCAAGAACACTGTCAAGCTCGTTGAGTATGGACGTGATGGATGTGGCCCAGCTTGGATCGAGATCCTGAGCCAAGGAGTAGTAGATGATTTCAGAGCCCTGATCCTGCAGTAGAGGCGTCTCGTTGCCTGCGAGAATCTCCTGGTTGACGAGCTCGTCTACAGCAAGGTTGATCTCGAGCGCTTGCATATCCACGGTGATGGAATCAAGCCCAAGCTCAGCATTCACTGGTGAGCTGAGAACGACATCAAAAGAACCGATGGCACCTGTCGGTATTGCAATGTCCAGTGAAGTGCGATCAAGGCCAGCAGGAAGACTGATTTGTTGAAGGGCAAGAGCGCTCGCTAATATTTCAGCTGCCGCGTCGTCGTAAAAGCTGTAGGCCCCGAGGCTGATCAGTGCTGTTGCATCAACGTCCGTGCTGCCTGTGCGTTGAACGGGAATGGTTAATGTAGAAAAATCTGTAGTTTCATTCTTTTCAGTTGCATTGATCTCAACAAGATTGATCACAGGAACAGAGCTGTCAACACTGGACGTCGATGAGGCGGATGACTCTGCGCCGTGCAACTGCTCAAGAGCTTGACGATCAACATCAGTGATTGTTGCCACCTCAAGGGTGTTATCAATTCTGTACGCCATCATCGTCTGCGAAACAGCGTAGTCATTCAGCTCCCCAGTGCCTGACTCCCATGGGTGTTGTAAGCCAAGGGCGTGACCGATTTCGTGCTGGGCAATGTGCTGGGCATAGACATCAAAACTGGAGAAATTAGAGATGACTTCGCTGTAAGCATCCTCATCGATTGTGATCGTATTGCGGGCATTCGAGCGATACTGGGCTGTGCCAACTGTTTGGGTTGAGTAGCTGGGTTCATTGACCCCCAGAGTTCGACCTTCCGCTTCGTCTTCCAGCTCCATGTCGCTGAGGTCGCCCTCGCTGAGAATGAGTTGTGCTAAGGGCGATGTGGCATCGTCTATTCGTTGAAAGTCCATCTCAATGATGGAATCAATGGCTTGAATGGCATTTTGGTATGCAACCCCAAGGCTGGAGTTGGCCAGCATGTCATCGCTGAATGCATAAAAGACGGTGTTTCCAGCCTGAGCTCGTAAAGCGCCAAAGCGCTCCTCAACCGGCTGGATGATTGAATCAGGAGTGATATCAAGAAGTTCGTTGTTGCTGGATTCTGAATTGTCTTGAGTTCTGCTGTCATCGAGGCGGAACTGGGCCTGCATATTTGAGTGAGCAGAGCAGTAATAGAGAAGTTGCGTGAGCTCGTCGGCCTCCTCTGAAAAGCTGACAGTCAATGATTGACTGCCGGTAATTCCTGAAGATGGGCTTCCATCACCGGTAATGATGATCTGGTTTGTGGATGCTTGCTTAAAGCCTGAGTCCGAGAGGTAGAACGGATGTGACGTTGCCCCGCCAAGGCGTCTGAAGGTATAGGAATTGTTGGTATTAAGACTCAGCTCAGATAGCTCATTATTTCCAGCTTCATCTGTGTAGAAACGGTAGTAAGGGGATTGAAAAGACCCTGCAGATACCCATAGGTCGACATGGTTTACAGCCACCGCGAATCGCCATTATTCATCGACATATTATCTTCTTCTTGACTGGTCTGTGATCCATGCTGATACCAGCCTTTTCCTGCGTCCTCTGCCGTGATTGGCAGGTTGGTTTTCACTCTTCTTATCCCCGCAGAACGCCACTGCCGCAACGCCTCTGAGCCTGTCGGAGTTTATTTTTTAGCTTTGGGGTGATGCCCAGCTGTGCATGGTCCCAGAGGCGATCCATTTCACGGGAGAAGTGGGCGGCGAGTTGGGGTGACTCAATGACCAGCAGGGTTTCGTCGTTGCGGTGGGCAGCTGAGGGGCTCCAATTGAAGGAACCGGTGATGACGGTGCGGTTGTCGATGACAGCGAACTTGTGGTGCAACTTGTCGCCTCGGGGTAGTTGTGGAACCCCTGCTGTTGTTATGGGTGACCTCCATGGCTTGTTGCCTGTTTCGATCACGCAGCGGTGATCGGGCAGCTGCTTGCCCAGCATGTCCAGCAGCTCGGAATAGCTGCGGTAAGCAAAGCCTGGATCCACCAGCAGCCTGATTTGCACGCCTTCTTGCTCTTTTGCGGTCAACACATCGGCCAGCTCCTGCGCTGAGAACACAAACAACGCCAGGTCGATCGTTTTGCGTGCTTGCTGCAGCTCCTGCTTGATCAGCTGCAAGCCGCTGCGCGCGTCCGTCTTGCGATGGGGCGAGAACAGCACCCGCAGTTGCTGCTGCTCCAGTGTCACCGTCCTCGCCCCTGGGCTGGCTTTTTTGAGTCCAAAGCGGCTGTCCGGTTGACCTCCGGGGCCATCGCCCCAGAGCAGGGCAAATTCAGAATGGAACAGCTCCGCCAGCTCGCGACTGTTGATCAGCAGCAGATGGTTCACATTGCCGCGGGTGTGAGCTGCACCGCCATCGCCATGGATGCCCGAGCTGGTGAAGTTCGCCGAGCCCATCACGACCTGCTGCTGGTCAATCACCACGAACTTGTGATGCATCAAGCCGCTGCCGCTGCTGCCATCGGCGGTGTCATCGATCACCGGCACGCCCGCCACATCCAGCAGGTGAACCGCATCCCGATGGCCCAGGCGTTTGAGTCGTTTGAGGCGTTTCTGCGCGTGGGGCGGCAGGCCAGCCGGGTGCTGCAATCTCCATGGCTGCCGGTATTGGTGCTCGAGCACCACGCGCACCTGTACACCTGAGCGGTGCCGCTCGATCAGGGCATCGGCGATGGCCGGCAGCGTCAGCTCCTGCACCGCCACCAAGATTTCGCGCTTGGCTGCTCTGATCGCCTCAATGACGGCGGCTTCCAGGTCATCCCCCTGACGTTGCTCGCCGGTGAGCGGGCTGGTGTAGTTCCGCTTCAGGCGCTGATTAAACAAGGCCTCGATGCCGCTGGCCTGGGGCAGTTCAGGCTCCCGCCACGGCGTGTAGACCCCGGCCTGGGTGCAGCCGCTCAGGGCGAGGCTGCCTGTGAGGGCCAACAGCGCCTGCCGCATACCGCCGAGACAAAAGCTCAGGATTCCCCAATTGAACGGGGGCATCCTGAGGTGATGAGCTGTTGATGGTGGAGGGCTCAGTCGTGGCCGGGCATCTCGGCAAACCGCAGCATGGCGGCAAACCAGAGGCAGCTCACGGCAAGGACCAGTCCAACCCCTGCACCGATGCCAGCCGATTTCATCAGCAGGGGCACCGCCAGCGGAAGGCTGATGGTCCCTGCCAGGGGCAGAGTGAGCACCAGCAGCTTGGTCAGCGTGCGTCTGTTCAGAACCACTCGGCCTTGGCCTGTGCGGGAGTGTTGCTGTTGTCCTCGGGGGTGTTGCGCTGGAACTCGAGGGTGATGTTGCGGCTTTGCTCACCATCAGCGGCAACGGCCTTGATGGGGTAGAGCTGCTCACCATCGCGGAAGGGGACCTGGACGCGGAAGGTGCCGTCAGCGGAGAGGGGAACGGTCTCTTCTCCGATGGTCAGGGTGGCGGAGGGGTCGGTGGCGCCGTAAACGATCAGCTCGGCATCAGCCACCAGCCAGAAGGAACGTTGGCGGGGCGCAACACCACCGATGCCGCTCTCGCTGCGGCCGCTGGCCCAGCGGCCGACGCCGGAATCGCTCAGACCACGGGCATCAGCGCCGGAGTCATCCAGTTCGTGGAAGGCTTCTGAGCCACGGCCCAGGCGACGCCAGCGCACGGTTGCGGTCTGGTACAGACGCTCGTGCAGGTTGTTGTCAGCTGATTCGACAGGGGCCGGCAGGGTCGCAGGGGCAGCTTCGAGGGAGAAAGGAACGAACTGATCGAGGATCTGCTCGCTGGGGTGCATGGCAGGCACCCGTGCCACAGCGGAGTAAGCCAGGGAGAACCAGCCGCCATCACCGAGGCGGTAGCCAAGCTCGACGCGGTAGTCGCGATCGCTCAGAGGAACAGGCAGGTACCACTCGCTGGTGCCGGCATCAACCACTACCTCCTGCAAGGTGTGGGGGTGAGCGGAACCGTCGTGCAGCCCGGTGACATCAGAAACGCGCAGGCAGAGCTGGCGGGAGCCTGCCGATTCAGCGGCGCGGCGGCTGTCGGCTGAGATCTCCCAGAAGACATAGGCCCACTGGGGATCACGGGGCAGGAAGACGACGCGGGTCTCAGGCAGCGGCAGTGGGGCTTCCCCGAGATTGGTCTCCATTTCCGCCAGGTTGATGGCGGTTTCAACGCGCTTATCGCTGGCCGTGAATTCTTGCTGGGTGCTGATGGCGTCCAGCAGTTCGTCTTTGGACTTGCGGCTGTAGAGAACAACACCAAGGTCACTGGCGACGCGACGCAGCTGACGCAGGGTGAGCCGGGCAAGCGAAGAGAGTGACTGGTTCACCGCTAAAGAATCCGTTTGGGATCACTTTGCATCCGCCGCGCAAAACTCACAACAGGGCCCGATGGCGACGTCAGCAATTCCTGATCGATAAGCCTGTAATCGCTGCCTGCGGAGCGGGATTGGCCATACCGACCATAAAAAAACGCCCCACAAGGAGGCGCTTAAGGTTTGCTTTGGGATTGCCCTGAATTCAGCGGGCGATGCTGCGGTACGGCACGCGATCCATATAGTTCTCGCTGATGCGGCCGCTGGCGCGCACCATGTTGACGGCGCTGAGGCTGCCGACCCAATCCATGTAGTCGGAGGGATTGCCGCCGCGCTTGACGCGTGCGCGCTCGGGCAGGCGCTTGATCTCGCCGGTGAAGACCACCTGGGGGAAGCCCAGGATCTCGCGGTAGTACTCGTCGTAGCGAGGGGTGGTGATGTTGAAGGGGGTGTCGCCCAGGTCGCGGCCAGGCAGGACGCGGTGCCGCTGGTAAGGGACGGTGTCGTAGCCGAAGTTGTCGAGGTACTCCTCGCTGTCGAGCAGGGCATCGACCATGCCTTCTAGGCCTTTGCTGGCGATCACGATCGACCAGGCGATCTCCTCGCTCTTGCCGCTGGTTTTACGGCCCAGAACCTTCTCGACGAGATGGCGCACCACCTTGTAGTTGCTGTTGAAGCCGTAGAAGGTGCGTTTGAAGTTGTCCGAGAGGCACAGGCCGCGGATGAAATCCCGCACCGTGATCTGCCCGTTGCGCAGCTGGGACTCCAGGAAGCGGTCCCGGTCGCTCTTGAAAGCGTGGAAAAAGATCTGCCGGTAGGCCGACTCGATCACCGTCTTGAGGTTGTCCGCACCCATCGACTGGTCGAGGGCCACCACCTTGAGGTCCTCGTCAGAACCCACGCGGATGGTCGCAACCCGGGCGTTCTGGGTGACCGGCGCGTAGGGGAGGAGGGGAATGGCCACTCGATCGTCAGCATCCAACGTCGCTGATCGTAGAAGTAGCGCTCTTAACCAGAGCGGGTGGGCGAGAACGCAATCACAACCCGTAACTTTCTACACAATTTGCTAGGTATTTGTTACCAGCCCAGCAGGGAGCTTGCCGTTGGGCCTGCTGCTGCGTCAGCCGCGGTCACGCCATCGCGGATGCGGGTCTCCATGCAGAGGGATGCGGTATTGGAGAGCCCCTGCACCGTGCTGGTGCGCAGGCGGGTGTCCGGTCCGGCGAACCAGAAGCGCTCACCGCTGTCCATCATTTCGTAGCTGGTGGTCAGCCAGAGGCTGTTCTCCGCATCGAGCCGGAAGTGCCCAAGGGCCGGTGCGGTTTCGGCGTAGCCGCGATCGCGCAGTTGCAGGCCTTCTCGGCCCAGGCCCCCATCGGTGGGAATCAGGCCAAAGATCGCCTCGTTTTCGTGGTTTTCGCCCTCGCGATCCCAGGCCATCGAGGCACTCCAGCGCACGTGGCAGCCTCCGATCACCTCTGCAGGCTCCTTGCCATGCAGCAGGGCCAGGGCATGCAGGCGCTCATCGCCCGCCTCCACCATGGCCACCTCCACCACCGAGATGCCTGCTTCTGCTCGGCGGTGCAGCAGGTGGTGCTGAGAGCGCTGGGAGCGCCACCGGCCGCAGCTGAGGCGAAAGAAACTGAGGGCGTCAGTGATGCATTCCATGGCGACCAGCCTGCCGGGCGACTTCCCATGTTGATCGGTGTGATGGCCTCCCTGGCGGCGGCGTTGTGCTGGACGCTCTCCAGTGGGCTCTGGCGGCGGGTGCCCACCTCGCTCTCAGCGCTGCAGCTCAACCTGCTCAAGAACCTGATTGGAGCAGTGACCTTGCTGCCGGCCCTGCTGCTCCCCGGGGCGCTGCATGGGGTGCCTGCTGCCGTGGTGGCGGCCCTGACGCTCAGTGGTGTGCTGGGCATCGCCCTGGGCGACAGCTTTTATTTCGCGGCGCTGCGGCGACTGGGAACGCGCCGCAGTCTCACCCTCGATGCCGGAGGCCCAGCCCTGTCGGCCCTGCTGGCTCAGCTCACCCTCTCGGAAGACCTGCTGCCGCTGCAATGGCTGGCCATTGCCCTGATCAGCCTGGCGGTGGTGATCACGGCGCGGCAGGCACCACCGGCGGATGGTGCCAGCCAGGAGCAGGGGCTCGGGCTGCTTTGCATTGCCATGGCCTTGCTCTGCGGCCTGGGCGGTGCCCTGCTCTCGCGCTGGGCCTTGCGCGAGAGCCTGCTGCCTCCGCTGCAGGCCGCTGCCTTGCGGCTGCTGGCGGCGCTGCTGGTGATGCTGCCCTGGGTGCGCCTGCCGCGCGCGCAGCAGCCCCAGCCGTCCCAGCCCCGCTGGCCCCTGGTGGTGGTGGCGACTCTGCTGGGCACCTCCTTGGGGATCGTGTTGCAGCAGGCCAGCCTGCAGGCCCTGCCGGCAGGCTTGGCGGTCGCTTTGATGGCGACGGCCCCGCTGATGGCCTTGCCGCTCAGCCGGCTGGAGGGGGACCATCCGGGCCGCTCGGGTGTGGCGGCTGCTGGTCTTGGCTTTGCTGGGGTGCTGCTGTTGCTAGCAGCTGCTCCAGGCTGAGGGCGAGGGGTCCGACGGCGGGTTGTTGCACCCGCCCCAGCTGCTCCAGCTGGGCCCCGGCGGCCAGCAGCTGCTCGATCAGCAGGGCCCGGAAGCTGGCATCAGCGGCCAGTTGCGGCTGCTGGCAGGCCCACTGCTCCAGCGCTGATGCTGAAGGCAGGGACCCCGTGCAGCGTCCGGCAGCGGCTTGAAGGCTCCGCAGGCTGTGGGCCAGGAGCCGGAGCCGCTGGCGCTCCAGCAGGGGCAGCGGCAGTGCATCGATTCGGTCGCTCTCGGCGGGGCTGATCAGGCTTTCAGTCACGGGGTTCGACGCGGAAGCCGCAGCTGTGGTCGCCATCCAGCTTCCAGTGCACCCGCTCCACCGTGCAGTCCGGGAAGGTGTGGCGCATCACCTGCAGCTCCTGATCACAGATCTGCGGGAAGGCTTCAGCGACCCGCGAGACCGAGCAGTGGTACTCCTGCAGCAGCCAGGCGCGACTGCCGTTTTCGGGGTGACAGTCCGCCACATAGCCCTCGCGGCGACGCAGCTCCACGAGCCTCTCCAGGCGCTGGGCCAGCTCCCCGTCTCCCAGCTGCTGCCGGTAGGCCATGGCCTGACCGGTCGCCTGCTGGCTGAGCAGGGTTCTGACCTGCTCAGGCGGCAGGGACTGGCTGAGGGATTGCAGCAGGCCCAGGGCGAAATGCTCGCTGCCATCAGGGAAGCGCCCGCGTCCGGTGGCGGTCAGGCGCCAGCGGTTGCTGGGGCGGCCGGGGCCCCCCGCCGCTGGGCTGGCCTCCACCAGCTCCTCCCGCTCGAGGCTGCGCAGGTGCCGGCGCATCACCTGCACCGACACACCCAGCTGATCGGCTAGCTCGGCAGCGGTGGCTTCCCCCCGCCGCAACAGCAGCGTCAGGGCAGCTTCATGGGTGGAGGCAGGGGAGGCCGTCATGGTCTGCCCAGCCTGGCATCAGGCGATGGGAATGGCGGGATCGAGATAGACGTCCTGCACCTTCTGAATCAGCGCAGCGCCCTCCTGGCGGGTTTTCTGGAAGGCCTTGCGCCCCATGATCAATCCGCAGCCGCCGGCGCGTTTGTTGATCACCGCTGTTCGCACCGCGTCGTGGACATCGTTACGGCCTGCGGCACCGCCGCTGTTGATCAGGCCGATGCGGCCGGCGTAGCAATTCAGCACCTGGTAGCGGCACAGGTCGATCGGATTGCTGCTGGTGAGTTCGCTGTAGACCCGCTCATCGGTCATGCCGAACGGTTGGCCCAGGGCCTTGGCCACAGCGTTGTAGCCGCCGTTGTTCTCCGGCAGCTTCTGTTTGATGATGTCGGCCCCGATCGTGACCCCCAGGTGGTTGGCCTGGCCGGTGAGGTCAGCGGAGAGGTGATAGTCGGTGCCGTCCTGTTTGAAGACCGGATTGCGCAGGTAGCACCACAGCACGGTGGCCATGCCGCGGCTGTGGGCCTGCTCGAAGAGCGCAGCGATCTGCTGCAGCTCCCGGTTGCAGTCATTACTGCCGAAATAGATGGTGGCGCCCACGGCCACAGCGCCCATGTTCCAGGCCTGATCAACGGAGGCGAAGAGGATCTGCTCGTGCACGTTGGGTGCGGTGAGCAACTGGTTGTGGTTGAGCTTGACCAGGAACGGGATGCGGTGGGCCCAGCGGCGGGCCACCGAGCCGAGCACGCCCAGGGTGGAGGCCACCGCGCTGCAGCCGGCCTCCACGGCCAGTTCAACGATGGCTTCACTGTCGAAGTAATCGGGGTTCGGCGCGAAGGAGTGGGCGGCGGAGTGCTCGATGCCCTGGTCCACCGGCAGGATCGAGAGGTAGCCGGTGTGGGCCAGGCGGCCAGCGCTGTAGAGCTGCTGCAGGCTGCGCAGGACCTGGGGGCTGCGGTCGGAGCTTTCAAACAGCCGGCTCACCACGTCTGGGCCAGGCAGGTGCAGGCGCTCGCGGCTCACCTTCGCTGGGGTTCGCAGCAGTAGGTCGGCCTCATCGCCCAGGAGTTCATCGACAGGGCGCTGGTGCAGTTCTGACAGGGTCACCAGGGAAGGATGCGATTTCCCGCAAGGTATGAACAGGTCGGTGGGTTGTCAGTTAAGGCCGGGCGGGCCCCCGGTGGGTCATACCCTTGCCCTACCCTTGGGAAAGGAAACCAAGGTGTTTCGTAATTCCGGCGTTTCCCTTTCCGGCTTCATGGCAGACGACACATCCACACCCGCAGCATCCGAGAGCCTCGAGGTGATCCGCCGCTTCGCGGAGACCTACGCGCAGCGCACCGGGACCTATTTCTGCAGTGATCCTGGTGTCACGGCTGTAGTCCTCGAGGGCCTGGCACGTCATAAGGATGAGCTCGGTGGTGCCCTCTGCCCCTGCCGCCACTACGAGGACAAGGAAGCTGAAGTGCAGCAGGCCTTCTGGAATTGCCCTTGCGTGCCGATGCGCGAGCGCAAGGAATGCCATTGCATGCTCTTCCTGACCGAGGACAATCCTTTCCGCGGTGAGAAGCAGACCATCAGCCTGGAGGAGATCCAGGCCAGCACCTCCGGCTGACCTCAGGCTTGATGACCGCCACCACCCCCAGCAACGCCGTCGATGCGCCGGTGGCCTCCACCAGTGTCGGTGATCTGGTCAGCCAGCCGTACCGCTACGGCTTTGTCACAGACATCGAAACCGACAAGATCGCCAAGGGCCTCAGTGAGGATGTGGTCCGGCTGATCTCGGCCAAAAAAAATGAGCCCCAGTTCCTGCTCGACTTCCGCTTGCGTGCCTTCCGCCAGTGGCAGCGCATGGAGGAGCCCGATTGGGCCGCTGTCGGCTATCCGCCGATCGATTACCAGGACATCGTTTATTACGCCGCCCCCAAGCAGCAGGAGAAGAAGGCCAGCCTTGATGAGGTGGACCCCAAGCTGCTGGAGACCTTCGACAAGCTCGGCATTCCCCTGAGTGAGCAGAAGCGTCTGTCCAACGTGGCCGTGGACGCGGTCTTTGACAGCGTTTCGATTGCGACGACCTACAAGGAAAAGCTGGCGGAGCACGGGGTCATCTTCTGCTCGTTCTCCGAGGCGGTCGAGGAACATCCCGAATTGATCGAGCGCTACCTCGGCTCGGTCGTGCCCATCGCGGATAACTACTTCGCGGCCCTGAACTCTGCAGTGTTCAGCGACGGCTCGTTCGTGTTCATTCCCAAGGGCGTCACCTGCCCGATGGACCTCTCCACCTACTTCCGCATCAACAGCGGCGACACCGGCCAGTTCGAGCGCACCTTGATCGTGGCTGAAGAAGGTGCATCGGTGAGCTATCTCGAGGGCTGCACGGCACCGATGTTTGACACCAACCAGCTCCACGCGGCGGTGGTGGAACTGGTGGCCCTTGATGACGCTTCGATCAAATACTCCACCGTTCAGAATTGGTACGCCGGGGATGAGAACGGCAAGGGCGGCATCTACAACTTCGTGACCAAGCGCGGCCTCTGCAAAGGCCCCCGCAGCCACATCAGCTGGACCCAGGTGGAAACGGGCTCGTCCATCACCTGGAAGTACCCCAGCTGCGTTCTGGCTGGAGCCGATTCAGTCGGTGAGTTCTATTCCGTCGCTCTGACCAACAACTGCCAGCAGGCGGATACCGGCACCAAGATGGTCCACGTCGGTGAGCGCACCCGATCCACCATCGTCAGCAAGGGCATCAGCGCCGGGCGCTCCTCCAACAGCTACCGCGGTCTGGTGCAACTCGGGCCCAAGGCCAAGGGGGCGCGCAATTACAGCCAGTGTGATTCGATGCTCATCGGTGATCAGGCGGCTGCCAACACCTATCCCTATATCCGCTCCCAGCAGCCCCAGTCGGCGGTCGAGCATGAAGCCAGCACCTGCCGCATTTCAGAGGACCAGCTCTTCTATCTGCAGAGCCGGGGCATCGCTTTTGAAGAAGCGGTTTCGATGATGGTGAGCGGTTTCTGCCGCGATGTCTTCAACCAGCTGCCGCTGGAGTTTGCTGCTGAGGCTGACAAGCTGCTGGCCCTCAAGCTCGAGGGTTCAGTGGGTTGAGCCTGGCCCCTGTTCATTTCTCCTTTTTCACCGCCCCTTGTGACGGAATCTGTGTCTGCTTCCCCTGCGCTGCTTGAAGTCCAGGACCTGAGAGCGTCTGTCGCTGATCAGGAAATCCTTTGCGGCGTCAGCCTGACGGTGCGTGCCGGTGAGATCCACGCGGTGATGGGACGCAACGGCAGCGGCAAGAGCACCCTCTCCAAGCTGATCGCTGGGCACCCCAGCTACACCGTCACCAGCGGCAGCATCCGCTTCAACGGCGTGGATGTCGAGGAGATGAGCCCTGAGGAGCGCTCCCGCGCTGGTCTCTTCCTGGGCTTCCAGTACCCCGTCGAGATTCCGGGCGTCAGCAACCTCGAATTCCTGCGGGTGTCCACCAATGCGCGACGCCAGGCCCAGGGCCTCGAGGAGCTCGACACCTTCAGCTTCGAAGACCACCTGCAGCAGCGCCTGGAGCTGGTGCAGATGGATCCGTCCTTCCTGGAGCGCAGCCTCAATGAAGGCTTCTCCGGCGGTGAGAAAAAGCGCAACGAGATCCTGCAGATGGCCCTGCTGGAGCCGGTGGTGGCGATCCTTGATGAAACCGATTCCGGCCTGGATATCGATGCGCTGCGCATCGTTGCTGAAGGCGTTAACCACTTGGCCGGGCCCAGCAATGCCACGCTGCTGATCACCCACTACCAGCGGCTGCTCGATGCCATCACCCCCCAGTTCGTGCATGTGATGGCCCACGGCCGCATCCTGCGCACCGGTGGTCCCGAGCTGGCCCATGAGCTGGAGCGGCGCGGTTACGACTGGGTGGATGAAGCCGCTGGCATCAGCTCACGCCAGTCGGCGGAGGTGGGTGCGTGACCACAGCAGTGCTGCAGCGCGGCAGCTGGGTGGAAGGCCTGCTGGCGGCTCATCCCACAGCACCAGAGAGCAGCCGCCGGCAGCTCCTGGAGCAGGGACTGCCCGCGGCTCGTGAGGAGACCTGGCGTTTCACCGACCTGGCACCTTTACTGGCGCTCGATCCAGCGCGGCTGCAACCGCGTGCTGGCGCTGATGGCAACCCAAACGCAGCAACAGATGCTGCTGTGGTGCGACTGCAGCTCGACGGCCGCGGCACCGGTTTGCAGCCCGCTGCAGCGTCTGCTCCCCTGCCGCAGGGGCTCAAGCTTGAGCCGACGCCCCTGCCCCTGCCTGATGCGGCGCTGCTGAGCGCCCGTCTCCATGGGCTGACCAGTGGCCCCAGCCTGCAGCTGTCTTTGGCTGCCAACGCCCGGCTACAGCTTGAGCTCTGGCTTGAGCCTGCAGGCGCTGATGCCCTGCTGGCGCCGCGCCTGCTGCTCAATCTGGGTGAAGGCGCCCAGCTGCAGCTTGCGGTGCATTTGCGCTGCAACGGCAGCAGCCTGGCCCTGCCTTGGGTTGAGGCCCAGCTGGCCCCCGGCGCTGAACTGACGGAAGCCTGGCTGTTTCAAGGCGACGCCACCGATGTGCTGCTGAGTGGCTGCAGCGTGCAGCAGGCCCCCGGCAGTCGCTACAGCCGCAGCGCTGTGGTCAAGGGTTGGGCCCTGGCGCGCCAGGAGCCCCAGGTGGTCCAGTCCAAGGGCGCCGCCCACACGCAACTGCGGGATCTGGCCATCACCACGGATCAGGCCGTGCACGACCTGCACAGTCGCGTGCGCTTTGAGGGTCCGGAGGGGACGCTGGATCAATTGCAGAAAGCCCTGGTTGATGGCCAGGCCCACAGCATTTTCAACGGCAGCGTGCAGGTGCCCCAGCTGGCGCAGCGCACCGACGCCGCCCAGCTCAGCCGTCATCTGCTGCTCAGTGAGCGCGCCAAGGTCGACACCAAGCCAGAGCTGGAAATCGTGGCTGATGACGTGCGCTGCACCCATGGCGCCACCGTCAGCAGCCTCTCCGATGAGGAGCTGTTCTATCTGCGCAGCCGCGGCATTGATCGGCTCACCGGCGCTGAGCTGCTGCGTCGCGGCTTCTGCGCTGAGATTCTGCGCGAGCTGCCGCCGCTGCTGGCCCAGGAGGTGGCATGAGCAGCGCCACCCTCGCGCCGGATCTGGCCAGCCAGTACCGCCCGGACTTTCCAGTCCTCGATCAGCAGGTGCAGGGGCGGCCGCTGATCTATCTCGATTACGCCGCCACCAGCCAGAAGCCGGTGCAGGTGCTCGAAGCTCTCGATCATTACTACCGCTGCGATAACGCCAACGTGCACCGCGGCGCCCACAGCCTCAGCGCCAGGGCCACCGATGCCTTTGAGGCTGCCCGCACCGCCACGGCGGCCTTTGTCGGCTCCAGCGATGCGGCCGAGATCGTCTTCACCCGCAACGCCACAGAAGCCATCAATCTGGTGGCCTTCACCTGGGCTCTTGATCAGCTGCGCCCCGGCGATGAGATCCTCACCACGGTGATGGAGCACCACAGCAACCTGGTGCCCTGGCAGCTGGTGGCGGCCCGTACCGGTGCCGTGCTGCGCCATGTCGGCATCACGGCCACTGGTCAGCTGGACCTGGATGACCTGCGCTCCCAGCTCAGTTCACGCACGCGCCTGGTGACGCTGGTGCATGTGAGCAACACCCTCGGCTGCCTCAATCCCATTGCCGAGGTGGTGGAGCTGGCCCATCGCTGCGGCGCCCGCGTGCTGGTGGATGCCTGCCAGAGCCTGCCCCACCTGCCGGTCCACGTGGAAAGCCTTGGTTGTGACTGGCTCGTGGGCTCAAGTCACAAGCTCTGTGGTCCCACCGGCATGGGCTTCCTTTGGGGACGCCGTGAACTGCTGGAGCAGGCGCCGCCCTTCCTCGGCGGCGGCGAAATGATCGATGAGGTCTTCCTTGAGCGCAGCACCTGGGCCGCTCTGCCCCATAAGTTCGAAGCCGGCACCCCAGCGATCGGCGAGGCCATCGGCATGGGCGCCGCCATTCAGTATCTGCAACGGGTGGGTCTCGACGCCATCCACCGCTGGGAGCAGCAGCTGACGGCCCACCTCTGGGAGCGGCTCTCGGCGATCGATGGCATCCGCCTGTTGGGCCCCACGCCGCAGCAGCAACCCGATCGAGCCGCCTTGGCAGCGTTTGTGCTCGAGGGGCTTCACGCCAACGATGTTGCTGCCCTGTTGGATGCCTATGGCATCTGCATCCGCAGCGGTCACCACTGCACCCAGCCATTGCATCGCCTGTTGGGCCTCAGTGGTTCAGCCCGAGCCAGCCTCGCCTTCACCACCACCACCGCTGAGATTGACGCCTTCTGCGATGAGTTGGCCTCCTCAGCAGCCTTCCTGCGTGAGCACGCCTGAAGCGCCCCGCCTGTTCCTGGTGGTGCTGGGAGGTCGCATCGATGGCTGCCATGTGGAGCTCCATGACGTGCGCTTTGTCGTCGGGGCGGACATCGAGGTCACCATCCCTGAGTTGCGGCGCCAGTGGATCGGCCGCCGGCGCGGTTTGCACCTCGACAGCTGGATGGAGGTGCGCTGCATCGATGGCTTTGCCATCGAACTCAAGCCCGAGCCCAGCGTTGCAGCGGAGCAGCTCTGGTTTGTGAACATGGGCGGCTACGACCCGGCTGAGCTCCTCGAGCTCCACCAGATCGGCCTGGTGGTGGCTCCCAGTGCCGCTTCAGCCAAGGCTCGGGCGCGGCAGCGTCTGCTGCCCTCGGCCCAGCAGCGTCACAAGGACGATCTGCATGCCGTGGATGACTGTTTGGCTCTCGATCTGCTGCAGGGCTGGCACGTGCACCTGAAGCCGGACCCTTCAGGGGCGAGCCAGCCCCAGGTGCCCGACTGGTGGGGCTACCGGCGCATCGATCAGCGCCGCTGAGGCTGGCGGCCCAGCTGCAGTCCGAACACCATCGCCAGCAGGGTCAGCACCAGGGCCACCACGCTGAAGCGCGGCAAGCCCCAGCTGATGATCAGCAGCGGTGCCAGGGCGGTCACCAGGCCTCCCCCCAGAAAGGGCTCGAAGACCAGCTGCTTGAAGGAGAACGCCTCCATGACGCGGCTGCGGCCAAAGGGATCGGCCATCCGCAGCAGCAGCAGGCCCGTGGCGGTCACCCCGGTGCCCTGGCCGAAATCAGCGATGGCGCGCTCGAACCAGTGGTCGCGGAAGATGCGCGGCGCCAGCAGGAAAAAAGCCGCCACATTCCAGCTCAGGCCGGCGATCGCCAGGGCGATGAACGGCACCCAGTTCTCCTCGAGCAGGGGCAGGTTGAGGCTGGCCATGGCCGCGGTGATCAGGAGGTCCATGGCCAGGGAGCCGATGCTGGCCTGCGCCGCTGCCGATGCCAGCTGGTTCTGGCGGCTGCGCTGCAGCGCAAGTTGCACCAGCAGGCCCCCGACCATGGCCAGGGGAAAGACGGGGATCGCGTTCAGCAACTTGGCGGTTTCCGCCCCGCCCAGGCTGCCGCCAACGCCGGTGATGGCGGCCTTGAGCAGGATGCCGACGCCCACGGCTCCGCCGGCGAGGGCCGCATTGACGGTCAACGCATCAATCGTCCTGGAGCCGGCATCGTTCGGGTTGCTGGTGCCCGCTGCCGCCTCCATGGCCAGGCGCTCCCCGGCTGAGAAGGGATCGTCCTGGGCCATCTGCTGCAGCAGCTCAGCGCTGCGGCTGCGCTCAGGGCTGCTGTCGTCCTGTTGACCGAGCCAGCGGCGACGGCGGCCGATCACCACCAAGGTGCTGCCGAGCACCACCGCGGTGAGCACGCCGACGGTGGCCATGGCCAGGCCGAGGGTTTCGCCAGCCGGCAGGCCCAGCTCGCGGAAGGTGGCGCCCATGCCGGCGGCGGTGCCGTGGCCGCCTTCAAAGCCCACTTCGATCAGCGCGGCCATCAGGGGATTGGTGCCCAGCAGCGGTTGCAGCACCGCCAGCACCAGCAGACCACCCACCAGGTATTGCCCGAAGCCCAGCACCATGCCGAAGGCGGTCTGGCCAGCGGCGCGCTGCCAAATCACCCTCGGGCTCGGCAGCCGCTGTCCCAGAAACAAGGTGGCGAACACCAGCGAGATCAGCACCCCAGGGGTCTGACTCCAGACCTTGTAGACCTGATCAGGAAAGATCGACACCGGTCCGTAGGGACCGATCAGCAGTCCCAGCAAACCGGCCACCAGGGCTTCTGGGATACCCAGAGCCCTGAGCCATCGCAATCGCTGCCTCAGGGCCATGCCCAGCAGCAACAGCAGGCTCAGGCCTGCAAAGGCCACCAGCACATCGAACAGCTTCATCAGCGCATGCCTGTTGCGGGCAGGTTGCCACCCCACCGGCCTGGCGGCCGGGCCAGGGAGGATGGAGCTCTGCTTGCCGCTGCCCGATGAGGATTGATGGAGAGGCCTGGCGCACCATCGGCCTGGCTGCCGATGGCGGCTCGGTGTGGGTGATTGATCAGACCCAGCTGCCCCATCGCCTGGAGACCCGCACCCTGAGCAGTTGCGAGCAGGCGGCTGATGCCATCAGCACGATGGTGGTTCGCGGTGCTCCATTGATTGGTGTCACCGGGGCCTATGGCCTCATGCTGGCTCTGCAGCAGGACCCTGGGGATGGGGCACTGGAGGCGGCCCATGCCCGGCTTCTGGGCACCCGCCCCACAGCGGTGAATCTGCAGTGGGCGCTCAACCGCGTGCGCGACCTGGTGCGTCCACTGCCGCCCCCGCAGCGGGCCGCCGCCGCGCAGCAGGAAGCCGGCCGCATCGCTGATGAGGATGTGGCCATGTGCGATGCCATCGGGGAGCACGGCCTGGGCCTGTTTCAACAGCTGGCTTCCGCCAGGTCGCCCGAGCGACAAGCGGAACCCTTCAACGTGTTGACCCACTGCAATGCCGGCTGGCTGGCGACGGTGGACTGGGGCACCGCCCTAGCACCGATCTACAAAGCCCACCGCGCCGGGTTGAACATTCATGTCTGGGTCGATGAAACCCGCCCCCGCAACCAAGGGGCGAGCCTGACGGCCTATGAGCTGGGTTGTGAGGGGGTGCCCCACACCGTGATTGTCGACAACGCCGGTGGTCATTTGATGCAGCACGGCCAGGTCGATGCGGTGATCGTCGGCAGCGATCGCACCACCGCCCGCGGTGATGTGTGCAACAAGATCGGCACCTATCTCAAAGCCCTTGCCGCCCACGACAACGGCATCCCCTTCTATGTGGCGCTACCGGCTTCCACCATTGACTGGAGCCTGGGTGATGGGGTGGCTGAGGTGCCGATTGAGGCCCGCTCCCCCCACGAGGTCAGCCACATCACCGGGCGCGGTGAAGGCCGCAGTGAATTGCTGGCCGTGCAGCTGATTCCCGATGGCAGTGCGACCTTCAACCCGGCCTTTGATGTGACCCCGGCGCGGTTGGTGAGCGCTCTGATCACCGAGAAGGGCGTTTCGACGGCCAGCGAAGCGGGTCTGCGGGGGTTGTATGGAGCCCTGGACTGAGGCCGATGCGGTGCTGAGTGGTTGCGGCCGCTACCGCTATGGGCTCTGGCGCCGCTGGCCCTCAGGCCGCGGCGAGCTGCTGGTGGTGGGCCTCAACCCCAGCCGCGCCGATGCCCGCATCGATGACCCCACCCTGCGCCGCTGCATCGGCTTTGCCCAGCGCTGGGGTTTTTCAGGCTTGAGGCTCGCCAATCTCTTTGCTTGGCGCAGCCGGGATCCGGCCCAGCTCAGACGGGTACGGGATCCGATCGGGCCTGAGAACGACCGCTGGTTGCAGACCTTGGCCGAGGGGGTGGACCAGATCGTGGCCGCCTGGGGCAATGCCGGTCAGGCCTTCGCGCGATCTGAGCAGGTGCGCCGGCAGCTCAGCCCATGGCACTGCCTTGGCCTCAGCCGTCAAGGAGCACCCCTGCATCCTCTTTACCTGCCCCGCGATCGCCGCTTGCAGCCGTGGTGCTAGCCATGGGCTGATTGCAGGCGATGCCATGGAGCTGCAACAGCAGCGCGAGCAGCTGGTGGCCACAGCCCGGCGCATGAATGCCAGCGGCATCAACCAGGGCACCAGCGGCAATCTCTCTGTGCGCATCCCCGGGGGGCTGCTGATCACCCCCAGCTCGCTGCCGTATGAGCAGATGGGCCCCACCGATCCGGTGGCGATTGCTTTGGATGGCTCACCCCTGCAGCAAGGGCAGCAGCGCCGCCCCTCATCGGAGTGGCGCTTGCATGCAGATCTGTTGCGTCAGCGGCCCGAGGCAGGAGCGGTGGTCCATTGCCATTCGGTCCATGCCACGGCGCTGGCTTGCCATGGGCTCGAGATCCCGAGCTTTCACTACATGGTGGTGGTCGCCGGTGGCGCCACGGTGCGCTGCGCTCCCTATGCAACCTTCGGGACCCAGGAGCTCTCGGATTTGGCCCTTGCTGCACTGCAGCAGCGGCAGGCTTGCCTGATGGCTCACCACGGTCAGGTGGCGTTGGGCGCTGATCTTGATCAGGCCTTGGCGCTGGCGATCGAGGTGGAAACCCTGGCGCGGATGTATCTGCAGGCCCGTGTGCTGGGGGAACCCGCTCTGTTGACAGACGCTCAGATCGCAGCTGTGGAGCGGCAGTTCGCTGGTTTGCACTACGGCCAGGCGGAACCGGACGCCTGAGACTCCTTAGAAGAGGGATACATTCCGCAATCTTCCGTTACGATGTTGCGGACGGTTAACCGTCATTTTTTCCCGATTCCTCACGGACTCATGCAAACCACCCTTCAGCAGCGCTCCGGCGCTTCTGCGTGGCAGCAG
>CAJWYF010000016.1 GCA_913049535.1 uncultured Synechococcus sp.
GCGCCAACGGCGGCGGGCCCTGCTGGCGGTGCTGGCGGTGCTGCCGGATCCCCTGCTGATGGTGGGGATTCCTGTGCTGCTGCAGCTGGTGATCGATCGGATCACCGCAGCAGAGGGGAGCGGCGGGATCCTGCCGCTGCTGCTGCTTCCCTGCATCTGGCTGCTGGTGGCGGTCGCTTGCAATGGCGTCTCGGTGCAGCTCTTTGCGGCCCTTGGGGGCCAACTGGGCAATGAATTCCGTCAGCGTCTGTTCCGCCAGCTGCTGGAGCAGCCCGGTGGCGACAACGAGGGGGTCCAGCAAGGTCTGCTGGCTCAGCAGATCCCCACGCTGGAGAGCGTGGTGGTGGTGCAACTGCCGATGTTCATCTGGACCGTGGCCCAGATTCTGCTGGGGGTGCTGCTGCTGTTTCGCAGCGATTGGCGTCTGGCCCTGCTGGCTGTCGTCCTGACCCCGTTGCTGCTGGTGTCTCAGGTGGCCTTCACCCCATCACTGGCGCGCCGTGAACAGGCGCGCGTGGCGTCTGCTTCACGCTTGCTGGACTATGCCGCTGAACGCCTGCGCAGCCGCGAGCTGGTTGATCTCTTTGGGCTGCGCAGCGCGACGCGGGCTGAATTCGGGCGGCGCAATCTGGCGTTGATGCGTTGGGCCAGGCAGGTCGGAGCAATGTCGGGACTGCAGAGTGCGGCACTCACCGCTGCAGCCCTGCTGACGTTGGTGAGTGTCTTTGCCATGGGCACCACGTTGGTGCTGGCTGGTCAACTCACGGTGGGGCAGCTGGTTTCAGCATTGGGAATCGCCACAGCCATGGTGAGCGGGATGTGGCAGCTGGGCACCTCCCTGCTGCCTTTGCAAGCGGGCACCACGGCCTTGAACCTGCTCGAGCAGCAACTGCCTTTGGACCGGGATCCTGCCGCGCCGCAGCTCAGCCCCCGACTGCCAGCGCCACCGCCCCTGCAGCAGGGACTGGTGCTCAACCAGATTGATTTCCGCTACCCCGATGGCGGCGGTCTTGCCGATCTGACGCTGGAGATTCCAGCGAACAGCTCACTGGCGCTGGTCGGTCCCAGTGGTGGCGGTAAAAGTACCGTGCTGCGCCTGTTGCTGCGCCAGCTGCAACCTCAGCGGGGCCAGCTGCTGGTCGATGGGGCTGATCTGGCTGCCATGGATCGGGAGAGCTGGCTGCAGCAGGTGGCTCTGGTGCCGCAGGACACGGTGCTGTTTGATCTCAGCATCGGAGAGAACATCCGGCTCGGCAAGCTCGATGCCACCGATGCTGAGGTGCGTCAGGTCGCCGATGCCGCAGAGCTCGGCCCGCTGCTCGGCAGCCTTGCCGAGGGGCTCGATACCCCCGTCGGTCCCGCTGGTGGTCGCCTGTCTGGAGGTCAGCGTCAGCGCATCGCCATCGCCCGGGCGATCCTGCGTGATCCTCGACTGCTGCTGCTGGATGAGGCCACCAGTGCCCTCGACCCCAGCACAGAAGAGGCGATCAACACCACGTTGGTCAGCCTGGGGCGGGGTCGCACGGTGGTGTCCGTGCTGCATCGCCTGCGCGCCGCAGCGGCGATGGACCAGGTGGCCGTCATCGCAGGTGGCCGGGTGGTGGAGATTGGGCACCACAACGAGCTGTTGGCCGCTGGCGGCCTGTATGCCTCGTTCTGGCACCGTCAGATGAGTGGCTTTGATCTGAGCTCCGGGCAGCGGGTGCGCATTACGGCTGAGCGGTTGGCTTCGATTCCCCTGTTCCACGGGGTGGAGCACACCGTGCTGCAGTGGCTGGCGTCCAATTTCGTTAGCGAGCGGGTCCGGCCTGGGGAGGAGGTGTTCTGCGAGGGCGATCCCCCCGACAGCTTTTATGTGGTGGTGGCGGGCACGCTGGAGATGTTCCAGGCTGATCTCTGGGGCGGTCTGCCGGTCAAGCAAGGGGTGCTGGAGGAGGGGGATTTCTTTGGTGATGCCGGCCTGCTCGAGGATCTACCGCGGGGTGTGACCGTGCGGGCGCGCGGTGATGGACTGCTGCTGCGCCTGGATCGCGATCGCTTCCTTGATCTGCTCGAGAAAGACCCCGATTACCGGCGCTTTTTCTCCCATTCCGCCCAGGCCCACGTCTAGCGGTAGGGGGCCAGACCGAAGCCCTCCGCGGCGCTGCGCGAGCGGGGTTGGGGCAGGGCTGCGGTGGGTCTGGCGCGGGGCTGGCCGCCGCTGCCGGCTTGCTGCAGCAAGCCATGACATCCCCCCGCCTGGCCAATCGCGCGCTGGATCTGGTTCGGTCTGATGCTGGAGGTCCAGCCGGCTGGCCAGCCCTGGCGGCGGCCCAGCTCCTGCACAAAGCGATAGGACTGCATCTGGGTGGCGTGGCCCTCGGCGTGCAGGCAATACCCGAGGGCCAGATCAGTGGCGGCCTCCAGCGGCACGGCAGCAGCTGCAGGGGCGAGCGCAACGACGGCGAGAACGACGGGAGTGATCTGCATGGGTCGTGGGATCGGCATCGGGATGGGTCAGAGATTCAGCCGCAGTAGCGCTTGAACAGGCGGAAGACCTGTTGCGGTTCGAGCTTGGCGGTGTAGCGGGCCTCCAATTCCGCCAGACGCTGACGGGGCGGATAGGCCTGCAGGGACGCCAGCTCGCGGGGGTAGTGGCGGCCAAGGGTGCGGGCCATCTGCCGGTGCAGGGCTGGACGGGTCAGGTCTCCCCCCTGACAGGCCTGCATGCGGTGGGCGGCTTCATGGGCCAGGGTGTCCCAGACGGCGCCGGGGTCGTCATGCACCCGGCAGATGACGATGCGATCACTGGGACGGTGATACAGCCCCAGCACCTGGGGCAGACGGCTGCAGTCGTCCTGCATCACCCGGGCACCACTGGCTTCGAGCCTGGAGCGCAGCGCATCGATGGCATCCCAGTCCCTGGCGCTGCAGAAGCCAGCGCTCAGCAGCAGCGGGGCAAACAGGATCAGTAGCGAGCGCATGGCCATGGCGACCAGCCTTGCGGATCGCAGCGGAGGAAATGCGTCTGAACCCGATCGCAGGTGTGACTGAACCTTGTCGGCTCAGTAGTCCACACCGCGCTTGAGGTCCACCCCCTGCTCGGCGTAGTGCTTGTGGCAGACCATCTCGGAGTGGACGCTGGCCAGATCGAAGTAGGCCGGCTGGTTCTTGCAGCGGCCGGTGATGATCACTTCGGTTTCCAGCGGCTTGCGGAGCAGGGTCTGCATGATCGGCTCCACCGGCAGCAGTTCCAGATCGACGGTGGGATTGAGCTCATCAAGGATCACGGTCTTGTAGAGCCCACTGGCGATGGCGGCCCTGGCGATCTCCCAGGCGCGCTCTGCCTCCACGTAATCGATGGGTTGCTGCTGACCGCGCCAGACGATGGCATCACGGCCGGAGCGCAGGTGGTCCACCAGATGCGGGTAGCTCTCCCGTAGCGCGGCGATGGCGCTGTCTTCTGTGTAGCCCTTGCCCCCTTTGAGCCACTGCAGGATCAGCACCCGGTGACTCTTGTCCTGGCTGATGCCCTTGCCGATCGCCTGCAGGGCTTTGCCCAGGGCACTGGTGGATTTGCCTTTGCCTTCACCGGTGTAGATCTCAATCCCCTCCACCCCCAGTTGGCTGGCGCTGTCATGCTGGTGGGGGCGCATTTCCGAATGGAGATCCGCCAGATTCACCAAGGAACGTGGTGCCCCTCGACCGGTGGAGATCACCTCGAGACCTGCCGGTTTAGCGGCCAGCGTTCGGGTCACCTCCTCCACATCCAGCAGGCCCAGATCAAGCACGGGGTTCAGCTCATCGAGCACCACCACGGAATACAGCTCGCTGGCCAGGGCCCCGCGGGCGATGTCCCAGCCCCGCTGCGCCTCGAGGCGATCAAAACGGGTGACCTCCTCGGCGGTGAAAAAGTCACCCCGCCCGGTGCGCACCTGATCGATCAGGTGGGGAAAGCCCTGCTGCAGGGCTTCAATCGCAGCATCTTCTGAGTAGGTGCGTCCCGGCCCTTTGAGGAATCGCAGCAGCAGCACCCGGGTGCGTTTCTTCTCACAGATCCCAAGGCCGATGGTGCGCAGCACCACGCCAAGGGCAGCCTGGCTTTTGCCTTTGCCTTCGCCGTCATAGACGTGCAACTGGCCGCGGTTGCGCTCATCGCTGCCGGCAGCCGTGCGAATGCCGATGCCACGTCCGGTGGTGGTGGTCATCGTCCGCCGGGGACATGGGCTCGGATTGTAACGACGCTGGATAGCCTGGGCCGGTGCTGAACTCTCGCCCCCACCCACAGCTGGAGACGCTGAGCGATCAACGGCTGGCCCAGCTGCAGGCCCTACGGACCCTGATATCCGCCCAGGGAACTGTCGTGGTGGCCTATTCCGGCGGCGTTGACAGCACGCTTGTGGCGGCCATCGCTGCCGAGCAGCTCGGCCCGCAGGCGCAGGCCATCACGGGTGTATCGCCTGCACTGGCCCCCCATCTGTTGGAGGAGGCGCGTTGGCAGGCCCGCTGGCTTGGGGCAGCTCACCGCGAGCTGGCCACCTCTGAGTTGAGCGATCCCCAGTACGCCAGTAATCCAGCGGACCGTTGTTACTTCTGCAAGCGGGAGCTTCACGCGCTGCTCGCTGAGCTAGCCCTGCAGGCCGGTTCAGCCCGTGTGCTGGATGGTGTGAACACCGATGACCTTGGCGATCATCGCCCTGGCCTGGTGGCTGCCGCTGAGCGGGGTGTGTTGTCGCCGCTCGTTGAATGCGGCATTGATAAAGATGGCGTGCGTCAACTCTCCAGGGCCCTTGGCTTCCCCTGGTGGGACAAGCCGGCTCAACCCTGTCTGGCCTCCCGTTTCCCTTACGGAGAAGCCATCAGTGCACCGCGCTTGCAGCGGGTGGCTACGGCGGAGCGCTGGCTGCAGCTGCGCGGCTACGGCCGCGTGCGCGTGCGCAGTCAAGGCGACACGGCGCGCATCGAAATACCTGCCGATCAGATCAGCGGTTTTCTCGACTCGCTCCAGCGAGAAGCTTTGGTGCAGGACTTCCGCGCCATGGGCTTTGAGGCGGTCAGCCTCGATCTTGAGGGTTTGATCAGCGGCAAGCTCAACCGTGCGCTTGCCGCTGACTGAACCAGGGCCTCAGCAGGTGCTGGGCTGGCGCGTTGTCTCCAGCACATCTGCGGGGGTGCTGCGCCGGAAGCTGCGCATGCTCTGACGGCGTGAGTTGAGTTGCTCACTCAGCACGGCGCAGGCCCGCTCGGGCATCGTGTGGTCTCCGCAGGTGAAGACATCCACAGCGGCATAGCCCGATTCAGGCCAGGTGTGGATCGAGATGTGCGACTCGGCGAGCAGGGCCAGACCGGTGACCCCCTGGGGTTCGAACTGGTGGGTGATCAAGTTGAGCAAGGTGGCGCCAGCCCGTTCGGCTGCTTGGGTGATGGCGCTCCTGAGAAAGTCTTCGTCGTCGAGCTTGCTTGGGTCGCAGTCGTAGAGCTCGAGGATGCAGTGTTTGCCCACCATGTCCAGAGGGACAGATCCAGTGCTGCTGGAGGGTTCAAGCTGCGCGCGTCCGGGATCGGGATGCAGACAGGACACCTGTGCCATTGAACAAAGCAAAAGAGCTCCTAACCTTACCGCCGTTCAGGCGTTGATCAAGGTGCTGCAGTTGTCCTCTTGTGCGAAGGGTTCCCGTCGGCTTCAAGCCGGCCTCACCGTGGGCGAACTGCTGCTGATCCTGCTGGTGGCTGGTGTTGCTGTGGGCGGCACAGTGCTGGCTTTCTTGGGCCTTTCAGACACCCAGCCCACCATCGAAAAGCCCCTCAAGACGACGACGCCAGAATCGAGCCAGCCCTGATCTCCACCAGCTGGGCCCGCTGCTTCCAGTCATCCACACAGCTCTGCAGGTGGGTGGCACTGACCAGGCACTGATGCCCCTCGCCGATGGCTTCCAGCAGCAGCTGTTGTCGTTGGGGGTCCAGCTCCGCCAGCACGTCATCGAGCAGGAGCAGGGGCGCCACCCCGCTGAGCTGTTGCACCAGCTCCAGCTCTGCCAATTTCAGCGCCAGCACGAGGCAGCGCTGCTGACCGGCTGAGCCCAGCCGCCGCGCCGGTTCGCCTCCCAGCAGCAGGGCCACGTCATCCCGCTGGGGGCCGACGGTGCAGTAGCCCAGTCGCTGCTCCTGGGGACGTTGATCGCGAAGCTGTTGCAGCAGGCTCTGTTGCCAGAGCTGCTCATCTTCTGGTTCCACCAGTTGGGTGCCGGGAAGATAAGTGAGCTGCAGCCGCTCACGGCCACCGCTCAGCCTTTCCTGCCATGGGGCAGCGAGCGGTTCGAGGCGACGCAGGGCCCGATGCCGGCGTCGATGCAGTCGGGTGCCGATGACTGCGAGCTGCTGATCAAGGACCTCCAGCACCTCCTCGGGGTTGCCAAGCGAGCGCCGCAACAGCTGGGATCGTTGCCGCAGCAGGCGGCCGTGCCGGCTGAGCAACTCGCTGTAGACCGGCTCAAGCTGCTGCACGACCCGATCGAGCCAGGTGCGCCGCAGGGCCGGTTCCCCACGGACCAGCTCGAGATCCAATGCGCTAAAGCCAACGCAGCGCAGGGGTCCGATCAGATCGGCATGGCGCTCCAGCACCTTGCCATTGCGCTGCAGCCAGCGTCCCCCCTGCCGGCGCAGCTCCAGCACCAGGTCATCGTCCCCCTCCTGGCCTGCCTGGGCGCGCAGGCGGCTGCGGTTGGCACCGCGCTGGATCAGGTCCTTGTCGTTGCTGCAGCGATGGGAGCGCAGGCTGCCGAGCAGCTCCACGGCTTCCAGCAGGTTGGACTTGCCTTCTCCGTTGTTGCCCAGCACCAACAGGCGCGGTGCATCCAGCTCCAACTGCAGAGCCGCGTAGTTGCGGAAGCAGGTCAGCTCCAGGCGATGCAGAAGGATGGGAGCGCAGCCGTTGAGCGCTTAAGGTAAGGAATCGAGGGCATGTAGCTCAGTTGGATAGAGCGTCAGATTCCGGTTCTGAATGTCGGGGGTTCGAGTCCCTCCATGCTCGTGATTAGGGTCTGATCCGCTGATTGGACCCCATTTTTCTTGCTCATGTGGTGCTCGCTTAGAGCGTGAGCCCCATGGCGCGGATGCCGTTGGGATCACCAATGAAGCCAAAGCGCTCCAGCACCGGCACGGCCACGGGGGTGGCAGCCAGAGAGACGCTGCATCCGGGCAGATCTCTTTTCAGCCGGTTGAGGCTGATGTGAATCAACACGGCCAGCACGGCATCAGCCTCCGGTTCACCGGGCAGCACCTGCAGGTCCCAGAGGTTGGCGTTGAGGGCCTGATCGCTGGTGATGCGCACGAATCCGACCAGCTCCTGCTGGCGCAACACCCGCACACTCCAGGCGCTGCGCTCCAGGGCCAGGGCCACCTTGCTGTCACTGCGCACAGGGGCACCGCAACGCTGCAGAAACAGATTGACGGCTTCCGCATCGATGGGGAGATCCTCCATGGCCAGGCTGAACCCCTCCGGGAGCCGTGGCGGCGCAGCTTGACTGCGGAAATAAGGCATCATCGCGGGGACGTCAGCCGGTGTTGCGCAGGCCGGCCGCGATGCCGTTGATCGTCAGCAGGGCCCCGCGCAGCAGTTCACCGCGGCTGTAGGTGCGGGTGTCTCCGACATCCTGCTCCTGCATGGGAGGTTGGCGGTTCTGGTTGCGCAGCCGTCGCAGCAGGGCCACCTGCAGGAAACCGAGCGGAACGATGGTGCGATTGCGCAGCTCGACGGAAAGCTGCAGAGCCGGGTCACCATCGAGCAGGCGTTCGTGCCCGGTGATCTGCTGCACCAGATCACGGGTCAGGTGGTACTCAGCGGCGATGACCGAGAAGATCTCGCGGAAATCAGCCTGTCGTTCCTCACTGCCGAGGGAATCGACGTAGTGCTCGGCAAGGGCCAGGTCGACCTTGGCCAAGGTCATCTCCACTTTGGAGATCAGCATGCGGAAGAAGGGCCAGCTCTGGTAGAGCACCCGCAGCATGTCGATGCGGCTGGGCTCATCGGCCAGCTCATCGCGGATGGCGGCACCAACACCAAACCAGCTGGGCAGCAGGAAGCGGCTTTGGGTCCAGCCAAACACCCAGGGGATGGCCCTCAATGAGGAGAGATCGCGGGCACCGACGCGGCGACGGGCCGGCCGTGAGGAGATCTGCAGCTTGCTGATCTCTTCGATCGGGGTGATCTGCTCAAAGAAGGCCACCAAGGAGGGGTGCTCATGCACGAGCGCGCGGTAGTGCTGACGGGACCTTGAGGCCAGCCGGTTCATCAGCTCATTCCAGGCTGGAGTGTCGTCGGTGTCGCTGGTGAGCAGGCTGTTTTGCAGCACTGCTGAGGTCATGGTCTCGAGGTTGTAGAGCGCCAGCTCGGGCAAGGCGTATTTGGAGGCCAGCACCTCACCCTGCTCAGTGATCTTGATCCGGCCGCGCAAGGTGCCGCTGGGCTGGGCCAGGATCGCCTGATAGGCAGGTCCCCCACCGCGGCTGACCGAACCGCCGCGGCCGTGGAAGATGCGCAGCCCCAGCTCGTAGCGGGTGCATAGGGCCTGCAGGGCGATCTGGGCGCGGTGGATCTCCCAGTTGCTGGAGAGAAAGCCTGAATCCTTGTTGCTGTCGGAATAGCCGAGCATCACCTCCTGCAGCGGCACCTCGTCGTTCTGCAGCAGGCGTCGATAGAACGGCCGCTCGAAGATGGCTCCCATCACCTCAGGGGCGCAACGCAGGTCTTCCACCGTTTCGAACAGGGGGATGACCCTCAAGCGGGTGGTGCCCTCCACTGGATCCACCAGGCCAGCTTCTTTGGCCAGCAAGAGCACCTCCAGCAGGTCGGATTCGGTGTGACTCATCGAGATCACATAGGTGCGGCAGATGCGCGCGCCGAATTCCTCCTGCAGCCGTTTGAGCATGCGGAAGACCGCAAAGGTTTCGGCGGTGGCATCACTCCATTCCGGACCGGTGGGGATCAGCGGACGGCGGGTCTGCAGCTCCTGCAGCAGCCAGGCCACCCGTTCGGGTTCGTCCATGGCGTCGTAGTCACGCTCGAGCTGCAGGAAGCGCGTGAGTTCAGCCAGGGCCTCACTGTGGCGGGTGCTTTCCTGGCGGATGTCGAGTGAGGCCAGGCAGAAGCCGAAGATCTGGACCTGACTCAGCAAGCGGTTGAGTGGCTCGCTGCTCAGACCGGTGGCCTCCAAGCTGCCGCGCACCAGCTCCAGGTCACTACGGAAGTCCTGGAAGGTGCTGTAGTGCAGTTCCTGGGGCGTGGTCAGGCCGCTGAAGGCCGGATCCGGTTCCTGGCTGCTCAGCGGTGACTCCCAGCTGGCATCGGCGAGCTGGGCATTGCGCTCAATGGTGCGCTCGAGGCGTTCGAGCACATAGCAGAGCTTGAGCCGGTATGGCTCAAGGCGATAGCGGGCAGCCAGCTTTTCGTAGACCTCCGGGAAGCGCAGCCGGTCCATCTCCAGGGACTCCAGCAGTGCGGGACTCACCTGGCTCCATTGCATGGAAATGCTGAGCTGATCGCGTAGATCCCGCACGGAGGAGCGATAACGCTCGAGCATCAACTGGCGCTGGTAACAGGCTGTGCGCCAGGTGATCTCTGGGGTGACCGAGGGGTTGCCATCGCGGTCGGATCCCACCCACGAGCCAAAGGTGCAGAACCCGTCCTCCGGCGGGATCACATCGGGGTAGGACTGCGCCAGGGCCTTGCGCATCCGCTCATGCAACAGCGGCATGGCCTCAAAGAGCACCGACTGGAAGAAGTGCAGGGCGTAATCCACTTCATCCAGCACCGATGGCTTGAACTGATGCAGCTCATCGGTGCGCCACCACAGCCGAATTTCCTCTTCCAGCTGCAACCGCAGGCCCTGGGAATCTTCAAAGGTCTCCAACCCTTGTCCTGTGCCTTCGAGGCGCTGGATCAAGTGGGCGATGCGGCGGTGCTTGTGGCGCACGGTGTGCCGCACGATCTCGGTGGGGTGGGCGGTGAACACCAGCCGCACATCCAGCTCGCGCAGGAGTGGCTCCAGCATCCCGGGCGGGACATTCAGCGCCCGCATCCGCTCAAACAACCGCTGGAAGGTGGCCGGTTCGTCCTGACTGGCCAGGGCCTCACTGCTGACGGCGTCCTCCAACCCGCCAGGCGCCATGGTCGCCAGATAGCGGTCCTCCTCGATGTGCTGCTCGAGGATGTTGACCAGCTGGAAGTAGAGCGAAAAGGCCCTGGCCGCGGCGATGGCCTCAGCCAGATCCATGCCCACGATCAGTTCGATGATCTGGTCGGAGGTGTCCTCCTCCTGGCAAAGGTTCTTGAGTTGCAGCAGCCGTTCCGCTTGATCAGGGGGGCATTCGCTGCGCAGCACCGTGCGCCAGAGGTCCTCCACCAACTCAAGGCGTTCATTCAGCTGACGCAAGGTGCGGCGGCCGACCGGGGCAGCAATGTCGGGCAGCGGAACCTGCATGCGGGCGGAGGACGTGCTCATCGAATGTTCGATCATCCCAAATCGGCGCCAGCGGTGCTGCTCAACGCCTGCTCCTGGCTCTGCATCAAGGTCGCTTCCCGGCTCAGGATCGAGCTGATGCTCTCCCCCTGCGCGTGCTGTTGCAGCCAGCGCATGGCTGTGTTGCCCCGATCGAGCAGGGCCTCGATGGGCTCCAGCCAACGGCAGGGTTCGAGGCCTTGGCCCCAGTCCTTGAGCTGCTGCAGTTGGCTGGCAATCCACTGGCGTGCCACCAGAGGAGAGCCGTCCTGCCAGTGGTGCAGGGTGGCATCGAGGCTCTGCAGTGCGGCCTGCTGGTCATTGGCATCCGCCAGTTCGGCCAGCTGTTTGAGGTTCAAGGCGCTGCTGCTGGCAGGGTCACCGCAATGGCCCTCGATCAATTGCAGCAGCCTGAGCTCACAGAAAGCGGTGATCGCCAGAAGTTCCAGGGGATCGGTGACCAGATCACAGATGCGCAGCTCCACACGGTTGAGCTGGTGGGGCCGTTCAGGGCCGTTGGGGCGCACCGAGCCCCAGAAATGGCGCACATTGCGCATGGCCCCAGTGGCCAGCTGCTCCTGCATCCAGGCGATGTAATGGCCCTGATCGCGGAAGAGGGGCACGGTGGCTGGCGTCAGCGGAAACTGTCGCCAGCGCTGGGAATGGGCACCGCAGGTGCGGCCATCAAGAAAAGGAGAGCTGGCGCTGAGGGCGAGCAGCAAGGAGGCCTCGCAGCGCAACAGCCGGCAGGCGGCCATGATCGCGGCGCTGTCCTCGAGGCCGAGGTTGATATGAACGCTGGCGGTGACTACCCGGGTGCCGTAGGCGTCCTCGATGAACTGGTGGTAGGGGTTCTGGGGATCCGAGCGCTCAAAGCGCTGGCTGTTGCCCAGGCTCAAGGTGCTGCCCGGTAGCAGGGTCAGCTGGCGGCTGGCCAGCCAGTGGCGCAGCCGCTGACGGGGCTGGAGCAGGTGCTGCAGCTGCCGGCTGTAGTCCGCCTCTGGCGGTGTGATGTACTCCAGGTTGCGGCAGTCGGGCTCGGTGACCACCTCCGGCAGGGCCGCTGCCGCCTCTGAAGAGCAGCCCACCACCGTCCCATCGGCGCGGCCGGTGTACATCTCCACCTCAAAGCCCTTGAGCAGCTGTGCACTCATGGCTTAGAGCCACCATCGAGGCAGGCCAGGGCTTTCAGCAGGCCGCGGGCTTTATTCAAGGTCTCTTCGTACTCTGCGGTTGGCTGGGAGTCGGCGACGACACCGGCGCCAGCCTGCACCTGCACGCGCCAGGTTTTGCTCTCACCTGGGACCACCACCATGGTGCGGATGGTGATGGCGGTGTTGAGCGCACCGCCGAGGTCCATGGCTCCATACACCCCGGAGTAGGGCCCACGGGCGTCGGGCTCGAGCTCGTGAATCAACTGCATGGCCCTGATCTTCGGTGCGCCGCTCACCGTTCCGGCAGGGAAGGAGGCCCGCAGCAGATCCCAGACGTCATGGGGTGGCTGCAGCTCCCCTTGCACCTGTGAAACGATGTGCATCACGTGGGAATAGCGCTCGATCACCATCAGCTCGCTGACGCTGACGCTGCCTGGACGGCAGACCCGTCCCAGGTCGTTGCGGCCGAGGTCCACCAGCATCACGTGCTCGGCACGCTCCTTGGGATCAGCCAGGAGTTCCTGCTCCAAGGCCAGGTCCTCGGCTGCATCGGCGCCGCGGCGCCGCGTACCGGCAATGGGGCGCACCGAGGCTTCCACCCGTCCATCCGCCAGCGGGTCGGCCTTCACCATCACCTCAGGGCTGGAGCCGATCAGGTGCCAGCCGTTGAAGCTGAAAAAGCCCATGTAGGGCGATGGGTTGACCATCCGCAGACTGCGGTAGAGGTCAAAGGGGTCGTGGTCCACCTCGGTGTCGAGGCGCTGGCTCAAGACCAGCTGGAACACATCACCAGCAGCGATGTGCTCACGGCCGTAGCGGACCGCTGCTTCAAAAGCCTCCTGGGTGGTGTTGCTGCCCATGGCCAGACCTTGGGCACTGCGCTCCTGCCAACGCAACGGTGAGCGTCCGTTGGGCAGCGGATCCTGCAGCCTCTGCTCCAGGGCCTGCAGACGGGATTCAGCGGCCGCACGCTGCGATGCCGGATCGCCCCCGCCGGTGTGATCGGCGTAGGCGATGGCGGTGACCATGCGCCTGACCTGATCAAACACAAGCAGGGTGTCGCAGAACATCCAGCACCCATCGGGCAGATCAGAAGCGCTGCGGGGATGGACCGGCACGCTGGGCTCCACCCACTGGATCAGCTCGTAACCCCAGAAGCCAAACAGCTGTCCCACCGGAGGTAACCCCGGGATCGGTGCGCTGCTGTAGGGCTCGAGGCGCTGCCGCAGCAGCTCGAATGGATCACCGCTGAGCTCCTCGCGCCGCCCGTCGCGGTGCTCAATCCAGGCCTGGGTGCCGCGGACGCTGAGCACCCACAGCGGATCGCTGACCACAAAGCTCCAGCGGCCGAGCTGTTCGCCGCCGTCCACCGATTCGAGCAGGGCTCCATAGGGTTGCCCCTGACCCACCTTCAGCCAGGTGCTGACGGGGGTCTCCAGGTCTGCCGGCCAGCGGCGCCAAAGGGGCTCGAAACTTGGGGAGTGGTCAGGACGTGCCATCGCAGGCTGGGCAGAAAAAAGGCGGGTCCTCAGACCCGCCTTTCTAAGGGATGGTTTGACCGGGCTAGGGCTTCAGCTGTCGAAAGTGTTGCGGCCGCTGAACTTGATGTTGGCCGGGTTGGTGTTCTGACCGATGCGGCGGGGGTTGTGACCCACCATGGAGCGACCTTCGTTCACCTTCTCGGGGAAGACACCGTCCTTCGGGTGCAGGAACTCCATGTCACCGCCGGGATAGATCCGGTAGATCTTGTAGTCCTCGATCCGGGGCTTGAACTGCGTGCGCAGCTGGGTGCCGAGGGCCAGGCACTGCTCCTTGCGGGCGAAATACATCAGGTTTTCGCCGGCGTTCATCATGGCCGCGCCGCCGGTGGGGAGCTCAAAGGCTTGGGACGTGCTGCTGTTCCAGGTGATCGCGTATTTCTCTTCAGTCTCGGCGGCGTTCAGAAGTCCACCGGTACTACCGATGAAGTCAGGAAGCTGACCGGTGAGAGTGGAGGCCGTTGACATACCGCCAGAGGTGTCACAGATGGCTGGAAGCTAGCACTCATCAAGGGTTTGCTCCGGCCAGACGCCGCTTCCTTCATGACCTTCAACATTGGCCAGGGGTAGGTAGAGCGTCAGGCTGCGGCCTGGTCGCTCCGTCAACCGCCCGCCGAGGCTGGCGAACAGGCGCTGGGTGGCCTGGGGGCTGAGCTGAAGGCTGCCGGTGGCTGGGTCCCAGCTCAAGACGGGGCCGACGCTGGTGCTGTCCGTGGTGGCTGCTGAATCGTCGTCATCGCCAGCCCCGCTGAAGCGCAACTTGAGGCGATCCCCGGCGCATGAAAGGTTCACCTGCACCGCATCGCCGCGGCGCAGGCCGCGGCTGAAGCGGTCCATCAGGCCCAACAGCATGGATTCGAGCAGGGCGGGGTCACTCATGACCAACGGCAGCGGCGCTTGCTGATGCCATTGGAAGCCGATCTCGCGACGCTTGAGCTGCCGCTGCCAAGCATCTTGAAGCTGGGGCAGGAGATCATCGAGGTTGGTGCGGGCCAAGGGCCGGTCGCCACGGGGGGCCCGCTCCAGCTCAGCGGCCTGGAAGATCAAGCCGAACCGATCGATCTGCTCGCTGCACTCCTGGTCGATCTGCTCCAGTCGCTGGCGGTGCTGGGGTTGCAGATCCCGTCGCCTTTGCAGCGAGCGGATCAGGGTGCGGATCGTTGCCAGTGGTGTCCTCACCTCGTGGGCCAAGGCCTCCAACAGCCCCAGCTGCTCACCACCGGCTGAGGGGGCGTCGTCCCTTGGGGCACTGACCAGGGTCAGGCTTGGCGTGGCTTTGGCCAGTTGCGCCGCCACCTGGGGCCAGAACGATGCAGCGAGCTCATGGCAGGGCTGCAGCGCTCCGAGGTGCTGAACCTGTCGCTTGAATCCCGCGGCGGCTTCGGGGTTGTCTGCTTCCATGCGGGAGCCGAGCTGCAGCAGCAGCTCCGACAGCAGTTGCGGCTCAAAGCGCGCCAGCAGCTGGCGTTCACCGGGGTTGCCATGCAGGGCGAGGGCCACTTGCAAGGGCCCGGTGATCAGCACCAGCAGCGGGTCCGTGCCATCCGCTTCCTGCAGCGGCAGCTGCCACAGCTGTGGTGCCTGTGGGGGCTCCGTTCTGCCGGCCGGCAGTTCAGGGGCCCGCTGACTCCAACCTGCCGGGGTCCAGACCCAGCCGGGGCAGCAGCTCAGCACCTCCGGTTCATGCAGGGCCGGCAGGGGTGAAGCCAGCCACAGACCCTGGGGACAGCCCAGCTGCAACAGCTGCTCCTGCAGCACCGTCAGTGCCGCCCACCATTGGCGCCGGGCGCTCGCGTCATCACCGCGCCCCCCAGGCACGCTCGCGGCGAGTTGCTCGCGCAGCTGCAGCAGGCTTCGGCTCACTGCAAGCGCATGCGGGCGCGCCGGGCACGGCGCTCCACAGAAGCCACCAGGCCCAGCCCGAGGAAATTGACTAGCAGGGCAAAACGGCCATAGCTGAGCCAGGGCAAGGGGATGCCGGTCACTGGCCCCAGGCCGATAGTCATGTTGATGTTGATCACCACCTGGAACATCACCATCGCCAGAACTCCCACCACCACGAGGGACTCGAAGTCCGTGCGCGCCTCGCCGGCAATCTGCAGCAGCCTCCAGGCCAGCAGGAGATAGGCCACCAGCACGATGGCGCAGCCCAGGAAGCCCGTTTCCTCTCCCAGGGCACTGAAGATGAAGTCGGTGTGTTGCTCCGGGATGAACTGCAACTTGGTCAGCAGCCCCTGCATCAGCCCCGAACCGAACACCTGGCCAGAGCCGATGCCGATCGTGCTCTGCAGCAGGTGATACCCACCGCCGAGGGGGTCCTTGGTGGGATCGAGAAACAGGATGAGACGGTCGCGCTGGTAGTCCTTGAGGCCGTGCTGCCACAACAGCGGCGTGATCCAGGCGAACACTCCGTTGATGGCCAGGCTGGCCGTCACGGCGATCAGTTTCCAGGGAAGGCTGCGCCAGGCGAGCAGCGCCAGGAGCATCAGCCAGGGAATCAAGCCCCAGGGCAGAAGGCCTGCGATCAGGGCCGTGGGCAGCGGTGAGATCAACAGGATCAGCCAGGCCAGGGGCAGCCCGGCCCAATAGAGCATGGCCAGCAGGACAGCTCCGAACACCAGTGATGTGCCCAAGTCCGGCTGGATGAAGACCATGGCCCAGGGAATTGAAATCACAGCAAAGGGCCGCAGCAGATCCACCGGCCGCTCCACGGGGTGCTTGGCCAGGATTCCGGCCAGCAGAAGGATGGCGGCCAGCTTGGCGAACTCAGAAGGCTGGATGTTCAATCCGCCAATCGAGATCCAGCGTTGGGCCCCCAGGGCACTGGTGCCGACCACCTTCACGGCCAACAGACTGACCAAGGTGGCGATGTAGACGGGCAGCAGCAGCTGTTGCAGCCGCTCCAGCGCAATGCGGGACAGTCCCACGGCCATGCCAATGGCGACCGCCGCTGTGATCCAGTGGTTCTTCCAGTCGGCCAGGGGGGACTCCCGCTGGGTGCTGGCAATCAGCACCCCGGCGATCAGCGTCAGCAGAACCGGCACGCCCCAGAGGATCGGGTCGAACTGCACGATGCGGCGACGCCTGCCGCTGGCCTTGGTCCCCCGCCGGGCGCTGCGGATCCCCTGGTAGGTGGGCATGAACTCAGAGCCGATGGGCCGCCTTCAACGTGCGGGCCAGTTGCTTGAAGGCTGCCGCAGCCAGGCTGTTCGGCTGGCTGAGCGTGACAGGCCGGCCACTGTCTCCTCCCTCCTGCACCGGCAACTCGATCGGGATCTGAGCCAGCAGTGGCACGCCGGTCTCTTCGGCCAGATGCTGGCCACCGCCGCTGCCAAAAATCGAGTACTTCCGCTCCGGCTGATCCGGTGGGGTGAACCAGCTCATGTTCTCCACCACACCAAACACCGGCACCCCCATCTGCTGGAACATCGCCAGGCCGCGCCGGGCGTCCTGCAGGGCCACCTGTTGCGGCGTCGTCACGACCACCACGCCTGCCATCGGGACCGCCTGGGCCAGGCTCAGTTGGGCATCCCCAGTGCCTGGGGGCAGATCCACCACCAGGACATCCCGCTCGCCCCACTCCACTTGGTAGAGGAATTGGCGGATGATTCCGTTCAGCATCGGACCGCGCCAGATCACCGGCTGATCCGGGCCGATCAGCAGCCCCATCGACACCATGACAAGGCCGCAGGTGGCAATCGGCGTCAGGCGCTGCTGCTCCCCTTCCCCTTGCACTTCAGGGGTTTGCTCCGTCACCCCCAGCATGGTGGGGGCGTTGGGGCCATAGATATCGGCATCGAGCAGCCCGACCCGCAGACCTTCTGCTGCCAGGGCGCAGGCCAGATTGACCGCCACGGTGCTCTTGCCTACGCCCCCCTTGCCGCTGCTGACAGCGATCACTTGTTTGACCCCAGCGATGGGCTGCTGGGGTTGCACCTGGCCGTGCCCTGCAGCTCCGATGGCTGCCCCCTCACCCGGCTGGGCCACTTCAATCTGCACGTCATCGATGCCACTCAAGGCCAGAAGTGCGGTGCGCGCTTCTGCTGCAATGCGATCGCGCTGACTGGCGGCAAATTTCGGCAGCGCCAGTCGGAACACCGCGCGGTTCTGCTCGAGTCGCAACTGCTCAATCCAACCCAGTTCGAGCAACTCGCGGCCGCTGCCGGCATCTTTGAGGGCCCCCAGTGCGCGGCGGGCATCGTCAACTGTGGCCATGCAGCATCAAGTCCTGGCGCCGGATCCTAGTGACAGCCCCTTACAGCCCCTTGTGCTGACTGCGGTGGCCCTGAAAGGCTGAGACGTTTCCTCTTCAGCCCCTGTGTCCGCTGTTTCTCCTCCTGCTGATTCCCGCAGCCGCATGAAGGCACTGCTGATGGGTCTGCAGGACAGCATCTGTGCCGGGCTGGAGCAGCTCGATGCTGATGGCCGCTTTGCAGAAGAGAGCTGGGTGCGGCCCGAGGGGGGCGGCGGCCGTTCGCGGGTGATGCGCGAGGGGGCGGTGTTTGAGCAGGGGGGAGTGAATTTTTCTGAGGTGCAGGGCGAGAACCTGCCCCCCTCCATCCTCAATCAGCGTCCCGAGGCGGCCGGGCATCACTGGTATGCCGTCGGTACCTCGATGGTGCTGCACCCCCGCAATCCCTACATCCCAACGGTTCATCTCAACTACCGCTACTTCGAGGCCGGTCCGGTCTGGTGGTTCGGAGGTGGGGCTGACCTGACGCCCTACTACCCCTTTTTGAGTGATGCACAGCATTTCCACCGCACCCTCAAGGGGGCTTGCGACAGCGTGGATCCGGCCTATTACCCGGTGTTCAAACCATGGTGTGACGAGTACTTCTTCTTGAAGCACCGCAACGAAACGCGTGGTGTGGGGGGGATCTTCTACGACTACCAATCCCCCGGTGGGGCGCTGTACAAAGGTCCCAATGCCGATGGGCCAGCGGCCGCTGCAGGCAGCCAGCAGATTCCAGAGCGCAGCTGGGAGAACCTGCATGACCTGGCTTCAGCTTGCGGCCATGGTTTCCTGCCCAGCTACCAGCCCATCGTTGAGCGCCGCCGGGACCACAGCTATGGCGAGAGGGAACGTCAGTTTCAGCTCTACCGCCGCGGCCGCTACGTGGAGTTCAACCTGGTCTTTGACCGGGGCACGATTTTCGGGCTGCAGACCAATGGGCGTACCGAGTCGATTCTGATGTCCCTGCCTCCCCTGGTGCGCTGGGAGTACGGCTACACCGCAGAGGCTGGTAGCCGTGAGGCCCTACTGACGGACCTCTTCACCAGACCCCAGGACTGGCTCGCCGATGCGTCCCTTGAGCAGCACTGTGCCCCCCATGGAGCTGTTGGCTAGGCCGCGGCGCAGCGCCTTGACCACCCGCTTGGCGATGCGATCCAAGGTGGCCTGGCGCTGGCTGGAGTCTCGAAGGCCCGCTTCCAGTACACCTTCGAGCTGGCCGATCTCGAGCATGGAGATGCCCTTCCGCGGCGCGCCGAGCATGCCGCGGTAGTCGTAGGGATACCCGCCGAATTCCTCGGCCAGGGCTTCATCAAGCACGGAGAATCCGTAGAGGACCGAGGGAATGATTCCCGGACCGATGCCGTGGGGCGCGTAGGCGTCGTAGTGGATTTCGAGCGCGTAGCCACCCTCTTTGGCATGGCGGGCACCGGTGCTCCAGTTGGTCCGGGGATCCTCCACGTTGCGGATGGTGCGCACCCCCGGGTCGTAGAAGCGCATATTCAGGCCTTGCCGGCGACCTTCAGCGACGATCTGCTTGGCAGTGAGCAGGTTCCAGTAGAGCTCGTCGGTGATGCCTTTCTGCATGGGCGCGGCGCCACCGACATCCACCGCCTTTCCGGGGGTACCCGAGCCTGCGATCTTTTGGGAGTCGGCGTGACCTGCCAGCACCAGGATCGGCAGATCACTGTTGTGGGTCTGGGTGCCGACCCAGTTTTTGCCTCGCCCGGGTTCAGCAGGTAGCGGTGGCAGCAGCGGACCTTCGGTCTCGATTTCCGGTGCTTCGATGCTCTCCAGCAGGTCCATCAATCCAGCAGTCGCCGGGCCGCTCAAGATCAGCAGAGCTCCCAACAACAGGGGGATGCGACCCATGGGATCCAAAATGCGCAACCCATCCTGCCGGGTTGGATCTGTTTTGCAAAGAAAAACGGCTCGCCTCAAATGGGTGAGCTCAGCAATGCACCGTCGCTGTGGAGATTGAGACTGCGCCCAAGCTCCTGTTCGATTGCGATCAGCTCGTCGCGGTGGGCCCGCAGCCGCAAGGTGGTTGGGCAGAACTCCTGGGGCGGCAGCAGGCGCAGTTCGAGGATTTCCTGGCGCGCTGCCCGTCGCCGGTAGAGCAAGCCGGCAACGGGGCCTAGCAGGGCGAGCAGCAGGGGCCAGAAGCCCAGCGCTGGAATCAGCTGCCTCAGCACCAGTCCCAGGCTGGCGGCGCCCACAGCTCCGAGGCTGGCGAGCAACACGGCCAGGGGGGCGCTGGCGGAGACGGCGCCTTCAAAGCGCATCACCTGCCGCTCCGCATCGCTTGCGGTGATCTGCCAGCCCCGGGAGGTCAGCCACTGGCGCAGGCCGTCGAGCACCTCCAGGGGTGGGCGTGAGCTGTTCACCTCCACCGTGGTGGTGCGGTCCTTGCTGGCGGCCCTCAGAAAGAAGACCAGGCCGATGCCCATCAGCGAGGTGAGCAGCAGGGTGGAGGAGAGAACGGGATCCATGGGGAGCCTGAAGCTCCCCCATTCTCAACGGCTCAGCACCTTGCTGCGGCTGACGTCCTGCGCGGCGGCCACGCTGTTGTCGGATTCCTGCAGCCAGCGATGCCATGCGGGCATCAGCTCCTCGGCTTCTGCGCGGTAGGAGTCTTCCAGGTGCAGCATGCGGCGGGGACGGCCGCGGCTGGGGCAGCGCTGGGAGTAGCTGCCGATGGCACCCTGCTGGTCGAGGAAGGCGATGGCCTGTTGCAGCACGGTCTCAGAGAGACGCAGGCGGGGGTGGCGTTCAGCCAGAAGGTTCATCAGGGCCGTCGGGTAGGAGTCGGCGGCCAGCAGGCAGTCGAGAATCCAGCAGACAGCCAATTCCAGACCCAGGTATTGCAGCGGGGGCTGGTCGAAGAAGCGTTTGATGTCGTTGAGGCCGTGGTTGGCCTGCGGGCGCCGATGAGGCATGGCGGGGGGCGCAGTTTTGCTCTAGACGATCACTAACCCAGTCTCATTTCGATTTTCAAGTGAGATTCGTGGTCGGTGGGGCAGATTGACCCCAAATGCACCCCTTCCATGCTTCAGGACGCCCCCTCTGCAGCGGCCCACTTCGCTGTGTTCGACGGCGATCTCAGCGATGAGTGGCTGAATCATTATGGAAATGCAAAAGCTTTGGCGGTCGACACCGAAGCCATGGGGTTGATCCATGGCCGCGATCGTTTGTGCCTGGTGCAGATCGCCGATGACCAGGACCGGGTCTGCTGCATTCGCATCGCCCGCGGCCAAAGCGAGGCCCCGCGCCTGAAGCAGCTGATGGAGGCGCCAGCGATCGAGAAGGTGTTCCATTACGCCCGCTTTGATGTGGCCGCTCTGGTGACAGGGCTTGGCATCAAGGTCAATCCGATCTTCTGCACCAAGGTGGCCAGCCGTCTGGCCCGCACCTATAGCCCGCGCCACGGGCTCAAGGAGGTGGTCAATGAGCTGGTGGGTGTTGAGCTCGATAAACAGGCGCAGAGCAGCGACTGGGGGCGGGTGGATGAGCTCACCGACCAGCAGCTGGCCTATGCCGCCAATGATGTGCGCTACCTGCTGCCAGCACGGGATCGGCTTGAGCAGATGCTGCGGCGGGAGGAGCGCTGGGATCTGGCCGAGCGCTGCTTCCTCTGCATTCCGGTCTTCTCCGATCTGGACCGGTTCCAGTACGGCTCGATTTTTGAGCACCGCAGCTGAGGTCTCAGCCCAGCAGCTCCCGGTTGATCCAGGCGGCCGTGGCGGCGCTGCCCCCGGCAGGCCCCATGCGCTGCTGGCCAATGGTGCCGAGTTGGTGCCGCATCGCTGGCTCTGCCAGCAGCAGCTTGATGCCCCGCCTCAGGGCCTCTGCGGTGGGGCAGACCTGCACCGCGCCCCCCAGCAGGCGGCTCTGACGCCTGGCAAAGCTGGCTTTGAACTGGGGGCCGGCGCCAGGGAGGGACAGGGCTGGAATGCCCAGCCCCACCAGCTGTTCGGTGGCTGTGCCGGCGCAGGCCAGTCCCAGCTCGGCCCAGCTGGCCCAGCGCTCAAAGCAGCCACGACCCAGCAGCAGTGTCCCGGCTGGGCCCTGCCAGGCCCCCTGAGCGCCGCTACCGCTGGGGATGGGGGCCGGTCGGTAGTCCAGCTCGCTCAGGAGGCCCGCCAGGGTGCTCTCGTCGGGGCTGCTGCCGCAGGCCAGCAGCAGCAGCCGCTCGGCGGGACCGGGAGCTGCGGCCTGCAGCAATCGCACCAGATTGCCTTGCGCTTCTGGTGAGCGGGATCCAGGCAGCACCAGTAGGCGTTCTCGCCCCTGCAGTGGGGCTGGCAGGGGCTGCTTGCAGAAGCCATCCATCATCGGGTTCCCTGGGGCCAGGGCCCGCACGCCATGGCGCCGCAGGCCCCGGGCTGTCAGGGGGTCACGGCAGGTGACCAGGCGGCAGCGTGGCCGGGCCATCAGCGCCCATTCCCAGGGATCCCACTCGCTGCCCTTAAGGCGGTGGTAGCCATCGGCGGGGCAGTCCTTGCCTGGCCCGCTGCGCCAGGTGTAGTCGCTTTTGGGGGTGCCGATGAAGCCATAGCTCAGGCCGCTCGCCCAGGCCAGAGCCAGGGGCAGGAGGTCCCCCACCGCCAGCACGCTGCCCCCCTGACGGCTCCAGCGCTGCAGCGCGCGCCACTGCCCCAGGCTGGACTGCGCCAGCCCGGCGCGAAGATCCCGCAGCAGGCCGCCCATGCTCTGGTTGCTGAAGCCGCCGCTGGGCAATGGCAGGCGCGGGCCGATCGCTTCGAGGCTCTTCAGCTCCAGCAGGGCCCGACCCGCACCCACCAACGGCAGCGCGGTGAGCTTGACGTCTGGCCTGAGCTGTTGCAGCGACTCAAGGATGCGGCGTGCGATCAGGTCCTCGCCGTGGCCGTTGCTCAGCACCAGCAGGCGTTTGGCGGACATGCAGCAGCTGATACGATCCGATTTCGGGAGTTTGACTCCTCGGCCGGCGGCATGGCCAAGTGGTAAGGCAGAGGACTGCAAATCCTTTATCCCCAGTTCGAATCTGGGTGCCGCCTTCGGTCTTCTGAGACCCAAAACGCGACAAAACCCTGTGTTTCTGTCTGCGCAGCGAATTTTCTTGCCATCACGGGAGTGTCTCTCGTGGGGATCACGCTGTGGATCTGCTGGTGCTGGTGGCCCCGTTGCTGATGGCTCAGGCCCCGGATCTTCAGGTGGGACGCCATGTGGAGACCGTTCACCAGGCTCTGATCTCGCAGGGGTGGCAGGTTTCTGATGAGGCCAGGCGCGCTGAGCCCCTTTCCGCTCGCCAGCGGGCGATCAAGGCCCAGGTGCCGTCGCTGCTCACCTGCAGCGGCACCGGCGCGGGGCTCTGCGCCTACGGCTACAGCCGTCAGGGGGACAACCTGCGGCTGGTGAGCCAGGGCGATGGGGAGTTGGTGCGCTGGCAGCTGGGGGATGACTGGTATGGCGCTGGGGTAGCCAGCCGCTGAGGCTGTTGCTTAGAAGCTCGCGTTCGCGGTCCACGTCTCGCCCATCAGGGCTTTGGCCTCGCAGCGCACAGCCTTGCTGTCGATGCTGCAGGTGCCGATCACAGGCCAAGCACTGGGTAGGGTTTTCGCCACGCCATTGGCATCGAAATCCACCTCGCTGGCGCTACTGAGCTCCAGGCTGATCGGTCCGCTGATGCTGCAGCTGGTGCGCTTGCAGACCATGCCACGGCTGGTTGTCCCACCAAAGGTGAGCTTGTTGCTGCTGCCGCGCACCGGGCCTCGCCCATAGAAGCTCACCGACAGGTACTCACGATCCATCTGATCGATGACGACTCGGGCGCATGGGCCGGTTGTCTTGTTGATGACGAGGTTGCGATCGCAGCTGTCCGTGCCCAGCTCCAGGCGTCCCATGCTCTCGAGCTCGCTTTGAGCCCGGCTTGCGGAGCCAGGCAGCGACACCACACTCACCAGCAGCAGGAACGGGAGCAGGCGCATTTTCAACGCGGTCAGTCGTCGCATTGTGGCCGCTTCAGTACTCGTTGTCGGCCACGCACATGCCAATGCAGCGCAGACCATTGCTTGCGGTGCGGCCGCAGTGCTGGCAAAGCACCTTCTCGGCAGCTGCAGCCGTCGCTGCGGCCGGCTGCGGCGTGAAGGGTTCGGCCTTGTCCCTGGCGTGATCCTGCATGGTGGTGCCCTGTGGCGCACCGATCATGGCGTCTAAACCGCCCGGTATCGGGGCCGGAACCTGGTCTTGGGGCAATCGCTTCCTCTGGGACTACCGCGCGGAGCGCGATGACAGCGCCATTGGCGCCGCTTTCGCCGCTGCAGTGGCCGCTGGCGTGCGCTTGTTTGATAGTGCCGATTCCTATGGCACGGGCGCCCTGGCGGGGCGTAGTGAGCGTTTATTGGGCCAGGCCGTTGCGGCGTTGCCTGCGGATCAGCAACAGGAGCTGGTGATCGCCACCAAGCTGGCGCCATTCCCCTGGAGGCTGGGCCGGCGCGGTTTTGATCGGGCCTTTGCTGCCTCGCGGGCCCGGCTGGGGGGGCGCCTGGATCGGGTACAGCTGCATTGGAGCACCGCCCGCTACGCCCCTTGGCAGGAGGGTCCGTTGCTGCAGGGGCTGGCTGATCTGCTGCAGGCAGGAGCCGTGCCTCAGTTGGGGATCTCCAACATGGGCCCGAAACGCTTGCGGCGCTGGCACAGCGCTTTGCAGCGTCGCGGCGTGGCGATCACCAGCCTGCAGGTGCAGTTGTCGCTGCTGGCGCGCCAGGCCTTGATCCCTGGCGGTGTGCGTGATGTCTGCGCCGAGCTGGGCATTGAGTTGATCGCTTACAGCCCGCTGGCGCTGGGGCTGCTGAGCGGTCGCTGGCAGCAAGGTGGGCCCTTGCCAAGCGGAGCTCGAGGCGGCCTCTTCCGGCGGCTGCTGCCGCGCATGACCCCCCTGCTGAAGCTGATGGCGGCCCTTGCTGCTGAGCGTGGGGTCGAGCCCACGGCTGTCGCCCTGAGTTGGTGCCGGGCCCATGGGGCGATGCCGATTCCAGGAATCCGGCGCATCGAGCAGGTGGAAGCGATTCGGCAGAGCCTGCGCTGGAGCATGAGCCGTGGTGAGCGTCAGCGGCTGGATGATGCCGCTGCCATGCTGCAGGACGGCATGCCCGCCAATCCCTTCAGCAGTTCCTGATGCCACCGTTGCCGCCCCAGTTGCTGCGTCGCGCCCTCGTGCTGGATGTGCTGCTGGCGGTGCTGATGCTGAGCCTCTCGCTCCTAGCGCAGGAGCAGATCTGGCGGGTCATTTGGGGCATCGGCGCCCTAGTGGCGGTGCTCGATGCCCTGTTTGCCTCGCGGCTGCTGGATCTCAGAGATCGGGGCTGAGCACCACGGGCAGCACGGTGGGTTCATCCTCAGCTGAGACCTTGAGGGCGTCAGCGGGAATCGGCACCACACTGGCTTGGGGCGGCTCAGCGCTGGGCTTGGATTCGCAGGCCGCCAAGGCTTCCTGCAGCAGCGAGTCGAAGGTGGCACCGGGTAAACGGTGACGGGCCACCTCGAGGAAGGCCCGCGAGAGGGATTCGCCGGCAGCAGCCTGCAGACGGGGATTTTCCCTGCGGCGCTCCTGTTCCTGGTCGATGGCCTTGAGGAAGCGTTCGGTGACATCGCGCTTCGTGCGGGCGCGAATCACGCTGTCATCACGCGGATTGGTGCCCAGTTGCTGCTCGAGGTCAGCAATGCGCAGATCCAGGCTGGCCAACACCTCGGCGGCTTCCGATTTGACGTTCTCCAGCTGGCCATCGGACATCTGGGGCAGATCGGCCACGTAGACCTTGCCGTGATCGGCCAGGGTCAGAAATGTGGCTCTCATGCCGGAGCGTCCGGGGGAATCGGCACCAAAACGCTGGGGACGGTTAGGGGGTACGGGACCTGCAGAACTACGTCGACGGGTGAGCCGTGAGGACTCGCTAATTGACACTTGGTACTAAGAACGACATGGATTCGGTATTCCTCCATCTTGCCAGCTTTGTCCAGGGGCAGCGTTTAAGCGCCCCCTGGTAGGCCCAGCACCCCCTGCCCGCTGATCACCTCACCGCAAACCCAGCAGGGCAAGTCACAGGCGGCAGCCACGGCGCTGGCGGCCTGCACCTGCTCGGCAGGCAGCACCAGCACCAGGCCGATGCCGAGATTGAAGGTGTGCCACAGGTCGCGTTCCGGCACCTCCCCCAGCTGCTGCAACCACTGGAACAGGGCCGGTCGCTCCCAGCTGCTGGCATCCACCTGTGCCCCTAAGCCCTGCGGCAGGCAGCGGGGCAGGTTCTCCGGCAGTCCCCCGCCAGTGATGTGGGCCATGCCATGCAGCTCCACTTGCGCCTGCTGCAGGGCCTTGACCAGGGGGGCATAGAGGTGGGTCGGGCGCAGCAGCGCCTCGGCGGCACTGGCGCCATTGAGATCGTCCTGTGGGGCGTGAAGCTCGACGGCGCGGGCCTCCAGGATGCGGCGCACCAGGCTGAAGCCATTGCTGTGCACGCCGCTGCTGGCCACGGCCAGCAGCTGATCACCGGTGCGGATGCGGCTGCCATCGATCAACGCATCGCGCTCGATCACGGCGACGCAGAAGCCGGCGAGGTCATAGCGGCCTGCGGGGTAGAAGCCCGGCATCTCAGCGGTCTCGCCACCCAGCAGGGCGCAACCACTGGTGCGGCAGCCGCTGGCAATGCCCTCGACCACCTCGGCCATGGCTGTGGGGCTGAGTTTGCCGGTGGCGATGTAATCGAGGAAGAACAGCGGTTCAGCGCCGCAGGTGATGACGTCGTTGGCACACATCGCCACCAGATCGATGCCGACGTTGTGGTGACGCCCGCAGTCCTGCGCCAATTCCAGTTTGGTGCCCACCCCATCGGTGCCGGCCACCAGCAGGGGATCGCGCAGACCGCTGGGCAGGCGGCAGAGCCCGCCAAACCCGCCGAGCCCGCCAATCACCTCAGGCCGTCTCGTTGATTCCACGCTGTCGCGGATGCGATCGACAAAGGCCCTGCCGGCCTCCACGTCCACGCCTGCGCTCTTGTAGTCCATTGCCGAGCTGAGCCTGCTGCCATGGTGCCCCAGCCTGCGCAAGCCCTTTTTTGATCAGTGCGGCTTATCTGGGTGATCGGATCTGCTGATTACTGCTGGAGGCTCCTGCGGCCTGGATCCATTGGGCGGCAGGGTGTTTGAGGTTTGATTGTATTTTCTGATCAACGACTGAACAGCTTGGTTGCATGCAGCGTTGCACGGAGCGGTATTAGCGTGCGACCGTTCAATTGTTGATATCAAAGGCAGCTATTTCTCCTTGCTGCCATTGCCGTCCTTATTCAATCCTCCAGTGGAAATTGCTTTGCTGGCGCGATTGCGGCCTGTCCCGCTCACCATGACGCTCCATCCCCTGCGCCATCTCCTCGCTGTTGCGGCCCTGGTGGCCCTGCCTGTACAAGGTGCTGGCCTGGCCCAGGAGCTCACCGGCCCCCTGCTGAAGCTCTCGAATCGCTCGAGCGCAGCGACCCAGCTCCGCACGGCTGCTGAGGCCGCCAGGCCAGCGGTGGTGTCCACCACAGAAGGGGAGGCCTCCTGGTATGGACCGGGCTTCTTTGGCAACCTCACCGCCAATGGGGAGACCTACCGCCCCGGCACGATGACGGCGGCCCACCGCACCCTTCCTTTTGGCACGCGGGTGCGCGTCACCAACCTCTGGAATGGGCGTAGCGCTGTGGTGCGCATCAACGACCGCGGCCCTTACGTCGGTGCCCGTGTGATCGATCTGGGCCATGGAGCGGCCCAGCGTCTGGGCCTGATGGCCAGTGGCATTGCCCAGGTCAAGCTTGAGGTGCTGCAGTAATCAGGCCTGAACGGCTGAATTCCGTGCCCCTGCTGCTGCGCTCCCCGGCTGAACTTTCAGCCTGGCGCTCTAGTTGCGATGCCCCAGAGCTGCATCTGGTGCCGACCATGGGCGGGCTTCATCACGGCCACGGGGCCATGATCGCTGCGGCGGCTGAGCTCGCCAGGCCTGCCAAGTCTCCCGTTTTGGTGAGCGTCTTCGTCAATCCGCTGCAGTTCGGACCAGCGGAGGATTACGGCCGTTACCCCCGTCAGCTTGATCAAGATGCCGCACTGGCTCAGGCCGCCGGAGCCACGGCGCTGTGGGCCCCTTCCGTGGATCAGATCTATCCCCATGGCCTGGAGGGCTCGACCCGGCTATCCCCCCCAGCAGCGCTGGTCAGCCAGCTCTGCGGCCCCTCACGCCCGGGCCACTTCGACGGCGTCTGCACCGTGGTGGCCCGCCTGCTGGCCTTGAGTCAGCCCTCCCACCTGCACTTGGGCGAGAAGGATTGGCAGCAGCTCCAGGTGCTGCGGCGCTTGGTTGACGATTTGCAGTGGCCGCTCCAGGTGGTGCCGTTCCCGACCCAGCGGGAACCTGATGGCCTGCCCTGCAGTTCCCGCAACACCTACCTCAGCCCGGCTCAGCGTCAGCAGGTGTCGGCTCTGCCGGCGACCCTGCAGCAGGCGCAACAGCTGGTGGCGTCAGGGCAGACCCTTTGGGCTGGGTTGCAGCCCCAGCTGCTGGCCTTGTTGCAGGATCATCATCTGGAGGTCGAGTATTTGCAGCTGGTGGACCCTCACCGGTTGCAGCCCCTGGACTCTGTGCCGGGGCTTGCCCTGGTGGCGGCCTCCGTCCGCTGCGGCCATGCCCGCTTGATCGATCACCGCCTGCTGATGACCCGACTGCCGATTCTTGCCATCGATGGACCTGCCGGTGCGGGCAAGAGCACCGTCACCCGTCAGGTGGCGGCTGCCCTGGGCCTCACCTTCTTGGATACCGGCGCCATGTATCGCGCGGTCACATGGTTGTTGCAGCAGCGCCAGCTGCCACCCACCAGCGGTGAAGCCCTCGACCAGCTGCTCGCTGATCTGGATCTGCGCTTTGTCCCGGCCGCTCAGGGGGAGCAACGGGTGCTTGTCAATGGAGAGGATGTGACCAGAGCGATCCGTACAGCGGAGGTGACCGCTGGAGTTTCGGCGGTCGCGGCCCTGCCCGCGGTCCGGCTTGCGCTGACGGGGCAGCAGCAGCTCCTCGGCAAGCGCGGTGGGCTGGTGGCCGAGGGCCGTGACATCGGTACAGCCGTTTTCCCTGATGCCGAGCTCAAAATTTTCCTGACGGCCACCGTGGCGGAGCGGGCCCGGCGCCGGGCCGCTGACCTGGAGCAGCGGGGCTTGCCTGTGCCCGCACTGGCCCAGCTGGAGCAGGAGATCGCTGAGCGGGACCACAAGGATTCCACACGCGCAGTCGCACCGCTGCAACAGGCCGAGGATGCCGTTGAGCTGCTCAGCGATGGGCTCAGCATCGATGAGGTGGTGCAGCGGATTCTCACCCTGTTCCGCGAGCGTGTGCCGGTGGAGGCCCTCAGCGCAAACGCTTGAGCAGGCCGCTGCAGGCATCCTCGAGCAGGTCGAGCACATGCTCAAAGCCCTGCTCGCCGCCGTAATAGGGGTCGGGCACCTCCGCGTCGCTGTGTTGGCTGCAGTGGCTGGTCATGCTGACGATGCGGTCGTAGCTGCTGCCACTGGGATCGAGGGCCCGCACGTTGGCCAGATTGCTGTCATCCATGGTGATGATCCAGTCGAAGTATCTGAGGTCTTCGGGCTCAATTTGACGGGCGCGGCTGGGCAGGTCGATGCCGCGACGCTCGGCCGCAGCGCGCATGCGCGCGTCGGCGCGCTTGCCCACATGCCAATGGCCGGTGCCGGCGGAATCCACCTCAAAGGCATCACTGAGGTTTTCACGCTCCAGCAAATCGAGAAACACCCCCTCAGCGGCCGGCGAGCGGCAGATGTTGCCGAGGCAAACGAAGAGAACGCGGGTGGGTCGTGAGCTCATAGCGGCTGCTGCTCCAGGGCCTGAAGCGCGCGCAAACGGACGACGAGGGTATCGTCCGCGTCCCGGTGCCGCTCCAGGAGCGTTGCGACGCGCCGCCTCAATGGAGGCTCCAAGCCGGCTTTCATCAGGGTCTGCAAGGCCACCACCGAGGCGTAGCGAACAGCCCATTCCTCATCCTTGAGACCTGTCTCCAAACTTTCCAGGCACGCCAGCTGGCCCTCAGAGCGCTCCTCGGCGCTGAAGGTCAATCGCCCGAGGCCGTGGGCCGCCGCCTGCCGCACGCTGGGGCCGATGTCCTGAGCCACGGCCCGGCGCAGGACGGCAAGCCCACGCTGGTCCCCCAAGGCGGCGAGGGCACGCACGGCCCAGGCACGGGCGCCGTAATCCCGCTCGTCAATGCTGTTCAGCAGTGGTTCGACAGCCACAGCACCACAGTCCACCAGACCCTTGACGGCCAGCAGTGCGGCTCCGGGGTTGTTGCTGCGCAGCAGCTCCAGGCAGCAAGCGATGGCCCGCTGCTGCGACGGCGGGTCATCGGCCAGTGCCGGCATGGCCTGCGTTAGCGCCCGGGTGCAGCGCACCAGCTCGTCGCGGCTGGCAGCCCCATCGATGGCCCGCAGCAATGGCTCGAGGGTGTCAATGGCCCTGGAACTCACAGCACCCCATCCATCAACTGCAGCAGCTCCTGCTCGCCAGGCCCCACGGTTGTCGGGGCTGGGCTGCCGAGGGGATGTTCCAGCAGCTGCCGCAGGGCCAGCAGCTTCAAGCTGTTCTCAACACGGCAAGCCACGATCGCCCCTGCGGCAGGACGCCATCCGGTGGCCCCCAGATCCAGCAGAGCCCCCCGCCGCACCAGCGGTTCAGGGTCCTGCAGCAGCTCCAGGATCGTTTTGCCCCAGCGCGTTTCGCCGCTGATCTGCAGCAAGGCCCTGCAGGCAGCACTGCGGATCTGCGGCCGCCCATGTTGGCTCCAAGGCAGCAGGGCAGCGCAGAGATCTTGATCAGGCCGCCCGCGAGCCAGGGTGCCGATGGCTTCGAGCAGGGCCTCACAGGGTTCTTGCAGTCGGGCACCGTGCTGCTGCGCTGCACAGCCGGCCCCAGGACGTTCAAGTCGCTGCCTCAAGGCGCCAAGGGCCTGGGTCGCTCCGGTTTCACCAAGGGAGCGGGAGCAGGCCTCACGCAGGTCATGGTCATGGTGGTCAAGCCCCTGGAGCAGGGTGCTGACGGCCTCAGCGGCCTTCAGTTTCCCGAGCGCCCGCGCGGCATTGCGGGCGACGTACAGCGCCTCCGGATCGCTTGGTGTGTCAATCGTCTCTTGAAGCGCAGCGATCAGCAGCGGCACAGCCTGCGGATGGACGCTGCGGGTGCGCCCCAGCCACCAGGCGGCGTAGTAGCGCAGGCTTGGATCCAGCCGTTGCTGCAGGCGCTGCAGGGCTTCGGCTTCGCTGATCGGCTCGCCGATTGGCATGGAATCCATGGGGTGGCGCTCAGGCTAAGAAGTGCTTAACGTTGGGGTAACGAACGGTAGTACTTATGGCTCGCAAGTCCCTGGGGCTTGATCGGGACCAGCGTTTATGTCTGGCCTTCCACCTCAGCATGGATGACATGCAAGCTCGTCTGGCTGTGCTGGCCAGGGCGGGTCGGGCTGATGACTGTGTCGCCCTCATGCAGGAATTAGGCGATTGGATGGCTGCAGGTCGCGGTGAAGTGTCCCCGCTGATGTACGCCACGTTTGATCAAGGTTCTGGGGACTGAACCCTGCGTGGTGCCGGCAACAGACCGCCGCGCTGACTTGATTGGCCAATAAAAAAGCCCCCTCGGTGAGGGGGCTGTTGCTTGAAAGTGGCACTGAAGCAATGGCTTCAGACCAGGGCGTTGATGGCGTAGTCGATGTAGCTGTTGGCTTCGGTAGCAGCGTCACCGCTGAGGCCATGGTTGCTCTTGATGTGGTTGAGAGCTTCGACGTACCAGGAGGGGGACAGCTCGAAGGTGCGGTTGATCTCATCGAGGCCGGCGATCAGGTAGTCATCCATGGGGCCGGTGCCGCCTGCCACGAGGCAGTAAGTGATCATGCGGAGGTAGTAGCCGATGTCACGGGAGCACTTGGCCTTGCCCTCGGGGGTGGAGGAGTAGTTCGAACCCTGCATCTGGGTGGTGTAGGGGAACTTGGTGTACACGGCCTGTGCAGCACCGTTGACCAGGGCGTCAGCTTTCGTGGTCAGGGCTTTGGCGGCTTCCAGGCTGGCCTTGGCCCGGTTGAAGCGGCCGGAGGCGCCCTGGATCTCGGTGTTGCTCAGAAAGCGACCCTGGGAGTCAGCAGCTGAGACGGCTTCGGTAAGGGGGGTTTTCATGGTGAAAGACGGTGGAGTTGAGGGGCTGAATGAATCAGGGGTCTCGACGTTCTGGCGTTGAGGGAGACGAACTCAGGCCTCAAGCAACGGCAGCAGCGGCACGGTCGAAGTAAGTGCCGATTTCGCTGGCCAGGGCGGTGCAGTCGCCTTGGGAGATGCCGTTGCGGTCATTCACCAAGTTGATGGCTGTTTCTTTCATCAGGTTCACGCTGGCGGCCACGGAGGCGCCGGGGGTTCCCAGGGCGAGGTAAGTCTCACGCAGACCATTCAGGCAGCGATCCTCGAGCACGGAAGCGTCGCCGGCGAAGATGGCATAGGTGACGTAGCGGAGGATGATCTCCATGTCGCGCAGGCAGGCGGCCATGCGGCGGCTGTTGTAGGCATTGCCACCTGGAGCAATCAGGGAAGGCTGCTGAGCAAACAAATCGCGGGCAGCGCTGGCCACGATGGAGGAGGCGTTGCTGCTGATGCGGTTCACAGCATCCAGACGCTTGTTGCTGTCAGCAACCATGGCGGTCAGGGCATCGATTTCGCCGGTGCCGATGAATTGGCCCCGGGCGTCTGCCTGGGCAACGACCTTGGTGAAGGCGTCGAACATGTGGTGAAACTCCTTGGGGCTACTTCGGGAGAAGGAAGTCTTAGCGACTTATGGGTGGGGGCGGCCGGGGGGCGTACCCATCCCGTCACAGCGGAGATTCTGACCAATGACTCCACTCAACTTTGATCCCTGTTCACAATGTTTAATTGACTCGAGGGCCCCACTTCGCAGTTGGGGCCTCGCATCTGACTGGGGTCACTAGAGATCGAAAAGGACATCATGGATGTACGCCTCAGTCCATGCGCTGCCGTGGAAGCGGGTGAGCATTCCGCGCGCGGGATCTTTTTCGGCTCTATAGGCTGTGTATCCCTTCTGTCCTTCCAGCAGCTGTTGGCTGCGGGCCCTCGAGACCGGAAGAGCGTCTCTCACAAGGTCAACGTAAAGCCTGAGGTACTCGTTGAAAGCGGCTGTCACGACCTCGTCGATCAGAGAGTCGCCCTCCTCACCCAATGGCAAACGCGTCCAGAGAAAGCCTGGTGAAAAGTAGGGCTTGGCTTCCTCTGGGATGGGCCCCCCATTGGGGAGTCGCTTCTGCCATCGCTCAAATATTGGAATCAGACGATTCCAGACGGAGTCGGTATGGGCAGCATCGGTTTTCAGTGCAGGTTGAAGGTCAAGGGCCAACAGGTGCCCTGCTGGGAGTGTGACCAGATCAGCTCCAAAAAACGGCAGATCGAAGTCGGTGCTGGGGTTGATCACAAAATTCAAGACGGATGCAGCTGAACCTGCTTCGACACATGCAGCTCGCACCTGACGCAGCTTGGAAGTTCTGCAGGCCCAGGTGGCTGTGGTGACCTCCACTGGCTTGCTCTTTGAGCCTGTTGTGCTGCGCTGCAGCAAAAACTGTTCCGCAATGGGATAAGGCTCAGGGGAAAATTCCTGCAAGGCCTGATAGGCATGGTTCAAGAAGGGTTGCCATCGCCAGTTATCAATGGTGAGCGGCTCGAGGCTGTTTTGACGATGTACGGTCATCAGATTGATGCTGGAAAAAGGAATTCATGGAGGAAGCGGTCTGACCAGCTTTTGCCGAAATGACTGGTGAATAGCCCGTGGGCCGGATCACGTTCGGCGCTGTATTGGTCATAAGCAATTTGGAGCTTGCCAACCTCGTCGGGCGCGATCAGGGAGGTTTCGGCTTGCGATCGCTCAGTCATTTGCCAGTAGCTTTCAAGAAATGCTTGGAAGGCCACAGGCAAGGATGAGCTGGCTTCGTCAGCCCCCCCGCGACAGAAGAGTAAATAGGGCGAGAAGTACTGATTGGGATCAAAAGAGCGCATAGTCTCTTCGCCGCTCAACTCAGGAAATTTTTCATGTAGCCTGCGTAATTCAAGGAAATGGCGATCGAAATATTCAGGGTCTTGTTTGAGGGGTTGGAAATCTAGGACGGCAACGAGTTTCTGACGGCCTCCAAACCAGAGCAGATCAATGCCCATTAAGGGCTGATCGTTGTCAAGGTCGGGATAGGCGACTGAATTAAGAACCTGCAGACTCTCCCCAGCGTCCATCCGGCTCACACGCCAGCGACGGAACCCTGGAACTTGCCAGAGCCAGCTGAAGATTTCACTGCTCCCCTTTTGTGATCGACAGGAGTCCAACCCCTCGGGGGGTGGCATCTTGATGCCACCCCTAGCTTCGAGACCTGCATTAAGTTGACCAAGAAATGAATCAAACATTTTAATTAAGTGTTCGGTGCAGGTGCTGCATGCTTTAGTTCCTGTGCGCGCCTAGCCAAATCAGCGATGTCAGCCGCCGAAGGACAGCGAAACTCAGTGCAGTAGGTGGTCATTGAGACCCCATCTAGACATTGGACAGAGCTAACCCTCATGCGCACTTGATCTGTGACGAACCAACAGCGCTCAATGCCAATATTGGTGTCATATCGAGTGGTGATGGTGAGGACACCATCGTCAGCAAAACTGTAGTTGCTAATCACAGACTGCTTCTCGACATAGCCAACATCTCGTAGTAAGAACCCTTGTCTGGTATCTCCCTGTTTAGGTATGTCAATAACAACAGCTGCATAGTCGTCGTTGCGAACACCCTTCTTAAGATTGCTCTCCCACCAGAATCTTGCGCCGCCTGTGCAGTCAGAAGGGTCAGTATTGAGTGCTTCGCAGATCTTCCCAACAGCAGCATCATCAGCACCAAAGGGCTCGATGATCAAATTAGAATCGGCAGCTTCGTCATCCTGGAAATCGTGATGGTGCACAGCTCTGCGATTGAGCCAGGTCCCACGGCTGGCTTCGAAGAAGTCAGCCATTGACATTGGTGGTTGATCAAATGCATTCATGTCGTTGCAGTGTTAGGAATGGGGCGAACATGAATTCTTGATTTGCAAAAGAAAAAAACTTAAGCAGATGTCGCCTCCTTCTGCTGAATCAGCTGGGCCAAAATCTCATCAATCCTCTGAAGCTCAGGGTGCTCAGAGATAGTTGCATCGATCTTTTTTTGGGAGAGTCTGAGTTTTTGCCCGAGCCCTACAACGTCTTGATATAAGCGGCTTCTATAAGCAGAAAGCTCATCAATTGACTCTTGAAGTTCTTCTGCTGTGGGTTGGTGTGACGCCTCGTTTGACATCCGCTGAAATTCATTTATCTGAGCTTAGACCTCCCTCTCCCCTATTTGAGCGGCACTTTTGCTGCTGTGAAGGGCTCGCAAGGGGGTTCCTGTTCCTGCAATCTAAAGGATCCAGCTGAACAACGTTCTCTGGTGGTGACAGGCTTTTCGGCAGTCAATGCCTGAATAGAACGACCCCCCCAAGGGGGCTCGGCGTTCTCTTGGTGACAAACTCTTGCGTAACCCCTGCCTGTCCAGACCCCTTGCCGACGCTGGGCTTAGTTTGGCTGAGCGCTTCCTCCACTTGGGGCTCGAGGCCGATCGGCCTTTATTCCCTGGCGGTATCAGAAGCCCTTCACCTCCAAACTGTCTGGCCCCCAATGCTCGACGCATTTTCCCGCACAGTCGTCAGCGCTG
>CAJWYF010000017.1 GCA_913049535.1 uncultured Synechococcus sp.
GGCATTGAATTCGTAATTGGTCACGCTGACGAGCAATGGTGCTGGCATGGTCGTCACATGGCTCAATCTGATGAATTGATTGTGCTGAACAGCGATCTCAATTCTTTATTGCCGGCGTCTTTTTTCAGATTCTGGGATCCTGTTCTGATGGCGCGGCTGGAATGCCCCAGGTGCTTTGCATGTACACGCTGACCCAGCGGCCATCGCGCAGTTGACGCCGCACGCGTTGGTAGACCTCGGGGGTTTCCTCCCAGCGATCGAGAGCATGGAGCTGGTCTTCGGAGACGGTGTAAACCTCCCCGAGGATTGACCCGCCTCCTGCGCTGAGCATGGGGTACCCCTGATGTTGGAAGCACTGGACGCCATCCAGCACACCGTCAGGGCGGCGCATGGCACCTCTCAAGAGAGCATGGGCGGAATGGCCAGCCCTCAAGCTGCCGTAGACCAACAGATCAGTGCCCATGCCCATGGTGTTCTCCTTGCTGGTGATCCTGCTGCTCAGCGTTGCTGGCTGGGTCCTGTCGCGCACGACGGCCCTGGGTCGTCAGCTCGGGATGACGATGGTGGTGCTGTTGCTGGGTCTGCTCGCCACCAACCTGACGGGTTGGAGCCCCGATCCAGCCGCCACGGCCTGGGTCGGCGGACCATTGACATCGCTGGCGATCGCCCAGCTGCTGCTGGCTGTGCGGCTGCGCGGCCTCTGGCCTGATGCCCGCAAGTTGCTGGCTCCCTTCGCAGCTGCGGTGGTGTCCACGGTGCTGGCCGTGCTGCTGGGGGCATGGCTGCTCAGGCCCTGGCTCGGTGAGCAGGGGCCTGTGCTGGCCGGCCTTTATACGGCCACATTCACTGGAGGCAGCCTCAACTTTGTCTCTGTCGCCCGTTCACTGCAGCCTCCTGAGGCATTGCTGCTGCTGGCTACAGCGGCTGATCACGTGGTCTTTGCGGTGTGGTTTGCCCTCAGCCTGCTGATGGGCCGGCGCGCTGGAGAGGCTGTGGTGAGTCCAGCCGGGGCTGATGCCCCCTCAAGTGATGAACCCCCCTCGCCTGTTCTGCAGGTCTGGGGCTTGCTCTGGGGCCTGGGGGTGCTGGGGCTCGCTCAACTGTTGGGCCAATGGCTGAGCGCCGTGCCATCGATCCTGCTGCTCACCACCGTGGCGATCGTTGCTGCCCAATTGCCTGGCCAGGCCAGCCGCCGCGCCTGCTACGGCAGTGGGCTGCTGCTGATCCAGCCGTTTTTTGTGGTGATTGGATTGAGTTCGCCGGTGGCGGGTCTGCTGGCTGAGGGCCTGCCGGTGCTGACCTTCGCTGCATTGATCGTGGCGCTGCAGGCGGTGACGCTGCTCCTGTTGCGTCGCTGGAAACGCTGGTCCTTTGGTTCAACCTTGGTGGCCTCCCAGGCGGCGATCGGCGGGCCGAGCACGGCCCTGGCGCTCGCCACCGGCCTGGGACGCTCGGATCTGGCCCTGCCGTCGGTGGCCATTGGCCTGTTCGGCTACCTGCTGGGGACCTATCTGGGGCTGATTGCTGCTGTGGTGGTGGGGGGCGCCTGAGCAGCCGTCCGCTGCGGCAACGGCCGCCAGTCTTTGCATGAGACGATTCCGCGACATTTGCGCTTGCGGAAGGAAAGTCGATGTCCCTGCAGCCTCTTGGTCCTCTGATGCTGTTTGCTGCTGCTGCCGTGCTGCAGGCGCTGCCTGCAGCTGCCGAGCGTGAGATCCCTGATTATTCGATGCCGGGGGGCGTCTCCGGCAACGTCTTTGAAAAGACCTCCGTGGGCTCAGGTCCTGTGCGCTTCCCCAGCACCGATTCCTACGCCATGCCGGTGCTCAGCACCGATCCCATTGGCAACAGCTATGCCCGCAGCTGCGTGGTCTCCCACGCGCCGGTGATTGGGGTCTCATGCAACTGAGTCCTGCAGCAACCGGTGGCCCCCGCTGAGCCTCCGCAACACATGTGCTGATGCGACAGGCGATTCCCGCGCAGGGTCTGCGGCTTCTTCCAGTCAGTGCATGGCTTGCTGCATTGGCCTGCGGCCACGTTGCCGCTGCCCCTTGGCGCACCTTTGAAGAAGCCAGCAGTTGCCGTGGTGCGGTGATTTGGCGAGCCTTGCGGCGCAATGCCGATGGCCGTCCTTTGGCGCCATGGGTCACACCCTGTCCCGTTCAGCAGCGAGGAACGGTTGAATTTGATTGCAGCCAGGGACGCCTGCGTTATCAGCAGCAGGCCTGGCATCCCGGCGATTGGATCAAGCCGGTGGCCGGGGACCGTGATGCTCAGAATCTGCAGCGGGCCTGCAGCTCGATCTGAGCCGTGTCAGCCGCTCAGATGACCTCTGCTTCTGTATCGCTACGAAGCAACTTAATGGAGTACCCCCAGAATTTCAGCACCGCTTTGAGGTCCATGACGGCGTCATCGCTGTCGTCGGCTCTGATGAATTCCAGATACAGGTTGTAGAAGCCATCACGCTTGCTGATCTGTTCAGCTGTGGCGTTTTGGCGTTGATTCCAGCGCTCTTCCATCCATGGCTCGTGGTTGCGCAGCAGCTTCTTTTTCTGCGCACTGGTGAGGTGCTCGAGATCGTCTTCTCGAATACGAATCAACCAGTACGGCACCGGCGGCCCTGAATGCTCGAACGTTCTCATGGCTTGGCGATGCGGCTCGAGGCCTCCAAAGAGCGCTGGCGACTCAGGCTCTGCTCCCTTCTGGCACCTGCAGCAAGCAGCAGTCCTGGGGATGGATGAACAGCGTGATTCTGGGTGCCTTTTTCTAAAAGCGCACGAAATGAATCAGCGGCACCTCTCAGCATCACAGCGGAAGCACAAATGCTCCAGCGGTGATGACACGCATGAAATTGAGAAAAGTCAAAACCCAGTCACGCACTGGGTTTAGCTCAATGGAGCCAAGGAGACTCGAACTCCTGACCCCCTGCATGCCATGCAGGTGCTCTACCAACTGAGCTATGGCCCCATCTGTGCTGCCAAGAAGCGAGCACGTGTTCCAGCTTACACCTCAGACCTGGCGCCACACCGCGACCAATTTGCCTTGAACCGTCACCTCCTCGGCCGGCAGGGTGATGGGTTCGTAGTTGGGGTTGGCCGGCTCAAGGCGCACGTCGTGGCCATCGAGGTGGAAGTGCTTCAAGGTGGTGCCACTGCCCGCGACGAGGGCGCTGACGATGGTGCCCTCCCGCAGGCGAGCGGCATCACGCACCGGTTCCATCAGCACGATGTCCCCGTCAGCAATGTGGGCATCCTGCATCGAGTCGCCATTGACGGTGAGGGCAAATAGGCCGCGACGCTCGAGCAGCGGCTGCAGATCCAGATGCTCCTCAACATCGTCAAATGTTTCGATCAGGCCGCCGGCAGCCACCGCGCCCAGCACGGGAATGCCCACAGCTTCTGCTGCATCCCCCAGCAGTTGCAGGGTGCGGGCTTGGCCTTCCTTCCAGGTGATCCAGCCCTTTTGCTGCAGGTGCCGCAAGCGGCTCTGGATCGGCGCCGGGGAGCGCAGGCCCATGGCCTCCATCATTTGGCGGATGGAGGGGCTGTGGCGGTGCTCGGCGATGAATTCAGCGAGCCAGTCGTAGAGCTCCTGCTGGGCGGTGGTGAGGGCCTCGAGGGGCATGGCGGCGAAAGTCAGTCGCTAATACATTTGTGCCACTGGTTGGCCGCCTTGTCTACCCCTGCGGTCGCATTCCTGCTGCTCTTGCCTGTTGTTATGCCGGCATCAGGCCTCGAGACCGTCGGCTCCAAGCAGCGATGCCAGCAAGGCCTGCTGGGCATGCAGGCGGTTTTCCGCTTGATCAAAGATCCGGCTGGCCGGCCCCTCCAGGACGGCTTCACTGATCTCCTCGCCGCGATGGGCCGGCAGGCAGTGCAGCACGATTGCCGCCGGATCGGCCTTTGCCATCAGGGCTTCATCCACGCAAAAACCCTTAAAGGCCTGCTCGCGCTCGCTTTGTTCCTGCTCTTGTCCCATGGAGGCCCAGACGTCGGTGTACACCGCTTGAGCGCCAGCAACGGCACAGCCGGGATCCACCACCACCTCCATGCGGCAGCGCTCTCCAGCAAGAGCCCTGGCCTGCTCCACCACCTGGGGATCGGGATGAAAGCCCGCCGGACAGCCGATGCGCACATTCACCCCCAGCTGGGCGCCGGCGATCAACAGGGAGTGGGCCACGTTGTTGCCATCGCCCACGTAAGCCATGGTCAAACCCTCCAGGCTGCCGAAGGCCTCCTGCATCGTGAGGTAATCCGCCAGGGCCTGACAGGGGTGCTCTAAATCCGTGAGGGCGTTGATGATCGGGATGGATGCCGCATCGGCGTAACCCTGCAGATCGCTCTGGGCAAAGGTTCGGATGGCCAGGGCGTCGACATAGCGGCTCAGCACCCGGGCGGTATCCGCGATGGGTTCACCGCGGCCCACCTGGCTGAGCGATGGGTTCAGATCAATGGTCTGCCCTCCGAGGCGCGCCATGGCGACGGTGAAGCTCACCCGGGTGCGGGTGGAGGCCTTGGAGAAGATCAGCCCCAGCACCTTGCCTTCAAGGCGAGGTCTGCGCTGTCCGGACTTGATCGCTGCAGCCAGGTTGATGAGCGCCTGGCTCTGCTCTGAAGAAATGTCTCCAGACGCCAGAAAGTCACGGCCCTTGAGCGCGCTGAGCTCGCTACCCATCACCCTGATCCAAACCCCACTTATCAGCGATACCAAGGGGTTTCGTCAACCCCCTGGCCTGATGCCGCTCAGGCGGGGACGGCTTCCGGGCGCACGCTGCGCTCCAGCAGCTCCTTGAGCTCATCGCCTTCGATGACCTCCTTTTCGAGGATGCGCTGGGCAATGTCCTCCAGTAGGTCCCGATTGCCGTTGAGGATAGCCAGGGCCTGATCGTGGCCACGATCCACCAGGGCACGCACTTCTTTATCGATGGCCTGGGCGGTGGAATCGCTGACCACCCGCCGTGGGTTGTTGCCCTGGTTCAAGAAGCGATTGCCGCCCTGTTTGTCGTAGGCGAGGGGGCCGAGGGTTTCGCTCATGCCGTAGGTGCCCACCATCTGCTCGGCGATGTCGGTGGCCCGTTGCAGGTCATTGGCAGCGCCGGTGGTGATGCGACCAAAGACCACTTCTTCTGCCGAGCGCCCCCCCAGCAAGGTGGCGATCTGACCTTGCAGGTCCTCACGTGAGTTGAGGAACCGATCCTCGGTGGGAAGCTGCAGGGTGTAGCCCAAGGCGCTCATGCCGCGGGGCACGATGGAAATCTTGGCCACTTTGCTGCCGCCCGGCATCAGGTGACCGACGATGGCGTGTCCCACCTCGTGATAGGCCACCACCTTCTTCTCATCGGGCTGCATGACGCGGCTTTTCTTCTCAAGGCCAGCGACCACACGCTCGATGGCTTCGTTGAGATCGCCCTGCTCAACGGAGGTGCGGTTGACGCGGGCGGCCAGCAGGGCTGCCTCGTTCACCAGATTGGCCAGGTCCGCCCCGGCAAAACCACTGGTGGCTGCCGCAATCTTGTCGAGGTCTACCCCATCGGCGAGCTTCACCTTCTTGGCGTAGATCTCCAGGATGGTCTTGCGGCCTGAGAGATCGGGCCGGTCTACCAGCACCTGGCGGTCGAAACGGCCCGGGCGCAGCAGTGCCGCATCGAGGGTTTCAGGCTGGTTGGTCGCTGCTAGCACGATCACCGGTTTGTCCTTGGCGCTGAAGCCATCCATCTCGGTGAGGAGCTGGTTGAGAGTCTGTTCGCGCTCGTCATTGCCGCCGACAACGCCCATGGAGCCCGAGCGGCTCTTGCCGATGGCATCAAGCTCATCGATGAAGATGATGCAAGGCGCTTTCTTCTTGGCTTCTTCGAACAGATCGCGGACACGCGCGGCACCAGCGCCGACGAAAAGCTCGACGAACTCAGAGCCGGAGATGATGAAGAAGGGAACGTCGGCTTCGCCGGCGACGGCTTTTGACAGCAGGGTCTTGCCGGTTCCGGGAGGACCCACCAGCAAGACACCTTTGGGGATGCGGGCGCCGATGGCGGCGTAACGCTCCGGTTTTTTGAGGAAATCGACGATCTCCGTCAGTTCAGCTTTGGCTTCATCGACGCCAGCCACGTCCTCAAAAGTGACCCGTGATTGCTCATCGGGCACGTACACCTTGGCCTTGCTCTTGGTGAAGCTCAAGGCGCCTTGGGCACCGCCGGCACCTCCCATGGCACGGCGGGCAAAGAACTGCAGCAGAAGGATGAAGATCAGCGGCGGCACAACCCAGCTGAGGATCGTGCTGAAGATGCCGGGCTTCTTGGGCGGAGCAGCGGCGAACTCAACGCCGTGCTGCTCGAGGCGCTGCGGCAGCTCCATGTCAAAGATGGGCGTGGTGGCCAGCAGGGGCGGCTGGCCCTCCTCGGGATTGGCCAATTCGTAGCGGATCTGCTCTTGGGTGATGAAGGCGCGCTTCACCTCGCCGTCATCCACCTGATTGATGAACAGGGAGTAAGGGACCCGTGGCACCTGCTGCATCCCCTGGTTGGGCAGGAAGCTGCTGAGCAGCAACAACACCCCGAAACCGATCAACACCAGGTTCAGAACGCCAAAGCGGCGGTTGGGCTTGTTGTCGTCCTGGCGGATCGGCATGCGCTGCACTCGCGGTGGATCCAAGCTAGTGCGAGTGCTTGAGCTGCGATGTGGGTGAGAACCGAACGCACCGGTTGAATAGCTGATGTGCGGCCGCTATTCCCTGACCAGCACGCTGGATGCCCTGCTGCCCCGGCTTCAGGGGCCCCTGCCGCAGGGCTTGGCTGCTCACTACGCCCCCAGGCCGCTGATCCGGCCGGGGGAGCCGGTGCTGCTGCAGCGCCAGGAGCATGGCGCCATGGACATGGCCCTGGTGCTTTGGGGGCTGCTGGCGGAGTGGCGCAAGGATCCCCTGGAGGGCCCACGGCCCTTCAATGCGCGGGCTGAAACGGTGGCTGAGAAGACCAGCTTTCGCGGTCCCTGGCGCCATCGCCGTGGTCTGCTGCCGGCCGATGCTTTTTTTGAAAAGGGTTATCGCATCGCTCGCCACGATGGTGCCCCTTTCTGGTTGGCGGCCATCTGGGACCGCTGGATCGGTCCTGATGGCAGCGAGGTGGAGAGTTGCTGCGTGTTGACCACACGCCCCAATGACCTGGTGGCACCTCTGCACGAGCGCATGCCGGTGCTGATCCCTGAGGGCCTCGAGCAGGCCTGGTGCGCCCCCCTCGATGGGCCAGGGCTGCGGGCGCTGGAGCCACTGCTGCAGGGCTGGGATCCTCAAGGGTGGATGGCTGAGCCCATTCCGGCTGGCTTGACAGCGGCTCCGATGTCCCGACCCTGGGATCAGTTGAGCCTGGATCTTCTCGCTTGAGGCCCCTGCCCGTGCTGTGGCGCCTGGCTGTGCGCTGCCCCAATGAGCTCTTGCTCCTGCTCACCGTCCTGGTGCTGGTCTGCTTTGCCTTTCCTCAGCTGGGGCGCATCGGCTACGTCTTTTATTCCTTCATTGCCCTGTTGCTCACCCGTGGCCGGCTTGGCCGCGGCCGGGGCAGCGCCCTTGATGATCGGATCTATCGCTCCCTCGGCACCGTGGCGCTGCTGGCCATGTGGCTGTGGCTGATGACGCCTTTGGATCTCACCTTCAGTGGCGTGCCCCTGGCCCTGAGCTGGAGCGTGCTGGTGGGTTGGAGCATCCTGCGCCTGATTCAGCAGCTCGCTGGTGAGCCCCGGGTGAACCGCCCCCTGCTGATGGGGGCCATCGCCGGCTACCTGCATCTGGGGCTGACCGCGGGGCTGGTGATGGGGGCGGTGGAGACGATCCAGCCGGGCAGTTTTCAGCCCTTGGATCTGACCCAGGAAGCCTTGGCGGCCGGAGCCAGCAGCGTGATCGAATCCAGTGGTGCGTTTGCGGAGATCAACTATTTCGCCTTCGTGTGCCTCACCACTGTTGGTTTTGGAGACATCAATCCGGTCCTGCCGCTGGCGCGGATGCTGGCGGTGGCCACCAGCATCGCCGGACCGCTGTACCTGGCTGTGGTGATGGGGGTGGTGATCGGTCGCTATGCCTCAACAGCTGGGGGGCCAGGCAGGACCCCTTGAATCAGCCAATCCGACCCGAGCTGCTGCAGTGAGGTTGCAGGCAGGCGGATTACCTGCTCCATGGCCGTGTGGCCCAGATCGCCAAGGGGGGTGCGGGCGGCGCGGCCGCCCATCAGGGCTGGGGCCACCACTGCGGCCAGCTCTTGAATGCAGCCCTGGTCGATGGCCGCTGCTGCCAGCTCTGGGCCGCATTCCCACAGCACCCGGTTGCAGCCTTGAGCGGCGAGCTGCGCCATCAGCTCGCGCGGTTCGCAGGGATCGAGCGGTAGGCGCTTGATCCCAAGAGCATCGAGCCAGCTGCAGGCCTTGGGGTCAGCGGCCTTGGCGTGGGCCACCAGGGTGGGGGCGAGGGATTGATCCCAGAGCTGGGCCTGCCGGGGCAGATCGAGCGCACGGCTGATCACCACCCTCAGGGGTTCGGGGCTGCTGCGGCCGCGGCTGGTCAGCAGGGGGTCATCAGCCCGGACGGTGCCGCCGCCGATGATCACAGCGTCCACGCCGCTGCGCAGCTGATGCACCCAGTGCCGTGCTGGAGGGCTGCTGATCCACTGGCTGGCGCCATTGGGCAGGGCTGTGCGGCCATCGAGGCTCATGGCCCACTTGAGCACTCCCCAGGGGCGGCCGTGGGCCAGGCGATGCATAAAAGCCTGGTTCTGTTGGGCGGCTTCCGCGGCGCAGACCCCACTGATCACCTCCAAGCCGGCCGCTTGCAGCAGGCGGATGCCGCCACCGGCCACGCGTGGATCGGGATCCCTCAAGGCCACCACCACGGTGCTGATCCCTGCCGCGATGACCGCATCGGTACAGGGGGGGGTGCGGCCGTGATGGCAGCACGGCTCAAGCGTGACGTACAGCCTGCCGCCGCGGGCCCGCGTGCCGGCCCGGCCCAGGGCCATCACCTCGGCGTGGGCCTCGCCGGCGCGGCGATGGAAGCCTTCCCCGACCAGCTCACCGCTGGCATCGAGCACGACGCAGCCCACCAGGGGGTTGGGACTGGTCTGGCCTTGAGCCAGGGCCGCCAGGGCCAGGGCCCGGCCCATCCAGTGGCGATCAGAGCGGGCTGGTGGGCAGTTCACGCCATTCCTTAACGACAAAGGGCGGCACCGGCAGCTCGGTGAACACCCCCGGGAGTTGCAGTCTGAGGGGGCGGTCCTTGGTGAGCCCTGCAATCAGGGGCTCGAGGTCAAATTCAGCGGCGGCTTCACGGCCATCGCTGCTGAGCACGGGGTTATCGAGGGTGCGATCGGGCAGATCCCAGCGGCGCGCGCCGCTGAACACAATCAGTTCGGTGGGGTGATCCAGCCGCACCTTGCCGGGGTAGCCCACCACGCGCAGCAGCAGGGGGCCGCCGGGGGGGCCTTCGCGGTAAGCCACCAGCTGCCAGGCCTGGTAGTCCAGGTCCCGCAGGCTTTCAAGGCTGCGCACCACGGGGGTGCCGTCATCGCCGGGATGGCTGTGCAGTTCAGCGGCCACCGGAGCGGCGGGCAGCAGCACCAGGCCCAGGGCCAGCAGGAGAGAACAGACCAGGCGATAGAGCACAGGAGGGCGCTGAGTGCCGCCCCATCATCGGTGCCGGCGTCCATGGCTGCGGCCGTTGCAGCGCCGCTGGCGCTACAGCGGTGTGAGATCGGCTGTGCCGCTGGCGCCATGACCACCCCGCTGACCCTGCATCCGGTTGCCCTTGACTCCCCTGGGCTGGCGGCATGCTGCAGCGCGATCGCCGCCACGGCCGACAGCACCCCTTTTGGCCCCGCTGATGCCCGCCTGGAACTCTCGGCCGGCACCCCACGGTTCTATGTGATGGAGCTGCAGCAGCGCTCAGCGGCGGCTGTCGAGAAGATCACCCAGCACCGGCAGGTGACCCAGTGCCTGGCCTCAGCCGATGGCAAGCCGTTCTGGATCGCTCTGGCCTCCCCCTTGGAGGACGGCGCCACCATCGCCGCTGCGCGGGTGCAGCTGGTGCGGGTGAATCCAGGCGAGGCCATCGCCCTGCATCGCTGCACCTGGCATGCCGGCCCCTACTTCCTTGAGCCGACCGCCCGCTTTTTCAACCTGGAGTTGAGCGATACCAACATCACCGACCACCACACCCGGCCGTTGGATCGGCCGCTGCGGCTCGATTTGCGTTGAGCCGTCAGGGGCGGCGGTTGGCCCCTGGAATCAGCTCCCAATCGGTGTGGGTGGCCCAGAGGGCCCAGATCGCCATGGCTCGCAGGTAATGGCAAGCGCGGAAGGTGCGCTGACCCGTCAGGGCTTCTGGGGTGCGGAACTGCATGCCACCGCTGTAGACCTGATGCACCACCGCCTGGCAGATCGCCATGGCCGTCTCCCCTTCCCCCATCAGGCGGTAGTAGGCCGCCAGACCAAAGTTGATGCCGGTCCAGACCTCCAGCGGGTGGGTGCCGTTGGGATCGAGGGGGGTGCCATCGCGGCGCAGGCCGTTGGCGACCCCGAGGCGGCCGCCTGCAAAACCTTCAAAGCAGGCCTCACGCACGGCCTTGAGGCTGCTGCGGGCGTGGCTCTCGCTCACCACCGGGGGCAAGCCCAGCAGGCGGGCATAGAAGTCACCGCAGAGCTGATCGGCCATCACCACCGGGGTGCCGCTCTCCGCATCAATGCGGTAGTACTCACCGTTCCAGAGCAGCGCGTCGAAGTTGGCGCGGGACTGCTCCAGCCAGAGGCTGAAGTCCCGCTGGTCCTGGGTGGTGTCCAGACCCAGCTCCAGGGCCAGGGTGCGTCCCATCGCTAGAGCCGCTTCCAGGGCAGCGATCCAGAGGGCGCCGCAATAGGCGCTCACGCCTTTGAGGGCCCAATCATCGAAGGTCTGATCCGGGGCACCGCCGTTGTCGGGCAGGCCGTCGCCATTGGCATCAAACCTGTTCAGGTACCGCAGGGCCTGCACCGCCGCTGGCCAGCAATCGGCCAGGAAGCTGAGGTCCTTGCCATCGGGGGCCAGCTGATAGGTGCGCCACACCTGCAGCACGAAGTCGCTGCCCAGGTCCTTCCAGAGGTTGCAGTCCTGGTAAGCGGTGTAGTTGGTGGCATCCCAGGGCCGCTCGTTGGGGGCACCAAGGTCGTGGGGGGTGGCGCCTGCGAGCTTGCGCGCCGCTTCCACGCGGCCGCGCCCTTGGGTGAAATACCAGCCGATGGGCCGCAGCGTGGCATCGACGGCGGGGATGGCCCGGGCAAAGCTGCGCAGCACCGAGCGGTCCAAGGCCGGCCAGAGCTGCAGCAGGGCAAAGGAGCCGTAGAGCCGCACATCGAGGCTCTCGTACCAGGCGTAATCGAGGCACTCGAGCACGCCGAAACGGCCCACCGGATCAGCGGAGCTGGCGGCGCTCCAGAGGGTGCCGCCACTGGCCAGGTCATAGAGCTCGTTGCACAGGGCCATGCGCAGCTCCTCGGGCAGGTCATCGCGCAGCAGCACCGGTGCTTGCCACTCCTCGATCTGCTGGCGCCAGATCGGCCAGCGCTGCAGGGCCTCGCTGGCGATGGCGGCAGCGTTGGTGCCATCGACACCAAAAAAGTCGGTGTAGCGCCTGAGGCACTGGGCGCCGGTGGCAAAGGCGGTGACCGGCAGATCCCAGCTGACCACCACCGGCAGCTCGATCGCCTCACCGGGCTGCAGTGTGAAGCGCAGGGCCAGCGCCGCGCTGGCGGGGTCATTTCTGCTGCTGCGGCGGTCGTTGTTGCTTTGCGGGATGGAGCCATCGGCGGCAAAGCGCTGCCAGATCTCAGCGCCATCGCCGTGGGGATTCCAGCGGCTGCAGCGCATCAGCTCAACCCCCTCGAGCTCTTGGGGTACAGCAATGCACCACTGGCCCTGGCCTTCGCTGATGGGATCGGCGCTCTGGCCTTCCAGCAGCACCCCACGCAGCCCCGGGGCATCGACGGCGCGGTTGCGCTGGCCTTGGGTGGCGCCAATGGCAGGCACGTAGTTGTGCTCGGGGCTGCCGTCGTCGCGGAAGTGCACCGCGGCGCTGGGGTCGGTGTTGCAGAACCAGCCGGTGGTGTTGCGCCAGCTCAGCATCAGCGAGAGGGTCAGCGGCGCCTGGGTCGGATTGCGCAACCGCCAGCGGAACACCGCCACGGGCAGCGAGGTGTCGCGGTAGTCCCCGGGAAGGATGGGGCTGAAGCTCTCGCAGCTCACTTCAGCCTGGAAAACCCCCTGGTAGTGGAACCAGCTGAGGGGATAGCGGGCGCTGTAGCGGCCGGTGCTGCGCTCAGGCGTGCTGGCGGGGTACCAGCTCCAGCTGCTCAGCGGAGCACCCGCGTCTGGATTGGAGCTGTCGTGCTCGGGGGCGACGGCCAGGGCGTGGGCGCAATTGCTGCTGCCGTTGTCTTCAAAGAGGGCGAACTGGCAGTCGGGCAGGGAGCCAAACCAGTGCTCACCACCATCGAGATGCCAGAGGTTGAAATCACCTTTGGAGCTGCGGCCGATGCAGCCGGCGCCAAAGCCGCCGAGGGGCGCCCCATGCCAGGGGCCGTCATCGAGGTTGCTGGCGTAGCGAACGGTGTAGGGCTGATCCCAGCCCAGCCCGAAGGGACGGCTCCAGCTGGCCGGTGGGGTGCTGGGACTTTGACGGCCGGAGCGGCGCAGCAGTGAGCGCAGCCGGGAGAGGCCAAAGGGCGCCATGGCTCAGCGGGAAGTGGGCACAGCTTGCCTGAAATGCCTTACCGCACAAGGGGGTTGCTGCGCAGCCAGCCGGCGCCGATCTGACGGGCCGCGACGCCGCGCTGCTGGCCCACCACGGGATTGGGCTCGTAGGTGATCAAGCTGAGAAAGCCGAGGGGCAGCAAAAAGACCCCCCAGCTGGTGAGGCTGACCAGCAGGAAGGTGCGGCTGCGGCGGGTGGGACGACGGAAGGCCAGGAGGCGCTAAGCAAAACTGCTTAGCCACTTTGGCGACTGTCTACTTGTTTTGTCCAGTGCCGTGCCGGGCGGTTCTCCGCCCTGCTGGAGGGCGCAGAACAGTGAGCTGGTGCCGCGTGCAGGCGATGTCCGTGAACGGCTGAGGCCCAACGGGAATCCGCGCGTTTGGGCGCGATGGCCTCCTGACCGCTTCCCCCATGCCTCAGCCCCACGGGCAGCGGGCGAGCTGAACAATGGAGTGATGCTCCATGTGATCGGCACCACCGCCGCTGGCCTTTGCGGCCTGGCTTCTGCCCAGCGCCAGTTGCTGGATGGGGCGGCTGTGATTGCCGCCCCCAGCCGCTTGCACCACGAGCTGCCGGCGAGCGCCGAGCTGATCAACACCGATCAGCCCCAGGTGGCGATTGAAGCTTTAGTTCTTGAAGTGGCCGCAGGCCGCAGCGCCGTCCTGCTCGCCAGTGGTGATCCGCTCTGGTTCGGTATTGGCAGGCTGCTGATGCAGCATTTCTCTGCTGAGCAGCTGCGCTTTCATCCCTGCCCCTGCTCGATGCAGCTGGCCTTTGCCCGCCTGGGGCGGCCGTGGCAGAACGCCCAGTGGCTCTCGCTGCATGGCCGCGAGCCTGATGCCTTGGCAGCGCGCTTGCAGCAGCGCCCCGAGGCCTTGGCGGTGCTCACCGATCCCGGCCGTGGCGGGGCCGGGGAGGTGCGCCAGATCCTGAGAGCCTCGGGGCTAGAGGCCGCCTATGGCTTTTGGATTTGTGAGCGGCTGGATCACCCCGAAGAGCGCGTGATTGAGCTGGCCAGCGCCGATCCGTTGCCTGAGGATCTTGATCCTTTGCATCTGGTGGTGCTGATCGCCAAAGCCGAGCCGATGGCGGCTGAACGGCTACCGCTGTTCGGGATTGCAGATGGCGATTATCACCAGCACGCCGATCACCCCGGCTTGATGACCAAGCGGGAAGTGCGCATCCAGCTGCTGGCGGAGCTGGATCTGCCCCGTGCCGGGGTGCTCTGGGATCTCGGTGCCGGCACCGGCAGCGTGGGGCTGGAAGCCCTGCGGCTGCAGCCTGAACTGCAGCTCTATGCCGTGGAGCGCCGCAGCGGCGCGGTGCCGTTGATTCAAGCCAATGCCGCGCGCTTAGCGGTGCAGCCAGCCGCGGTCTTGCAGGGCGATGCGTCGTTGCTGCTGGCGGAGCTCCCCGATCCCGATCGGGTGCTGCTGGGCGGCGGCGGCGCAGCCAGAGCTGAGCTGCTGGCGTCGCTGCTGCCCCGCCTCCAGCCCGCTGGTGCTGTGGTGATTCCCCTGGCGACCTTGGAAGCCGTCGCTGAACTGCGCCCGGTGCTGGAGCGCCATGGCCTGCAGGTGAATCTGCTGCAACTGCAGATCAGCCGGGGCGTCCCCCTCGCTAGCGGGACGCGCCTAGCCCCGTTGAACCCGGTTGTGGTCTTGCGGGGCTGCCGGGCTTAAGGCCCAATTCAGCCGCTCGGCCAGCCTGCAACTCGATCACGCCATCCACCGCTCCATCAGAGACGTAGTTGGGGCAGGGCATCGCCTTGCATGGGGGCACGTTGGCTTTGATCTGGTGCACCTTGCCGCGGCGGATGAACACCAGGTCCAGCGGCGCAATGCAGTTCTTCATCCAAAAGCTCACAGGCCGCTCGGGCTGAAAGCGGAACCACATGCCTCGCCACGGGCCCAGGGGCGGACGTTGCATCAGACCGGTCTGGAACTGCACTGGGGTCTGGGGCACCTCGAGGCCGATGCAGCCCTGGGGCAGGCACCATTTGGCGCTGACCGGCAGGTACTGCGGCGTCACGGCCAACAGCAAGGGCAACAGGGCGGCGGGCAGCATCAACCTCAGGCCTTCAACACATAACCCTGGCCGCGCACGGTCTGGATCAGGCGCCGTTCACCCTTTTCTTCCAACTTGCGGCGCAGATAGCGCACATACACCTCGATCACGTTGGCATTGGCGGCTTCTCCGCTCTGCTCCCAGACCTGCTCAAGGATTTGCTGCCGGCTCACGGTGGTCCCTTGATGCTCAAGCAACAGCTGCAGTAGGGCGAATTCCCGCTCCGTCAGCTGAATCTCGCGTCGGCCGCGCCAGACACGGCGCAGCTGAGCATCCACCCGCAAGTCATCGATGGCCAGCTCCATCGGGGCGGCCATCGGTTGCAGCGGTGCATCGCCGTAGGGCTCGTGCACATCAAGCTGCTGCCGCAGCTTGCGCAGTAGCTCGCTGGGTGGTCCCTGCTGCAGCCAGAAGTCGTTGGCGCCCACCTCCAGCACCCGCTTGCGCGCGGCCAGATCGTCGGCTTCCACCTCCACCAGCAGGGGCACCAGCGCGCCGGCGCCGCAGCATTGCTGCAGCAGCGGCACCAGCGCCAGCTCATCGCTGCTCACCAGCACCCCCTGCACCCGCCCGGGACTCACCAGCTGGCTTTGCAGGGACTGCACCGCCTCGGCGCCGCTCCAGCCCAAGGTGGCGTAGCCCGACGCCTCAAGCCGCTCCCGCAGATCCAGCGCCCGCTGGCCGATCAGCAACAGGGCAGGGCTCACGAGGCCAGGGGCAGGGTGCCTGGTTTGGCCACATGGGGCAGGCCCCAGCCGAGCTTCTCGCCCAGCACCCGGAAGAACTCGTGGTCCGCCAGCCGAACAAAGCGGGCAGGCTGCTCGCAGCGACGAATCAGTACCCGATCCTCCGGCCACACATAGCAGCCGGCGCTGCCATCCACCACCATCATCAGGCGCTCGGGGGTGGCCGGAAACACGGTGACCGGCTCGCTGTCGCTGAAGACCAGCGCTCGGGAGGCCAGCGAGTGGGGCGCGATGGGCGTGAGCTGCAGCACCGGACAGTCCGGCGTGATCACCGGTCCGCCGGCGCTGAGGGCATAGGCCGTCGATCCGGTCGGTGTCGAGAGAATCACCCCATCGGCCGAGATGTCCACCGGTGCATGGCGGCCGATGGCGATCTCGAAGTGGCACATGCTGGTGAGCGGCTCACGGTGCAGGGCCATCTCGTTCATGCACAGCACCTCCCAGCGCCGCTGCTCGCCGCGCAGCACGCTCACCACCAGCAGACTGCGCTCCTCCACGGTCCAGTCGCAGGCGATGACCTGCTCGAGGGCCTCATCCAGGTGATCGAGATAGGTCTCGGCCAGAAAGCCCAGGTGCCCGGTGTTGATCGTCAGCATCGGGATGCCCACCGGTGCGGTCTGGCGTGAGGCCGAGAGCACGGTGCCATCGCCCCCCAGCACGATGGCCAGATCCATCTGGGGGGTGAACCCCGCAGGCACACAGGCCGCATAGCCCAGAAGGCGCAGGTGCTGATCGGGATTGGCAAAGCCCACCATGCCGCCGGAGCTGCTGACGCGCACCACTTCCCAGCCTGCGGATTCCAGGCAGGCTGTGATCCGATCTGCCGTGGTGACCGCCAGATCCTTGCCGTCGTTAACGATCAGTCCGGCACAGGGCACCGACCGGGGGCTGCGGGTGCCTGATCCTAGGGGCGTCAGAACTGTTCGAGGAAGCGCAGATCGCTCGTGAACAGACGGCGGATGTCATCGATGCCGTGGCGCACCATGCAGAAGCGCTCGACGCCGAGGCCAGCAGCAAAGCCGCTCCAGCGCTCCGGGTCCAACCCCATGCCCTCGAGCACCGCTGGATCGACCATGCCGCAGCCCATCACCTCCAGCCAGCGGCCACGCCACTGCACATCGACTTCCGCACTGGGTTCGGTGAAGGGGAAATAGCTGGCGCGGAAGCGCACCGGCAGGTCACCAAAGAAGGTGCGCAGGAACTCGGTCACCGTGCCGCGCAGGTGGCTGAAGTCCAGGCCCTCATCAATGGCCAGCACCTCCACCTGGTGGAACACCGGCGAATGGGTGGCATCGACGGCATCGCGCCGGTACACACGCCCCGGGGCGATCACGCGCACCGGCGGCGGGTTGGCCTCCAGGTGGCGGATCTGCACCGGTGAGGTGTGGGTGCGCAGCAGCCGCTCACCGGGCAGATAAAAGGTGTCCTGCATGTCCCGGGCCGGATGGTCCTCCGGGATGTTCAGGGCTGAGAAGTTGTAGTGGTCGCTCTCGATGTCGGGGCCTTCCACGACGCGGTAACCCAGGCCGCAGAAGATGTCGACGATGGCATCGGTGGTGCTCAGCAACGGGTGGCGATGGCCCGGTGGCCGGTAGCTGGCCGGCAGGGTGATGTCGATGGTCTCGCTGGCGATGCGCGCCTCCATCGCCGCCTGCTTGAGATTGCCCTGGCGTTCCTGCAGCAGGCCCTGCACCTGGGCCTTGAGCACGTTGGCCCGCTGGCCCACCAGGGGACGTTGGTCGCCGGGCAGTTTGCCCATGGCCCCCAGCACCCCGGAGAGCTTGCCTTTTTTGCCGAGCAGATCGATGCGCAGCTGCTCGAGGGCAGCGGCATCGGCCGCGGCGGCGATGGCGGTGGCGGCCTCGGCTTCGAGGGCCTCCAGCTGCCCGGTGATGTCCTCCAGCGTGGGGGCGGTGCTCAAGGGAAGCGGCCTAACGTGCGTGGGGCATCATCGCCTCTCAATGGCTTCTCCCCTGCGGATCCTGGTCAGCAACGACGACGGTGTCTTTGCTGAGGGGATCAAGGCCCTGGCGCTGGAGGCTGCACGGCGCGGCCACCAGGTGACGGTGGTCTGCCCCGACCAGGAGCGCTCGGCCACCGGCCACGGCCTGACGCTGCAGAGTCCGATCCGGGCGGAGCGCGCTGATGCGCTGTTCGGTGCAGGGATCACCGCATGGGCCTGCAGCGGCACGCCGTCGGACTGCGTCAAGTTGGCCCTGGGGAAGCTGCTGGAGACCCCGCCGGACCTGGTGCTCAGCGGGATTAACCATGGCCCCAACCTGGGCTCTGATGTCATGTATTCCGGCACGGTGGCCGCCGCGATGGAGGGCACCTTGGAGGGGCTGCCGGCGATGGCGATCAGCAGCGCCTGTTTTGACTGGCGCCAGTTCGATGGTGCTGCTGAGCAGGCCCTCAGCCTGGCTGAGCAGGCCCTGGCCGGTGGCTGGCCCGAGGGGTTGCTGCTCAATTTGAACGTGCCGGCGGTGCTGCCCGAGCAGATCGGTCCGGTGCGCTGGTGCCGACCTGGGGTGCGGCGCTACGTGGATCAGTTCGACCAGCGCTGCGATCCCCGGGGGCGCACCTACTACTGGCTGGCCGGCGAAGTCCTCAATGATGTGGTGACCGCCGGCGCGGGCCCCCGCGACTGGCCCACGGATGTGGCCCAGGTGCAGGGGGGCGGGATGGCGTTGACGCCGCTGCAGCCTGAACTCTTCTGGCGCGGGGCGCTGCCGCCGGTGGCGATCGAGGCTTGAGCCTCAGCGGCGGGCCAGCCGTTGCAGCAGCCAGAGGCTGACCCAAAGGCCGATCAGATGGCCCGTGAGCGCCTGGGTATTGGCCATCACGGAGAACATCTCCAGCGAGGTGATGGCGTTGTTGCCAATGCTGGTGCCCGTCAGACCCGGCTGCTGGATGGAGGCCTGGAACGTGAGGCTGCCCGAGAGCGCCTGGTAGCCGATGGCGGCCAGGGTCAACCCCGCCAGGCTGGCCAGCAGATGCCGCTTGACCTGGGCGCGCGTTTCGGCTTTCGAGGGGATGGAGCTGCTGCCGCTGCCCAGCACGCGGCTGAGGCGCACCAGGCCCCAGTCCTGCCACACGCCCCAGGCCAGCACCAACAACGCCAGGGTGGTGAGCGAGAGTCCGGGGCCAAGGCCGATGGCCTTGTCGCGGTTGTTGACCAGCTCGCTGCCAATGCTGTTGAAGGCCAGCACCCCGCCGCTCACCAACGCCAGGGTGAGCTGGCTCCAGAACGCCCCCCAGCCCACCATGCGGAAGGCCGCTGCGATGCGTTGCAGCTCAAGACGGTCAGCCATGGGGTGCTCCACAGGCCCTAAAGGTGCCATGGGAGCATGGATCTGGCACGGCTCCGGGCCTTGATTGCGTTGCATTCCCCCCAGGACGCCGCCACACCCACGGCCCTGGCACTGGGAAGTTTTGATGGTGTGCATGCCGGTCATCGGCGGGTGATCGCCGCGGCGGTGGATGCGGCGGCGGCCACCGATCGCCCCCTGGCGCCGACGGTGCTCTCGTTCTGGCCCCATCCGCGGGAGGTGCTCTCGGCTGAGGTGCGGCTGCGCCTTGATCTGCCTGCAGAAAAGCTCTCTGTCCTCGGTGCCCTGGGCATCGAGCAGCTGGTGCTGGTGCCCTTTGATCTGGCCCTGGCGGCCCTCAGCCCTGAGCAGTTCGTGCGTCAGGTGCTGCTGGAGCAGTTGCAGGCCGGTGCTGTGGCCATCGGCGAGAACTTTCGCTTTGGCCATCGCCGCAGCGGTGGCGCTGAGGATCTGCAGCGCCTGGGGGCTGCAGCAGGGATGGCCGTCACCGTGGTGCCCCTGCTCGATGAGGGCGGCAGCCGCATGAGTTCCAGCCGTATCCGCCATGCCCTGGGGGTTGCCGATCTGACCCTGGCGCAGCAGTTGCTGCAGCGCCCCTACCGCTTTCAAGGCGAGGTGGTGTCTGGCCGAGGACTGGGGCGCGGTCTGGGCTGGCCCACCGCCAATCTGCAGGTGGACGGGCGCAAATGCCTGCCCGCGGAGGGGGTATATGCCGCCTGGGCCTGGCGTGAGGGGGAAGCGCCAAGGGCGGCGGTGATGAACCTGGGGCGCCAACCCACCGTCGATCCGGAGGCCCCCTCAGCGGTAGAGGTTCATCTGCTCGATGTGGACCTTGAGCTGGTGGGGCAGACCCTGGTGGTGCAGCCGCTGCAACGCCTGCGCGCTCAGCAGGTCTTTGGCTCGCTGGCTGAGCTCAGCAGCCAGATCGGCCGGGATGCCGCCCAAGCCCGCGAGGTGCTGGCGGTGGCTCAGCCGCCTGGGTAGGCGTGGGTCATGCCCCAGGCGATGAATGCGGCAATGCCGCCCAGCAGGGCCGCGCCCCAGATGAGCACGACCATTGGGCTGTCGGAGCTGCTGATCTGAGGGGCGTTCTTGGAGTCGTTGGCCACCGATGCAACGTCCATGCCGCCGCAGGCTAAAGAGGGATCAGCGCTGCGACCCGCTGGCTTGACCTTTTCTTCCCCTGCGCAGGGAGGCTCCCAGAGCGCAGGCGTCCTGCGTCTGATCGATGCCAATCTCGACCGCGCCCGAGAAGGGCTGCGGGTGGCCGAGGACTGGGCTCGCTTTGTGTTGGATCGCCCTGACCTGGTGGCAGCCACCAAGGATCTGCGGCAACGGCTGGGGGCCTGCCATCAGCAGCGCTACCGCCAGGCCCGGCACAACGCCAGCGACAGCGCTGCCGGCCTGGCCCATCCAGCCCAGCACCAGCGCCCCAATGCCACCGTGGTGGCCGCCAACTGCGCCCGGGCTCAGGAGGCCCTCAGGGTGCTGGAGGAGTTCGGCCGCAGCATCGATCCGCCCCTGGCGCAGGTAGCTGAGCATTGCCGCTACAGGCTGTATGACCTGGAAACACGCTTGCTGGCGGATCAGAGCCGGCGTCAACGCCTGGCTGCAGCCAGGCTTTACCTGATCACCAGCCCCGTGCCTGATCTGCTGACGGTGGTGGAGCAGGCCCTGGCGGCAGGGGTCGCCTTGCTGCAACACCGCAGCAAGCTCAGTGATGACCTGCCGCGCTACCGAGAAGCGCTGGCGCTGCGGGAGCTCTGCGCCAGCCATGGTGCGCTCTTCATCGTCAATGACCGGGTGGATCTGGCTTTGGCGGTGGAGGCCGATGGGGTCCACCTGGGGCAGGGGGATCTGCCGCCTGCCCAGGCGCGGCGCCTGATCGGTCCGGATCGGCTGCTGGGGCGCAGCACCCATGCCCTCAGCCAGCTGCACCAGGCCCAGGCGGATGGTTGCGATTACGTGGGGGTGGGCCCCCTGCATGCAACCCCCACCAAGCCCGGCCGTGAGCCGGTGGGGCTGGCCTACCTGCGGCAGGCCGCCGCCCAGGCCACCGTGCCCTGGTTCGGCATTGGTGGTGTTGATGCCTCCACCCTGGCGGCGGTGCTGGAGGCCGGCGGCCCAGGTTGCCGCGTCGCTGTGGTGCGGGCCGTGATGGAGGCCGATGATCCCGCTGCTGCCACCGCCGAGCTGCTGGAGATGTTGAGCTGATGCCTGAGGTGCTGACGATTCAGGTCAATGGAGAAGCGCGCACCTGTGCTGCAGGTCTGAGCTTGCAACAGCTGCTGGAACATCTGGGCTGGCGCCCGCAGCTGGTGGTGGTGGAATTCAATGGCGCGATCCTGCCGCGCAGCCGCTGGAGTGAGCAGCCGGTTGCGGCGGGGGACCGGCTTGAGGTGGTGACCATCGTCGGCGGGGGTTGAGCCGGGGCGGTGCTCCGCACCTCACGGGCTGGACGGGCTTTCTAGAGTTGATTCACCTACAGCCCTGATGGGCTTCGCCGTGGCTCTGCCCGCTTTCTTTTCGCCCCGCCGCCTCATGCGCCTGCTGTCGCTTTCATTGCTGCCCGTGCTGGCTGCAGGGCTGCTCAGTTTTGGTTGGGCCCAACCCGCCGATGCCGCCCGTGGCGGTCGCATCGGTGGTGGCAGCTTCCGTTCAGCACCGATCCGCACGGCTCCCGGTGGTGGCTACCGCGGTGGTTATGGCGGCGGCTACCGCGGCGGTTATGGCGGTGGGATCGGCTTTCCGTTTCTGATCCCCTTCTTTGGCTTCGGTGGCGGCGGTCTGTTTGGCCTGCTGATCTTGATGGCGGTCGTTGGTGTGGTGGTCAATGGCCTGCGCGGGGCCATGGGCGGTGGCGGCATGGCTGCTCCCAACCTGCCCAGCCAGCGGGCTGATGGTCCTGTGACGGTGGTGCAGCTGCAGCTGGGACTGCTCGCCAGCGCCCGCAGCGTTCAGGACGACCTGCGCCGCTACGCACGCACCGCCGACACCAGCAGCAGCACGGGTCTGCAACAGGTGTTGCAGGACGCCACCCTGGCGATGCTGCGCCGCCCCGATCAGTGGGTGTACGCCAATGTGGAGTCCGGTCAGGTGCCGTTCACCGCAGCGGAATCCACCTTCAACCGCCTCTCGATGCAGGAGCGCAGCAAGCTCACCGGTGAGATCACCAGCAACGTCGATGGCCGCCGGCTGGCCGAGGACGATCCAGCACGCGGCGAGAGCGGCGCGGCGGATGCCACCAGCGAGTACATCGCCGTCACCCTGCTGGTGGCCAGCCGCAGCAAGGTCGCGATCAAGTCCGTGGACTCAGCCGAGCAGCTGCGGGATGCCCTGGGTGTTCTCGGTGCGGTGCCTGCAACGGACCTGCTGGCCCTTGAGGTGATCTGGCAGCCCGATGGATCCGGTGATGTGCTCAGCGCCGATGAGCTGATCACCGCCTATCCCCAGCTCAAGCACCTCTGAGCATGCGCAGCGCGGCCATCGCCGCGCCGTAGCCGTTGTCGATGTTGACCACCACCAGCCCCGGCGCGCAGCTGGCGAGCATGCCGCTGAGGGCCGCCTGACCTCCGGCGCTGACCCCATAGCCCACACTCACCGGCACGGCGATGACAGGTTGAGGCACCAGGCCGGCCAGCACGGTGGCCAGAGCTCCCTCCATACCGGCACAAGCGATCAGCACCGGCAGCGGCTCCAGCTGCGGCAGCACCTTGAGCAGGCGGTGCAGACCGGCCACCCCCACATCGGCAAACCGCTTGGCGCTGATGCCATGGCAGTGGAGCGCCAGCTCCGCTTCTGCAAGCACGGTCAGATCGCTGCTGCCGCCGCAGAGCAGACCCACCGCAGGTGTGGTGGGGGTTGGCATGGCGCCCAAGGTGAGACAACGGGCTTGCTGGTGGTGTTCCACTTCGGGGATGGCGGCCCGCACAGCGCCGGCCTTGGCTCCATCGACGCGGGTGATCAGACAGAGCTCACCGGCGGCTTGGAAGTCGCGGGCGATGGCGATGATTTGCTCGGCACTCTTGTGCTCACCCCAGACGGCTTCCACCAGCCCCAGGCGCTGGCGCCGCTCCAGGTCCAGGCGGTGCTCAGCCATCGGTTGCGACCGGCTCCAGGGGTTGCATGGCTCCGGCCAGCTGCAGGGGCAGGGGCTTGGCGCTGCTGCTGCCCAGGCACTGGCGCAACTGATCGTCGAACGCCTCTTCTGTTGCGCTGATGCTGGCACTGGGGATGGCATCCCAATGGCTCTGGCTCGTCCAGCCGATGAGCACGACCGCCTGCTGGCGTTCGGGATCCCAAAGCAGCTCGCGGCCCCGGTAGCCGTCTTGTTGCTCGAGCCATGGCTCCCAGTGAGCTTCCTCGGCTTGGCGCCAGCAGAGGCGCTGCTCGCTGCTGACAGGCATGTGAAGCACCTCCACCACCCCAGCGGCAGGATCCAGCGCTCGAATGGCCCAGGCCGGAGAAGCCAGCAGCACCAGGGCCATCAGCAGGCTGAGCAACTTGATCACGGCTTGTACAGCAGGGCCACGGCCTGGCTGGAGATGCCCTCTTCCCTGCCTTCGGCTCCCAGCTTTTCGTTGGTGGTGGCTTTCACGCCCACCTGATCGGGCTCCAGGCCCATGCGCGCGGCAATCGCTGCACGCATCGACTCGATGTGGGGCTTGAGCTTGGGCCGCTCGGCGATCACCACGGTGTCCACGTTCACCACACGCCAGCCGCGCTCGCGCACCAGGCCCATCACCTGCTCGAGCAGCACGAGGCTGTCGGCTCCTTTCCACTTCGGATCAGTGGGGGGGAAGTACTTGCCGATATCGCCCAGGGAAAGAGCCCCGAGCAGGGCATCCATCAGGGCATGCACGAGCACATCGGCATCGCTGTGGCCATCGAGCCCCAGGCCAGCGGGATGTTCCAGGGTTTGGCCGCCCAGGATCAGGGGCCGTCCGGGCACCAGCCGATGGATGTCGTAGCCATTGCCCACGCGCAAATCCATGGCTGTAACAGCGGCCTCATCAGGGCTCGACCCTAGAACCCAACACCTGCAGGCGGGTGCCAGCGCGGCCCATCACGACCACCTCACAGCCGGCTGGCAGGGGTTGGTGGGGCTCGAGGTTCTCGGCGGCCCAGCTCTGGCCCTGCCAGCGCACCCGCCCGGCGCCATCGCCACCGAAGGCGGTGATCACCACGGCCCGCTCGGCGCTGGGGCTGGGGGGGATGCTGCGCTCGCGCTGCTGAGCTGACCAGCGCCGGATCGCCACTAACAGGCCGCCGCTGAGCAGGGCAAACAGCAGCAGCTGCAGCACGAGCGGCAGCGGCAGCACTGCCGCCAGGGCTGAGAGCAACAGGGCGGCGATGGCGGCCGGCAGCAGCCCATCGAAACCACTTCCCAGCCACTCGCTGGCCAGCAGGGCCAGGCCAATCAGCAACCAGAGGAGGGGTCCCATGGGGTGATGCCGCAGACGGCGCGCTGTTTCCATGCTGCCTAGCGTTGGCGCGGTTGCAGCCGTTCCTGTGGAAGCGTTGTTCGGGATTCCTGCCCTGGTGGTGATCGCCTGGCTGGGGGGCAGCAGCGTCAAGATCACCAGCGGCGGCCAGTCGCGCTTAGTGGAGCGCCTGGGCAAGTACGACCGCCAGCTCACCCCGGGGCTCTCGTTTGTGCTGCCGGTGGTGGAGCGGGTGGTGAGCCTGGAATCACTCAAGGAGCGCGTGCTCGATATTCCGCCGCAGCAGTGCTTCACCCGCGACAACGTCTCGATCGAGGTGGATGCGGTGGTCTATTGGCAGCTGCTGGAGCATCCCCGCGCCCATTACGCCGTCGACAACCTGCAGGCGGCGATGGTGAATCTGGTGCTCACCCAGATCCGCGCTGAGATGGGCAAGCTCGATCTCGATCAAACCTTCACCACCCGCCAGGAGGTGAATGAGGTGTTGCTGCGCGATCTCGATCAGGCCACCGATCCCTGGGGCGTGAAGGTGACCCGCGTTGAGCTGCGCGACATCCATCCCTCCAAAGGGGTGCAGCAGGCGATGGAGCAGCAGATGACAGCTGAGCGCGAAAAGCGGGCGGCGATTTTGCGCTCAGAAGGGGAGCGGGAGGCCCAGGTGAATGAGGCCCGCGGGCGGGCTGAATCGCTGGTGCTCGATGCCAAGGCCCGCAAGGAAGCTTTGGTTTTAGAAGCCGAAGCCGAAGCGCAGCAACAGCAGCTCATTGCCCAGGCCAAAGCTCTGGCTGCTGGCGAATTGGCCCAGGCACTGCAGACCAATCCCCAAGCTGCGGAAGCCATGCGCCTGCTGCTGGCCAGTGAGTGGATGGGCATGGGCGAGCAGATGGCCCAGGCCAAAGGCGGCAGCGTGTTGATGGTGGATCCCCAGAGCCCAGCGGCGTTGCTCACGGCACTCAAGAACCTGCAGCAGCAGGGCTGATCAGCCCTCGTCGCCGGGGTGTTCGGCTTGCCATTGCGCCCAAAGATCAGGGCGGCGCTGCTGGGTGCGCTCTTTTTGCTGCTCGGCGCGCCAGCGGGCGATGGCGCCATGGTCGCCGCTGCGCAGCACCGCCGGCACGTCCATCTCACGGAACGTCGCTGGGCGTGTGTAGTGGGGGTGCTCCAGCAGCCCAGCGCTGTGGCTTTCCTCCACCAAGGAATCGGCGGTGCCCACGGTGCCGGGCCGCAGCCGCACGGTGCCATTGATGATCGTCATCGCCGGCAGTTCGCCGCCGGTGAGCACGAAATCACCGAGCGACACCTCTTCATCAGCGAGGCTGCGGATGCGCTCATCGAAGCCTTCGTAGTGGCCGCAGAGCAGCACCAGTTGCTCGTAATCACTGGCCCAGCGGCGTAGGTCGGCCTGCTGCAGCGGTTTGCCTTGGGGTGTCATCAGCAGCACCCGCCGGTGCGGCTGCACCGGGATCGCTTCAAAGGCGGCAAATACCGGCTCGGGTTTGAGCACCATGCCCGCACCGCCGCCATAGGGCTCATCGTCAACCTTGCGGTAGCGATCGGTGGCGTAATCGCGCGGGTTGTGGGTGTGGAGTTCGGCGATGCCGGCACTAAAGGCGCGGCCGATCACCCCCAGGCCGCGGAGGCTATCGAACACCTCCGGCACCAGGCTCACCACATCCAGCCGGAAGCTGCTCACGAGGAGGGCTTGCTGACGCGGCGGATTTCCGAGCAGAACTGGGAGCCCTGCAGCTGCTCGCCTTTCCAGATCAAGAGGTTGCGCAGGCGCAGGTTGGGCTTGGTGAAGCTGATCGATTCTTCGATGCGCAGCTCGCCATCGCGATGGATCAGCACCAGGCGGCTGCCCACCTGCAGCTCCCAGCGGCCCTGCTGGCCGCTGCTGCCTTCCAGGCGCCCATCAGCCAAAAACGTCAAAACTGTGGATTGCCCCGATGGCGGGGTGGCCTCCAAGCTGCCCAGTTCATCGGCGTTCTCTGAGGCGGTCCAGCTCAGCTTGAGCTCGCCTTTTTCGCTGGTGTGCCAGCCCTCATCGCTATCGGCCGGTTGCAGCTGAGACCGCAGGCTCATCCAGGCGCCATCGCAGAGAGCGAGCACCTCAGCAGCACTGGTGGGTGGGAAGGCGTCAGTCACAACAGCAGCAGGCCAACAACCATCCTGCCGCGGGAGGGTTCAGAACCTGCGGGGAATCGCCCCTCGTTGGCTAATCAGCTGCTGCCTGAGCTGCTGCTCGGCTTGATCGGTGGGCTCCTCAATGGGCAAGAGCAGGCGACTGATGCCCTGGCAGGGCAGCCCTTGCTGAACCATTTCATCCCAGCTGATCACCCAGGTGAGGCCAGCGATGGCGCGGTTGCTGAGCAGCTCTCTTGGGTGCCGGTAGCGCAATGTTCCAGCGGTAGCAGCGCCGTGATCGCTTTCCAGCCATTGGGCCACCATTGGCGAGAGGGCCGTGGGGTGCGGGCTGACACCCCCTTCAAGCCAGCTGCTACGCCATTCGGAGGGATGGCCAAGCACCACCAGCTTGATGGGGATGTGGGGCGGTGATTGGTCGGGGAAGAGCTCCTCGATCAGCCTTTGACTCCAAACCGCTCCAAGTTCTTGCCGGTGGTTCAGTTCCAGCACAACACTGCCTGGATCCTGAAGCGGGCGGCGGATATCCGTGCTGAGGACATCGATGCCGAGATTGCTCATTGCCAGGGTTTTGGCAATGGCACTCGCCATGGCGCTGTAGCTCGGATCAATCTCATGGGGCAAGAGCTTTTGCCTGACCCAGTCCTTGCGCTGCTCGGGGTTGATGGCTGTGACGACTACTTTTTGCCCTGCTTTCGGGATGCTGGTGGGTGTGAAGCCTTGATCGGCCAGGGCCGCTGCATGGATGGCAGCTGCTTCGCTGCTGGTTGGCAGCCATGGGGCCTTGGGCTTGTGCAATCGCGCTTGGTTGGCTTGCTCCAACAAAGCCGTGATGTTGAGCTTGCCATCGCCGATCACAAACGGCGGCTCCGATTGCACCAGCCAAGCCAGCTGTTGGTTGAGCACCACCAGGCGGTAATAGGTGCCTGGACACTGCTGTTCCACCAAAACGGCGGCATCGCCGTAACCGCCCGCCCTGGCGATGGCCTGGCGTAACGCTTCAACTCCGCGGATGTTGAGGCTGACGCCCCGCCCCTGTTCTTGGCTGGCCGGCTTCACCACGCAGGGATCGCCGACTTGAGCCAGCACCCGTCGCAGTAACTCGGTACCAGCATCGATGGGCACAAGCGCTTGATGCGGCACTGGAATGCCGAGCCGCTGCAGCAGCGTGTGACTGAGCTGTTTGTTACCGCAGATGTTGGCTCCTAAGGCGGATTCGCCATCACTGGCGCTGTAGCTCAGCAGGCGTGAGCGGCAACCGGTGCCCAGCTGCAAGAGGGGGTAGGGAGTCATCAGATCACTCACCAGGCTCACCGCGATGCCCCGCCTTCTGGCGGCCTGAATCACGGCGGTTGCGAGTCGATCGTTTTGAACATCCAGTACCCGCTGGCGCAGGGTTTGCAGGGCTGTGGCCAGGGCTTGGCGTTCTTCTTGGGCGCCATCAAAGAGGGCGGCGGCGATCAAGCTGCGGCAGAGCTCGAGCGCCTCACCCAGGGGCTCATGCCATGGGCATTGAGCCATGACCTCCTGAGCCTGCAGGGGCTCAAGTTCACGAACAGGCCAAGGGGTCAGTAGGAGACGTGCCAAATCCACACAGCTGGTGCTCAGCAGTTGTGGTTCCAGGGCTTGGTTTTCAAGAGCGGCGCGAATGGCTGGTTGTTGTTCCGGCTTGAGCAGCTCCAGCAAGAGCTCCGCCAGCCAGGCTCCATCCACCAGGGGCTGCTCCTCGCCATGGAGAAGCAGCTGCACCACCCAAGCAGGGGCGTCTTGTTCAGTAATTCCGCTGCTGTAGCGCTCCACGATGTGGCAGTGCTGCCACTGCAGAGCGCCCTCATTCACAGCGATTAGAACTGCAGCTTCAGGCCGCCGGAGGCGCGCCAGTCAACTGGTTTGCTGGGCTCATCCCACATCAGGGCACCGCCGCGGGCGTAGAGCATGAACGACGTGGCGTTGATGTTCTTCACCGTGTAGTCGAGCCCCCCCTCAAGCACCAGGGCGTGTTCACTGCGGGCCCCGGAGCGCAGGAAGTAGGTGCCCCGGGCGCGCCGACTGGTGGAGAAGGGAACGTAGTAGCGCTGGGCGTCATTGCCCTGGCTCCAATTCCCCAACCATGACACCAGCAGGTTGGGAGTGATCAGGCCTCCGCGTTGTTTGGTGCGTATGGGTAAGGCCAGTTTGAAGCCCAGATCGGTGAACCAATAGTTGGTGGTGCGATCTGCGTAGCGCAAGTTGAAGGGGAAGGCGCCGTTGCCTTCGGTAAAACCCTCTTCTTGGTTGTGGCTCAAGCTGCCGGTCAGGCGGGGCTCGAAATAAACCTTGCCAAACTGCATGGGCAGGCCCATCCGCACAGAGGCAACGGTGCTGTTCAGATTTTTCTGACCTGAGGTGCTGGCCCGGGTGGTTTTGAGCGCCCGCACCAAGTCTGGGCGGTTGGTGGCATCGATCTGTGCATTGGTGAGGTAGCCAAATTGCCCGCTGGCGGGGATGTTGCGGCGCTGTTCACCACTCCAGTTGGTGCGGCCCAGCACGCCTTGCACGTAGAAGTTGTCGGTCCAATAGACGGCGTTGACGCCACCACCCCAGCCATCGGGATCCCAGCTGGGATCAACAGGTGAATTTTCGCTGGTGTTGATCTTGCCGTAGTTGGCGTAGCCGCCCAGTTGGAAGTTCTCGCTGAAGGCGTAGTCGAGTCCAACAACACCACCGCCATAGGTGGTGGAGAAGTTGCGATGGAACCGATTGGTCTTGAAGGCGCTGGTACTACCACCAAATCCGCTGACCCAGGTACGCAGGCCTTCGCGTTTGGCGTAATACGAAGTCAGCGAATCAGATGCTTTGTAGAAGGTTCCGTCTTGCTCAAAGTCGTAGAGCTTCTCGGAACCCACTGGAGTGGTCTTCCAGAGGCCACGCACCGGTTTGGGCTTGGGGGCAGGTTGAGGTTCTGGAGTGGGTTCGGGGTCGAGCGTGATGACGTCGTAAGTCAGGAGCGGTAAGCGCTCCATCAGCATCAGGTTGTAGAAGCTGACGCTTTGCACCCCCTTGTCGGGGTTGGGAGGGAGGAAGCTGCGGCGCAGGCGGGTGCGGCAAGGGCCCACGCAGTCGGGCGGATCGAGCTCCTCGGTGACTGTTGGAGGAGGGCCTTCACCGTCGCTGGCTTGGGCGATCAGCTGGCCATCGAGAACGCTGGCATCCACTTGGCGCAGGTCCTCACCAAAACGCTGCGTGGCGGCTTCAGCAGTACCGGCGTTGAGCAGTGCGGCGGCGACCACTGGTGCCAAAGCAATGGGGCCGGTGATGACCCGCTTGCTTTGGAGAGAGAAGGTCTTGGACACAGCTCGGCGTTGGCAGTGGGAAGAAAACTCGCTTGGAGCACGAGGCAACCAATCAGAGATTTTTTAGCCGCTGTGGGCTGTTTTGCATGACATTGCTTGCCCCGGAGACGTGATTTCAATCATTTGCTTGACATCGCTCCATCAAAGGCACAAACTTCAGCCGGTGTATTTGATCCGATGTCTCCTTCCGCTGAAGAGGTGCCTTCAGTTCATTGCGACGTTGCTGCTCCAATCCAACTGCCCTTCGAGGTGGATGCTGCGGTGCTCGAGCAGGTGGCTGAATTCCGCCGCCAACAGCAGGCATCGCTGGAGCTGGCTGGGCCCGGCACCGAAACCGGCAAAGGCGGCGGCGGCGGGGAAGACAAGATCGATTTCTGAACACAAGCCCTCAGGCCTGTTCACACC
>CAJWYF010000018.1 GCA_913049535.1 uncultured Synechococcus sp.
GGATTCAGCTCAGCTGAACCGGAAAGCCCCCTCCTCGGAGGGGGCTTTTTGTTGTCTAGAGCGATCCAGACACGCTCAACCCTGCAGCCACTCGCGCACCGCCAGGGCCCAGCCTTCCCCGTGCGGTGCAGGCGCCAGCTGGTAGCGACCACTGGCGATGGCATCAGCAAACACCGGATGGGGACCCTGCGCTCCAGGAACCACCACCGCCTGATCCACCGCCTCCAGCAGTGGCACGTCATTGGGAGAATCCCCCAGACCCAGAACTAGAGCGTCGCTCTTGCCTTGATGCCGTTTGAGCTCCTCTAAGGCCCGGCCTTTGTGACTGCCGGCGCCAAGCAGGTGACTCATGCGATTGCCCTGCACCACCTGCAATCCCCGCTCAGATGCCAGCTGCTTGAGCATTCCGCGCTGCTCCGCCGCAGGCGTGATGAAAGGAACCGTCCAAGCCCGTCGTTGGGCTCTTGCCAGTGCCTCACCCCGCAGTCCAGTCAGGGCATCACCTTCCGCTTCGCTGAGATCTTCCAAGGCCTGAAGCGCAGTCCCCAGGTCCTTGGCGAGCTGATCCAGCAAGGGGCGCAGCACCGCATGGGGTGTGCCGATCGCCAGGGTCCATTCCTCACCGTTGCCGTCATCGCCATGGATCGCGCCGCCGTTCTCAACGATGTAGGGATCACGCAGTTCGGCCTGATGACGAAACAGGCGCACCTCCTCAGCCGTTTTGCTGGTGCAGGGGATCACGGGGATGGCCTGTTGCTGCAGCCAGCGGATCGTGCTTGCCGCAGGACTCCAGTCATAGGCGTGATCCATCAACGTGCCGTCGAGATCACTCACCACCCAGCGATTGCTTGTCATTGCGGCAGCTCCAGCCAGTGCACAGCGCAGGGTTCCAGCTCGAGGTAAGGGCCACTGATGACCTGCTGGTGCAGAGCATCCCACCATTGCGGTGCCTCGTGCTGCAGTCCACTGGCCAGGTGCAGGCTCAGCCTGCGCCCCGTGAGGTTGTGAATCGCCCAGAGGCGCCTGGTTCCCTCGCCGCGCTCGAGCACCACCAGATCGCTGCGCCCATCACTGAGCACGCGCATGGCGGCAGAAGGATGCAGGGCCGAATGGACCCGGCGGATCGCCATAGCCTGCTCGAGTCCGGCCAGCACCTGGCTGGCGGGATGCTGCGGATCAGCCAGCTCCCGTTCCAGCACTTCAGCCTGCTGCTGCGGCCGGTGCAGGTCGCGGCGATGGCCGCTTTGGCTGAAGCGCTGCAGGTCATTGGCCTGGGCCAGCAGCGCCGGCAGGTAGAAGGCGGGCACCCCCGGGAGCGCCAGGACCAGCAGCTGGCTGAGCAGGAACCGTTGCAGTTGCCACTGAGCCCCATCACGGCCTTCTCCGGCCATGGCACTCCACCAGCTGATGTTGATTTCGTACGGGCTTTCCCCGCCGTCGGCCAGGCGGCGGTGGCTCACCAGGCCTCCGCGCCGCTCACAGGCCTCCAGCAGGCGCTGCAGTCGTTGGGCATCCATGAGGCCTTCCACCGGCCTCAGTCCCACCCCGTCATGGCAGGCGCTGAAGTTCAGCAGCGTGGTGCCGACCGGCAGTGATGGCCAGCGCTTGAGCCAGTGGTTGAGCAGATCAGCCCGCTGGCTGATCAGCGCCTCCAGCAGCAGGGGTGGCAAGGGGAAGTTGTAGGCCAGGTGGGCTTCGTTGCCACTGCGCAGGTAGGAGAGGTTTTCTTCCTCCGGCACGTTTGTTTCCGTCACCACGACCCCTTTGGGATGGGCCTGCTCCAGCAGCCGCCGCAGGATGCGCACCAGCCTGTAGGCCTGGTCGTGGTGCATGCAGCTGCTGCCTTCCTCCTTCCAGACGAAGCCCACGGCATCAAGACGCAACCAGCTCACGCCATGGGCGCACAGTCGGCTCAGCAGCCGCGTGAAGCCTTGCAGCACCTCGGGATGGGACCAGTCCACATCCAGCTGATCCGGACCAAAGGTGCTCCACACCGCCCGGGGACCGCTGCTGGTGGCCAGGGTGGTGAACAGGCTGCTGCTGCGGGGTCTGATCACTCCGCCCCAGTCTCCGCCTGGGTCCGGCGCATAGATGCAGCTCAGCCCGGGCTCCTCGCCGCGGATGAACTGCTGCACCCAGGGGTGTGAGGCGGAGACATGGTTCAGCACCAGATCCGCCATCAAGGTGCGCCCGCGGCTGAGCAGTTCGAGATAGGCCCAATCCCCCAGGCGGGGCTCCAGCTCCTCATGGCTGGCCACAGCGAACCCCCCATCGCTGCTGGAGCGCAGAAACGGAAGTACATGAACCACCGAGGCCAGGGCGGCGTAGTGACCATTGATCACCTTGCTCAGGGTCAGCAGGCCCGCTTCATCGCGCCCAACCAGGGAGTCGGCGTAGGTGATCAGCACGCTGCTGCCGCCGTCCCACCGCTCGTGTGGTCCTGACGTTTCTCCGTTTGTGCGGGAACCCACGCCGGCCGATTCCACGGTTTGCAGCAATTGCGACGACAGATCCTGGATCGCCTCAGAAGACTCCCCTTGAAAAAGATCAGAGAGGAGCAACGCCAATTCGTCGTTTTGCTGGGTCTGCCCCGGCATCTGCTCCCCTCGCCCTGCCCACAAGGTATGGGCCACACCACGTCTTTCTGTTGTCGCACTGATTACCCCATGGATTTCCAGCAGGGCCTGATCACCACCATTCATGACTACGGCCAATCCGGTTGCGGTGCCGAGGGTCTGTGCGCGGGCCTGCGGCGGCGCCCCACCAGCCTGCTCATCCCCTGTCTGATGGAGGAGTTCGAGCGGCCCGCCCTCGGCTTGATCCGTGAGGTGCTCCGAGATCTCGATGGGCTGCAGGAGCTGGTGGTCGCCCTGTCGGCTGGAAGCGTGGAGGAGGTTCGCGCTGCCGAAACCTTCTTTGAGGACATGCCCTTCCCCGTGCGGATCCATTGGACCAATGGCCCCGCGGTGAAAGAGGTGCTCCAGTCCCTTGGACGCCACAACCTGCAAGTCAGTGGACCTCCTGGTAAGGGCTGGGCGGTTTGGCAGGGGCTGGGCGTGGCCTCCCGCGGTGCTGAGGTGATCGGCCTTTTTGACGCTGATATCCGTACGTTTTCCCCGGCCTATCCGCAGCGGATGCTGGCGCCCCTGATGGACCCGTCCCATGGGGTCGCCTATGTCAAAGCCTTCTACAGCCGTCTGGCCCTGGAAAGTCGCGCTCTGCAGGGCCGGGCCACCCGTCTGTTTGTGGCCCCACTGCTCGCCAGCTTGGAGCAGATGTTCGGCAGCAGTAACTATCTGCGTTACCTGCGGGCCTTCCGCTACCCCCTGGCTGGTGAGTTCGCCTTCACCACCGATCTGGCGATGAACCTGCGCATCCCAAGCGACTGGGGTCTGGAGGTGGGTCTGCTCTCAGAGGTCTATCGCCATGTGGCCCTGAGCCGCATCGCTCAGGTGGATCTGGGCTTGTTTGATCACAAGCACAAGGAGCTGGGATCCAGCCCCGGTGAGGGCCTGCAGCGGATGTGCGGCGAGATCCTGGCCACTGTCCTGCGGGGCTTGATGGAGCACGAGGGTGTTGCCCTGGCTGAGGCCCATGTTCCTGTGCTGGAGGTGCTCTACCGCCGTGTCGGCGAGGATCGAGTGCGCCAGCACGGCCTCGATTCCCTCGTGAATGGCTTGCCTTACAACCGCCATGGCGAAGAACTCGCCGTGCATGAATTCGCCAATCTGGTGCGGCCTGGTGTGCGCAAGCTGCTGGAGACCCCAGTCAGTGAGCAGCTGCCCTGCTGGTCTCGTCTGATCAGCTGTGAAGGGGGTCTGCGTGATGACCTGGCCCAGGCTGGATCCCTGCGCCGCAGTTCCCTCACCGCCGTGCCACCCCGCGCTCCATCGCGTGCACGGGCAGCCGCCGCCTGCAGCTTTCCGCAATCCGCTTCGACGCCGCTGACTGCAGCGGTCTGAGTCCACGGCATTGGCCGGGGTGCTGATTAACATCGCCCTCCACCAGCGCCATTGATGTGGAGGTTCCCCCCAAGCTGATCGCCCTTGGAGATAGCGGCGTTTTTGGCTGGGGTGATCAGGAGGCTGGTGGCTGGGTTGAGCGGCTGCGTTGCCATTGGATGCCACGGCCGCAAGCTCCGGTGATTTACAACCTCGGCATCCGTGGCGATGGCCTCGAGCGGGTGGCAGCCCGGCTGCAGCAGGAATTCATGGTGCGCGGTGAGCTGCGGCGGCAGCAACCGCAGGGAATCCTGTTGGGTGTCGGTCTCAATGACTGTGCCCGGGTCGGCCGCGCTGATGGACGCCTGCAACTGGAGCCAGAGGCGTTTCTCTTTGGTCTTGAGCAGCTCCTCAGTGCAGCGGTGCAGCTGGCTCCGGTGTTCATGCTCGGGTTGACGCCCGTGAATGAGAGCGCCATGCCTTATGCCGGCTGCCTCTGGTACGGCAATCGTGACGTGGCCCGCGCCAATCAGCTGATCGAGGAAGCCTGCCTGGAGCTTGATGTGCCCTTCTTGAGGCTTTGGGACGGAGCCGTGATGGGTGCGGAGTGGCTCTCACGGCTCAGCGCTGACGGCTTGCATTGCAACAGTGATGGCCACCGCTGGATCTTTGAGCGCCTGCGCAGCTGGCCTGAGCTGTTGCAGTGGGCCGGGCTGCCGCCAGAGGGGGCCTGCCGGCTTTGATCAACCACTGGCAAGACTGACGACATCAGGTAAGGCATCCAGCAGAATCGTGATGCCAATCGCGAAGACGATGAAGAGTGAGATGCTGCGAATAATCTCCAACATGCCGCCTGGAATGCGCTGAAAACTCATCACCGCGATGGGTAAAAAGGCCCCGATCACAGCGAAGCAGATGAAAACGGCTGAGCTCAATGACAGCATCGCCCCGAAGCTGCGTTGTGGAATGGCCCCGATGAAGCTGAACAGCAGGGAAATGGAAGCTCCGCCCACGCAGATGGGTGTCACAAAGGGGGTGATGATCGAATGATTCCGCTGGCTCTCATTAATCTCCTCTGCAGGATTGTTATTCATCAGGCCATAGACCGAGAGCGTCAAGATGATGCCACCGGCGATCTGAATGGCGAGTAGTTTCACCCCGATGGCATCCAGCAGAGACGTGCCGGCAATGATGATCACCAGCATGATTGCTGTGGAGCCCAAGCACAGGGTGATGCCATCACGGACGCTTTCTTGGAGCGTTGCTCGTGGTTTCGCATTGAGGTAAAGAAGGCTGATCACAATCGGATTGAGCAGTGTCAGCAGCGAGGCGATCAGAGTGCCGTTGGTCAGTGGGAATGTCATCTGGTTTCGTCCGCGGCCTCTGAATGGATGATCTCATTGATCAGATGCTTAAACTCGGCACTGATGTCGTTCCAGTAACTCTCAAAGCTGGCGGGCTCCCGCAGGAATTGTGTCATCACAGCAGCGCGCAGGATGTAAACCTTGCCATGGGCATCCCATTGCTCGCGAGGGAAACCCATGGCTTGCACGAAGACCCAGGGTGCTTCGCCATGCTCCTCTTTGCTCAGTGCTGTTGATGATGTCAAGAAGTTTTTCTGGAACGTGCGGCCGCTCAGGAAGGAACTTGCTTTGTAAAACTGGTCGTTGAGGCTGTTGTAATCCTCAAGTTTTTGATTGCCTTGTTCCTTGAATCCAAAGTTCACCATGTGGTAATCGGGGTCCATCATTAAATAGGTTCTGAACTGGCGAGCGCCGCAGCTGAATTCAAGGGTTTTTAATTTCTTTGCCAGCCAATCAGCTGTGACAATCCCGGCTGCGATGACGGGGCCGTAGCCGCTGAGATTCAGCGGCACCACTTGATGTGTTGCCCAGACTGCGGCGACCGTGGCTCCAGCCTTGGAGCCTTCCATGATGCTTGGGCCGAGGGGAATGTCGTCTGTTGCGGCGCTGGTGGTGTATTCAGCGTGATAACCAAGCAGTCTCAGAATGCGCTTGTCCCGGTATGTGATCGCGCCAGCGGCATAGGGCACATAGCCTGATTTGTGCGGATCAACAGTGATGGAATCCACCTCTGCCATCGCTTTAAATCCCTCATACACCTCTGGCTTGGGCCATTGGACATCGTCGGGGACGAGATTGTCGCGCTGATAGCGCTCCTGTAGCGTCTCCAGTGACAGGAACTGAGCCTGTTCATCGATAAACATGCTTCGCACATAGCCGCCATAGGCCGCGTCGCAGTGCACGTAAAACGACACGCCATGGCTTGCCTCAACCTGATCGCGTAGACGTATGAGTTCATGGACTGGATCGATGGACCCCTCCTCGGTGGTTCCCACCACAGTCACCACAGCCAGAATGGGGGTTTCAGCAGCAATGAGTTCTGAGACTGTGTCTCGCAGCGAATCAATGTCGGTGCGGTAGTTACTGTCAACATCGATCGGCACAATTTGGTCATGCCCTAAGCCCAGAATATCCATGGCTTTCAGCCATGAATAGTGTTTGGAGCGTGGGATCAGGACCTTGCCAAGCTCTCCAGGTGTGACGCCAGTGCAGCGAATAGTGGTGCGGTTGACAGCGGCAAGCAGATGTTCTTGCTCCAGTTTGCTGATCAGCTCAAGTGCCTTTCTGACTGGCATATTGAGCAGTTGATGCTGATTCAGCCCTGCGACAAGATGCTGTGCGTCTGGATGCTGTGCAACGGCAAGTGGTAGTGCTTTGAGGTTGCGGGCCAGCCATAAACCTTCGATATTGGCCACCGTGCCGCCCGAAGTGATGTGCCCCCACGCCTTTTGTCGTTCATAGCCGAATAATTGGCATAGATCACGACCGGTTTCAATCTCCAGACCGGTCGTCACCGGAGATGCTTCTTCTGCGCAATTGTTCGGGTTGTATAGCATCGTCAAGACATACGCTAATTCTGCCACCATCAAGGTGTCAGAATTCATGTGGCCGATGTATCTCGGTGAGAACCATGGCAGTGATTTTTCCTGAAGTTGCTGCGAGAGTTTGGTGAGGACATCTTCAGTGGTGTAGAGCGTGTCCGTGAAGCGATCCTGGTGACGCTCCCGTGAGCTGAAGAGATAGGGGTCAAGAGGATGAAACGTTTGTCTCCAGGAGATATGGCTGTCGACAGCCTCTTGCAGCATTTCCTTGAAAAAATGCTTGTTTTCTCCTTTTGGACCGAGGAACAAGGCGCGTACATCCATCACTGCTCGTGCTCGTTGTTACAACGCTTGTGAGCCTGTGTTAAATCAGCCTTATGGATGAGCTGCGCCGCATGGTTCTGCAGCATTGGTAGTGTTCAAGCAAGGTGTTATTTGCTTTGCTTGATGAGCCCGTTTCTGTTGCTGCTCTACACCGTGATCTTCTGCCTGGTGTACGGGGGTGCGTACGGCGTCGCCCTGACGGGCAAGGTGGCCTGCATCAACCGCAATTCGGCCATCACCGCATTGGTGTTTGCTGTTGTGCTCTGGCTGCTCAACAAGCCTTTCAGCTGAGCTGATCAGCGCTTTAGATGAACGAGGCCACAAACTGAGCTCGCAGGAGCTGCTCGCCTGGACTCTGGCCGTCCACTGGGCGTTGGAACAGCTCAGCCACCTGCTCAAAGCGAGGCTCGATTTCATTGGGCTCCAGCTCAAAGAGCTGGACGCCGATCAGGCGCAGCCGGCTGCCATAGATCCCTTGATCGGGCAACAGAAAGGGTTTCTGGCTGATCGCCAGGCGGACCAAAGCTCCATCGGCGGTGGCCTCCGGGCTGGGCGCTGCAGGCTGGCCGAGTCGATCCAGCCAGTGTGGTGCTGTGGCGGTGTTCCAGTGGAACGGCAGCCGGTAGGAGCCCTCATCGATTGCTTCCCAGTCAGCAGGACGGCAGCTCCCGCCCCGCTGTTCCAGTTGTTGCAGCTGCTCGTTGCGGTCTGCTTGCAACGCCTCAATGAATGGGGCGGGCAGCCGCACCGTCAGGGTTGTGGCCTCTGCGGCCCCTTCCAGGGGCACGGTCATTGGCGTCAAAAACACCATCCATCCCCCGTTGCGCTGCGCGCATGCTGACTGGTCTGGGGCCAATGTTGAGGCTAATCAAAACACTCGGCAGAGAAAAATCACAGCAGCCGCCAAGGTCGCCATCGTCAGCCTGCATCTGATGCTTTGAGCGATGACCTCCCGTGATGCCCTGCTGCGCAACACTCACCGGCTGCTGAAGCTCAGCCCTTACGCCCAGCAGCTCGAACCTGCCCATGCAGCGGCCATGGTGCTGGCTTATGAGCAGGAATTCGGACCTGTCTCCGTACCGGTGTCGTCAAGCAGCTTCTGCCACTGGCTGCCCGCTTCTGATCGTGCTGAGCTTCCAGCAAAGGGATGAGCGCATGTGTATGAGCCCCCCTGCATCTGCAGGATGTCAGCAGGCTTGATCCCCTGTGAAGGTGGGGGCATAGGACTGCTCTCGATGGCCTTCTACACCGCCATTCTTGAAGACCTGGAGACCGGCGAGCCCAGTTACTTCGCGGCTGTGGCGGAAAGTCAGAGCCAGGAGCGGGCTGAACGCTGGGGGCGGCAGATGGCCGAGCGGCACCGCTACCGCTTTGTCTCGGTTGTGCTGACAGAAGAAGACTGAGCTTGCACGAGCTAGGGTCGCTCCATCACGGATTGGGAGCCGACACCCTCCTGCAATCCACTGATCAACCCCGCTGAGTCACCGCAGCGTGCCGTGAATCAGCGCCCCACCACGAAAAACCACCTCAGGGAAGTTGCTCTCTTTGGCTGTTCCCTGATCATGGGTGGCTGGCTGATTTTTCTGGTGATTCCCATTGGGCTGTACTTCAGTTACGAGCACATCCGCGTGCAGCGCAGCTCCGCTCAGTGATGCTTCTGCAGGTTGGCTCAATCGCTAGAGAAGCTCAGCTAACTGGCATGGCTAAGCCCAACAGGATCTTCAGGGATAAGGCACACCAGGACAGCAGGGAGGCCGTCAGCATCAAGGAGCTGATCAACTGGAGCAGGGCCTGACTTGGTGAGCTGACCAACATGTCATGGGTCCTTTTCAGCACTATGGGGCCAAAACCTGAGACTGTCGGCTGTGCTCGCTACACCGCTCTGGCCAGTGGTCTGGCCTAATTTCAGCAGATATTCGTTCATCGCCATGACTCGCGGGCCAGCCATTGCAGTGATGGCGATCGTGCTGGCCACATCGCCTGTTGCCGCTGGCACCTGTCAATTTTTGATGCCCATTGGCGGTGATGGCAGCACCACGGTCACCAAAAGGGTCGAGCGCCCCAAGTTGTCTCCTTTGAGCATGGCTTTAGGACGTACGAATTGGAATACAGACTTCGCTGTGACCAAGCCCTACCGCAGCTACAAGCTATTTTTCACAGCCCAATCCACAGAGCAGGCCCGCTACCCGATCAAGGCCTACCTCAAGTTCACTGATGGCAGTCATCTTCAGGTGGTGAATGAGTCCATGAAGCCGCCGATTGGCCAAGGTGCCATGTTCGGGCCCTTCTCACCTCCAGCGGGTCAAGCCGTCAGTCAGGTGAATTTCAAAGTGGGAGCCAGTCAGGAACCGGGTTCCTCCGGCTTCAGCTACCGCATTTCTGTTCAGGGCTGCGATTGAGTCGCCTTCTGCCTCAGGGATCAGGCCTGCTCCAGATCAGGAGTCCACAGTTGCGATGCCGCCACCAGACGGGGAGCAGCATTAAGCAAGAACACGGATGGGCATCGTGCATGTGGCGCATGACAGTGGAGACATGTTCACCGCCAAGAGCTATGACGCACTGGAATGCCATCGCATGCAACGAGCACCATTGTGTCTCCTTCTTCTGTGATCGCCCAACCAAGCAGGAAGCCGAGCAGTGGGGTGAGCGCTTCGCTGCAGAGCGCGGTTACGCGTTGGCCGGGGTCGTGGTGGAAGATCCTGTGGAGGACGTCTTCTGATCAGGATTGAAATGCGGTGGGTTCGCTTGGCCATGGCTCTGTTGCTGGCGGCGCTTCCAGCCAGAGCAGAGCCTGTGCCGATCAAGGTTATTCCCTACGACCCGAGCCAACCAGTGAGCGCTCAGCCATCGGCAGGCCCGACTGCCCCGCCTCCAGCGGCCCCAGTCAGTGGTTTGCCCTGGGATGAGCCTGACGAGTTCAGCACGGGTGAGGACAATGAGGATTAAAACAAGCGGCTGAACGGCCAGTACTGCTGATGCTGCCTGCGGGCCAGCCTGAGTCGTTGCGCAAGCATGCGTGGGACAGTACGGCAGCTGCTTTCATTGTTGTTTCCAATCAGCGCCTGCTTGTCCGATCAGGCTTCTGGTCTCTGTCTCGCCCTGAACGTCCGGGTCTGTCTTGTGGTTGCTAACTAGCACAGGCTGTCTTTTGACTCGCCTGTTATGGCAGATCTGCAGTACCGGACGTGTAAGCACGACGGTGAGAAATCTTTTGATCAAGGCTCGCGTGTGCTGACGTATCGCGGCAATGCGTATCGCACCAGAGTCTTTGAAGCTCAGATTTCAGCATTTGAGATCGTGACTGATGCTGAGTTGTTGTCAAGCAGTCCTGCGCTCTGAACGCTCATTGCTGTAATGGTCGTCAAGCTCCTGCTTCGGCAAGAGCTTGTTAAGACTCAATAAAATTGCGAAAGTATCTTTTGGCTGAAGCTGAAGTCAAATTTGAATTCCCTCCAGCGGCAGACTCCAAGTTCGATTTCAGTCGGTGATATCTGCCGTTGCGCGGTGAATTAGGCTCGGAGCGTTATGTCCGTGCGCAAAAAGCCTCAACACGCAGCAGTTGAAAGGCATAGTCAAGATTATTTGAATCGTGAATCAACAACACGATAGTTGTGCGATCACTGATTGGTCATCTTCAAGGCTCAAATGCCTCATAAGTTGCACACAAATTGGTGAATCGTATTTAATTTAAGTTTGGTAATTGTACTCGTCACTTTGAATCGCAACTCAAAGCAGTGGGGGAGTCGTTAGTAGGTTCTGTCACTCCCTTTTCTTTTTGCTCACTCAGCAGTTACGTCTTCTCCCTCGGCTTCCTCCTCAGCGCCCTGAGGGATAAGAGTGATGCCTTTCTTGGCAGAAAGCTTAATGGTGAACTCGTCGCCAGTCTGAAGGTCAAGCATGGCTGTGTATGCCTTGCCAACCAGAAGGTTGCCGTTGCCTTGAACAACAGCCTTATAGCTCAGCTTCCTACCGCCCTTGCCAGTGCCACCTCCAATGCCAAGGCCGACACCCTTGGCTTCCAGTAGCGCCTCGTAGAACGCAGTGAAATTCAGGCGCTCCCCACCATCTTTCTTCTGGGAGACGTAGCCACAGGCTTTAACGATCTCAGATTTGGAAGCCTCGCCCATCGCCTTCACCTGGTTAAGCAGGTCAGTTCCAGTGAGCATTGGGTTAAGAACTCTACGCTGAAAGTAACGCCTCTCTTGTATTGGGCAAGGGCCGTGTCGCTTTCGTGCTCACGCGGTGGACCAAAGAGAAGCCTTGTCTGGCCCGCCATGAAACGGGGTTAAAAGGTCTGAGGAACGTCTGGTCCCTTGGTTGGCCATCTTCCCCTGAGCCCACGGAAGTGATTCAAGTCTCAAAGCTGAACCACCTGCCATCCGATCTGCCATGGCGAAGGTGCCTCCGCTACGGGTGGATGGAAATTTGGAAGCTTCCTGCTTTCAACAGACAGTTAGACATCGTTTCGGTTAAAACCATAAAGCTTGTCCCCATGCCATGCAGCACTACCTGATCACTTGGAGTTTCCCGACGGTGGAAGGATCATGGGAGTCCTGTCCAGGTTTTGCTGACTACATCAATGCCGGAGCGCCTGGCGACACGTTTGACGGTTTTGAGCTGAAATATCGAGTCTGCGAGCCCATCAGTGGCAGTGGCGTTGCCATAGCGGTGGCCAGCGACATCGGTAAAGTCTGGGCTCATCTTGGGCCTTGGATCAAAGGTTTTGGGATCGAGTTTGAAGTCAGTGCGGTCGTTTCAGACGCGGAATTTGCCGCACTTTGGCCAGGCGTTGAGGCTGCAGCGGCAGTTGAATGACAGGGTGGTGGACCTAAGCGCTGCTTTTTCTGTTGTTGCCCATTATTAGTTCAGTCGTGGCAACGGAGGCTGCCGTTCTGCATCACCCTCCATCAGGTGCTAGGCCTCAAGGAGGCTGTAGACCGCCAATGTGATATCTGGTCCCCTGGAGAGATCGCCAGGACGCACGCCTGATTGTTTCTCCAAGGGGATGGGTGCTGTTCCTAGATCGGTCAGCAAAAAAAAGGAGGGTGGTGCCTGAACACCACCGCCCCCACAACTATCGACTTTGGCGCCTCAACTGAGTCAACCGCGAGCCCTTAGCCAATTCCCCTCAGGGGGTATGCACTTCTTCTCAATACGTGAGAATGAACTGGCCATGGCTGAATCGTGCTGGATGAGATTGAGCCGGCAGCCTGATTGTGGCCCAAATGGGGGTAGCAGCCTTTAATTCACCCCTTTGGGGAAAGCGGGTCACGTTGAGTGGCAGCGATGCTGAAAGGGTCGAAGGGATCTCCATGGAAAGCAAACTCATCACCATCGCCACTGGCCCATTGCTCCTCTTTGGTGAAGAAACGAGCGATTCATGTTCATCAGATCACCAGGGCCCCCATGCCGACTAAGTACAGATGACATCGCCCTTGCCAGGGACACAAATTCAGAATTCCAACCCACCCGTCAGGCGAGTCGTTGCGACAAGACAATGCAGGTGCTCAAACTCTTCTGTCTACCTCCAAGTCAATGGTCAAACTCATTGCAACCGTCGGATGACTGCAGCGGAGATTAATGCCAATAATCGTGCTGCTATCAGCAAAACATCAGCAGTCATGCAACGCCAGATGGAATCGAACAAGATGATCAGCCTGCGTTTGTCTGATCAGATGGCCTGTGACCTCGATGCCATTGGCGAAAACATCACGAAATCATGAGGTAGAGATCGCTATCGCAAAGCTCTTGAGTGGTGCATCGATGCTGCTGCCCAGCACCGGCTGACATCCATACGGTCGTTCATGGAAGTCAAGCGCGACTGATCGGCCTTCAAGATCGGCCACGAGATCAAGCTCGGCTCCGACCCCGCAGAACCAATGGCTGGAACTTGGCTCTGGCAAATATTTGCGTAAGCCGGTGAGCGGAATTGAACCGCTGACCTACTGATTACGAATCAGTTGCTCTACCCCTGAGCTACACCGGCAGCATCGACAAATTAGCATCGCGAGGTGATATCAACCGCTGGTGCCTAATGCCTGATCCCGCGTCCAAACTGGATCCTGAATTGCGGGCACGGTTGCTGCAAGAAGCGCGCACCCCGTGGCGAGGACTACGTCGCGCCCTCTGGGTCGCCCTCTTTGCTTCCGCCGGTGTCGGCGGGGCCACCATGGCCTTGCGGGCCTCCAGCGGTGAGCTGGTCCCCCTCTCCGACTTGGGGATTCAGGCTCTGGCGATCTCCGTCAGCGGCGCGTTGCTCTGGTTCGATCGCAATCGTTCCAAGAGCTGAGCGCAGTTGCCATTGCATCGCGACAAGCACCAACACGCTCCAGAACAGTGCTGCTGCGCGGCTTTGATCAGCAAAGGGACTGACTCCTGCGGCCATGCCGGCGCGACCATCCAGCCACAGCAGCACAGGCAATTGCAGTAAAGCAATGATCGGTCGCACCACCGCGAGTGGCAGCGCCCATGGCGGCCTCAGTTGCGGGAGCAGCACCGCCACAGCCCAGAGCAATCCGATCTCCAGTCCCGGGGCTGGGCCGGGGTCACATCCGGCCAGGATCAGCTGAAGCCACAGCAGCTCCAGCGGCAGCAGGGACAGGCTGAGCCGCGGCAGCCAGGCGCCCATCTCAGGTGGTGAGTGTCCGCTTCTGGGTGACCATCGAGTAGGCCTCAATGCGATCACCCTCCTGCCAATCAGCGAAGCGATCGCAGCCGATGCCGCACTCGAAGCCGGTGTTCACCTCCTTGACGTCGTTCTTCATGCGTTTGAGCGAATCGAGATCGCCGCTGAAGACCACCTGTTTGCCGCGGTGCACCCGGATCTTGCAATTGCGTTGAATGCTGCCGCTGGTCACATAGCAGCCGGCAACAGCGCTCTTGCCGATGCTGAACACAGCCCGCACCTCCACTTCCCCGAGGGGGGATTCCACCAGTTCCGGCTCCAGCAGGCCTTCCATGGCCGCCTGGATGTCCTCGAGCAGTTTGTAGATGACGTCGTAGTCCCGCACATCCACACCAGCGGCTTCCGCGGCTCGGCGGGCACCGGAGGCCAGGGTGGTGTTGAAGCCAACGATCACGGCACCGGAGGCCGAGGCCAGATCGACGTCGGTTTCCGTCACCTCGCCAGGCGCTGAGAGCAGCACCCGCACCTGGACCTCACCCTGGGGCAGCTGTTCGAGAGAGCCAAGAATGGCCTCCACGCTGCCCTGAACATCAGCCTTGAGGATGATGTTGAGCTCCTTGAGCTCGCCTTCACTGGCCTGGCCGGACATCGAGGTGAGCGACACACGGCGTGAGGCCATTTGCTGCGCCAGTCGGGTGGCGCGGGCTTCGCTGGCACGATCGCCAACCACGGCCCGTGCCGATTTCTCGTCGGTGTAGACCTCAAACTCATCGCCAGCAGCTGGCACTTCACTGAAGCCCAGCACCTCAACAGCAGCGGAGGGGCCGGCTTCCTTCACGCGGCGGCCGTTGTCATTGACCATGGCCCGCACCTTGCCGAGAACAGGACCAGCAGCCAGGACATTGCCGGGTCGCAAGGTGCCGTTTTGCACCAGCAGGGTGGCCACCGGGCCCTTGGCCTTATCCAGGTGAGCTTCGATGACGGTGCCTTTGGCCATCCGCTCGGGATTGGCCTTGAGATCTTCCACATCGGTGACGAGCAGAATCATCTCGAGCAGGGTGTCGAGTCCTTCCCCCTTGAGGGCACTGACGGGCACCATCACGGTGTCGCCGCCCCAGTCCTCAGGCAGCAGGTTCTGGTCAGAGAGCTCCTGCTTGACCCGGTCCACCTGGGCGCCTTCTTTGTCCATCTTGTTGATGGCCACCACGATCGGGACTTCCGCGGCGCGGGCGTGGCTGATGGCCTCCAGGGTCTGGGGCCGTACGCCGTCATCGGCAGCCACCACAAGAATCGCCACGTCGGTCACTTTCGTGCCGCGGGCTCGCATGGCGGTGAAGGCTTCGTGACCCGGGGTATCGAGGAAGGTGACCTTCTTGTTGTCGCCGCTGTGCTCGACATCGACCTGATAAGCGCCGATGTGCTGGGTGATGCCACCCGCTTCCCCAGCAGCGACGCGGGTTTTGCGGATCGCATCCAGCAGGCTGGTTTTGCCGTGGTCGACGTGGCCCATCACCGTCACCACCGGTGGGCGGCGCATGAGGTGATCGAGGTCGCTCTCCTCGATCATCTCGACGGTCTTCTTGGCGGCCTCCTCGACGTCGTCCTGAAGGACGGGGACACCGAATTCATCGGAGACGGTTTCGATTGTCTCGAGATCAAGGGTCTGGGTGACCGTGGCGATAATCCCTTTGAAGAACAGGGATTTGATGATCTCTGAGCTTTCGACACCAAGCCTGTCAGCCAGCTCCTGAACGGTGAGGTTGCCCTCGGGCACCACGAGCATTTCAGGCCGGACCTGCTTGGCTTCGCGTGCCTGACGCAGCTCCATGGCGCGACGGCGCTGGCGCTGCCTGGTGGTCTCCTTCTTGCGACGGCGAAGGGCGACAGGTCGCGCTCCGCTGTTGCCGGCAAGCTTCTTGGGCTTGCTTGGCCGGGCCAGGCTGGCTTGCAGCACCAGGGCGTCCTGGCCACCAGCAAAGCCACCGGTCTCGGCCGCAAGGGAATCGTCGTTTTCCCCAATGATGTGCACCTTCTGGCGCTGCTTCTGAGGCGATCGGCTGCGCAGAGCCTCCAGCTTGGCGCTGTCATCCCAGTCCGGCCGCCGTGGTCTGCCGGCGGTGCCTGGCGCAGCAGCGGGTCGATAACCAGGGCGCCGCGGTGGTGCCGCTGGTGCGTTGGGGCGGTTGGGGCCTTCGCCTGGCTTACGGGGCGCCTCAGTGCCAGGACGTGCGGGTGGACGCCGCGGGCCATCGCCCTGTTGGGGTGGTCTGGCTCCCGGCTTCTGCAGTTGCATGAGCTCACCGGGAGAGACCGGTTTGCGCATGCCACCAGGACCGCCAGGGCGCCCCGGCCCTGAGGGGCCACGCCCCTGCGGTGGGGTGGGCTCGCGCCGGATTGGCTTGCCGACAAGCTCCAGTGAGGAGGGGGGCCTTCCACCATCACCGCGGCGTTGCTGCGGAGGACCGCCTGCCCGGCCCATGGGGGCACCGCTGCGTTGGGGTGCCCCTGGACGTTGCGGAGCGCCAGGTCGCATCGGCGCACCACCACGCTGGGGAGCCCCTGGACGCTGAGGTGCTCCAGGACGTTGCGGAGGACCGCCGCGTTGGGGCATCGGGCGCTGCTGCTGGTTGGGCGGCCGCATCGGTACCGCCGGGCGGTTTTGATCGCGGTTGCGGCCTGGTTGCTGCGCTGGCCGTTGCTGTTGACCAGGGGGGCGCATCGGCACCGGTGGGCGCGAGGCTGACTGGTCCTGTCGTGGTCGGGCCGGCGGCGGGGTGACCGGCTTGGCCATCACCACGGGCTTGGGTTTAGGCGCCGGACTGGCGGGTGGTTTCGCCGCCGGACGCGCGTTGTTGTTGTCCTTGCGGATTGGGGCCGGTGGCCTGTTGGCGTTGCTTGGTGCCGGAGTCGCGGGCCGCGCTGGTGGACGGTTGGCTGCAGAGGTCGGGGCAGGAGGTCGGTTGACCGGCGGAGCGGGCGCTTTGCTGACGATGGCCGGCTTTGCAGCAGTAACGGGTTTGGCTGCGGGCGCTGGTTTGGGCGCTGATGGCTTGTTGCCAGCCGATGGTGGCGCGGGTTGGGCAGGTCTTGCTGGCGGCGATTGGGGCTTGGCCGCCGTGACAGGCGTCTTGGGCCTCGGTTGCGGTGCTGCAGGAGCAGCCGGCTTGGCTGCGGCGGCCGGCTTGGCGACAGCGTCTGGTGGTGCGGGTTTGGCAGCAGGTTTTGCCGGCATTGCCGGTGCTTTCTTCACCGAGAGGATTGCGTTGTTGCTCTCAGCTGGTTTGCCGGGTGCCTTGGCAGCGGGCTTGCCTCCCTTGGCGAGGTGGTTCCGGATCTTGGCGGCTTCCTCGTCGCTGATGGAGCTGCTGTGGCTCTTGGCTGCGATCGCCAGCGACTGTGCGGCGTTCAGCACGTCGCGATTGTCGAGACCGAGGTCTCGGGACAGCTCATAGATCCGGACTTTGCCGCCGCTCGTCATTCAGGTCTCCAATAGTCGGGGCACCAAGTGCCGCCGGTCACTCCGCATGGGAAGGACTGTCTTCATCTTGCCTGAGAGGCTTTTCAGCTTCAGGCTCTAGCCGTTGGGCTAGGGCGTCGTAGACGCTGTCTGCAACCGGGACCCTGAGGGCGCGTTGCAGACGCCGCCGCTTGCGGGCGTCCTCGAGGCAACAGCGCTTTGGACAAAGATAAGCCGATCGACCCATCCCCTGATCCAGCACCAGCCCCTGACCACTGGGCAGCCGAATGACGCGCAGCAACTTGCAACGATCGTGCAGTTGCCGGCAGCTCACGCAGCGGCGCAGGGTCACGTTGGAACTCACCGTGCCTCAGGGCCCGGTTCGCCCTCGTCCAGGGATGCAGCCTCATCGGCGCTCACGCTGGCCTCGTCGCTGAACTGCTCAGCTTCGGCTGCGGTGTTGGCGTCAACAGCGGCCAAGGCATCCTCATCCAAAGGTTCCTCCTCATCCTCCTCGAGGGGGTAGAGCTCACGCAAACGGGCATCTTCTTCAGCCCTGGCGGCTTGCTCAGCCTCCAGCCGCGCTTCGGCTTCCGCCTGCAGCGCCTCCTCCTCCCGGCGCTGTTCAATCAGTTCGGAGACCTTGTCGTCTTCGGAGACCTGGTCGTACTCCTCGCTGTTTTTGATATCAATCTTCCAGCCGGTCAGGCGGGCTGCCAGACGCACGTTCTGACCTTCGCGGCCAATGGCCAGGCTGAGCTGATCAGGGGGAACCAGCACATGGGCATGCTGACCTTCAGGGTCAACCAAACGCACCATTTCAACCCGAGCCGGGCTGAGGGAGTTGGCGATGTACTGCCCAGGATCGGATGACCAGCGGATCACGTCGATTTTTTCACCGCGGAGCTCGTTGACCACCTGCTGGATCCTGGAGCCGCGGGCCCCGATGCAGGCTCCCACTGGATCCACTTCACGCTCGATGCTGTCAACAGCCACCTTTGTCCGCGGGCCCACGGCCCGTGACGGGGGGTTGGCTTCCCGGGCCACGGCAACGATGCGGACGGATCCCTCCTGAATCTCTGGAACTTCGTTTTCAAAGAGATACACCACAAGACCGGCGTTGGCGCGGCTGACGAACAGCTGCGGGCCGCGGCGTGCGATCTCCGAGACTTCTTTGAGAAAAACTTTGAACGTGGCGTTGGCCCGGTAGTTGTCGTTGGGCAGCTGGTCGCGCCGTGGCAGCTCCGCTTCTACTTCCGGTCGGCCCAGTCCTGAGCTCACCGCCATGATCACGCTTTGCCGCTCAAAGCGGATCACCCGTGCCGTGAGGACAGGATCTTCCAGATCGGCAAATTCCTCCTGGATCATCTGGCGCTGCTTGTCGCGCAGCTTCTGCGCCAGAACCTGCTTGGTGGCTGTCGCCGCCATGCGGCCGAAATCATCTTTTTCCGGGGTTACATCCAGCACCACCGTGTCGCCGAGGTGGGCGTCATCGGTCACCTGCTGCACCTCGGCAAGGGCGATCTGATGGTCCTCACTTTCGACATCCTCCACGATGATTTTGGAGGCCAGAACACGAAAGCCCTCCTCATCAAGGTCAAGTCCCACGTCAAAGTTGCTGAAATATTCCTCGTCGAATGGATCTTCACTGATGCCGATGTAAAGCGTGCGTCGGTAGCGCTCGTAGCCCTTGAGCAGGGCTTCGCGCAGGGCAGCTTCCACAACATTCGCGGGCAGCTTCTTCTCTTCGCTGATGTCCTCGATCAGTGTCGAGAGGCCCGGGAGCATTACAAGAGCCATGGTTCAACCGTTGCAGCAAGAAAAACGAGAGGAGGGCGGTGCCCTCAGGATTCAGAGGTGGTCAGGCGCACTTCCAGCACGTCATCGCGTGGGATGCGCACCACGCGTCCGCGCAGATTGAGCTCCACGACATCGGCGTCTCTGCCGAGAAGGGAGCCCTGACGGCTTTGTTCGCCGCCTTGGCCATCACGCTGACGCACGCAGACCGGGAAACCACGGAAGCTGCGAAAGTCACGATCCTCTTGGAGCAGATCTCCAAGTCCCGGACTGGTGATCTCAAGAACATAGGCCCCAGGCAGCAGAGCAGAATCCTCAAGGGCGTCTGCAAAGGCGTTGCTGTACGCGGCGCAATCGTCCAGTGAGACATCACTGCCGTCGCTGCGGCGCAGCGCCACGATCAGGGCCTGCGGTGACCGGTGACTGTGCAGTATGACGTCGACAACAGCAAACCCCATCGGTGCAGACACCGATGAAGCCAGGAGCTGAAGCGGTTCCAGTTGCGGGTGGGCCAAGGCTCAACGGAGCAGGGGGCCGGCCCGGCCCAGCAATCGCGTTGGAAGGAACGACTGCCCCTGATGCCTCATCGAAAAAATGAGTGCAACAAGGTGATGCCCGCCGGGCACAGCCCAATTCTAGATGTTCACCTTGGGGCTGTCGCCATCCATGTCGATGCTGGGGGCTTCTCCGAAGTAATCCGTTTTGGTGGGTTCGCTCCGTTGCGAGGCGTCGGCGTTGATGCACCCCTCCCCTTTGGCGAACTGGCAGACCCGTGCCCAGAGCTTGGCCCGACTGGCTTGCATGCCGCTGCTGAAACGCACTTCTTCAGCAGGACCTGCGCTCGGATCAATGCTCACCTGGCAGATGGGGCAAACCTGGGGTGAGGACGCCATGCACAAGCAGAAACTGGCCTGAACTTAAGGCCCTTGCCAGCCTTGAGGTGGTGCCATCCGCTCGATGAGTGTTTGCCTGCTGCAGCTCAGTGACCCCCATCTGCTGGCTGACCCGCAGGGGCGGCATCGCGGGGTGGCGGCAAGGCCTGCGCTGCAACAAGCACTCAGCCAGGGCCTGGCCCAGTGCCCGAAGCCGCCTGATCTGTTGTTAATCAGCGGTGATCTCTGCCAAGACGAGAGCTGGCTTGGCTATGTCGCGTTGCGGGATTTGCTGCAGGGCCTGCCCTTGCCGGTGGCCTTGTTGCCGGGGAACCACGATCACCCCCAGCTGTTGCGCAGCTGTCTGGGGCGATCAGCCCATGTGGCGCCGGCCCTCATTTCCATCGGCGACTGGCAGCTGTTGTTGCTGGATAGCCATTGCGCCGGTCAGACCCGGGGCCGTCTGGCGCCAACGCAGCTGCAGTGGGCTGATGCGCAGCTGCAAAGCGGCACAGGACCGGTCGTGGTGGCCGTACACCATCCGCTGGATCATTTCGATCCCGCCACCGACTGGTTCGAGCGTCTGGCGCAGAGCCGTCGCCTCAAACTTGCTTTGGCTGGCCACATTCATCAGCACCGGCAGACCTCTTGCGCCGGCGTGGCGCTGCTGGGCTGTCCATCCACCCTGGCCCAATTCACGGCCACCCAGCCGTGTCCCCTGGGGCGTGCGGATGATCCTGGCGGTCGCTGGCTTGAGCTTCAGCCCGATGGCAGCTGGCGGGACGCCTTGCTGCGCTGGTCTGCCTAGGCTCGATCTTTGACCCGGGTTTGATGCGCCTCCTCCGAGCTGCGGCAACCACCTGCCTGGCGTGTCTGCTGCTGTTGCTGGCTCCAAATGCAGCGGAAGCAGGCCATGGCTTCGTGGCCAAGGCGGTCAGCCGGGTGGCCCCCAGTGTGGTGAGGATCGATACCGAACGTCAGGTGTTCAACCCCGGGCTGGGTTCATCCATGGATGATCCCCTGCTGCGCGAGCTGTTCGGAGACCTGCCCAGCAGTCATCGGGAGAACGGCCAGGGATCAGGTGTGGTGATCGATGCCGAAGGTTTGGTGCTCACCAATGCCCATGTGGTTGAGGGTGCGGACCGCGTCCAGGTCTCCTTGGCCGATGGTGGCCAACTGGATGGAACCGTTGTGGGCAGCGATCCTGTCACCGACTTGGCGGTGGTCAAGCTTGAGCAGGCACCGGAGGGGTTGAAGGCGGCACCCCTCGGTGATTCCGATGCCCTGGAGCCAGGGGACTGGGCGATCGCACTGGGTAACCCTTACGGGCTCGACAGCACGGTGACCCTGGGGATTGTCAGCAGCTTGCATCGCAATATCAGCAGCCTTGGTTTCACGGACAAACGGCTGGAGCTGATTCAGACCGATGCCGCCATCAATCCGGGCAATTCAGGTGGCCCGCTGATCAACGACGCCGGTGAAGTGATCGGCCTCAACACGTTGGTGCGCGCTGGTCCTGGGGCAGGCCTGGGTTTTGCGATCCCGATCAATCTCGCCAGCGGTGTGGCCCAGAGGCTCTCCAGCGGCAGTGGCGTGGTTCATCCCTATCTGGGCTTGCAGCTGGTGCCACTGACCGTGCGCAGGGCCCGTGAGCACAACGCCGATCCCAATGCTCTGGTGCAGCTGCCTGAGCATGATGGGGCACTGGTTCAGCAGGTCCTCGAGGGCAGCCCAGCCGTTGCAGCGGGTTTGCGCCGTGGCGATTTGGTGATCCGCGCCGGCGAAAGGCCCGTCCACGCTCCGGGCGATCTGCTCACGGTGGTGGAGGCCTCCACCCTTGGTCAGCCGCTGCCGCTTGAGATTTTGCGCGGTGCCAAATCCATGAAGCTGCAGATCAAGCCGGCGCCGCTGCCATCAGCCAGTGCTGGATAGGCCTGCTCCTGCATTGCTAGGTTCCGGCCGATCTCGCCATCACGACCATGTCCGACCTGCAGAACCAGATGAAGCAGGCCGTTGCTTTGGCTGCTGTGGATCAGATCCAGGACGGCATGGTGCTCGGTCTTGGTTCGGGTTCAACAGCAGCGCTGATGATCAAGGAGCTTGGGGCCCGTCTTCACGATGGTCGGGTCAAGGACATCGTCGGTGTGACCACCTCGTTTCAAGGCGAGGTTCTTGCTGCTGAACTGGGCATTCCGCTCCAGTCCCTCAATGCGGTGGGGCGCATTGATCTGGCCATCGACGGGGCTGATGAAGTTGACCCCTCCTTCCAGCTGATCAAAGGGGGCGGTGCTTGCCACGTTCAAGAGAAGCTTGTGGCCTGCCGTGCTGAGCGGTTTGTGGTGGTGGTGGACAGCTCCAAGCTGGTGGAGCGACTCAATCTCGGCTTCTTGCTTCCGGTGGAGGTGATGGCCAGCGCCTGGCGCCAGATTCAGCAGCAGCTCAAGGCGATGGGTGGTGCTGGGGAGTTGCGCATGGCCACGCGTAAGGCCGGGCCGGTGGTGACCGATCAGGGCAACCTTGTGCTCGATGTGCGCTTTGAGGGCGGGATCGCTGATCCAGTAGACCTCGAGCGCCGCATCAACAACCTTCCCGGTGTGCTGGAAAACGGCCTGTTCGTCAACCTGGCTGATCAGGTCCTCGTCGGCGAGATCAACGATGGCGCTGCCGGTGTGAGGGATCTGGTCCGCGCCTGAGGGCTTAGCGCTGGAGGCGCCGGCGGACCGATTCGCGATGGCTGTGCAGCCCTTCACTGGCTGCCAGCGTCATGATCGCCGCTCCGGTGGCTTCCAGCGCCTCACGGTTGAAGTTGATCAGACTGGTGTGGCGCATGAAGGTTTCAACGCTCAGTGCGCCACTGAAGCGGGCCGTGCCTGATGTGGGCAGCGTGTGGTTCGGACCGGCGAGGTAATCACCGGCAGCTTCAGGGCTGTGTTGGCCCATGAAGATGGCACCGGCCTGCTGGATCCGCTCAGCCAGGCTGCGAGGGTCGGCCACCAGCAGCTCCAGGTGCTCGGGCGCAAAGCAATCGGAGAGCTCTGCGGCTTGATCGAGATCGCTGCAGCGCACGATCAAGCCCCAGTCGCGGATGGAGGCTTCGGTCACGTCCTTTCGCGGGTGATCCAGCAGCTGTTGCTGGAGCTGGCCTGGCACCTCCTGAAGCAGCCGATCACTGGTGGTCAGCAGGATCGCTGCCGCCATCGGGTCATGCTCGGCCTGGGCCAACAGATCCGCTGCAACAAGCTCGGCGTTAGCGGTGTCGTCGGCGATGATCAGCACTTCGCTGGGTCCGGCGAGAGAATCGATCCCAACCCTTCCGTAGACCGCTTTCTTGGCGAGGGTGACGTACAAATTCCCCGGGCCGGTGATCACGTCCACCGCAGGGATGGTTTCGCTTCCCCAGGCCATGGCGGCGATGGCCTGGGCTCCTCCGATGCTGTAGATCTCGCTGATACCGGCGACCCGAGCTGCTGCCAGCACGGCGGGGTTCACCGTCCCATCCGGTCCTGGGGGCGTCGTCATCACCAGGCGCTTCACGCCTGCCACCTGCGCGGGGATGGCGTTCATCAAGACGGTGCTGGGATAGGCGGCTCGGCCGCCTGGCACGTACAGACCGGCTCGCTGCACAGCTCTCCAGCGCCGGCCGAGCTGTTCTCCATGGGTGCCGGTGCGTTCGATATCCCGCGGCAGCTGCTCGCGGTGAAAGGCCGTGATGCGGCGGTGGGCCAGCTGCAGGGCATCCCGGAGCTCCTGAGGCGCTGCATCCCAGCTCGCTTCGATGGCCTGTTTGGGGACCCGCAGGTCGCTCAGCTCGACGTGGTCAAAACGGGCTGTGTAATCGCGGATTGCAGCATCTCCCCGCGCTCGCACTGCGGCGATCACCTCGCGCACGGTGGCTTCAGCTGCCTCGACACCGGTGGAACTGATGCGTTCCTCGATCTGCCGCAGCCGCGTCATGGCGGCACCGGGATCGGTGAGCACCTGAACCATTGAGCCTCATATGGGGTGGTTCTGGACGCTAGTTCAGGCCTTGGTGCCGTGGTGCGGTTAGGATGGTTGTTTGTCGTTCTGCGGCCCGTACTTCTCTGTGGCGAATAACAAGTCTGCTCGGAAACGCATCGAAATTGCTGAGCGCAACAGGTTGCACAACCGCAGCTACAAAGCTGCCATGCGCACCTTGATGAAGCGCTGCATGAGCGCCTGCGCCGACTACACCACCTCCCCTGGCGATGAGGCCAAAGCCAGCGTGAAATCCAGCATGAGCGCGGCGTTCAGCAAGATTGACAAGGCCATCAAAGTCGGCGCTATCCATCGCAATACCGGGGCGCATCAAAAATCTCGCCTCAGTGCTGCCGTCAAGAAAGCCATCGATCCGGCTCCCGCAGCAGCAGCCGCTGAATCCTGAAGGATCCGTCAAACTGAAGTGGTTAAGAGTTGAGGTCATGAGCAGCGCCGTCCTGCCCCCCCTCATTGACAGCCACTGCCATATCGTCTTCCGGCAGTTTGATGATGATCTGGAGGTCGTGGCCAGCCGCTGGCGAGAAGCCGGGGTGCAGGCACTTCTCCATGCCTGCGTCGAGCCCAGCGAGATCCCCGGTATCCGGGCTCTCGCCGATCGCTTTCCAGAAATGCGTTACGGCGTCGGCGTCCATCCTCTCGACACCGAGCACTGGGCTGCTGACACCGTCGAGGTCCTTCGCGATGCTGCCCTTGCCGATTCCCGTGTGGTGGCCATCGGTGAGCTGGGCTTGGATCTCTACAGAGCTACCAATCTCGATGAGCAACTCGCCACGTTGATTCCCCAGCTTGATCTGGCTGAGGAGCTCGACTTACCTGTGATCATTCACTGCCGCGATGCGGCAGAACCCATGCTGTCACTGCTGCATGAGCGTCAGCAGGCCGGCCGGAGCATCAAAGGCGTCATGCATTGCTGGGGGGGGACGCCCGCAGAAATGGAGGGCTTCCTGGCCCATGGCCTCTACATCAGCTTCAGCGGCACGGTCACCTTCCCCAAAGCCACCGAAACCCACCAGTGCGCTCAGCAGGTGCCTGCGCAGCGTTATCTGGTGGAAACCGATTGCCCTTTCCTCTCGCCGGTGCCCCGGCGCGGAAAGCGCAATGAGCCATCCATGGTGCGCCACGTTGCTGAGCGGGTGGCTGTCCTGCGTGACGAACCGCTCGAGACGGTCTGCCTGCAAAGCAGTGCCAACGCTGCTCGCTTGTTTAATCTGCCCTACCAGCCCTCGAAAGAAGCTGAGGGGCTCAGCAACAGAGCTTGACAAACAGGGGTCTCTGCTGGCTATGATCGACTATTGCCCTAGTTCAGGGCAGTGTTGACGGCGCATCCATTGGTTTCTCGCCACTGACTGAGCCTTGAGCAAGGCCGCCTCCTGCTGCTGTGGGGGGCGGCCCTCGGCTTGGTTGGATGGGGTGCTCCGCCAGCAGTCTCCTCTACACGTTCAGGTCTCCGAATGAGCAGCGCGATTCAGGTCGCCAAGACCGCTACCTACCTCCCCGATCTAGTGGAGGTGCAGCGGGGGAGTTTCAAATGGTTTTTGGAGAAGGGGCTCATTGAGGAGCTCGAAGGCTTCTCGCCCATCACCGATTACACCGGCAAGCTTGAACTGCACTTTGTCGGTAGCGAGTACCGACTGAAGCGCCCCCGCCACGATGTGGAAGAGGCCAAGCGGCGGGATGCCACCTTTGCGTCTCAGATGTATGTGACCTGCCGGTTGGTCAATAAGGAGACCGGTGAAATCAAAGAGCAGGAGGTCTTCATCGGCGAGCTGCCGCTGATGACTGAGCGGGGCACGTTCATCATCAATGGTGCTGAGCGCGTGATCGTGAATCAGATCGTGCGCAGCCCCGGCGTTTACTTTAAAGACGAGCAGGATAAAAACGGGCGTCGCACCTACAACGCCAGCTTGATCCCCAACCGCGGTGCTTGGCTGAAGTTCGAGACTGATAAAAACGATCTGCTCCACGTCCGGGTGGATAAAACCCGCAAGATCAATGCCCACGTGATGATGCGGGCCATTGGTTTGTCGGATAACGACGTTCTCGACAAGCTGCGCCACCCTGAGTACTACAAAAAGTCGATTGATGCCGCTGATGAAGAGGGCATCTCATCGGAAGACCAGGCCTTGCTGGAGCTCTACAAAAAGCTGCGCCCCGGTGAGCCACCGTCGGTGAGTGGTGGTCAGCAGTTGCTGCATAGCCGCTTCTTTGACCCCAAGCGCTACGACCTGGGACGGGTGGGTCGCTACAAGATCAACAAAAAGCTGAGGCTCACCATTCCTGATGCCGTCCGTACCCTCACCCCTGAGGATGTGCTGTCGACCCTGGATTACCTCATCAACCTTGAGCTCGATGTGGGCGGTGCCTGCCTCGATGACATTGACCACCTGGGCAATCGTCGCGTCCGTTCTGTTGGCGAACTGCTGCAAAACCAGGTGCGTGTCGGTCTCAATCGCCTCGAGCGGATCATCAAAGAACGGATGACCGTCGGCGAAACCGACTCCTTGACCCCTGCGCAGCTGGTGAACCCCAAGCCACTGGTGGCAGCGATCAAGGAGTTCTTTGGTTCAAGCCAGCTGAGCCAGTTCATGGATCAGACCAATCCCCTGGCTGAGCTCACCCACAAGCGTCGGATCAGTGCTCTTGGTCCTGGAGGTCTGACCCGAGAGCGTGCTGGTTTCGCCGTTCGTGACATTCACCCGTCCCACTACGGACGCATCTGCCCGATCGAGACGCCGGAAGGTCCCAATGCCGGCCTGATCGGTTCGCTGGCCACCCATGCCAGGGTCAATGAGTACGGCTTCATCGAAACCCCGTTCTGGAAAGTGGAGAACGGCGTCGTCAACAAGACCGGCGATCCCATCTATCTCTCTGCTGACCTTGAGGATGAATGCCGCGTCGCTCCCGGTGATGTGGCCACCGACGACGACGGCCGCATCACCGCTGATCTGATTCCAGTCCGCTACCGCCTCGACTTTGAGACGGTGCCGCCGAATCAGGTGGATTACGTGCAGCTCTCACCGGTGCAGGTCATCTCGGTGGCCGCTTCATTGATTCCCTTCCTCGAGCACGACGATGCCAACCGAGCCCTGATGGGTTCGAACATGCAGCGCCAGGCGGTGCCCTTGCTGCGCCCGGAGCGGGCTCTGGTGGGCACCGGTCTGGAGACCCAGGTGGCCCGCGACTCCGGCATGGTTCCCATCACCCGCGTCAACGGCGAAGTGGTGTTTGTGGACTCCACCCAGATCATCGTTCGCGATAGCGACGGCGTGGATCATTACCACCTGCTGCAGAAATACCAGCGCTCCAACCAGGACACCTGCTTGAACCAGCGTCCCATCGTCAAGCAGGGCGATCAAGTGATTGCTGGTCAGGTTCTGGCCAACGGTTCGGCCTGTGAAGGCGGTGAAATTGCGCTGGGCCAGAACATGCTCATCGCCTACATGCCCTGGGAGGGATACAACTATGAGGACGCGATTCTGGTAAGTCAGCGCCTGGTGCGCGAAGACCTCTACACCTCAGTTCATATTGAGAAGTACGAGATCGAAGCCAGGCAAACCAAACTTGGTCCTGAAGAGATCACCCGGGAAATCCCCAATGTCGCTGAAGAGAGCCTTGGCAGCCTCGACGAGATGGGGATCATCCGAATTGGTGCTTTTGTTGAAAGTGGTGACATCTTGGTTGGCAAAGTGACTCCCAAAGGTGAGTCAGATCAACCGCCTGAAGAAAAGCTGCTTCGCGCCATTTTTGGTGAGAAGGCCCGTGATGTCAGAGATAACTCACTGCGCGTCCCCAAAACCGAATGCGGCCGCGTGGTGGATGTGCGCATTTACACCCGCGAACAAGGGGATGAGCTTCCCCCTGGCGCCAACATGGTTGTCCGGGTCTATGTCGCTCAACGCCGCAAGATCCAGGTGGGCGACAAGATGGCCGGCCGCCATGGCAACAAAGGAATCATCAGTCGCATTTTGCCGCTGGAAGATATGCCATATCTGCCTGATGGCACTCCCATTGACATCGTCCTCAATCCCCTGGGTGTTCCCAGTCGTATGAATGTCGGTCAGGTCTTTGAGTGCCTGATGGGCTGGGCTGCCGACAACCTGGACTCCCGCTTCAAGATCGTGCCGTTTGATGAGATGCACGGCGCGGAGAAGTCCAAAGAGACGGTTCAGAACTACCTGATGGAAGCGGCCAAGACGCCCGGCCGCGAGTGGGTCTACAACCCTGACAACCCAGGCAAGATCCAGCTCACCGATGGCCGCACCGGTGAGAAGTTTGATCAGCCCGTCACCGTTGGACGTGCCTACATCCTCAAGCTGGTGCACCTGGTGGACGACAAAATCCACGCTCGCTCCACCGGCCCCTACTCCCTGGTGACGCAGCAGCCCTTGGGCGGCAAAGCTCAACAGGGTGGTCAGCGTCTCGGGGAGATGGAGGTCTGGGCTCTTGAGGCCTATGGCGCCGCCTACACCCTGCAGGAGTTGCTCACCGTCAAATCCGACGACATGCAAGGCCGCAACGAAGCGTTGAACGCCATCGTCAAAGGCAAGCCGATCCCCAGGCCCGGTACCCCTGAGTCCTTCAAGGTGTTGATGCGGGAGCTTCAGTCCCTGGGCCTTGATATTGCGGTCTACACCGATGAAGGAGCTGAGGTGGACCTGATGCAGGACGTCAACCCGCGCCGCAGCACCCCAAGCCGGCCCACCTACGAGTCCCTCGGCGTCGCCGACTACGACGAGGACTGAGCCATCGCGCGGCCCAGTCCGCCCCCTGACGACCACTTGCGAACCATCGTTCTCCGGCCATGACCAACAGCAACACCCGTACCGAGAGCCACTTCGATTACGTCAAGATCACCCTGGCGTCCCCCGACCGGATCAGGCAGTGGGGGCAACGCACCCTGCCGAATGGACAGGTGGTCGGCGAGGTCACCAAGCCCGAAACCATCAACTACCGCACCCTCAAGCCCGAGATGGACGGGCTCTTCTGCGAGAAGATCTTCGGGCCTTCCAAGGACTGGGAGTGCCACTGCGGGAAGTACAAGCGGGTGCGCCACCGCGGCATCGTCTGTGAGCGCTGCGGTGTTGAAGTCACCGAAAGCCGTGTGCGTCGTCACCGCATGGGTTTCATCAAGCTCGCTGCGCCGGTGTCCCATGTTTGGTACCTCAAAGGCATCCCCAGCTATGTGGCCATCCTGCTGGACATGCCGCTGCGGGATGTGGAGCAGATCGTCTATTTCAATTGTTATGTGGTACTTGATCCAGGCGATCACAAGACCCTGAAGTACAAGCAGCTGCTTACTGAGGATGAGTGGCTGGAGATCGAAGATGAGATTTATGCCGAGGACTCTGAGATTGAGACCGAGCCGGAGGTGGGCATCGGCGCTGAAGCGCTCAAGAGCTTGCTTGAGGATCTTGAACTCAATGAGATCGCTGAACAGCTCCGTGAGGAGATCAGTGGCAGCAAAGGCCAGAAGCGCGCCAAGTTGATCAAGCGCCTGCGGGTGATTGACAACTTCATTGCTACCAACGCCCGTCCTGAGTGGATGGTGCTTGATGCGATCCCCGTGATCCCACCCGATCTGCGCCCGATGGTTCAGCTCGATGGTGGGCGCTTTGCCACCAGTGATCTCAATGACCTTTATCGCCGGGTCATCAACCGCAACAACCGT
>CAJWYF010000019.1 GCA_913049535.1 uncultured Synechococcus sp.
TGTTTCTTTGCTGTGTCCGTTCGTTGAAGCAGGCAGAGGCCCAAGCTTGACGCCTTCTGGATAGTATTTCCATCCATCTCGTACTTTGATCTTGTCATCCCAGGGGAGTTTGTATTCTCCGTTGGCAAGATCTTTGACCCAGGTGAGGTAGTTTGCTTTTTCCCCACCGGGTTTGCCGACATACGCTCGGCATCCGAGGTTGAAGATGTTGTTTTCAAGAGCCCAATGCTCTCGAGCTTTGTCCACCAATCGTGGAAATAGCTCTGCAGTAACGATCTCCCAAGGATTTCGGTGGCCCTGTTGAATGACGTTGCCGTCATAGTTGCAGACTGTACCCTCCCCAAAATAGTAGAAGACATTATCATATCCAGCCAAGTTGACTGAAATGGTGTACATCAAATTCTGCCAGGCATTCGTTCTATTTGTCCAGATCCATTGATCATTCACTTGAGTCGAATATCCAGAAATCCTGATGTAGACATTGGCTCCTTTATACGCAGCTTCCCGTGCTAACTCAGGGAACATCCCGTCATGACAGATGCATACTGCCAGTTTGGATCCTTTGGGACCATCACAAACCGGCATCCCATAGTTGCCCGGAGACCAAGGCTCAATGGGTACCCATGGCTGCAGCTTGCGATAGTGCAATGCAATTTCACCATCTGAATTGATGATAATTGCTGTGTTGAACGGAGGAAGACTTGGGTCATCATTCTGTTCCATCAAGGAAAAGACGCCCCAGACCTTGTTGTCGATGCAGGCTTGCTTGAAACGACCGATTTCTGGTGAGTCGATGCGAAGCAGCATCTCATCGTATGTCCAAATCTGCGTGTTCAGCCCCTGAGTTGAATACTCAGGGAACACAATGAGATCCAGATCTGGATAGCCAGCCTTGGTGGTGGCAACGCATTTACAAATCTGGTCCACCTGGATTTGTATATCCTCAGGGCCTTTGATGACAGGGACTGGGTATTGAATCATTGCTGTGAGCAATGCTTCGTCCCAGGCGCTGACGCTTCCAGTGCTTGCCATTGGCGAGAATGAGAACCTTTCCCATTCTTCACCCATCGAATCTTCGCTTTGTAGCGATTACGACCGTTCCAATATCTATTTCCCAGTGCTTTTCAAGACTGTATAAAACGATATATCTTCGCTGATTCACCGAAATCTTCTGTTCAGCAGTAGGACACTGGTTGGACTTTATATCGATGACATTTTTCTCGCTTCAGCATCCTCGGTTAAGCATCCAAGGTCTGTCAGGACTTTGCCTTAGCCGTGGTTTAGCTTCGCTGGTTGCCTCTACTCGTTTCTTGCTGATGACCGTCGGTTCCTTGGATTCAACCTTGAGGCGAAACTTGCCTGTCAACGTCATTGGAGGCGAATAGATACGCCTCCCCTCCTCCCCACACTTAGGGCATTCTGTGTTGCTTTCTCGTGCATCGATTGTTCTCCACACTTCATATTGTCCACAATCGTTGTGATTGCAGATGTATTCGTAGACGGGCATGTTCTTTTAAGTAGAATTGCTGAAATCTGGAATTGTTAGATGTATGTATTCAACTGTCTGATCTCAGCAGGGTAAAATGTCTTGGTCGAATATCGCTGTTGGTAGAGCTAGCGTGCAACATGCGTTTGGAATATCAACAATCCCGCTAATTCGCCCCTCCACCGGTGCGCAGCTCAGCAGCAAATATGCTTGCTCGCCTGTAAAACCAAACTTCTTAAGGTATTCAATTGCGTTGAGGCATGCTCGTCGATAGGCAATATGAACATCCATGTAATGCTGCTTGCCTTCAAACTCGTCGACCGAAATTCCCTCAAAAACCAGATAGTCACTGTAATGAGGTTCAACTGGACTGGTTTTGAACATAGGATTCACCATGCCATATTTCTGCATTCCTCCTTTAATGATGTCAACGTGCAAGTCAAGATAACCTGACATCTCGATGGCTCCACAGAAGGAGATTTCACCATCTCCTTGCGAGAAGTGAATATCGCCCATTGAGAGTTTGCCGCCTTCTACATATACAGGGAAATAAATTCGTGTTCCTTTTGTTAGATTTTTAATGTCGCAGTTTCCACCATGCTCCCGGGGCGGCACTGTTCTTGCTGCTTCATTGGCAATTCGTTCAAAATCATCCGCACCCACATTGCCGAGGATGGCACTGTTGGGATTTGGTAATGCTGCCAGGACAGGTTCACTCCCTGAAAGACCTGCGCCATAGGTGCGGCGATCAGGGGCCGTCTGGACTAGCTCCGTCTCCCGTCGGTTCCATTCTTTTAAAAGTTCATGGGAGGGTGCGCAGCCGATCAGGCCCGGATGTGTGATGCCTGCGAATCGAACTCCAGGTATGTGGCGTGAGGACGTGTAAATACCCTCTAGATCCCAAATTGCTTTAGCAGCCTTTGGGAAGTGATCCGTCAGGAATCCACCACCATTCTCTTTGGCGAAGATGCCTGTAAACCCCCACTCGTCCCCTTGCAAAGCTCCGACTTCTAAAATGTCTACAACTAGAATATCTCCAGGCTGTGCACCATTGACCCAAATAGGCCCACTCAGCACGTGGACAACCTCTAGATTAACGTCGGCTATATCTTGTGGGTTGTCGTTATCTTTTATCTGTCCGTCAGTCCAATCCTTGCATTCAATTCTAAATGTCTCTCCGGGGTTGACAGAGGCGACAGCAGGAATGTCTGGGTGCCAGCGGTTGTGACCCGGCATTTCCTGCTGATCCATTGGTTTCGTCAGATCAACATTGAAAAGAGTCTTTGGCATTGAAAAGCTCAACCTGTATTCATTCAATCGACTTTTGCAGATCGAACTGTCTCATTGAATACAAGTTGATTATTCAATGCCTATCACAAGATTTAGTCAATCTTGTGACTGAAAGTTTTGGGAAACAAGGTAGGGATCGAAGTTATTTCCCGCTTGCTCCTTTCAACGGGTAAAGCTCCTTGTATGGGAACGATTACCGTTCTCATTGTCGACCGAGAATATGCCTGGGGCTGTATCGGATCTAGCCGTTATTTGGCTGTCGGCTTGTTGTTTACGTCCAGGCTCTGGCCATCCAGGGTCAGTTTCTGGTTCTCCTGGCCATTGCTGTTTGTGTCATCGAAGTCTCCTTTGCGACACAGGTTCTGAGCTAAGCGTTCCGCCCACTCCGGACTGGCTTCGGGGCCTTCTGCAGAGACCGTTCCGTCGAAGCGCAGCAACGACTGCCACTTGGTTTCTCCTCCGCTTGACCCCGCGTCTGATGGACTTGCGATCGGTTTTCCATAGATGTTGTCGTAACTTGGCCAGCCCGGCAGATCGGGCATGCTGCAGACTGCATTCACCTCGAAATGTTGATCCTGGCCTGATTCCGACATTGTCGTGACGGCTCCGTCATACAGCCCATTGGGGGTGCCGGGCCGGAACGGTTGGCTCAGGCGCACTTGAGTGTCGTCGCTGATGACCAGCACGTCACCGATTTTCGCTTCGCTGATGGCTGTTTCTTGAGTCGGTGCAGTTTGGCAGCTGCTGATGAGTCCCAAGGAGGCACCGAGCACTACAGCTCCTAGTCCGTGTCGTGGCTTCATCGGTTGCGCAGCTTGTCATTGATATCTAGCGCTTGTGACCGCCATCGCGGCACTCAGCGTCTTGCATTAAGAAAATTGTACTTTGTTATGTGTTGAACATCACTCTCGACAAGAAGTTGCGAGCTTATGTCTGTAGCGGTTGCTACCGATAAGCGTTCACCTCGTTCGCGAGGCGCATTTCTGTCAGGCCATGGAACGGGGACCTGGCCGTTTCGGAGTACCACCATGACAACCCTGACCTTCCGCGGCCATCGTTATCAAGCCAAGATAGAGCTTGATGTGAAGTCTCCACAGAAGCTGACCTATCGCAGATCTGTGTATCAGACCCGTCAAATCAACCCTTCACCATCAGATGAGCAGTGTCTGCCTGATGGTTTCATTCGTTCCACGAAAACGGCTGAATTGATTGGTGTTTCCCTGCAGTCATGTGCCATGCACAATCTCATTTACCGCGGCGTGCATTACGTCAAGTAAGTTTTAGCCTGTTGATAAGAGCATGTTAATCATTATTGAATTAGTCGGCTTAAGTGATTGGTTGCAGGTATTGCATACTCATTGATTTCTTATCTGACGTGCTGAATCACAACATTAGGGTTGTGATTCAGCCGTTGATCAGCTCAAGGGGGGGACTCATGGCTGATTCACTGCAGATCAACTCCTCAATGGTCAATGTACTGACGAGTTCCGGACTGCCCAGTCCATGGGACCACACCTCAACTTCCGCCTGCCTGGGAGCTTGGAAGTTTAGAATTTCAAATGGGAAGACGACGCGCTCGAGATAAAATCCTCCACTAGCAAAGCACCGGACGATCACCATCCGCTCAAGCGCGTTGCGGTAGCTGCAGTCGAGCAGAGGCATGAACTTAAATGCTGGTGCCAATCATCAACCCATGGCTGGAGCAGAGAAACAGTGACAGAAGTCACGAAATGCTGATTCGCATTGGAATTTCCAATTTTCTTTGGTAAGTGCCATCTCAAAGTGTTCAATCTGAACCCAGTAAGTCCTCAAAGAGTTGTCCCGCCATGCCGGCAGAGGCCCCATTGAAGGGGCGGCAATCCAAGCTGTTCAACAGCATTGCTGGTGCACGGAATGCCAGCGCTCCTTCAATGTCTTTCGCTTCCACCAGCCCAAGTTCCAGTCCCCTGGCGCGCATGACACCCGGGAGACAGCCGCTGATCAATGGTGGGGTGAGCCAGCGGCCTGAACGCAGCACCAGCACATTGGCGCTGCTGCCGCAGCAGAGCTGTCCTTCACTGTTGAGCAGCAGGGCATCGTCGGCGCCCCTTTGGATCGCCTCCTGTCTTGCCAGGACCTGGGGGCCGTAATTCAGGCTTTTGCAGCTTGCCAATGGATCCTTGCTCCACCGGCGAACCCGCTCACTGACGACCACAGCGATCGGTTGGAAGCTCGGCTGATGCTGATGAAGGGTGCCCCAGCATCTCCCGGCTTCTGTGCTTGGCGCGGTGAGCCCGCGGCCTCCGCTGCCTCGGCTCCAGTTGATGCGCAGGGCACCATCAACAATCCTGCTGCGATCGATGGCTTCCTTCAGCCAGTGTCGGATGGTCTGCTCAGATGGTGGCTCAGGAAGTTGCAGCAAAGCGGCGCCCTGCCGCCAGCGCTTGAGATGCTCGCCGAGCAGCTGGGGCACCCCTGCTTTGATCAGCACTGTTTCAAAGACGCCATCGCCCAGGGATAGACCCCGATCGCTGATGGGCAGCGCGACCGTATCGGGGTGGCCCCACACCCCGTCGCACCAGGCAATGGCTTTTTGTGCTGCTGCGGAGTCAGGCAAGGGCGTCAAGCAGGGGCTGCACTTTCCAGCCGAGCTCTTCGGCTTCGAGATGGGGTTCTGAGTCCGCCACGATCCCGCAGCCGCCATGCACGCGCAGGCGTCTGCCGAGCATCAACAGACTGCGAATCAGGATGTTGCTGTCAAAGCGGCCGTCGGGCCTGCGGTGGAAAAAGCTGCCGCAATAAGGCCCCCTTGGTACAGGCTCCAGGCGGCTGAGTCGTTGGCAGGCTCTGATCTTGGGGGCACCGGTGATCGACCCTCCTGGCCAGCAGGCTTTCAGCAAACCCGCTGTGTCGAGGCGATGGCGCAGCAGACCCGTCACCACAGAAGTCAGGTGATGCACCTGCCTATAACTCTCAAGACCCACCAACTGGGGCACCGTGATGCTTCCAGTGCTGCAGACGCGGCCCAGGTCGTTGCGCAGCAGATCGACAATCATCACGTTCTCTGCCCGGTCCTTTGGGCTGGTGATGAGCTCAGCGGCGGCATCAGCGTCGCGGGCCGGATCGCTGTGGCGCGGTCGTGTCCCTTTGATGGGCCTGGTCTCCACCAGGCCCCTGCCATCCACTTGCAGGAACCGTTCTGGGGAGGCACTCAGCACCGCCTCTTCTTTGCCCGCCACCATGACGCCAGCAAAGGGCGCCGGGCAGCGTTGCCGCAGTTGCAGGTATAGCGCCAGGGGATCGGCAGGCTGATCCAGGATCTGCTCTGCACAGTCGGTCAGGTTGGCTTGAAACAGATCACCGCTGGCAATCCATTCGCGCACCTGTTGGACCTGCTGCTCGTAGCGGTCGCGGCCGCTGTGCCAGTGCCACGACGCAGCTGGCACCGCTGTGCTCATTGGACTGAACCTTTCTTGTGGGCGGTGCAAGAGCGCGCTGAGCTCAGCGCGCTGCGGCCCATCACCGAGCAGCTGCAGTGTCTGCTGCTGGAGATCCATCTCGATCACCACCTCGTAACGGCCAGCCCAGAGCACGGCCATCTGGGGGCGTTGCCAGTGTCCGGCGGGCTCCACCCAGGCCCCGGCTTCGTAGCTGAGCCAGCCCAACCAGTGACCTGTCGGGCCAGCAAACCCGTCTGCCAGCGTTGCGAACGGGTCTGATGCTCCGGGCTCACCGGGCAGCCCATCGCAGCGCAGCACCTGTTGGGGCCCAGCAGCCAGCAGGGCATGGCGGCCCAGCCGGCTGCCGTCGCCGTCGAGCCAGACCAGGCCCCTGTGGCCGTAGTGCTGGGCCAGAAGTCCGGCCAGAGCAGCGGGATCCCTCCAGGGCAGCTGACTCATCGGCTGGCGAGATCGGGGCGGCCGGCTTCGTGCAGGGCGGCATCACGGATGCGGCAGCTGTCGCAGACGCCGCAGGGGGTGTCGCCCCCCACGTAGCAACTCCAGGTTTGCTCGATCGGTACCCCTAACCGCAGGGCTTCTTGCACGATCCGGGTCTTGCTCCATTCCACCAGCGGAGCCCACAGGCGGGTGCCGCGGCCTTCACGGCCGGAGCGACTCGCCAGATCCGCCAGGGTCTGGAAGGCCTTGAGGTAATCCGGACGGCAGTCCGGATAGCCGGAGTAGTCCACAGCGTTCACCCCCAGCACCAGGGCATCTGCACCTTTGGCTTCCGCCAGGCTCAAGCCCAGTGCAATGAAGACCGTGTTGCGCCCTGGTACGTAGGTGCTGGGGATCACGCCTGCTTCCACGCCCTGATTGGGGATGGGCTGCTCCAGATCCGTCAGCGAAGACCCGCCCCAGCTGGCCAGGTTGACCTCGATGGTGTGGTGTTCAGCCAGGCCCAGTGCGTTGGCCACGCTGGCGGCGGCCTGGAGTTCTCGTCGATGTCGTTGGCCGTAGTCAAACGAAAGGCCGATGACCTGTCGCCCGGCTTCCTGGGCCAGGGCGGCAGCTGTTGCGGAATCAAGCCCGCCGGAGAGCAGGGCGATGGCGGTGCCGAAGGGGGCTGTGCTCATGCCTCTGGCCTAGCGCACCCCAAGCCATTTGTGGCTTTGCAGGCTGAGGCGCCAGGCCGGCTGGGCCCGCACGAACTCCAGGGCCTGCTCCGCGCCTGAGCTGCTCTGCCAGCCTGGCTGCAGCAGCAGTTCTGGCGTGTTGCCAGCGGCCTGGGCCGCCTCAGCCATGGTCTGGGCAAAGGCCAGATCCTCCGCCCCATGGATCACCACCTTGAGTTCATGGCAGCGGCTCAGCAGTTCCGTTGTCGGTGGTTGGTGACGTTTGGGGGACAGCGTGATCCAGGCAAAGCAGCCGCTGAGGGGATCGACGCCGCTGGTCTCGAGATGCCGGGGCAAGGCCGGCGCGGCCCCATCCAGTGCTTGGCACAGCGGCTGCAGGTTGTGGTGCAGGGGCTCGCCACCGGTGATCACGGCAAAGCCGGCACCGCGCTGCTGGGCCATGGCGGCAGCTGCTGCCAGCTCATTGACATCGATGTCGGGGTGAACTGCTGCAGGCCATGAGTGCTTGGTGTCGCACCAGCTGCAGCCCACATTGCAGCCTCCTAGGCGGATGAAAAACGCACTGCGGCCGCCATGGATTCCTTCCCCTTGCAGGGAATGGAACGTCTCCACCACCGGCAGCTTGATGGGGCAGTTGCTCACACGCGCTGGCTCAGGGCCTCGCTGGGGGACTGGGGGAGGCGTTGCCTGGCGGCGTTGATCAGCCCGGTGAACAGCGGGTGGGGCCGCCCTGGACGCGAGAGAAACTCCGGGTGGTACTGGCAGGCCAAGAAGAAGGGATGGCCTTTGAGCTCAATCAGTTCCACCAGGCGGCCATCGGGTGAGACGCCGCTGATGTCGTAGCCCGATTCCAGGAAGAGGTTGCGGTAGGCGTTGTTGAACTCGTAGCGGTGGCGGTGGCGCTCATAGACCACCTCTTCTCCGTAGAGCTCATGGCCCTTGGTGCCGGGGGTGAGCCGGCAGGGATACACCCCCAGCCGCATGGTGCCGCCCAGATCGACCACATCTTGCTGTTCGGGCAACAGGTGAATTACCGGGTGGGTGGTCGCCGGCTCGAGCTCAGCGCTAGTGGCACCAACCAGCCCTGCGGTGTTGCGTGCCCACTCGATCACTGCGGTCTGCATGCCCAGGCAGAGGCCCAGGAACGGCACTCGTTGTTCACGGGCCCAGCGGATGGCGGCCACCTTGCCGTCCACGCCGCGGTTGCCGAAGCCGCCTGGGACCACCACCGCGTCCATGCCCCGCAGCAGTGATTCGGCTCCCTGCTCTTCGATGCGCTCGGCGCAGACCCAATGCAGATCCAGCCCGCAGTCCGCATCGATGCAGGCGTGGCGCAGGGCTTCGACCACCGAGAGGTAGGCGTCGTTGAGCTGCACGTATTTGCCCACCAGGGCCACCTTCACCGAGGGACCGGGATTGCGAAGCTTGTGCACCAGCGCCTCCCATGAGGCCATGTCACTCTCGTGATCCTCAAGGTTCAGCACATCGAGCACCTGACGGCACAGGCCTCCGTCCTCCAGGGCGATCGGCACGGCGTAGATGCTGTCGGCATCGAGGGAGGGCACCACAGCTTTGGTGGTGACACCGCAGAAGCCGCCGATTTTGGTCTTGAGGTCTTCACCGATCGGGCGATCGCTGCGGCACACCAGCACATCGGGTTGGATGCCGATGGAGCGCAGCTCCTTGACCGAGTGCTGGGTGGGCTTGGTCTTGAGCTCACCGGAGGTGCCGATGTAAGGCAACAGGGTCACGTGCACATAGGCCAGGTCATGGCGGCCCACATCACCGCGGAATTCGCGGATGGCCTCCAGGAAAGGCAGCGATTCGATGTCGCCGACGGTGCCGCCGATCTCGGTGATCACCACATCGGCATTGCTGTTGGCGGCAACGCGGTGGATGCGCTCGCGGATCTCACCGGTGATGTGGGGGATCACCTGCACGGTGCCGCCGTTGTAGTCGCCCCGGCGCTCTTTGTTGATGACAGCCTGGTAGATCGAGCCAGTGGTGACGCTGTTCAGACGCGACATCGCTGTGTCGGTGAAGCGCTCGTAGTGGCCCAGGTCAAGGTCGGTTTCAGCCCCGTCTTCGGTGACGAACACCTCTCCGTGCTGATACGGGCTCATGGTGCCCGGATCCACGTTCAGGTAAGGATCGAGCTTGAGGATGGAGACGCGGTAACCGCGGCTTTTGAGCAGGCGTCCCAAGCTGGCGGCGACGATGCCCTTGCCGATGCTGGAGACCACACCGCCGGTGACGAAGACGAACTTGGCCATGGGCTGATCGGCAACATGCCAATTTACCGCTGCAGTCCACAGTCTTTGTTGCCGTGCGCACCCTTCTGATCAGTGGCGCCAGCCGCGGCATCGGCCGTGCCATCGCTGAGCGCGCTCTGGCCGATGGTCATCGGCTCAGTCTTGGTGTCCGCGATCAGGCGGCACTGGGAGGCACAGCACTGGATCCGGCGATTGCCGGCAGTGATCGTGTGCTGTTGGTGCCTTACAACGCCGAGGATTCAGCGGCTGCTCAAGCCTGGGTCGAGCTCAGCTGTGAGCATTTCGGCGGCTTTGACAGCGTGATCCACAGCGCCGGGGTGTTCAGCCGCGTCGGCTTGTTGTTTGAGCCTGGGGAGGAGCGTGAGATCGTCAGCACCATGGAGGTCAACCTGATGGGCCCCTGGTGGCTGACACGGGCGGCCTGGCCGCAGTTGGCCGCCCATGGTGAAGGGCGCATCCAGGTGCTGGTCTCGATGAGCGGCAAGCGCAGCAAGGGCAAGTTGGCGTCCTACAGCGCCAGCAAGTTCGCCCTGCTGGGACTGTGTCAGACCATGCGCAACGAGGGGTGGGATGCCGGCATCCGCGTGACGGCCATTTGCCCGGGCTGGGTGAACACCGATATGGCGGCCGCGGTGCGACAGGGTCCCAGCAGCCGCTGGCCCACCCAGGCCATGGCAGCTGAGGAGATGACCCAGCCGGAGGACATTGCCTCGTTGTGCGCTGAACTGCTGACCCTCCCCAATCGGGCGGTGCCCTTTGAGCTGGCGCTCAATTGCAGTTTGGAGCGCTGATCAGCCTTCCAGGATCGCGCGCAGCATCCAGGCGGTCTTCTCGTGGATCTGCAGGCGCGCGTTGAGAAGGTCGGCGGTGGGGCCATCACCGGCGGCCTCTGCTAGAGGCAGCACGCCGCGGGCCGTGCGTGCCACGGCTTCATGACCTCGGACCAGCTCGGCCACCATGGCAAGGGCCTCAGGTGGTTCGCTGGTTTCCTCGATGCTGGACAGTTCGCTGTAGCGGCGTCCACCCATGGGTGCCACCACACCAAGGGCACGGATCCGTTCGGCGATTTCATCCAGCGCCGTCCAGAGCTCCGTGTACTGCTCCATGAACAGGGCGTGAAGCGAGGTGAACATCGGCCCCGTCACATTCCAGTGGAACCCGTGGGTTTTGGCATAGAGGACGTAGCTGTCGGCCAGCAGGCGGCCGAGTCCCTCAGCAATCTCCTGCCGTTGATTGGCCGGAATGCCGATGTCGATGGGCGGGGCGAGGTGTGCCATGGATTGCGGTTGGCGAGACAGGGTGCGGGCGGGTGCAGCCGGAGGCCTCAGTCGAGATCCTCCAGGTAGTCCTTGACGCGGCCGCGGCGCTCTGGCAGGCGCAGTTTGTGGAGGGCCCGCGATTCGATCTGACGCACGCGCTCTCTTGAGAGATCCAGGCATTTGCCGATTTCCGCCAGGGTCTGCGGGGTGTCGTCATCGAGGCCAAAGCGCAGCCGGATCACCCGTGCTTCCCGGCCGCTGAGTTCGCCCAGCAGGCCCAGCAGATCGTCATGGAGCTTCTCGCGCGTCAAGCGCTGCTCGGGAGTGGGCATGCCGTCCTCCAGCAGATCGCCGAGCTCGGTGTCCATGTCGCGGCCGACGCGGGTGTCCAGGGAGACCGAGCGCGGCACCCGCATCAGGGTCTGGCGCACCACCTCTTCCGGCAGGTTGAGTTCAGCGGAGAGGTCCTTGAGGGTGGCGGTGCGGCCGAGACGGCTGGCGATGTCCCGCTGGGCTTTCTTGATGCGGTTCAGCTTTTCGGTGATGTGCACCGGAAGGCGGATCGTCCGGCTCTGCGTTGCGATCGCCCGGGTGATGCCCTGCCGGATCCACCAGTAGGCGTAGGTGCTGAACCGGAATCCACGGGTGGGGTCGTATTTCTCAACGCCGCGCTCCAGGCCGAGGGTTCCCTCCTGCACCAGATCCAGCAGCTCCATGCCGCGGTTCTGGTATTTCTTGGCCACGGCCACCACCAGGCGCAGATTGGCCTGGATCATGCGTTCCTTGGCGCGTCGGCCCTGGTGCAGTTGGCGTTGCAGGTCTGTTGAGCTGATTTCCAGCAAGTCAGCCCAGGCTTCATTGCCCTGCTGCACGTGCTGGCGCAGTTCCGGGATGCTCAGGCTGCTGCAGTGAGCCCACTGAGCCTGGGAGGGCTGGTGTCCCAGCCGGGATGCCTCGCGCTGCCGTAGCTCTTCCAGCTGCTCCAGCTTGGCCAGCTCGGTGTTGCTGGTGGCGAGGTCGTGGCGCTGATTCAGCAGATCCTCTCGGCGCTGCACAAGCCGGGCAAGAGTGAGTTCCTCCTCATGGCTGAGCAAGTCGACGCGACCGATGTCCTGTAGGTACAGGCGCACCAAATCCGCGGTGGAGCGGCGGTTCGAAGCAGCCTGACGCTGTGGCAAAACAGTTCCACGAGGGCAATCTCACCTTGGTCTTATCTGCGACGGCAGGAAATTTTCGATTCAGTTTTCTTCCGGTTCCTCCCAGGTGCTTGCCACGTGCAGTTCCTCCAGCTGGCGTTCGCTGGCTCCACCGGGCGCTGCAGTCATCAGGCAGCGTGCCTGCTGGGTTTTGGGGAAGGCGATCGTGTCGCGGATGGAGTCTTCCCCAGCCAGCAGCATCACCATCCGATCCAATCCGAAGGCGATGCCGCCGTGGGGAGGTGCACCCATCTCCAAGGCCTCCAGCAGGAAACCGAACTGCTCTTGGGCCTCCTGCTCGGGCAAGCCGATGGTCCTGAGCACCTGCTGCTGCAGCGCGGCGTCGTGGATGCGCAAAGAGCCTCCCCCCAGCTCCAGGCCGTTGAGCACCAGGTCATAGGCCTGGGCCCGGGCTGCAGGGAGGGTTTCAGCCCATCGCTGTGGATCGTCACCAAGGTCGTCGCGGTTGGCGGCGCAGAAGGGATGGTGTAGCGCCTCGAGACGGTTCTCCTCGGCGTTGAATTCGAACATGGGGAAATCAACGACCCAGAGGAAATTCCAGGCGTCCGCCGGGATCAGTTCCAGTTCCTTGGCCAGGTATTGGCGCACCCGATCAAGGGCTTTGTTCACCGTGGGTGTGTCACCGGCGCCGAAGAGGATCAAGGTGCCGGGTTCAGCCCCGGTGCGCTGCAGCAGCTCGGCTTTCTTCTCCTCGCTGAGGTTGTCCTTGATGGCACCGATGGTGTCGATCTCACCCCCCTCGCGCACGCGGATGAAGGCCAGGCCACCGGCACCGGCTTTTTGGGCTTCGCTGAAGACATCACCCCCCGGCTTGATCCGCACGTTGCTGACCTTGTCGTTGCCCCCCGGCACCGCCAGGCACTTGACCGAACCGCCGGTGGCGACAGCACCGGAGAACACCTTGAAGCCCATGTCGGCGACGATGTCGCTGACGGTGACCAGCTCCATGCCGTAGCGGGTGTCAGGTCGGTCGGTGCCGTAGCGCTCCATGGCGTCGTGCCAGGTCATCCGTGCGAACGGCTGCGGCAGTTCCACCCCTTTGACCGTCTTCCAGATGCGGGTGATCAGCCGTTCGTTCAGCTCGAGAATCTGCTCCTGATCCAGGAAGCTCATCTCCATGTCCAGCTGAGTGAATTCCGGCTGGCGATCGGCCCGCAGGTCTTCATCGCGGAAGCAGCGAGCCACCTGGTAATAGCGCTCCAGACCCCCCACCATCAGCAGCTGCTTGAACAGCTGCGGCGATTGGGGCAGCGCGAACCATTCGCCGCCGCAGACGCGGGATGGAACCAGATAGTCGCGGGCCCCCTCGGGTGTGGAGCGGGTCAGCACCGGGGTCTCCACCTCGATGAAGCCTTCCTCCTCCAGGAACCGACGGGCGGTCTGCACGGTCTGATGGCGCAGGGTCAGGTTGCGGCGCATGCGTTCGCGGCGCAGATCCAGGTAGCGGTGGCGCAGCCGCAGCTCCTCGCGCACCTGCTCGTCGTCATGCACGGAGACGGCAAAGGGCAAGTTGCGGCTGGGTGCATTGAGCACGTTCAACGTTTGCGCCAGCACCTCGACCGCACCTGTGGCCAGGCGCTCGTTGAGTGATTCCTCAGGGCGAGCCCGCACGCGGCCCTCCACCTGCAGCACGGTCTCATTGCGCAGATGCTCGGCCACGGCAAAGGCCTCAGGGCCAAGATCGGGGTCCACAGTCACCTGCACAGTGCCGCTGCGATCTCTGAGGTCGATGAAGATCACACCGCCGTGATCCCGGCGCCGATCGACCCAGCCGCTGAGCAGCACGGTCGTGTCAATGGCGTCGGTGCGCAGGTCGCCGCAGGAGTGGCTGCGCATGGCGGGATCAATCAGTGAGACCGGATGATCCCACGCGGGGGGTTCACTGCGGACGCCGGTAGAAGGGTCGTTTGACCACCGTGGCCGGCTCCTGCCGTCCGCGGATCTCCACGGCCAGCTCGGTGCCCACCTTGGCCAGGCCCGCCGGCACCGACGCCAGGGCGATCGGTTGCTGCAGGGTGGGAGAGAAGGTGCCGCTGGTGACCACGCCCACCCGCTCACCGCCGTGCAGCACGGGGTAGTCGTGGCGCGCAATGGTGCGGCCTTGCAGCTGCAGTCCCACCAGGCGGCGTTTGACGCCCTCGCTGGTCTGGAGTTCCAGGGCTTCGCGGCCGATGAATTCGATTGGCATCTCCAGATGCACCAGCCAGCCCAGGCTGCATTCCAGCGGGCTGGTCTGTTCGTCCATGTCATTGCCATACAGGTGCATGGCCGCCTCAAGGCGCAGGCTGTCCCGTGCCCCCAGGCCGCAGGGTGTCACCCCGGAGGCCAGCAGTTGCTGCCAGAGCTCAGCACCAGCCTGGGCACCGAGCAGCAACTCAAAGCCGTCCTCACCGGTGTAGCCGGTGCGGGCCGCAAAGACGGTGCTGCCATTGATACGCAGGTCCCGATGCCCGAAGCGCGGCACCCCTGCCAGGCTTTCGCCGCAGATCTGCTCCAGCCGGCCCACCGCCTCAGGGCCCTGCAGCGCCAGCAGCACCCCGCCGTCCTTGCGATCGCTCACCGTGACCCCCTGGGGTTCGAGATGTGCTTTGAGCCAGGCGGTGTCACTGTCGGCGCAGGCAGCGTTGATGACCACCACCACTTCGTTGTCGTTGCGGTCGTAAACGATCAGGTCATCGCGAATGCCGCCGGCGTCGTTGAGCAGCACGGTGTACTGGGCCTCCCCAGGGCCGATGCGCTGCAGGTCACTGGGCACCAGCCCCTGCAGCTTGTCTTTCACGCCCGGGCCCGTGAGGGTGAGCACCCCCATGTGGGAGATGTCGAACATGCCGCAGCGCTCGCGCACGGCGCGGTGCTCGGCCATCAGCCCTTCGAACTGCACCGGCAGCTCCCAGCCGGCAAAGGGCACCATCCGGCCCCCTGCGGTGCGGCAGAGCTCAGCCAGAGGGGTGTGAAGCATGGATGGGGCTGCAGGTTTGCTTCAGTCTCCCGTAGAGAACCTGGGAATTTGGGTGCCCGCGAGTTGCAGCGGCGTTGCACTCCCTACCTTGCAAGGACGATTGGAGTTGCGATGTCCCTTCGGCCCAGCTGCCGCAGCTGCCGTCACTGCCTTCCGGCAGGAGGGGTGTCCATGTGCCGTTTGCGTCAGGTGGCCCTTCACCCCGAACTTACCGCTGACCTCAGTTGTCACCACTGGACCGCCCGCGCACCTGAACTGCCGGATTGGGCGCATCACGATCATCCCGGTGTGATGCCCGCTGATAGTGAGCAGCTGCGGTTGGCTGGTCTCAGCAGCCCGCGAGCCTGAGCAGCAGGCTGCGCACCACCTTGGCCGCCAGCACGGCACTGCAACCGCTGCTGTCCAGCCCCGGTGCCAGCTCCACCACATCAGCTGCCACCAGGTTCTGTCCCTCAAGCAGCGCCACCAAGTTGGCAAAATCCCTCCAGCAGAAGCCCCCCGGTTCGGGCGTGCCGGTGCCTGACATCACCGCAGGGTCAAACCAGTCGAGATCCACCGTCAGATACAGCGGGCGCCCGGCGATGGCCGCCAGTCGCTCCGGCAGTTGTTCAAGGCTCACCAGACGCTGCTCACGCTGCAATTCGCTGAATTCCTCGCGGGTGCCGCTGCGAATCGCCACCTGCAGCAGCTCCTGGCTGGGAAGCACCTCAAGGCAGCGGCGCATGGCGCAGGCATGGCTGTGGCGCCCCCCCAGCCACTGATCACGCAAATCGGCGTGGGCATCAAGCTGCAGCAGCACCAGATCGGGATGCCGCGCCGCAACAGCGCCCACTGCACCGCTGCTGATGGAGTGCTCACCGCCCAGCATCAGCGGTTTCAGCCCCAGATCCATGACCGCATCAGCGGCCTGACGGGTGGCCTCCACCACCGGTTCCGGTGCTCCGAAGGCGATCTCCACCGCCCCTAGATCGCAGAAGGCGATGTCCTCAAGGTCAGCATCGAGTTGGGGGTCATAGGTCTCCAGCCCATCGCTGACCTGCCGGATGGCAGCCGGCCCGAAGCGGGTGCCAGGCCGAAAGGAGGTGGTGCCGTCGTAGGGCACCCCAAACAGGCCCACCGTGCATCCAGCGGGCTGCCGGCGAGCACCCATGTAGATCGCCCCATCGCGGTTGAAGAGCGTTTCAGGAACCACGGCCATCCCTCAGCCCTCCAGTTCGCGTTCGATCGCCGCTGGTATCGCCTCAAAGGCTCCCCGCTGCCAGCGAGGGCTCCAGATCTCGCAGCTGGCGGCCACGGCGGCAGCCCGTTCCGGTTTCGGCTGCCGGTAGCGGGCAGCATCAGCTGCTGCAAATGTCCAGCTCCACCAGCCGCTGGGGTACATGGGAACCCAGCCGTAGAGCGGGTCGGCGTGACCGAACACCTCTCGCAGCAGTTTCACGGTGTCGAGGTGCACCTGCCGGAACGCTTCAGGGGACTCGCTCTGGGTGCCGAACACACCTCCTGGTCGCAGGATGCGGCGGCAGTGCTCAAAGAAGGTGCGGTTGAACAGCCCTTCTGCCGGTCCGGCCGGATCGGAGCCATCCACCAGCACCACGTCGTAGCTGGCATCGGCAGCAGCAGCGGCCCAGGCGATGCCGTCGCCGACGCTCAGGTTCATGCGGCGATCGCTCCAGGCCCCGCCACCCAGGCTGGGCAGGTGCTGCTGACTGAGCTCAACGACCCGACCATCGATTTCCACCATGTCCAGGTGCTGCACCTCGCCGTGGCGCAGGCACTCGCGGGCTGTGCCGCCATCACCGCCGCCGATCACCAGCACCCGCTCGATGCACTCGGCGCTGCAGAGGGCTGGATGCACCAGGGCTTCGTGATAGCAGCGCTCCTGGCCTTCGGCGGTCATCCAGCAGCCATCGAGCAGCAGCCCCTTGCCGTAGCGCTGGCTCTCGATGATGGTCACCCGCTGAAAGGCGCTCTGCTCCTCGTGCAGTACCCGCCCAGCCAGCCCGTAGCGCACGCCCTGGTGGGGCTCATCGATCCAGCCGTTGCTGTCCATCCCCTGCAGACCCATTGATGTCCACCTCCAGCTAAGACCTTGGGGCAGGTGATTGTCAGGCAGGCGATGGGTTCTTCCCGGCGGGAGCTGCTGCAGTGGGTCTCATGGCTGGGTTCCAGCTGGTTGCTCGAGCGTGCGACCACAGCCCCTGCCGCTGCCCTGGCTCCGCCCCTTGATGCCTGCCGACCTGTGGGGGATCCGCTGCTGGCGCTGCAGCAGGGCAACGCCCGTTTTGCAGCCGCGTGGCAGCAGGCGGCCACGCAGCACGAGCCTGGACAACGCATGGCCGTGCTGCAGCAGGTGCTCGGTGAGCACTGTCAGGTGGACCCGATGGCGCTAGCCGCGGCACAGCACCCCTGGGCTGCGGTGCTCACCTGCGCCGATTCCCGCATCCCCTTGGAGTGGATCTTCTGCGTCGGGGCCGGGGAGCTGTTTGGCGTGCGCAGTGCCGGCAACACGGCGTTTGATGCCGGCGTGGCCTCGTTGGAATACGCCGTCGAGCAGCTGGGTGTGCCGCTGATCCTGGTGATGGGTCATAGCGGTTGCGGTGCCGTCCGCGCCGCCCTGTCGGATCAGCCGCTCAGCCCGCTGCAGGAGCAGTTGGTGGCGCCAATCCGGGCTTGTCTGCAGCCCGGCGATGACCTCAGCCGTGCCGTGCGGCGCAACGCCTGCAGCACGGCGCAACAGCTCACCGCCGGCAGTGACCTGTTGCGTCAGGCCCAGGCCAGCGGCCGTGTCCAGATCGCCTCCGGTTGCTTTGACCTCGCCACCGGCCGCATGGAGTTGCTCTAGCCCTCGCCTGGCGCCTCAGCGCGCAGCTGGGCTTTCGCCTGCTGCCAGAGGGTTTCAAGCTCCTCGATGCTGCGACCTTCGAGGTCTCCACCGAGGGCGGCCTCCACCTTGGAGAAGCGCTGCAGAAAGCGTTGATTGGTGCCAGCGAGCCCCGCCTCGGGGTTGAGGTCACACCAGCGCGCCACGTTCACCAGCGTGAACATCAGATCACCCAGTTCCGATTCCGCGTGGGCGCGATCACCGCTGGCGATGGCTTCTTTGAGTTCATCGAGCTCCTCATGCACCTTGTCCCAGACGCCATCGATGGTGCTCCACTCAAAGCCAGCGGCGGCGGCTTTGCGCGAGATGGCCATGGCGCCATCGATGGCATTGAGGCCACGCAGCTGGCGTTGCAGCCGCGCGCTGAGGCTGCTGTCGTGTTCACCACGTTTGGCCCGTTCCTCAGCCTTGATCTCGTCCCAGCTGCGCGGTTCTCCGCCAAAGACATGGGGGTGGCGACGGATCAGCTTGGCGCTGATGCCCTCGGCCACCTGGGCCAGATCAAAGGCCTGCCGCTCAGCAGCGATCTGGGCATGCAGCACCACCTGCAGTAGCAGATCGCCCAATTCATCGCCAAGTTCGCTGTCATCGCCGCGGCGCAGCGCATCAGCCACCTCATGGGCCTCCTCGAGCACATAAGGCAGGAGCGATTGATGGGTCTGGGCCAGATCCCAAGGGCAGCCGCCCTCGGGGTGGCGCAGCTGCGCCACCACATCCATCAGTTCGCTCAAAGCTTGGAGGGCTGCAGCGTTGCTCACCGGCTCGGGGGAAGTGGCATCGGATCGCCATCCTGCAGCAGGTGCAGCCAGGCACTGGCCTCAATGGCCAGCAGCGCGGTGATCAACAGCGGCCGCTCCTGCCCCCAGAGCTGTTCAAGACCTGTGAACACGATGCCTGGATGGGGCCCACCGATGCTTTGGCCGATCGCCAGGATCGCAAGGGCCACCCCTGTGAGGTAGATCAGCCGGCTGGTTGTGCCCAGCACCGGTGTGTGGGAAAGCCAGCCGCGATGGCGCACCAGATGCCGGTAGGGCCACCACAACGGGGCCAGCGGGCCCCAGCGACGGGTGGGCCTGGAGCGTGTATCGAGGTCCGGGGAGAGCCACAGGCCTCCCAGCGCAAATGCCACAGCTGCTGTGAGACCCAGCACGGGCCCTTGCCATAACCCCACCAGCAACCCCAGGGGTAGGGCCAGGGCCAGAGTGGCTTGATCGTGGGCGCGGCCGCTCGCCACTTGGGCTTGCTGTTGCAGCAAGCATGACGGCGTTGTCATTCATCGACAATCCCGCAGAAACCAGTGCGTCAGAGGGCGTCAAGCACTGAGCTTTTTAGCTTCGAGGCGAGGTGGCAGGGAGTGATGAGGGGTGTGTTCCATTGCTGGCCGCGCGTGGAGCCGAGCCATGGCTTGGCCCTCATCGGTCTGACCCTGCTGCTGCAGCTGCCAGGGCCCTGGGTTCATCAGCCGAGTCCGGCGCAGTGGATGCCGAATGCAGGACCGGTGATGGCCGGAGTCCGTGAGGATGTCTTCGACAGCCGGCAGGGGTATCTGCTGGATTTTTATCAGTCGCCTCGTGGCGCCACCTGCCGGCCCGGTTATCAGCGCCTGGAGGGGTATTGCATCAACCTGGCTTCACCGCGGTTGGTGGCAGGAGAAGACGCAACGCTCGTGCGGGAGGACGCCATGGACCGGCGTGACGGCTTCGGGGTTGATTACTACGTGGCTCAAGGCAGCCGCTGCCGAGCTGGTTTCAACTTTGAGCAGGGCTTCTGTCTGGCTACGGCCCGTTCCGCTCTGGTCGCTGCGGGCACGGAGGACGCCATGGACCAACAGGCGGGTTATCCCATCGATTACTACGCCACCAGCGGTGCGTGCCGCGCTGGCTACAGCCCTGTGGATGGCTTCTGCGTTGACCTTGATGGCCAAGCACCAGACCCGGAAGCCATCGCAGCGCTTCAGGCCAGCCCCACCGCCTTGTGATGCTCGAGCCGGCGGCTTGGCAAGATGGGAGTTCCGCCCGGTTAGCTCAGCGGTAGAGCGCCTCTCTTACAAAGAGGATGTCGCTGGTTCGAACCCGGCACCGGGCATGGAGTCGAGACGGGGTTGCCGGTCCACAACGTGGATCAGCAACCGTCTCAGCTGCCGGATTCCAGCGGTGTGAGGCGACGTTCTGTGGTGGGATCCAGCTGACTGTCAATCTGGCCGGACTCGGTGTTGATGATGGTGCAGCTCATGCCGTGTTGCAGCACTTGGCTGCGCGCGTGGCAGTAGGCACGAAAGCTGTTGGGGTAATTGCTTTGGCTGCTGATATCAGCACCTTCATCCACACGATGGCACGCAACGTTGAAGCTCATGGGATCGAGGCATCTAGTGCAGTTAAAACCGATTCATCTCTGGCGCCACCACTCCATGGTGGGAAATGCTGACCATGACCGGCTCGAAATCAGAGCAATGCAGTGTCTAATGATGCCGAAACGATCAGCGACTATGGCGATGGCGATTGGTGAGCTGCAACAACTGGCTTGAATCGGAGGGAAGTTCGTGGTGCTTGATGCGCTGAATAAGCTCAAACACATCCTCTGGTGAGAGCTCGCCATTGGCATCCCACTCGAGATTGCCAATTTTTTGATTCGGACCTTGCATCATCGACCTTAATCGTTCAATCACCGTAAGGAAAAAATGTGTGCTGCTGAGGCTTCATTGCAGAACACAAAGCTTTTGAAAATGTAAAACCGTGGTCTCTGATGCAATTGCTGAGGAATTGGTATGAACGAGTACTTGATTGTCCTGATACAGCCTCATCAACTGTTCTGGGCTGATCCAGCAGGCCGGTGCCCAGCGCTGGTCTCACCACCAGCTCAAAGGGGCCATGCAGCTCTCAGAGCTCATGGCCGCAACCATGGGTGGCTGCCGGCTCTGCGGCAAGCATGGCCGGTTCTGAGCATTGCTTTCCCATGGGATCTCAGAGCAGGTTTCGCTGCTGCTGCCATCGTGCAGGCAAGCAGAAGGATGGGTTGGATGGTGCGTCACATGCTGATGCTGCAGTTCCACGCCGAAGCCAGTGCGCTGCAGATCAAACAAGTGTTGCAGCAGTTCTCCGCTTTGGCTTGCTGCATCGACGGGATCTGTTCCATTGAGTTGGGAGAAAACATCAATCCGGAGAACCTCGCCAAGTCCTTCTCCCATGGCGTGCTGGTCACCTTTGCTGATTTGACGGCACGAGATCAGTATTTGATCCACCCCGAGCACAAGGCATTGCAGCAAAGCCTCATCCCCCTGTTGGCTGATCTTTTGGTGTTGGACCTCCAGTCAGGTTGAACCCCAGGACGTCAGCGTTGCTGAGCAGAGGCCAGTCGCTGGATTTCGGCGGTTTCATCAAATCCTGATGAGCTGCAGTTGGCATCCAGTCGTTGTGAGAGCTCCCAGCCCACGGTTTGCACCGTGTTGTTTTCGAGTAGGCGGGGATCGATGCCTCCCGATTGCATCAATTCCCCGAGCCGTTCGAGGCCTGCTTGGCGCTCAATCGAGCCTGTTTTCACATGGCAGTGAAAGGCGGCGACCATGCCGATCAGGTGGACCTCCGCATCCGATAAGGAAGCTTGGGGTGATCTTGCGCTGTTTTGCTGCATCAAAGCACCCACAAACGCTGACATGCCGCCGATCAGGAACGCGCCACCAAAGATTGCACTGAAGGCCAGCTTGACGCGCTTGTTCATCCTTTGGTCAGTGATTTCTGCGGTGCCTGCAGTGTATGGACCTGATTGTCCTTGACACGACCCCGCCGCAAAAAAAGACCTGCCGCTCAGGGCAGGTCGCACTCGTCAAGACGCCCTTCGCTGACGTCCACTGCCAACGTAAAGCGCGATTTCCCGGCGCTGATGAGTGCTAATCGCTCACTTCGTTGTAGTTGTCAGGGATATTGATGAGAGCTGACTGAGTCTTCATGGCAGGCCCTGCAGATGCAGGGTCATCGTCACTTCAGTTGCAGAACGATGTTGTGTGAGGGTTCAAAGATTGCTGCTTGTTTGCTTCTGCCCTGGCGATAGAGAGAGGTCAGGCCCCCTTGGAGTCTTTGATGACCACCCAACAACTGCTGACCCAGCTGTTCTTTCTGGCCTTGATTGCTGCGTTGTTCTGCTACGCCTATGAGACGTCCTTCGGTACGTTCTGAGTCCTGATCGCAGGGTGGGCTGCTCTTGAACGTTGATGCGTTGCCCCCCTTGCTGCTGCAGCCGCTGCTGCTGCTGGTCTCCCTGCTCTCCAACCTGCTCTCAGCCCTGGCCGGTGGGGGAGCGGGATTGGTGCAACTGCCGGTTCTGATTCTTTTCGGCCTCCCCTTTCCCCTGGCGCTGGCCACCCACAAGGTGGCGAGCGTCGCCCTTGGCCTTGGGGCCACGCTGCGCCATTCACGCGAACACTCGCTGCGCTGGGGTTTTGCCGGTTTCATGCTGCTTGCAGGGTTGCCGGGGGTGTGGCTTGGTGCCCGAACGGCTCTTGTTCTGCCAGCGCAGTTCAGCACGGCTCTGCTGGGTTGCCTGACCGTTGGCCTTGGGCTCTACTCCATGGCCAGGCCCCAACTGGGAGCCAGCAGCAGCCAGCGGCACCTCAGTTGGCCGCGGTGGCTCCTGGGGGGACTGGTCCTTTTCGCCATTGGCTTTGTCAACGGCTCCTTGGCGTCGGGAACCGGCTTGTTTGCCACGCTCTGGTTGGTCAGCTGGTTCGGGCTCGATTACGGCCTGGCTGTGGCTTACACCCTGGTGATGGTGGGATTGGTCTGGAATGGCGCCGGCGCGCTCACCCTTGGTTTGCAGGGTCAAATCGCCTGGACTTGGCTGCCGATGTTGTTGCTTGGCTCACTGCTCGGGGGATACCTCGGTGCCCATTTGGCCATTGCCAAGGGCAGCCGTCTGGTCAAGCGCGCTTTTGAAGTCCTGGCTCTGCTGATGGGCAGCTCACTGCTGCTGCGCAGCTTCTGAACACAGCAGGTTGAGCGCTTCCCGGCGACTGTTGACGCAGCGCACGGCACTGTTGCGATCCAGCTGCAGACGCTCGATGCGCTGACGCTGCTCGTGATCGGTGATGGCGATCAGCACCTGGCGTCCCTGCTTGGCAGCATCGCGGCAGAGCGAGTCGATGGCCAGCGCAGCGGTGACATCGAGATTGGTCACAGCGCCGAGGTCCAGCAGCATCGTGCGGTAGACGGCAGACACCGTCAGCAGCTGGGTCAGGTAGCGGCTGGCACCAAAGCTCAATGGTCCCTGCAAGCTCAGCAGCACCACATCGGATCCCAACTGCTGCAGCAAGGCCTGCTCCTGACCGTCGAGATCTTCGTAATGGCGGCCGCCTTCAAAGCGGCGTGTTTTGCGCTGCAGTGCTTCGGCCTGGCCCTTGATCGTCAGCACATTGGCGATGAACACACCGACAACAACGGCGGTCACCAGATCCCAGAAGATCGTCAGCAGCAGCACCAGCCACATCAACGCCGTGGCCATCACCGACAGGCGCGGCGCGCGGCGCAGGAAATTCCAGTCCACGATCTCAATGCCCACATTGACAAGAATCCCCCCCAGCACCGCCAGGGGGATCACCGATGCCAAGCCACCGGCACCCAGGGTGACCACCAGCAACACCAGCGAATGGACCATTCCCGATAGCGGTGTGCGCCCGCCTGCTTGCACATTGGTCACCGTGCGCATGGTCGCCCCCGCTCCCGGCAGGCCTCCCAGCAGTGCAGCGGCCATGTTGCCCAGCCCTTGGCCGATCAGTTCGCGGTCGGAGTCGTGCTGGGTGCGGGTGATGTTGTCGGCAACCAGCGAGGTCAGCAGTGAATCGATTGATCCCAGCACCGCCAAGGTGAGGGCGTAACCCCCCAGCACACGCACATCGCCGATGCCCAGTTGAGGCCAGCGCAGTTCAGGCAGCCCCTGGGGGATTTCCCCCAAGCGCGGCAGGGCATCGGGGGCCAACAACGTGCTGATGGCTGTCACCACCACCAGGGCCACCAAGGGTCCAGGTAGGACGCTGTTGAACCGCTTGGGGTAAAGCCTCACCAACGCAAAGGTGATCAGGCCGATGGAGAGGGCTGTGCCGTTGACGTTGCCAAGTTCCTGCCAAACGCCTCCCAGGATCTCCGGCACGGAGCCCCGCAAGCTCAGACCGAGCATCACCGGCAGCTGCAGCACCAGAACGATGCCGCCAATCCCCGACATGAAGCCGGAGATCACCGAGTAGGGCATCTGCACGATGAACTGCCCCAGCCGCAGCACCCCGAAGATCACTTGGAACAGTCCGGCTACCAGCGCCACGGTGAACGCCAGAGCCAGCCCCGTGCCGGTGCCGTAGGTCTGCACCATCGTGGCGATGATGCCGGCCATGATCACCGTCATGGGCCCAGTGGGGCCCGACACCTGGGAAGGGGTGCCCCCCAAGGGGGCAGCGATCAGGCCAAGCACGATGGCTCCCCACAGTCCGGCGATGGCGCCAGCACCGGAGGTGACACCGAAGGCCATGGCTAAAGGCAGAGCCACCACCGCTGTGGTGAGTCCCCCTGTGAGGTCACCGCGCCAGTTGTGGAGCCACTGCCGTGGCCGAAAACGACTGCTCAGCTGACGGCGAACTTCTGCGGATTCGCTTGGGGTGGAGCGCATCAGAGCTCAGGCGCAGCATTTGACTTGATTGTGCGCGACATCGCTGCACCTGCCGAGCGAATTTGTTGCAACAGGCACGCTGCTCCCTGTGCGCTGATGAGACTCTTGGCGCGGGCGAAAGGACACGGACCCCGCTTGACGGCGGGGTTTTCCTTTTCAAAGACGCATGATCAGCTCCAGATGGGAGTGATGAATCGTCAGATTGACGATTTCAGGTCGGCGTGGGGGTTCAGTACAAAGGACTCTGAGCCCGATGACGGGTAGGTCGCAGTGAATGCCTTGAGGCGTTCACGAGATTCATCGTTTGGTGTGCCCCAGCAACGGCAGCTGATGGCACTGCAGCATTCCACCAGAACGCTCAGGGGGGCATGGCCCTTGGGATTATCGAGGTGAGCAGCAAAGGTGTCGTCATTGGCGTACAGCTCAACCCATTCGCTGACCCCAGGCTCGGGGTAATCCGCGTGGTAGGTGAGGACGCCTGGATGTTGGAGCATGACTTGCGCCATCTCCTGCTGAGCAGCCTTGAAGCGCTCCTCCAGGCCAGGCTTGATGCTCCAGTGCACCTTCAATAGAAAAGACATGGCTCGATCAGTCCTCAGCGCGGTGAGCCGTTGTAGATCACTTGCTTGACCGCATTGCCATCGGGCGAGATCAACAGCTCGGTTTCCAAGGTCGGTTGCTGCCCCAACGGCTGCCAGCCGGGTGGGCCTCCGGGGATGTTGAAGCGATAGCCATTGGCGCTGGCGTTCACCATGCAAGGTCCTCCACCGGAGCGGTGCATGCAGCGCGCGGTGGCGTAGTTGCTCAAGCCGCCATTGAGTTGTTCGGCCTTCATGCGGGCCAGGTTGCCGGCGCGCAGCTGGCTGGGGGGAACCTGCGCCAGTGCTGCGCTTGAACCCAGGATGCTTCCGATGGCAGCGATGACCATGGTGACGCCGAGAGGTTGTCGAGCCACGGCAGAAAGTGCTGCTTCGGAGTCTCTAGCCACGGGTGGTGGGGCCGTCAGCTGAATGCACCAGATTTCCTATTCTGCTGGTGTGCAGACTTGAATTCGTGCAGATCCAGCAACAAGACATTGGGCTTGAACTGGGGAATTCGATGTTGCGCCTGCATGTTGCGAAGCCCGCACAGCCTGGCCCTTTCCCGGGAGTTTTATTTTTCTCAGATATTTATCAACTGGGCGAGCCCATCTTGCGCTTGGTTCACCGTTTGGCTGGTTACGGCTATGTGGTGGCCGCACCGGAAATCTTCCACAGACTGGAACCACCTGGCACCGTGCTCACCCCTGGCGGTATTGGGCGTCTACGCGGCAACCATGACGCCCGCCATACGGCGGTGGATGACTTTGATCGCGATACCAAGGCAGTGATTGATTGGCTGATGGACCAGCCTGAAGTCCAGAGAGACAAGCTCGCATCAATGGGCTTTTGCATTGGCGGCCATCTGACGTTTCGTGCTGCCTTTGATGCGCGCATCAGAGCAAGCGTGTGCTGCTACCCCACTGGACTTCATGACGGCGTTCTCGGTGATGAACCAACGGACACCCTGCAGCATTGCCGCTCCATAAACGGAGCAGTCCTGGCGATTTTTGGCAGCCGGGATCCGCATGTGCCTCAGCAGGCCCGCGAGCAAATCCTCACCGCTTTCGCAACCAGTGGTTTGCGTTATCACCATTTGGTGTTCGACGCCGATCACACGTTCATGCGCGATGACGGTCCGCGCTGGGATCCTCAGGCTTCTGATGAGGCGTGGGCAGCCAGCATTGGCTTTCTCGGGGCTCAGCTTTCTGGGAACAGCAGCTCGGCTAGCTCCTCGGCATCGACGTCATAAGCCCGGGCCAGGGTGCTCTCCACGGTGGAGGTGACCTCTGCAGGCAGGAAGCGCAGGGCGTTCATGGCGTCTTCTGCAATCTCCTCACTGGCCAGCTTTTCGCCTTCTGGATTGAGCTTCTCGTCATTGAGAACCGCCAGGACCCAGCTCTGGTAGGCGTAGACCAGATCTGAGAGTTCGAGATCGGGATCGTTGAAATCGAGGGCCATGGCGGCGCTTGCAACGTTTCTAGTCTGCCTGCAGAAGTCCGTTGTGCAGCCCCAGCAGCACCGCTTGGGTGGAGCAGTGAGCTCCAAGCTTGTTGTAGAGCTGCCTCTGGTAGCCCTTCACGGTGCTCAGCTGCAGTCCAAGCCGCTTGGCCTGCTGCTTGGTTGATTCATAGCGTTGCAGCCCCTCAAGCACCTGCTGTTCCCGGCCGGTCAGCTGCGGCCTGGCCAGGGGGCTGGTGCTGCGCAGTGCCGGGTCGATAAAGCAGCCCCCCTGCTCGAGGCTTTTCAGGGCCTTGAGCACCACACCGCGGCCCAGTTGAGTACCGCTGCAGGCCGCATCGATGCCCAGGTGCAGCAGCTGTTTCCAGGCAAACCGCTGCGGTTCCTGCACGATCAGCAACGTGCGCAGCTCCGGCATGGCCGCTTTGGCGCGTCTGATCAGGCGAAGGCCATTGCCTTGATCCAGGCCGTCGTGACAGATCAGCAGTTCGGGCCGGTGGGTCATCACCAGTGCCAAGCCCTCCTCTTCTGTAGTGCATGCCCCCAACAGCTGCGGCCCACGCTGCAGGACACAGACCTGACTGACGAGCAGGGGCCAGCTGCTGCTGCACAGCACCAAGCGCCGGCCCTGCAGCAGGACCTCCCCCTGCCGGCGCCGGCTCTCCACCACTGCCAGTGACGGGGTGAGGTCCATGGCCGCTGCCTTGCTGATCAGCTGGTAGGAGGGGGTGATTGTGATTCGGTAAGGCCCGATGGCCGCGTCGTCAGCTCAGGACCTGCAAGGGGCGCTGCTCCATTTCGCCGTCGAGGAACTGGTGCGCCGTGAACGTGACGGCTTTGAGCCGCTGTGGACCCGTGAAAGCTGGGCCAAGTTTCTGATCTGGCTGTCGTTGCAGTGCGGCGCTGGGGTGCGGCATGAGGAGCTCGAAGCCTTTGCCCATGCCCTTGGCCCGGTGCTGACCGGTCGCTTGCGGCGGCTCTTCTTTGAGCGGGAGCTGGGGGACCTGGACCTCAAGCTGATGGCGGATCCAGCAGAGGAGCAGGTGCTGGTCATGCCCCTGGGCCCGGCGCGGCCGTTGCCGCAGCAGGAGGTCTTGGCGGCCCTTGATCAGGCGGGGCTCGTGGCTTTGGTGGACGCAGAACCGGCCCATTGGCAACAGCTTGAGGCCCTGGTGGCGATCCCTTGGCAGAGGGATTGATCACCCCTTTGCGACCATGGCCCCTCGCAAAGGTGCTGCTGCTGTGAGCGAACTGGCCAAGACCTACGACCCCCAGGCCACGGAGGCGCGCTGGCAGCTGGGGTGGGAGAGCTCCGGTGCCTTTCACCCCTCCCCTGACGCCCCCGGGGAGCCCTTCTCGGTGGTGATCCCACCGCCGAATGTGACCGGCAGCCTGCACATGGGCCATGCCTTCAACACGGCTCTGATCGACACGATCGTGCGTTACCAGCGTTTGGCTGGACAAAACGTGCTCTGCCTTCCGGGAACCGACCACGCCTCGATCGCGGTGCAGACGATCCTCGAGAAGCAGCTGAAAGAGGAGGGCAAGACCCGCCACGACCTCGGTCGCGACGCCTTTCTCGAGCGGGCTTGGCAGTGGAAGGCCGAAAGCGGTGGCCGCATCGTGGGCCAGCTGCGGCGGCTGGGTTACTCGGTGGATTGGAAGCGCCAGCGCTTCACCCTTGATGAGGGTCTCAGTGAGGCGGTGAAGGAGGCCTTCGTGCGGCTGCACGAGCAGGGGCTGATCTACCGCGGTGAGTACCTCGTGAATTGGTGCCCCGCTTCCGGTTCGGCGGTGAGTGATCTGGAGGTGGAGATGAAGGAGGTGGACGGCCACCTCTGGCATTTCCGTTATCCGCTCAGCAGCGGCGACGGCCATCTGGAGGTGGCCACCACCCGGCCCGAAACGATGCTGGGTGACACGGCGGTGGCGGTGAACCCCACCGACGAGCGCTATGCCCATCTGGTGGGCCAGACCCTCACCCTGCCGTTCGTGGGGCGGGAGATTCCGATCGTGGCCGACGACCACGTGGAGAAGGAGTTCGGCACCGGCTGCGTCAAGGTGACGCCGGCCCACGACCCCAACGATTTCGCCATCGGCCAGCGCCACGGTCTTCCCCAGATCACGGTGATGCGCAAGAACGGCACGATGAACAAGGAGGCCGGGAAGTTCGAGGGGCTGGATCGCTTCGAGGCCCGCAAGGCCGTGGTGGCTGGCCTGGA